>JAIDDJ010000028.1:14862-19807 GCA_029055345.1 Muribaculaceae bacterium | reverse complement strand
TCTTCAAATAAGAGTTGAATGCCGGTCCGTATGCATTACCCCCCCCCCCTTTTTTGTTCTCAATAACCCGAATTATACCCCCGGCTTTACCCATGGATTCTTTGACACTTACAGGATTAATACCAGATTTCTCTTCGAATCTGATCTATCAATCTTGCCTCCTTTCCCTGATCTCTCCATGAATGCCAACGTATCGCCGTCGGATTGTAGTTCGGGTAGGGGAGCGCCCACATTGTGCGGATCGGTACGTATAAGCAAAATTGTGTGAACTCCCGTCCGTTAAGACAAAGTAATTCTTGCCGTGTCAGCCCACTGAAATCTGGGTTAGATAGGAATTCTGCATTGACTTCCTGCATGCCCTCTACTATCCTCCGAGCATCCGCCTCGGAAGTATTGGTCATGAGCAGACGCGTCCTGTAGATGGGTGCCGGGTCAAATGTCCTGACCCACTCAAGCATCGCTCTGTCAAGCTCGTCCTGAGGCAATTCCAACTCTCCCATTTGCATATAAGGGGTATTAGGATCGGTCACCGGCTCCTTAAGCTTGGTAATGTCTGCCTTCCGATAATATTGAAGGAGGCAAGGCACGTTAAGCAGCCGAAACTCAATGGTCCGCGCAGCCTTCCATTCCTCCACCGGCAATATTCTAACTACATTCTCCGTCTCCATAAATTATTCCTTTACCTATAATGAGTGATGTCCGAAAGTGTTACCGTTACCTTCGGGGCGACCGCTAAGGGCTCCGGAGCGTGAGGGCCCAGTAGATAACTCAGCTGTATGGCATTGGTCTCAGCCTCCCGCATCTTGGGGCCAAGTGTCAAAGCCTCTATCTGCAGCGGATAGGCGTTCTCGCCCTCCTTTATCGAAAAAGTGATTATTGGCGAGATGATGTTAAACTCTTCGTTAAGTATCCATATTGGTTCGGGAGTGTTGCCTCCGATTTGATCCTTGCGATAGAGTAGCCTTACCTCTTTCTCAAATTCGTATTCCTTTGGCTTGAAAAAGTGTTGCCATATACTCAATGCCGGTAGTGTCAGCGTATAGCTGTTCACATTGATGTTGAGAAGTTGAATTACTATTTCAAGCTCAGGATGCGTGCCATCCTTACGCTGATACGACACCGGCCGAAGTATGAAGCCCGGATACTTATCAAGCTTATCTATCTTGTATCTTATACATACGCCTTTGGCATCGTCGGCGTAAAGCCGAAGCATCGTTACGTCGTTCTCTCTTTCCTGATCACAGCATGACGTGATGAACGTATTGTTCCAATCTGCTGGCCCGCTAATTCTCCTTGTGATAAGGCCGAACCCCTGGCGCATCAAATAATTGGTGGCGTATGAGGTCTCTGACTTATCGTTCATCGACACGATGGAACTCATGCTCTGGCTCCTGTTGTTCACCGTCCGGAATAGAGAGGCCAATGTCGTGAACCGACACACATGCTTCTTCTTATAGAGCCCCAGAAGCGAATCAAAAAGCTTCTGCTCCGTTTCAGGCGTCAGTTCTACCTTCCCTGTTTCATCGTTTACACTGTAGTTGTCAGGATTTTTAAGGCTTTCGAGCGTCTGGAGGATCTTCCCCTCTTTCTTTTTTAGTTCGGCATCTTCCGTATTCTCCACATATCCCTCGATTTCTGATATCTGACGCTGCCATTCCTTACGGTCAAATTTCCTTTCGAAAGGCCGTGATAGCAACGAGATTATGTCCTCCGGGGTTATCCGGCGATCTTTCTCGGCTAGTTCGAAACCATCGGTACGGCTGAAGATAAACTTGGTAGGTGTCGCCACGAAAAAGAAAGGCGCGTTGAAATATGCTGCGATCCGACGAGCCATTACTTGCCCTCTCTCAGCTGCCTCCGGACGTGTCGACGACTTTATTTCTACGATGGCATAAGGTAGGCCTTCCTTGCTGATGACCATATCGGCCTCTACACTGCGCATCTCAGAGAATACATTCCGCTCGGCTTTCCATCGCTCTTCCTTTGGAAGCGCGTCTACCGCTTTCTCAAACAGTTCCTGTATCTTTTGTTCAAATTCCCGAATTATCATCAACCAATCTCCGTTACAGTGAGGGGATCATTATAGGGGCGTCCACAGACTCGCTCCTAACATCGGCAAGCATGAGCCCTCTACCAATCCGAAAGTAGCCTAACGCAGAATAAAATCCATTCCTCACTCCTAATTCCTAATTCAATTAACTCCTATCTCCGTAATATCTCCTTCACAATCTCCTCACCGCTTTCATACCTGTGTTCACGCAGATATCCCAGCAGATCCCTTAGCCGCATCATATCTCCTCCCTCCTTCAGCACCATGAACAATCTCTTAAACCTATCGTCTCGGTTAGACATCACTCTCTTTGTCTGCTTCTTCAAACCCTCAAGATCCGGCGCCAAATCATAGTCCTCTAAACTGACTTCCGCTGCCTCCGCGCTATCTATAATTAATTTCTCAATCGCCGGATTTATCACTATGATATAATGGGCTCTCCCTCGGTGTCGATACGCTTTCAAATGTGCCGTAGAGCCTAATTCATCAAATTCATCAAGATAGCCCGGACGCCGTTTATCTCCATCTATGATACCGACTGCAAACCTGTCTGCAAATTTCCCCTTCATCACGCCGGCTACCTGGTTGCATCCCTTCTGATGATTACACCCTTCGTTTAAAAGCGTTTCTATGAGATTCGTATCAACGTAGCATTCCGGAATTATATACTCCGCCATCTCTCTCTCATTCTGCTGAATATGCTTCGATATTGTAAAACATATCCATTCCGTTGTCATAAGCTTCCTGCAGCTCTTTATCGCTTAAACGTCTCGCCACAGTTGCGCTGTTTTTCATATCCACTACATACACGGCAAGTTCATCTCCCGCCGACTCCAGCAATGCCGACAGCACATAGGGGCTGTGAGTGGTCAGAAAAAATTGATTCGTTACCGATTCAAGGAGATCGTTTACGATGTTCGTGATATAAGGTGGGAACGTGTGGGCCTCCGGTTCTTCGATACAGATCACTTTGTTACGGTTGCTCTCTATTGCACATTTATAGAATATCAAGCGCCGCAGAGAGTCGGCAAGTGACCCGAATGGAACGAGAAACATATCAAACCCATCTTCCTTCATGGCTCTTATCTCTTTCGAGCCCGTATCAAAAAGAAGCTTGAGCCCATACGTGTGAAACAGTTCGGACAGTTCTTCCTTCAAGGCGGGGGTGTTGGCCACGATCTCCATCAAATTTGAGCCATAGGGAGGAATTAAGAAACTATGATTGGATGAACTCGGAGAAAAATGGACCGGAAAGAAATAGACAAGAATGTCGGGTAAGAATATGATCGGCTTTGTGGATGCAGGTAATGTCAATGTCCGCGGCAGAGAAAATTTGTTTGCTCTTCCATTGTATAGCATATCAATCGTAAGACCGTCATACAATGTCCTCGCGGCTCTCAGTTTATCCTTGCCTGTATTGATCGCAATGGGAGACGACGAATCTCCGTTATGAAATAGCTCTGACGTATTATTTATTCTTAGAAGGCTCTTCAATGACTTGAACGATGAATGGGCAAAATATGGCACATCAAAAAGAGCAAGTGCCTCGAGAATGTTGCTCTTGCCAACGTTGGGCCTTCCTATCAACACATTAATACGCCGGCAATCCGACAAGACCAACGACCTTATCGACTTGAAATTTGTAATCTCTATTTCTTTTAATCCGCCCTTCATACCAAATCTCGAACCTATCTACCAAATCTCGAACATCCCTTCCGCGCCGTTCCGTCACGTTCCGCATCAACTGGCAAAGCCCCGGTTTCGCGACCCTTAAAATCCCCTCAGTTCCCATCCCTTCGACTCCACGCGCGAGTCTGGAGACTCCCGCCACAGTAATCTTTTCCTGCGCTCTTCTGCGTTCGCCCCAAATATCCGAACGCGATTTATCGCCTAAATTATTTCAAAGCCTTATGGCATCTTTCTTTACATTGATTGTAAACGGACTCACACGGCTGAGCCAATCAGCCTTCCGTATCACCAATGCTGAAACATTCACTATCTCGTCAATCTCGATATCATACACATCATCAAGAATCGAATATTTAAGCGCTTTCCAATCTTCTACTGCGCAATCAGATTCCGGAATAAGGAAAAGCAGGTCTATGTCGGATTCCGGAGTTGCGTCTCCTCTTGCTTGCGAACCATAGAGATACGCCTCTACAGTTGGATAGCTTATGCGCATCTTTTCAGAAATCCTTTCGATAGCACGCTTTACCGACATAACACTTATTATTTCAGCTAATTATACTTTCAGTATTCTCCGGTGATGCCGGGCTCTGTTCGATCAATCCCCTGATCGTTGCCAGCAGCTCCTTTACTTTCGGTAAATAATTATCATACTCCTCTTTATCGTAATATACGAAATCCGCATAATCGCCACTTTGACGACTGTCAAATAGCAATGAGTATATTTTCGCCTGGGATTTAGGAATCGGTCCGTTCATAACGAAATGCAGATTTAGCATAGTTTTCGCGCCAGCATGGGTGCCAACTTCAATGCCATTCTTTATAAGCAGCGCATTCACTGCGTAAAAGCATGAGTAATAAAGTCGGTTTATAGCACTATTATAAAATCGTCCGCTTGCTAAAAACTCAGCTTCCTCAAAACTAAGCCTTGATCGGTCAAGTCGATATCTAACTAACTCAATTCGCTCTCTATTTGATAGAGTATCAGTCATATCAAATACTTATCCAAATTTTAAATGCTTGTTGTCAGCTTTACCATCAGCATAGAAAGTGTATCCAGACTATCAAAGAATGGCAGCTCCCCTAATGCCCTTTCTTTTCCTGAATCTCCCGCGTTCTTTTGCGTTCGCTCCAAATATACGAACGCAGAATTATCGCAGAAGCCACAGTTCCGCGACCCCAAAAATCCCTTCCGTTCCCCATCACAAG
>JAIDDJ010000028.1:0-14762 GCA_029055345.1 Muribaculaceae bacterium | reverse complement strand
CAAATATACGAACGCAGAATTATCGCAGAAGCCACAGTTCCGCGACCCCAAAAATCCCTTCCGTTCCCCATCACAAGTTGCGCGAGCCAGGAGACTCCCGCCACAGTAATCATTTCCTGCGCCTTTCTGCGTTCGCCCTTTCATTTGTTGGATCGGACGCGATTAATCGCGTCCCTACATTTGCCTGTTCCGCAGGATTCCGGCCCTGCGGTCGCGCAGCGACTCGCATAGCGCCGTCAGCCCGATACCCGCCGCTCCTATCCAACTATAATTAAAAAAGTTCCGCGCCGTTCCGGCCCGTTCAGCGCCAACTGGCAAAGCCACAGTTCCGCGACCCCAAAAATCCCTTCCGTTCCCCATCACAAGATGCACGAGTCAGAAGACTCCCGCCACAGTAATCATTTCCTGCGCCTTTCCGCGTTCGCCCCAAAACGAAAATATCAAGCAGTGTGGGCCTCAGTCGCGCCGGAAGATGTCGCGCGTATAAACCTTGTCGGCCACGTCATCAAGCGATGAATCGCTCCGGTTGGCTAAAATCGCCTGCGAACGACGTTTGAATTCCCCCAAATCGTTCACAACCCTCGAACCGAAGAACGTGCTGCCGTCTTCCAGAGTCGGCTCATAGATAATCACCGTTGCTCCCTTCGCCTTTATACGTTTCATCACACCCTGAATCGACGACTGACGGAAATTGTCGGAATTGCTTTTCATAGTCAGCCGGTAAACGCCAATCACGCACGGCCGTTCGGGCTCATCGCCATAGGAATTCCGCTCATTATAGTCATACCAGCCAGCCATCTTCAGCACCTGATCGGCTATGAAATCCTTCCGAGTGCGGTTGCTTTCCACGATAGCCGACATCATATTCTGAGGCACGTCCTCGTAATTGGCCAAAAGCTGTTTGGTATCTTTCGGCAGGCAATATCCACCATAGCCGAATGAGGGATTGTTATAATGGGTGCCGATACGGGGGTCAAGCCCTACACCTTCTATTATCGCCTGCGAATCAAGACCTTTTACTTCGGCGTAAGTGTCGAGCTCATTGAAGTAGCTCACGCGGAGCGCCAGATAGGTATTGGCAAACAGCTTAACGGCCTCCGCCTCCTTCATACCCATGTAGAGCACCGGTATATCCTCTTTCTCAGCTCCCTGACGCAATAGTTCGGCGAATACGTGAGCCTGCTTATCCATCCAATCCACATCGGTCACTGCCTCAATCGCAGCATTCTCCTCGTCATACCCGGGACGGCCGATTATCTTCGGTATGCCGGCGATTATGCGCGATGGATACAGGTTGTCGTAGAGGGCCTTGCTCTCGCGCAGAAACTCAGGAAAGAAGAGCAGATTGAAATGCTTCGCTCCCCGGGCTGCATATTTCACATAAAGATTGCGGCAATAGCCGACAGGGATGGTGGATTTTATCACCATCACGGCATTCGGATTTACACGCAGCACGAGATCTATCACATCCTCGATGCAATGCGTATCGAAATAGTTCTTTACCGGGTCATAATTGGTTGGGGCGGCTATCACCACGAAGTCCGCATCGCGATAGGCGGCCTCGCCGTCAAGCGTGGCTGTCAGATCAAGCGGCTTTTCTGCCAGATAACGCTCGATATACTCATCCTGGATAGGGGAGAGGCGTCTGTTGATTTTCTCCACCTTATCCGGAAGGACATCCACTGCCGTCACCCTATTATACTGGGCGAGCAGCGTAGCGATACTCAGTCCGACGTAGCCCGTTCCGGCCACCGCAATATTATATGTCTTCATTCCGATTTCTAATTCTCATTTATCCCCTTCGTCCCCGATCCATGCCTGCATCTGCGCGAGCCAGGAGACTCCCCCACAGTAATCAATTCCTGCGCCTTTCTGCGTTCGCCCCTATCCCCGTAAACCTATGATCTTAAATCTTCGGGCCGAAACGCCCGAATAATACGCCTTTTCCTCCACCGGTTCATTCCCCGGAGGAGGTTGACGCCCTGTCAGTCCGGATGCTATGTGTCAATGACTTAGCATTGTCCGAAAACTGCATCTTCTCCAAATACATGGGCTCCGATGTGACAGATGTATGACTTTTGGAACCGGATAACGATTCCAATTTTGCAAAATTACTAAATTTCCCCCACATTTCAAAATCCATCTTAAACCCCGATTCGACCCCAATTTGCCCACGGATCTACCCCCGAATCAGTCCCCGAATCCCTTTAAACACACCCCCTTTACCGTTGGAGCAAGACCAGATTACGCCCTGCGTCATACGCCTCCATCACCCCTGATATTGCCTCAGATACGCTTTTGCTGATAGGATCAAACCCTTTATTCTCTATTATCCGCAAAAAACTAACTATCTCATACCGGATTCCTTCTCCCTCAAGGTTATAAAAGTAACGGCGGTTATGTTCCTGATTTTCATACCTTACCTCAAAATAGTCGGTCTTCCACCAGGGCGCCGGAACATAAATGTAACCCTTTGTGCCCGATATTATGAGCTGTCCTTCGCTCTTGACGCCGATTCCGACCTTTATCGATGCAACTGCCGATGGATAGACAAACGTTACTTTTGAGAACTCATCGAAGCCCCCCTCTGTTTCGGCAACCCTCGAATATATCTGGAAATCAGCATATTCTGTGCCTAATAACTGAAACACGGGCAGCAACGCAGTCGGTCCCCAGCTCGTTATGCTGTTCCATGTCCGCCGAAGGGCCTCCGCGTCGGCATAGTCCACTTCCCGCAGACTGGTGCACACTGAATCAACCGAGACAATGTCGCCTATCACGCCCCCTTTCGCGAGCAGTATCATCCGTGCGTAAGCCAGTGAATAGGCTGTCTTCAGCCCATCGACCAGTGCCAGACGCTTTGACTTCGCAAGCGCATAAAGCTCTTCAGTTCCGGCTGCGCTCATAGAGACGGGCGATTCGCAAAGCACATGCTTTCCATGCTCGAGCGCTTTCTTCACATCGGCATAGTGACGGCTCGGATGCGATATCACATACATCGCGTCGACGGCTCCGAGCAAAAGATCATAGTCGTTGGTGATAAGAGCCAGTTTCTTCCCCGTCTCCTCATCCACGACTTTACCTTCGCTGCATATGCCAACCACTTTTACACCGTTGACGTATTCGCTCTCCCTGACGAATTTCGCGATTATGCTCGATTCCCCGATGATGCCTATCTTCAGTTCGTTCTCTTTCGACCGGATCTCCGTGCTCGACACCCCTTTGGTCCGGTCAAGATATACAACTTCGCAATATTCCCCTAAATAGTCGAATTTTCCGACCCAGTCCGACCCTACGGTGAATATGTCGATGCCATAGCGTTTTATATCATCGATTTTCTGGCCTTCATATTCTTCTACGATTATTTCATCCGCCAGGCCGGTTCGCCTCACGGCCTCGATGCGCTCCATAAGGGATTGCCTCACATTTATTTTCCCCCGGTTGCGGTCGAAGTCATCGGCTGTCACTCCCACTATCAGATAGTCGCCCAAGGCTTTGGCACGCTCTAAGAGCTTGATGTGGCCGTAATGCAGCAAATCGTATGTCCCGTAGGTAATTACCTTTTTCATAGCTTTCCTTTGCTTTGCAAGTCTTTGAATGCCGCTATGAGCGTGTCATTGTCGGCCGGAGTCAATGCGCCGAAATGACCCACGCGGAATATGGTGTCTTTCATGTCACCGCCGTTAGGGCAGATCCATATCCCGTAGTGGTCTTTGAGTTCGAGGAAAATTTCATGGGCGGATGCTCCGGTCGGGTGAAGCGGGGTCAGAGCGTTCGACATGCTTTCCGACACAATCTCGAACGGAAGACCTTTTATTTTCGACCGGAAATCTTCGGCCTGTGCCTTTATTTTAGCTATCTCTGCCTTGGCGCCTCCTTCGTGCTTTATCTGGCGCAAGCGCGCGTTTATCTGGCGCAGTATTCCTACCGCCGGCGTGAAGGGCGTCTGTCCCCGTTCTCCGTTCTTCAAGGCCGATTTCAAGTCGAGATACATGGTTTTGCTTTCGTTATCCTCGACCCTTGCTATCGCGCGGGGGCCCATCACGATTATGGAAATGCCGGGTGCGCAGGCCAGCACTTTTTGCGAACCGGTTATTATGACATCGGCTCCAATTTCCAGCATATCAAGCTCGTCAGCAAGAAATGAGCTGATGGCATCTACTAAGAACAGCATCCCCTCTTTACGGCAGAAGTCTCCGAGAAGCCGACCATCGTAGAGCACTCCTGTCGAAGTCTCGTGGATATTCACCAGCAGCCCGGTATATCCTTGCCCGGCAAAGGGGGCAAGCATTTCCTCCGTTACTGTCCGCCCGCGCTCGGGCCTTATCGCTGTGTAGGGGATATGGTGGATATCGCAAAGCTCGGTAAACCGATGCCCGAAAGAGCCTCCGTCAATCACGAGCAGCTTGTCGGCCGGAGTGAATATGTTCATCACGGCGGCTTCCATCGAGGCCGTGCCCGAGCCGGTGATGAATACTGTCCTGGATGACTCGGGGGCATTGACGAATTCCTTCATCAGCGCCTCATTCTCAAGCATTATATCGGAAAATTCTTGCGTCCTGAAATATGGCACCTGTTCCGCTCCGATTGCGAGTATCTCCTCGCTCGACATTACCGGACCTACTGTGAAATTTAGCATATGGATATTATGACCAGTTGATTATGGATATTATGTTGATAATGGGAATTTGAGATTTTGATGTTTAAGCCCCTCTGAGCCGCAGTTTTAAATTTCCATCTCATTCTTCGATACGCTCCAGAAGGTCTGGGTGAATGTAGGGGAGTGCGATTGCGCATATCCCCTCGATTTCCACCACTATATGCTTGTTGCGGCGGATGCGGCGTGCATACCCTTCAT
The DNA here is from genome assembly GCA_029055345.1 of Muribaculaceae bacterium. Lineage (GTDB taxonomy): Bacteria > Bacteroidota > Bacteroidia > Bacteroidales > Muribaculaceae > Lepagella. The sequence goes on along the minus strand of JAIDDJ010000028.1, from coordinate 9,904 downwards.
AGCCGGCAAAGGGCCCCGCTTTGACCCGTAGCCTGTCGCCAACCTTGAACTCTCCCTTGCGGTAAACCTCACATCGCTCCTCTTCAGGGGCTGTCAGCAACCGGAAGAGCCGGAATTCGGCATCCGATATCGGTTGCACATCGTCTCCGCGGCTATACCGGTATACCCACATCGGAGGCAGATCGGTGTCGAGCCCGCGGCTCTCGGTCTCTATGGAGCGTACTTCTGCCGACTCTCCGCGCAGAAAGAAGAGCTTCGGTATCATGGGGCGCTCGCGGACAGTACCGCTCCTCAGTCGGGCCTTTTCTATCGGTATGTAAGTTTCCTTGCCCCGCTGTTCGAGCCGGTCAACAGCCTGCACCGGCCTGGCACTCCTGACTGCATACCACCGCTTCTCAGCCCCTTCCATCTCATTTATTCCTTGATATGATGCGCTTCGAAAGCCAAATGTTGAGGATTATCCATATGGCCACGTCAAGCACAAGCAGTATCGTGAGGTTAAGATAAAGCGAAAGCCAGATGTTGAGCACGCTCAGCAATGCCGAAAAACTAACTATCGTAATCATCGCCAACCTCTGGTTCATCCCGGCTGCCAAAAGCTTGTGGTGGATATGGTTTTTGTCAGGAAGGAAAGGATTTGTTCGGTTTCGGATTCGGTGCATGTAGACACGCACAACATCCATGCATGGCACAAGAAGCGGAGCGAACGCCACGACAGCATAGTTGTAATGGCCGCAAGTGTCGGGCTCATTACATAGCCTGAGTGCCAGGGCCGACAATAGGAAACCCACGGTAAGAGCCCCCGTATCTCCCATGAATATCTTCTTATGCTTCTTCGGATCGCCGAAAACATTGAAGATGAAGAATGTGGTCAGCGCGGCCATCAGACAGAACGCTATCTGCGAAAATAAGTATATTTCTGAATCGTAAAGGATTATGCCATATACCAGACAGGCAATGGCGCTTAATCCCGATGCCAGTCCGTCAATGCCGTCTATAAGGTTGATGGCGTTGGTGATGAAGACTATAAGCAGGATGGTTAGCAGAACGGCCACTATCATATTGATGTAGTGCAACCCGAACAGCCCATGGAAATTATTGAGAATCAGACCTGATATGACCAGCAGAACGGCTGCGCCCCCCTGCACCACGAATTTTGCGCGGTACCGGACGCCGATAAGGTCGTCTGCCATGCCCACAATGAAGAGCGACAGTGCGCCGGCTGCTATAAATACTGACTCCCGGATGGAATCGGCCGGTATTTCGCGTATCCAAAGTGAACCATATTGCATCCCGATGCCTGCCATCAGAAGCATCGTGAATAATATCACCGGAAGAAAAGCGATGCCTCCAAGTCGTGGCACTGGAAGTGTATGCACTTTCCTCTCATCCGGCTCATCGAAAAGCTGCTTTTTGAAAGCGATGAGTAATATTTGCGGTATTAGAAAGCCGGTCAATGCGGCTACGGTTAGTAGCGAGATGCCGTCTATGAGGGCCCATACGTTCATATCTACGTGTTTTTGGCCGCAACGCGTGCGGTTATGGTATTTCGCCTGAAGGCGCGATTTTATTTGTGAATATTGCGTCCCGCAAAGATAATACAATTATCCCAATCCGCAAAATTTATTGCACCTTTCCCTCGAAAAGTTGGTCTTATAGAGTTGCAGGTTATTTTGGGTAGTCATTACCATTTTGTCTAAGCAACACCTGTAGCCGAAAAATTTCATCCTTTACCACAGAAAGCAGAGAATGGATAAAGCGACTTCAAGAGCAAAAGGTATTATTATTCTCCTATGGATTGCCCAGTTTAATTCCCATATATTAGAGAGCACACGGATATATTAGAGAGCACACAAAGCCGATTAGTATTTCGTTATTTAGCAACCAGAAAATAGTCTATTCATGAGTGCAGGTCTTTTCATACTCCGCGAGAGCTTCACGAGCAGGGACTATTCGTGGTTGCCCGTTCTTGTCTGCAAAGACCATATCCTGACCAAGAGCAGCTTTACGACGCAAAAGATTCTCGTATGACTGCTTTAATCCTTTAGTGATTTTATCTTTTAAATCTAACTTTTCTTGTTCTGACATGACTGCTTAATTTTAGAAAATAATACCGGATTACAAATTGAATCTTGATCAGCCAATAAAATTGTTTGATCTATGTTTTCAAAAAACATCCAACTGTCTACTATTGGTGAGAAAATATTGAAGAAGTTTTGTAATCCTAACCAATATCTGCGGATAATAGTTTCTCTTGGGATATTATGTCCGCCCTCACTGACTTGTTTTGCTACTCGTTCTATAGCCATAGCCGGAGAAGAAAGCCAGAAGAACAACAGAACAACCTGATATCCACTTTTATGAGCTCTTTTTACCAATGAAGCATAACTGGGAGTTGCAAGAGTAGTTTCAATGGCAAAGGTTTTACCTTGACTTAATAGCAGATTTATTCTTTGTAACATCAGTTTACCAGCCTCAATTGTAACCGATTCAGGATTAAACGGAGAGAGCCCTTTGGCAATTTCGTCAGCATTGACAAACTCCCGACAATTCAACAAATCAGGCAAAACCGAATATGAAGCCGTTGTCTTGCCGGCTCCCTTACATCCTGCTATTATGTATAATATCGGTTTCATCTTCAAATTATGGCGAAAAATCCCGCAGGCAGTTCTGCTTGCGGGATTTAAGTCGGCTTTATCAATTTTGCGGAGTGGGCGAGATTCGAACTCGCGGTACGCTTTTGGCGCACACACGCTTTCCAGTTGTAGCGTGAAACTCCATAAACAGCACAACATCATTAAGTTAACTGTTCTCTGATTTTGTTCGCAAACATTTCGCAAACATTTTCAAGTGCAAATATACGAAAAATTCTTGATGTAGCAATAACTTTTCTTATTGAGTTGCAGATTTTTTTGTGTAGTCAATACCATTTTCGCGGAGCAAATCTTGAAGCCGAAAAATTTCATCCTTTAATTCGTACTTCTCTTTTCGGGTCTTTTCCAACTCGTCCGTGAGAGCCATTATCCGGTCTTGCATCTCGAATAACCGAGATGATGCACCCTCGACCACCTGCTGCTCATCTTTGTTAGTCTCGCGGATAATCTGCATCATCGCTTTTAGTGTCGCAGGATCATTGACCGTTATATCGGACTGAGAATTTCCACTCCCTATTGTCGTTTGTACCGCCGGATTACTTACTTCGTAATCCGACAAATCAACGTCAGGAAACACACTCTGCAAGTCATCAACCCTATCATCAGGGAACGGATTTCTGCCGTTCTCAACACTCGACAGAAAGCCTTGTGTTACATTAAGCAACCGCGCAAGTTCCTTTTGCGTCATGTTAAGGGTCTTTCTCAATTTTGGTAGGTCGTATCGTGCCATTTTAGGTATATTAGTATTTTTAACGCAATAAATTTAGTATTATAACGTAATATTTAGTACCTTTGCAGTTAAAACACTCTCGACTAAACGAGCGCAATAACTAACTATTATGTGCAAAGGTACTAAATTATTGCCTAATATAAACTATTATTGTAGCAATAAGTTTAGTTCTTGACTGTTAAAAAATTGTAAACAACAAAAATCAATAGAAATGACACTGAAAGAATTTTATCTCATTGAGAAAGAGAAACCCACTCCGGCACAGGTACTTGTCCGCAAAATTGCCGACGCGACCTGCCGCGAGGAAGCTACCGTGCGCCAATGGCTTTCCGGGACGCAAGTCCCCAATCAGAAAGCCCGTGAGCGCATAGCCGACATTGTCGGTCTCCCGGTTGATGAACTTTTCCCACCTGCCGACGATGACGGACAGGATTCAGACGATGAAGAAACAAAGGAGGACCAATGAAAGCAGAAGAACCTAAAGTAGCACTCTCAGGACGCTACTCTATAAACGAAACCTGCGAATTACTCGGCATCCACCGGGATTCGCTCTACAAGTACACGCATACAACGTGTGAAATAAAGTGCGGCTGGCGTAAGCGCGGCGGCCGACTTGTGAAATACTATCTTGGCTCTGAAATACTGCGATACTGGAGAGCCAATGCACATCTTTAACTTCAAATCTATCTGTATGACGACAATAAACAATGAAATCAAGCATACCGAAGCGCAGCAGCTTAACGCTTACCTCGACACCCTCGCCTACCGCGAGAGGGTCGAGTTCGTCACTTCGGTTGTCAGCCGTGCCGGAGTCCGTCGCCAAACCTTCATGAATTGGAAGGCTATGGCTTGCCGCATCCCCGAAAGAGCAAAAGAAATCATCGAACACGAAGCCGGAGAGTTGATTTTCCACAAATCACTCCCTCTCGTTAACTCTATATAATGTTTAGTTATGCCCCGAATTTCACAACGTACCATTGAGGCAGTCCACGACTTAAGCATCGTGGACGTTATCGAGGGCTACAATATCCAACTCAAACGAAGTGGCAGTAACCATGTGTGCTGTTGCCCTTTTCATAGCGAGCGCACCCCATCTTTCAGCATAAGCCGAAGACTGAACATTGGCAAATGTTTCAGTTGCGGCAAAGGAGGTGGACCCGTTAAGTTCGCTATGGAATACGAGGGGCTTACCTATCGTGAAGCCATCGAAGCACTTGCCAAAGCTCACAATATCCCTCTGGAATATGAAAAGGACGAGCGGACAGACGAGCAAATCTCCGCCGAAAAGAAGCGTGAGGCTCTTAGAATTGCCCTCGATGTTGCACAGGAGTTCTTTGTCGAGCAGTTCAACGCTGACAATGAAGAAGCCGCAGCCGCACGAGAATATGCTTACAGCCGATGGGATAAGGAGTATTGCAAAATGCTCGGTATCGGCTATGCTCCGAAAAACTCAAAGGCGTTTCTTGACTTCATCAATAAACGCGCCATCGACATCAACCTCTTGTTAGAGGTCGGGCTTGTCGGGCGAAGTAAGGAAACCAAGCAACTCTACGCAATGTTGCGTCAGAGAGTTACCCTGCCGGTCAGAAACCGCACTCGCTCGTTGGTAACTTACTCCGCAAGGTATATCGGAGACAACCCCGATATTTTGAAGCGGAGCAAGTATATGAACCTCGGCGATTCTGCCTTGTTCAAGAAGTCTGAAACACTCTTTGGTATCGATGTGGCAGCAAAGGCGGCACGAGAAGCCGCACATTTTGTTGTCGTAGAGGGCGGTCCCGACGTAATGCGCTTGCAGATCATAGGCGTTCAGCAAGCGGTGGCGAGTTTGGGAACAGCCCTTTCCGACAAGCACCTCGAACTGATGAAGCGCACCTGCACCTCAATTTGCTTCATTCCTGACTCTGACGCTCCGAAAGGTAAATTGTATGGTGCCGGTGTCAAAGCCGTCATGCGCGGCGGCAAACTTGCCTTAGAGCATGGCTTCGATGTCAGCGTCAAGGAGATACCTCGCTCCGAGGAAGACGATGAAAACGAGGTCAAGTATGACGCGGACAGCTACATTACTTCGTCGGAGATTTATTATAATCTCGACAGCGTTCCTTTTGTGGTGTGGTACGCCACAAAACGCCTTCAAGGTGCCACCACCTCCGAACTTCAAGCCGAAGTTATCTCGGAGGTAGCGGAACTTATGCTCAATATCACGGACGAAAACCTCCGTGAAATGTATCTCGACAAACTTTGTAAGTTGGTCGGTAAGATGAAGATGTGGCGCGATGCGATTAAGCGAGCCGGGCGCAAAATAAAAGATGCGGAAAACATCAAGGCTGACTGCGACGGTATGCCGCAGCATATCCTCGCCTCTCTGCGCCGCTGTGGGTTCGTACCAAAGAACGGCTGCTATTATGCGCCCGATGATGACTGCAATCTTGACCGCTGCTCAAATTTCATTTTTGAGCCGGTCCTGCACATAAAGAACAAGCACCGCTCCACTCGAATCTACCGACTAATCAACACCAAAGGAGAGGAAGATGTGGTTGAGTTCGCTTCAAGCGACCTCGTTACCACACGCGACTTCAACAAGAAGTTGTTCGATAGGGGAAACTATGTATGGCGCGGTGATGCAAAGACCCTGACCGCCATACAGGAACATCTTCTTGAAGTTACCCCCTCTGCTTTGCTCATTGAGATATTGGGCTGGAATCCGCAAGAGGAATTTTATGCCTTTTCAAATGGTATCTATGCAAATGGCAAATTCATTCCTACTGACCGGCTCGGAGTTGTTGCGGACGGCTCAAAACATTATTTTCTCCCTGCATTTTCGGAGTTACACGCCGATAATGAACTGGGTTACAGTTTTGAGCGTCTTTACTCATGCAAACCTCAGGGCGCAACAACTCTTTCCGATTTTGTCGGTCAGGTTGTAAAGGTTTACGGCACCGGCGGTATGATAAGCTTTGCGTGGACGCTTGCTTCTATCTTCCGCGACATAATATTTGACAAGTTCAAATATTTCCCGATGTTAAACCTTTTCGGGCGCAAAGGTTCGGGTAAGACCGAGCTTGCCCGCGCCCTTTCATCATTATTTTACATTCTCCCAAGCACTCCAAGTTCTTGCTCGAATACCTCTATCCCGGTCATAGGGTATAATCTATCCCATGCCCGTAACTCCATCTTCATTCTCGACGAGTTCTCAAACGACCTTATGCCACAACGTATCGACCTGCTCAAAACATTGTGGGGCGGTACTGCTCGAAGTAAGATGGAGGACGGAATACCTATCACCATTCCTGTAACATCGGGCGTTATCCTAGCAGGGCAGTATAAGCCCGAAGACGAGGCTATCTTCTCGCGTTGCATACATTTGATGTATTCGCAGACCTCATTCACGCGAGAAGAAAAACAAAACTTCAAGGAGTTGCGCGAGATGGTGCTTCGCGGCAATACTCACTTGCTGCTCCCATTGCTCGACCTGCGCGATGTTTTCGAGAAAGGTTTCTTTCAGTCGTTTGACCTTACGCTCAACGACATACTGGCGAAACTCGACAAGGAAAAGGTCGAAGACCGAATACTCAATGACTGGGTCATTGCCCTTGCCGCGTTCCGTGTCCTCGAAGCGCACATTTCCGTTCCGTTTACCTATAACGACTTATTCGAGGCGGTAGTGAACGGAATACGCTATCAGAACGACCAAATCAAGAAATCTTCTGACACCGCCAATTTTTGGCTCGACCTCGATTCTCTGCATACGCAGGGTAAAGCCAAAGAAAAATGCCACTTTGTTATCAAGCGGCTTTCATCGTTCACTCCGCGTAAACAGGAAACGCGGGAGTTCGTTGAGCCTAAGCGTATCATTTTTCTTAACTTCAAGGCTATTCGCGGCATTATGGAAATGCGCTACAAGCAGAAGTCCGGCACTTCCCTCGATATGGCTACTCTCGAATCCTATCTTAAATCCCTGCCGCAGTTCCTCGGTATCAAGCAACAGCGTTTCCAGATACTCCGTACTAACGGAGAACTGGACGAGGAATTTAAGACGGAGAACGGTCAGACCAGGAAGTATGTAAACAGTAATTCCGCTTACGCTTTATGTTTTGACTATGACAGCCTGAAACGAAATCTCGACCTCAATCTCGAAACATTCCGATTGACCGAATCGGAGCTTAATGATGATGTCGAGGAACAGGAGTCAGTTGAGGTGATAAGCCCCCCAACTGAAACGTCAGATCCTTTTCCTGATACGTTGTTCTCTAAGGTTGATGATAAGGAGTTGCCGTTCTAAACGGCTCAATCCAACACCAAAAGCCATGCAATTTGTATGGCTTTTATTATGCCCTTTTGAGAATTTTTTTGAAAAATTATCTCGGAGTGATTGGCTCGCAACGATGTTACAAGCATTACACATATTACTTCACTGACAATTCGCACGTTACATTTCCAAGCAAGTATGACAAATGTATTACACAGGATTACAAATTTTGCCGACATCCAAATTTATATTACAAAGTATTACAGATTTTAGGGGCTATTATCTTCTCTTTTTTATTACTTAAAATAGATAAGATATATCCTTACAGCGAGTTATCTCGCATCCAAAATCCGGTGTAATCCTTGTAATACGTGTAATACTCTGACCCTATATTCCTGTGGGAGAAAAAATTTTTTCAGCCACATTCTTATTCGGCAAACTTCGGTAATCTTCGGCATTATTCGGCATTGATAATCAGGTGTTTACACTTGTATATCTCCCGAAAAATCAATAACTTTGCATATATAAATACGATGCAAAGTGAGTCAGATTTGCCTTTACATACCCCTCGAAGATTACCTCGCTCAGTGGTTCGTCCACGAGCAGGGAGGTAATGTGCCGGTGCAACTGACTCGCGGCTCAGTTGAGAGCAAGATCCTCGAAGTGTTTCTCGCTCACCGACCCATAGACCAATTACCCGATACTCCGGGCGAGGGCAAACTTGCCATCGCTATCCCTTCGTTCCGCAACCGACCGCCGGAAGTTTTCAACTTCCTCCCGAAACGTGCGCTCAATTCGTTGCTGAATATCTTGCGTGAACGCTTCGATATTCAGTTGTGGAGCGACCTGCATCACTTCGGCAATATCACGAAGCGGCAGGACGAACTCATTTACGCTTGGATGGAGAAGCACCATATCGAGATGAACGAGACTAATTGGAACGCTATTGCCAAACGCTATCAACGGCAGAGAGACATATATCTCCACCGTGATAGAGCAAAAAAACAATATTCTCGCAAAAAATCCACTTGATTTCAGCACCTCAAATTTTCAATTCTGCGATTTCTGCTATAATGCGTACCACTACACAAATACTGCCCGGAATTAAGGCTATCGGTTGGGTCGATTGCCGACACCTGCCGAGGCGCGTTGACCTGTCGGCTATTTGCGGTATGCCGGTGCCTATCCTCACGGATATTCACCCGATACCGTTCTTCGACGAGCCGACCTGCGAGTGTCAGACCAAAAAGGACGGCGGCGGGTACGAGGACACCGCCACACTGAAATTCCTTACAGGTTCGGAACTTCCCCGGTCTGCCTCTCTCGGTTTTGTCGTTACCGATGTCAACGGCAACTCCTATCTGCTCGGCTCACTCGAAGCACCGCGCCCTGTGGTGGAGTGTGATCATCGCTCCGGGATTCCGTCAGGCGACCCTGCCGGGTACTCTTACGAAATCAAGCACGTTTCCATTAAGTCAATGGTGCCGTGCATAATATAACCTCCCAATCTTCATCAACCGCAGGGATGCGGTTCGTCATTACAGATTTTTGAAGTTTAATTTTTCCGCTCGTCCGTGAGGATAGGCGGTTTTTTATTGGAAGCAAGAGCCTTCCCTTTCGTAAAAGCCTGTCAGCGGAAATCGGGGTCGGGTCAGGTAATGCGGAACTATTGCGGAATGCTCCTATTTGACAGTCTATGAACAGCACCGGCTCCGTAGTCGGTCAGCGGGATTGCCCTGATTTTATTTGTGGCACTCTCCGGCTGTGGCGGTTTCATATCCCACGCTCCGCAGTAGCCCTTCGGGTGTCGGGTATCGGTAACTCCTTATTATGATGTATCGGAATCGCGCCTGTCGCTCTGACCGCTCCTTGACGGTCAGCGTCGCCCTCTGACATTATCCCTCGTTGATTTCAGCGGAATGCTCTTGACTCCTTCGCAGTCCGAGCCTTTGTTAGCGGAATGGGTCTGCCTCGCGTGAACAGCCTTGCAGTTTATTGTGTCGTAGTCTATCTGCAAGAGGTCAAGCCACAACGACACGCCACGATGCACTTGCCATAATTGTAAGCACCGACTGACGGCTCCCTGCATTGACCCTTGCGGTTTCTCGTTCCCGAAGCGGACGCTCCGCCGGTTCTTGGGTTCTTCTGACTCTTGGATTGAGTTCCCGGTAATCTCATTTTCATTTTTCGGTGTCATTGGCTCATTTAGTTTTCCTGTCGCAAAGGTAGGACTGACCGCACATCTGCGCCTGTGGGCTTGACCCTCCGGGA
>JAIDDJ010000027.1 GCA_029055345.1 Muribaculaceae bacterium | reverse complement strand
AGGCTCCTTAGCTCAACTGAATAGAGCATCTGACTACGGATCAGAAGGTTACAGGTTTGAATCCTGTAGGAGTCACCAATAAAACATTGGCTCCTTAGCTCAACTGAATAGAGCATCTGACTACGGATCAGAAGGTTACAGGTTTGAATCCTGTAGGAGTCACACGGAAGCGACTTAGTGTCGCTTTTTTTATTTCCTGATTGTTTGCCGGTTCGGAAAAATTGTATTATATTTGTTTTTGAAATACCACGAAAACTCTCCATCGTGAGCTAAAATTACATGAAATTCCGCTTCGAAAATTGAGCGGTATTTATTCTATGCCTGAAACTCAAATAATTAACCCAATAAAAACTTACCAATGAGTAAACCGTATGTAGTAGGAATCGACATAGGTGGAACCAATACCGTATTTGGAATAGTCGATGCCCGTGGCCATGTTGTGGCTTCTGATTCTATCAAGACCAAGAAACATGTAGATTTCGATGCTTATATCGATGAGCTCCATGAGGGCCTGTCGCGTTTGATAAAAGCAAAAGATGCCGAGGATCTGATACAGGGAATCGGTATCGGAGCGCCTAATGCTAATTACTATACCGGCGAAATCCAGAATCCGCCGAATCTGCCCTGGGGTCCGATAATTCCATTGGCAGAGAAAGTAAGCAAGGCTTTCAATGGTATTCCGGTGGCCATTACCAATGATGCAAACGCAGCTGCACTCGGTGAAATGACATATGGCGCGGCACGCGGTATGAAGGATTTCATTATGATTACTCTCGGCACCGGTGTCGGATCCGGTATAGTGATCAACGGTCAGCTCGTATACGGCTCTGATGGATTTGCCGGCGAACTTGGTCATGTAGTCATGAAGCGCAATAATGGCCGCGTATGTGGCTGCGGACGGACCGGATGTCTCGAAGCTTATTGCTCAGCTACAGGCGTTGCCCGCACAGCCCGTGAATTCCTTGAAATCCGCACTGAGCCGTCACTGCTCCGCAATCTCCACATTGAGGATATCACTTCAAAGGATGTTTATGACGCAGCCATGGCCGGTGATAAACTCGCTAAGGATATTTTCCGCTATACCGGTGAAATCTTGGGCGAAGCATTTGCCGATATGGTGGCATTCTCGAGCCCTCAGGCTATCATTCTGTTCGGCGGTCTTGCAAAGAGCGGCGATTTGCTTCTCAAGCCACTTCGCGAAACATTTGAAAAGTCACTTATGCCTATCTTCCGTGGGAAAACCCAGATTATTCTTTCTGAACTGAAGGAAAGCGATGCGGCAGTACTCGGTGCTTCAGCCCTCGGTTGGGAGGCCCGTTACAGCTATGTTGCTCCCCATCTCGAAAAAGGGGATAAGCCCGAAGATGCAGCTCCTGCCAAATAAACAAATTCTTAATATTATAAAAATGCTCCGAAAGCCAAGCGCTCCCGGAGCATTTTTATATGACGGTTGTCTTAATCGACATGCTTGTGTATTATTAAAGCATGCAGGCCAAGGCCAAACCTTAATTAGAGCGCGTCTCTTAAAATTTCAGGGTCGTAGGGGACGCGCTCTTAATCAACTAAAAATTCTTGAGTTCGTGATATAGGCGATGGACCGGGAGGCCCATCACATTATAATAGCTGCCGCGGATGCTTTCTACAGCTATGCAACCTATCCATTCCTGAATACCATATGCTCCTGCCTTGTCAAAAGGTAGGAAGTTGTCGACATAATACTCTATATCGGCATCGCTAATATGGGAGAATGTCACTTCTGTTATAACCGAAAAAGTGGTCCGCTTATCCTTTGTGGAAATGCTTACCCCCGTCACCACAAGATGAGTGCGGCCTGAAAGCTCCTTGAGCATTTTAATCGCATCATCACGGCCTTCCGGTTTCCCCAATACCTTATCACCAAGAATCACAAGTGTGTCGGCGGTGATCACAAGTTCATTGCCATCGAAACGACGCATATAGGCATCACCCTTCTTATTGGCAAGATAGGCGGGAATTTCCTTCGGCGGTAGAGTGTCCGGGTAGGATTCATCAATTCCACCGGTAGTTATAATGCTGAACGGGACACGAAGCTCCTCAAGCAGTTCACGACGCCGCGGAGACTTACTCGCCAATTTGACTTTATATTTAGATAAATTCTCAAGCATATATTCGGTTGGTTAATGTTGAATATTCAATTTACTTACGCTGCTATCAAGTAATAAAGCACAGCTATCAAGAGTCAGCTGCGCAGCTAATAAGTATAGGATGCACAGCTATCAAGCTTCCATTGCCTTTTGGCGCGGAGAACTTGCTCTATCACATCTCTGGCGCTACCGTATCCTCCGGTATATTTTGAAACATAAACTGCAGTCATTTTTGCTTCGTGGCAACCGTCAAAAGGAGTGCATGATAGACCGACCGTCCGCATACATTGCAGATCAGGGATATCATCGCCCATATAAAGAACCTCTTCAGAGCCCAAGCCGTATTTTTTCATCCATTGTTCCAAATCAGCCTTTTTATTCTGAGAATTAAGGAATACGTCGGTCACACCCAATAAATTATAACGTTTTTTTATGTCTTCTGAGTTTCCACCGGTAATAATTGCAATAGGATAACCAAGAATTACAGCCTGACGGATGGCAAAACCATCCTTGACATTAGCCATTCGAACAGGAACCCCTTCCGTATTAATTTGCACGGTCGCAGGAGAGAGAACCCCGTCAACATCAAAAGCAAACCCTTTTATTTTCGTCAAATCATAATCAATGGCACTCATGTTTTCTTTTTTGCGTTTTCAGATTTCGTTCCACAAGAGTTATTTGCCGGAGTCTTCGGATGATGATTCATGATCGACATAGACATCAAAGTATAGATATCAAGCAATTCCGGATTCTCTTCAAGTTTCTGCGAATGAGCCTCAAGGATTTTGGAATCATGCCTGACGGCAGGACCGGTCTGATGACAATATGGATTCCCTTGCGCGGCCTTTCGTGCAGTCTCCTTTATCAAAGGAATAAGCGTTTTGAAATCAAGACCATGAGCGGAAAGGTATTCAGCTGACATAGCCCAAAGATGGTTACAGAAATTGCAGCTCAGAACTGATGCAATATGGAGATCCTTGCGTTGTGCGGAATCAGTTTTTGTGACGGAATCACTAATCATACGGGCAGCTCTCTCAAGAAGATTTTCCACATCCTTTTCACTGCCTTCAATAAAAAACGGAATTTCCGAATAGTCCAGTTTCACGTCCTTTGAAAATGTCTGGAGAGGATAGAACACACCGGTTTTTCCAAACATATTCTGAATTGCCGAAAGGGGAGTGGTTCCCGATGTATGTGCCACAACAGAGTCCTTACCGATTTTACCTTTAAATCTTTTTGCTACATCCGTAATCACATTATCACTGACCGATAACAGATAAAGGTCAGAATCATTCCGGAGTTCCTGAAGTGTACGGGGATTTACCATCATAATGTCAGCCTTTGCCTCAAACGCATTGGAAAGATGCGTTCCGACATTGCCTCTTCCGATTATATCTATTTTCATTTTTTTATGGCCATAGCTAATTTAACAATTTACAATAACTTATAACAAACCGATCATGCCCATTGTGTGCCTGAGATTTATCTCCACACATGGGTTTATATCCCCTCCGGGCGTTGCGAGCATATCAATCCCCGCCGGACCGTCATAATCGGGACATACGATAGTTTCGAGAGCCTCCTTCTGAGCATTTATAACTTCTTTAAGGCTGACGTTAATATGGCTATCAATCAGTGCGGTCAGTTCTTCCTGGGTATCTTTCATATTTCCATGATACTTTCCCCGCCTCGAAGTTTTAAAAACAGATACTCCCAGATATGAAGCGCTGCCATTGCTGCACATCCATTCCGTGGCAAAATCAAGAGCTCGCTCATATGCTTTCTCCATCATGACCGAACCTTGCCGGCGAATTATACCCCTAATCCATGGCTCAACGTGCATTTGTTCAAGTCCGGTTGTTTCCATGACTCCACGTCCGGAGCTGCTCCACGGAGCCTTGAAATATAAGGGCCCGCCACTTTGAAAAGCCTTGACCGCAATTCCGGCATCCGTAATTTCTTCCGGTAATACGATATTCTCCCGAAATTGAATTGGAAGGTATGACAATATCCGGATGGACGTACGCCTGTGAGACAGATCTCGTAATTTCTCAATCCTTTCTTCCGAGGGGATAATGGCATTGCCCCCTGAAACATCAAGGAAAAACTGCCGAATGCTCAAATTCCAGCCCCATGGGTCAGGAATATGAGATTTCCAGAATCGGTCATTATTTCCCAGATCATCGAGTCCGATAAAAGAGATATTCCGGTTTACGAGACTGTTCAAAGAGATGTTATCAGGGGCAGGGGCTCCCGAAACCTCAATCATATTCGATAGTGCTTCATCGCTAACATCCTTCAAATCATTGACCACTATAATGTCGCCCGGCGCGGCATATAGCGCCGGCAAAAGCTGCAAACTCCTCTTCAACATAGAGATATGAGCCGGAGGAGTATAATACCTGCGGCCCGAAGCGAGCGCATAGTCCGAATCAATATTTAGGATATGGATGGAATGCATTGACGGATAAAAGGAAAAAGCCGCAGACGAATGCCGCGGCCTGAACTGTGAGTTGCGTAGCTCAGTGGTCTGATTTATAAAACGTCAATCGTCAAGACGATCCTTTTCCTTGAGCGGATTCGAAAAATAGAGTCTATGCTCAAGATATTCCTGAGTAGCAATCAAAGTTGGCTTCGGAAGTTTTTCGTAATATTTCGAGATTTCGATCTGCTCTCTGTTCTCGGATACTTCCTCCAGATTGTCGGTTGAAGCGAATTCCTGGAGTTTTTTCTCGAGTTCCTTCTTGAGTTCGGAAGAAATCTGATTAGCACGTTTGCCGATGATGCACACAGTCTCGTAAACGTTTCCCGTCTGGTCGGCCATTGCTATCATGTCGCGGGTAACTGTGGTGACGGGGGCGTTCGTCTTCTTATAATCCATATTTGATTTGATGATTATGTGTTTCTGTAACTATATAATAACGTATCGAAAGGGCATTTCGTCTATCGTCCGGCGTGTTTTTGTGCCACCTTGAAGATTGTTTCGGCTTCCTTGGCATGTTTGGATTCAGGATAAGTGTTTATGAATGAATAGTATTCATCCACAACATCATTGAAACGGTCAGCCATCTTCTCAGCCACACTATGCCGGGCCATCTGATATTTCGACTTTAGAATCAGAAGCTCGAAATCCTCTCTATATTTCGAGTAAGGATAATCCTTAAGTGCATTCTGGCAGACAATAACCGCCGACTGATAGTTGTTCCCGAGAAAATTGCCTAAGTTGTAATACAGTTGGGCATTCTGAAGTTCCTTCAAAGTCAGTTTGTCCTGCATTTCAAAAATCGCGTTCTGGGCTTCTGTGACCTTCTCGCTTTTGGGATATTTCTCAAGGAAGTTCTGGAGTTCCTCGATTGCCTTTACTGTGTACGTTTGGTCAAGCTGAGGGTCAGGAGAATCAAGATAGAACCCATATCCGGAATAAAAATGCGAAAGCTCGGCGAATTTACCTTTAGGGTATCTTTGGTAATAAGTCTTGAAATAAACATTGGCGTTCGCATAGTCCTTGTTGTAATAATGGGACATACCGAGAAGGAACAGAGCCTCTTCTCCTTTCGCCGTTCCGCGCAAAGGAGTATAAATATCGGTGAGTACAGTCGAGGCCTGGAGATATTTCTTCTCGTCAAATGCCTTCTTGGCATATTCGAACTTATAATCCACATCCTTGCTTTTCATCACTTTCGTGTATTCAGTGCACGAAGCGAGAACTGCAATAATGGGAATAAGCAACAGATATTTTCGCATTAATTATTCGCTTTGGGATATATGATGCAAAGTTAGCAAAAATTATCGGAAAATCGCCTATATGTCGCCAATTTTTGTTAACTTTGGGGTTCAAAACGACATCGCCAGTGAAAAATACCGAAAACGACCATTCATACAGCTGGGGGAGCAAGTTTATCGACCGTCACCCGGTAATGGCCAATTTAGTGATAATATTCATCATAGCGGCGCTTGGCATTTATGCAGCGTATCTTGCCACGGCACTCTTTACGAAACATGGCAGGAGTCTTGAGGTGCCGAGCGTCGAGAATCTCAGTTATACCCAGGCAATCTCCCGCCTCCATGAGGCCGGGCTTAATGTTGATATCCGTGATTCGCTATATCGGGAGGATATGCGTCCGGGTTTCGTTATCGAGCAGTTCCCCAAACCTCATTCCAGAGTAAAGCCGGGAAGAAAGATTTTCCTCTATATCAATGCCGTTCATCCGAAGGAAGTCATACTTGATGATGACAACCATCCCAATGAATTTGCGTTGAAAGGGATGTCTCAGCGTTCGGCACTGGCAAAATTTGAGGAACTCGGATTCAAGAATGTAAAGGTAGTGAAAGTTCTCGGCACCACCGACCGCGTTGTAAAGATACTCGCAAATGGCAAGCCTGTGCGCAAAATGCAGAAAATATCTGTAAAGAGTTCCATAGTGATTGAAGTATCCGATGGCAGGTTGATGGACATTCAGGACTCCTTGACTAATCTGGAATACCTCGATGCCTATCGTGAGAACCAAGGCACGGAGGGAGACGATTACTATGATGCCGAAGAAGGGAGTTACGATTTAGGCAGCGAGGGTCAAGCTGCTTCAGAGACATCACAGACAGAGCCGATTGAGCACAAGCCGAAGAATGAAGGTTCAAGTTCAGGCTCGGAATCCGAAACCGAGGGATCACAATATTTCTGATGGACGACCGGAATTTGATTGAGGAAGATTCTCCTGAAACAGTTGATCCTACCTACGTCCTTGATGACGGCAGGGAGCTGTATGAGCACTTCCGGTTCGTTGCCGAGAAGGGCCAGCAACTGCTGAGAATCGACAAGTTTCTGGTGGAGCGGATGGAGAAGACATCACGCAACCGCATCCAGCAGGCTGCTGATGCCGGATGCATTATAGTCAACGGTAAACCTGTAAAATCAAGTTATAAGGTAAAACCGGGCGATGTGATCAGTATAGTCATGGACCGTCCGCGCTATGACTTTGAAATAATTCCTCAGAATATTCCTCTTGACATCGTCTATGAAGATAAATTTCTCCTTGTGGTCAACAAGCCCCCGGGATTGGTTGTCCATCCGGGGCATGGGAATTATTCAGGCACACTGGTAAATGCGTTGGCTTATCATTTCAAGGATAATCCGGATTATGACGTAAGCGATCCGCGACTTGGTCTTGTCCATCGGATAGATAAAGACACATCGGGGCTTCTTGTGGTTGCGAAGACCCCGGAGGCTAAAACCATGTTGGGAAAGCAATTTTTCGATAAGACCACTCGCAGGGAGTATTTCGCGCTGGTATGGGGCGATTTCAAAGAAGCTTCAGGCACAATCACGGGTAATATTGCGAGAAATCCCCGAAATAAGCTGCAAATGGCAGTGATGAAGGACCCAAACATCGGCAAGCATGCAGTGACTCATTATGAAGTGCTTGAGAGGTTCGGCTATGTCACACTGGTGAAATGTGTGCTCGAAACCGGTCGGACACATCAGATACGAGTCCATATGCTACATAAGGGCCATCCCCTTTTCAACGATGAAAGATATGGAGGCGATAAAATATTAAAGGGAAATCCCTCGTCATCCTATCGCCGCTTTGTGGAAAATTGCTTCGAAGTTTGTCCACGTCAGGCGCTTCACGCCCGCACTCTTGGATTCGTCCATCCTGAGACAGGCAAAGAAATGTTTTTTGAATCGGAGCTTCCACAAGATTTTACCGCCTTGATAGAAAAATGGAGAAGTCTGAAAAAGAATCAAGACTGACAGCGCTAATCCGTCAAAAAGGAAGAGTAAGACTAAGCAGTATCCTTTCAGTAGCAGTCCGTCTGAGTATTCCGGCAATAATGGCTCAGTTTGCTGCTACCGCCATGGAATTCATAGACGCGGCTATGGTGGGGCATCTTGGAGCAGATCCGGCGGCCTCAATCGGACTGATAGCCACTACGACATGGCTTTTCATGGGGGTATGCAGCGCTGCATCCATGGGTTTTTCAGTGCAAGTTGCTCATCTGATAGGCGCCCGGAAGCTTGACCAGGCAAAGGCAATAGCCCGTCAATCCATTATTGCACTATTGATTTTAAGCATAGGAGTGGGATTCGTAGGGGTGATGATTGCCAATCCATTGCCTCTATGGCTCGGTGGAACGGCATCAATCAATACCGGGGCTTCTGCTTATTTTATGATTTTCGCGCTATCAATTCCTCTGCTTCAGATGAATTTTCTTACCAACGGGTTGTTGCGCTGCAGCGGGAACATGGCCATTCCCGGTATAATGGGGGTTCTGATGTGTATATTAGACGTGGTCTTTAACTTTTTCCTTATATTTCCGAGCAGGAATGTAGATATTATTGGTAGTTCCATATATATCCCCGGTTTCGGTCTCGGAGTGCAAGGGGCTGCCCTCGGCACTGCGTTGGCAGAGTTAGTAGTCACCATTTTTCTTTTGTTTTATCTTTGGTACGCAAACTCTGAAATTCGTCTTTCAGGCTGCAGAGCCTCGGCAATGCCAACCTGGAGAGTCATAAAGAGGGCAATAAGAATAGGTTTTCCGATGGGTGTCGAGCGATTTATAAACTCAGCCGCTCAGATCACCCTGACAGTGATAGTTGCCCCATTAGGGGCGTTCGCCATCGCTGCCAATGCTTTTGCAGTGACAGTAGAAGGATTATGCTATATGCCGGGCTTCGGCATAGCCGACGCCGCGACCACACTTTCAGGTCAGAGTCTCGGGGGGGCAAACAGAAAACTTGCAAAACGGTTTGCGTGGACAACCGTTTTCATGGGTATGAGCGTTATGAGTATAATGGGGATCGTGATGTATGTCGCCGCTCCATTGCTCATGGAATTATTGACCGATGTGTCTCAGATTATTGATCTCGGAGTGATGGCACTTCGGATCGAGGCATGGGCAGAACCGATGTATGCCGCCTCAATAGTGGCCTACGGCGTCTGCGTTGGAGCCGGCGACACTCTATGGCCCTGCATAATGAATCTCGGGAGCATGTGGGGAGTCCGGATCACACTTGCGGCGCTCCTTGCGCCGACCATGGGTCTTAAAGGAGTATGGCTGGCGATGTGTATCGAACTTTGTTTCAGAGGAGCTATATTCCTTATACGCCTGAAATCCGGAAAATGGATGGACCGCATACATAAACTATGAATTATGAAATATGATTTTAATACCGCGCCCGACCGGCAACATACAAATTCTTATAAATGGGATATGCCGGGAGTCGAAGGAATCATTCCGATGTGGGTGGCTGATATGGATTTCAAGACAGCGCCATGTATTATAGAGGCTCTCAGGAAGAGGGTAGACCACGGAGTCTTCGGCTACACGTTTGTGCCTGACGAATATTTCAGCGCCACCGTAAATTGGTTTGACCGCAGGCATGGCCTCAAGCTCAAGTCGGAGTGGATACTGTATACATCGGGTGTTATTCCGGCCTTGTCGGCTGTAATCAAGGCTTTAACGCATCCGGGTCAGAAAGTAATTGTTCAGACGCCGGTCTATAATCATTTTTTCTCATCGATACTGAATAACGGTTGCGAGATACTGGAAAATCCCTTACGCAGAGTGGGAAATACATATGAGATGGATTTCGACGACCTTGAGAGAAAGGCGGCAGATTCCGAGGCTGTATTACTTCTATTATGTAATCCCCACAATCCGGCGGGGAGAGTCTGGACAAAGGACGAATTGTCGCGGCTCGGTGAAATTTGTGCGCGCAACGGAGTGACTGTCGTATCAGATGAAATTCATAACGAACTTGTATTCCCGCCGTATAAATATACGCCATTTGCCGCTGTATCGGATAAATTCAGGGCTATGTCAGTGACCTGCTGCTCTCCGACAAAGGCATTCAATATCGCCGGCCTGCAGATTGCCAACATATTCTGTGAAAATGCAGAGATGCGTGCAAAAATAGACAAAGCGTTGAATGTTAATGAGGTATGCGATGTCAACCCGTTTGGTGTCATAGCTTTGATAGAAGCCTATACGCGAGGAGAAGATTGGCTTGATGAACTAAGAGAGTACCTGAAAGGTAATTATGACCTCGCGCGGGCGATGTTCGAAAAAGAATTACCGGAGTTCCCAATGATGAATCTTGAAGGGACATACCTGGCGTGGGTAGACTGCAGCATACTGAATATGAGTTCGGAAACCATCGCCGCAGAGATTCTTGCGAGAAGTAAAGTCATGGTCAACGACGGGAAAATGTATAGGGAAACCGGGGGCAATTTCATACGGATAAATCTTGCGGAACCGCGAAAACTTGTGGAAGAAGGAGTTTACCGGATAATAAAGATATTGAAAGAGCTTCTGAATGAGAGTAAGAAATAAGCGAATAAAGAAATAAGAAGGATAGAAAAAATTAATATGCCATGAAAATAATCAAGAATCAGGAATTCCGAGGAGAGCGTCCCTTATTTGCAAGCCATGGACTTGAACTGGACAACGTAACCATTCATGCCGGAGAATCCGCACTAAAGGAATGTTCAGAAATAATAGCCAAACACTGCCGATTTGAAGGTAAATACCCATTTTGGCACGTAGATAATTTTGAAATAAAAGATTCTCTCTTTACTGAGGGAGCGCGAGCAGCGTTATGGTATTCTTCGCATTTAAAGATGATTGATACACTTGTTGAGGCACCGAAGATGTTCCGAGAAATGACGGATATGGAGCTTACACGAGTGGAGATTCCGGATGCGCAGGAGACGTTATGGCATTGCCGTAAAATAAAACTTCGTGATGTAAAGGTGAAGAAGGCAGACTATATCTTCATGCATTGCAACGACATTGACATAGACGGATATCATCAGGAAGGAAACTATTCATTCCAGTATTGTCACGATGTGGAAATCAGAAATGCTGAGATTCATTCCAAGGATGCTTTCTGGAACACCCGGAACGTAACAGTAAGGGATTCGGAACTTGACGGTGAATATTTAGGATGGCATTCCCATGGCCTGACGCTGATAAATTGCAAAATTTCCGGCACGCAGCCGCTATGTTATTGTCATGATCTTAAAATGATAAATTGCCAGATGGCTCCGGATTGTGATCTGGCATTTGAAGAATCGACACTCGATGCGCAAATCAACAGTCGTATTACCAGCGTGAAGAATCCGACTTCGGGTATCATCAGAGCCCGGGGATATGGCGAAATAATAATTGACGAGAATGTGAAGGCTCCTGCCGATTGCATTATCGAAGTGAAAGAAAGCTAATTCCACAATTTTAATCTGTTGACAAGTTTATAAGATTTCATGCAACAGACAAGGCATAGAGACGTTAACAATATGAGGAGACCTATCTGAGGACTCCCCATACATTGTGACATTATGCCCCGAACAATTTAATAAAATAGTTATGAGTTCCCAAGATTTAGACTTCAGTGACATAGCTCCATACGATGACAATATATTCAAAGAAAAAATGCAGGCTCTGGTTAAGGACCCGGGGTTTCTGCATGCAGTGAAATATACGATGCCGCAGGACGATGTCCCGATGCTGATTGACGAGATGCTGAAAATAGATAACAAATATGATTTTCAGCACCAGGTCATGTTCCCGTTTCTCGAGATGCTGGCAAAGACCACTACGGCCGGAATTAGTCTGGGGGGTGTGAAGTATTATAATCCGGCACTCAACTATGTTTTCATCACCAACCATCGCGATATCGTGCTTGATGCCTCGTTCCTCAATCTTGCATTCATGCGCAGGGGAATGCCGACTTCGGAAGTGGCCATTGGAAACAATCTTCTCGTATTTGACTGGATAAACGACCTTGTAAGGCTCAACAAGTCGTTTATCGTAAAGAGAAACACCGGGCTTCGTGAAGGGCTTCTCGCTGCCAAGAAGCTTTCCGCCTACATACACAGCGCTATTCTTGACAAGCATGAGTCCGTATGGATTGCCCAAAGAGAGGGTAGGGCCAAGGACAGTTCCGACAAAACTCAGGAATCGCTTGTGAAAATGCTTGCTTTGGGAGGGGAGGGCTCCTTCATCGAACGACTAAAGGAAATAAATCTCATGCCGGTGTCGATTTCCTATGAGTATGACCCCAATGACTATCTCAAGGCTAAAGAGTTCCTGATGAAAAGACGTAATCCCGAATTCAAGAAGTCGCAGCGTGATGATTTGTTCAGTATGGAAACAGGCCTTCTGCAATTCAAGGGAAAAGTGCATTTCCAGCTTACCCCGCGAATAAATACCAAATTGGATCAGATTGGAGACCTGCCGGATAACAATACTGCGGCGAAATATGTCGGTTGCCTTATAGACCAGGCTATTCACCGCAGTTACGAGATATTCCCTATCAATTACATAGCATTCGACATGCTTCATCGGTCAACCCGTTTTCGTTCCAAGTATACCGAGAGTCAGCTTGAGGACACGCAGAATTATTTCAATTCGCAGCTTGACAAGGTGGATGTGCCTGATGTAACGCCGGAAGAGCGAGATTTCATGCTTGAGATGATGCTCGTGATGTATGCCAATCCACTTAAAAACAAACTTAAAACAATACTCGGCGGGATGGAATAACCCGTTTTGTCAGCCATTTGCCGAAAAATTGAGTGAACCGCTATGAGAATACAACTGCTTCCGGCATTATTGATTTTCATTCTTGCGCTGCTGACTGACTGGTACATTTACTCCAACGTCCGCAAATATGCCCGTCCGCAGAGAAGAAAGTTTCTGTCTTGGATCTATGCCGTTTCGGCGGTAATTTGCTGGGGGCTTGCAATTGCAGTGTTCGTATGGCCTAAAAAGGATCCGAATGAGCCCATTATAATTCCGATGTGGCTCCTGTTCACGTTCCTTTCAATCTACATTTCAAAATTCATATATTGCATGTTCTCCCTCTGTGGACTCTGTATATTCAGAAATTCCGGGAAGAGAGGCAAATGGAATCTTTGGGTAGGAGTGCCTGCAGCATCGCTGGTCTTCATTTTCATGTGGTGGGGTGTGCTCTTTACAAGAAATGAGATTGACGTGAGGAATGTAGAGATAAGGTCCGAGCGGTTGCCCAAATCGATGGATGGATTGAAAATAGTCCAGATCAGCGATCTTCATTTAGGCACGTGGGGCACGGATACCACATTCGTGTCGAATCTTGTTGATTCGGTCAATGCCCGGCATGCCGATATAGTGGTCTTTACAGGAGATTTCGTCAACAGGGTAGCAGCGGAAGCCAATCCTTTCGTGCCGGTTCTCCGACGAATAAAAGCACCGATGGGAGTTTACGGCGTATATGGCAATCATGATTATGGCGGCTATGCAGAATGGCCGAATGAAGAATCCTACCATGCCAATCTTGAGCTAATGGGGAGGAATACGGAAAGCATGGGATGGAAAATACTTTCGAATGCTTCGGTGAAGCTGAAAAATGAGAGTGATTCAATAGCCCTGATAGGTGTGGAGAACTGGGGAGAACCCCCGTTCAATCAGCTCGGAGATCTGGTAAAAGCCTACCATGACCCGGAAGGAAAAGGGCAGGATTTGAACGATGGGATTTTCAAAGTGCTTCTCACTCATAATCCAAACCATTGGGATGAGGTGGTAAGGAAGATAAGCAATGTTGACCTCACATTGTCGGGTCATACCCATGCGATGCAGATGGAATTCGACATCGGCGGTCATAAATTTTCGCCCAGCGAGTGGAAATATCCGAAATGGGGAGGTCTTTACGAGGAGAAGTCAATCGGTAACACACCGATGTATCTATATGTTAACATAGGCGCCGGAACAGTCGGTTTCCCCGCGAGATTAGGCAAGGCTCTGCCGGAGGTTACTGAAATAACTTTAAGAAGTGCGGACCATTGACGAAGTCAATCCGAATAATCTGATATCATAAACTCATTTTTCCTGATGGTCTCCAAAATAGTGCTGTCACTCGGCTCGAATTGCGATGCTGACTATGTGGCGCAGGCCTTAAAGTGGCTTAAAAGTCTTTTGTCGGATTTCAAGGCATCATCATTATACGAGACTCCCCCGGCCAAGGGAGTCGGTCGGTCCTACATCAACGCCGTGATAACCGGCTCCACGCAATCTGCTTATGAGCCATTTAACCGTCAATTGAAAGAATATGAAGAATTGGCGGGCAGGGACCAAAGCTGCCGGGAAGCGGGGCTGGTGCCAATCGATATAGATATCGTGATTTGGAATGACGATATTATAAGACCCTGGGATTACCGGCAGAACTTTTTCAAAATAGGATATGCCCCCATCAAAGCTTCTGATTGATATCAGAATTTTCTCGCGCGGTAGTATAAGAACAGACCGATTCCAAGATATAGGAAATTAGGAATCCACATTGCTACCCATGGAGAGGTCATGCCCGAAATCGCAAACTGGCTTGTTACGGCGGAAAAGAGAATATAGCTGAAACTGAGTACAAGGCCTATACCTATATTGATACCCATTCCACCCTTAACTTTCTTAGCCGACAGCGACACGCCGATTAGAGTAAGGATGAAAGCTGCGGCGGTCGAAGCGTAACGCCTCTCTTTTTCTATCTCAAAAGCCTTGATGTTGGCAACGCCGCGACTCTTCTGATTATCGATATACTCGCTTAGCTGTGGAGTGGTCATCGTTTCCTGGTCATCTTCAGAGATCAGGAAGTCGCGTGGCTCAATGGGAATGATTGTGTCAAGTTTATCGCCGGTGCGGATTTTTTCTTTCATCCCGTCGAAATCGCGAATCATATAATTATGGGCAGTCCAATGATACATCCGGGCCGAGTCGTAAGTAATGGTCTGGGATGTAAGCCGGGATACGAGTTCCTTATTTTTGAATTTATCGAAAGAAAATCTGTAACCGGTCTTAGAACTGTTTTCGAATCTCCCTATATAAACTACTTCACCGGGACGGGCCATGAGCTGGATGTCGACCCCGGAAGTGACCTGCACATTTTTCACATATTTGTTAGTGTATGCGATTCTCTTAATATTAGTCGGAGGAATTACGTAATTGCTTAAAGCGAAAATCATGGCCGCGATAACGGCAGCGCCAATCATATAAGGGCGCATGAACCTGTTGAAACTGATACCGCTTGAAAGAATAGCTATAATTTCAGAATTTCCGGCAAGCTTTGTGGTGAAGAAAATAACGGCAATGAATGTGAAAAGTGGAGCGAGCTGATTTGCGAAATACGGTAGGAACGATACGAAATAATCGAAAAGAGTCTCCTTTAGCGGAGCGGTAAGAAATGCGTCAAGTTTTTCCGTGATGTCGAACATCGTCACCACAGCGAGTATAAGGAGAGTAGCAAAAAAGAATGTGCCGAGATATTTCTTAAGGATGAAGATATCCAGCAGCTTAAGGCCGATGGAATTCCATCCAAAATGAAATTTTTTTCTTCCCGATTTAGATTTCTTTTTATCGCTCATAGTCTACGGGTCACATTAATTACCATTTCTTCCTTCCAGGCTTTGAAATCTCCCTCCAGAATGTGCCGCCTTGCTTCCTTGACAAGCCAGAGATAGAAAGCAAGGTTATGTATGGAAGCGATCTGCATTCCAAGGAGTTCTTTGCTGACAAAAAGATGGCGGAGATAGGCTCTTGAATATTCCTCATCTACTACCGATGGCCCACCGGCATCGAGAGGAGAAAAATCATCGGCCCACTTTTTATTTTTCAGATTGATTATGCCGTGGCGCGTGAAAATCATTCCGTTTCTGCCATTGCGGGTAGGCATTACGCAATCCATCATGTCGACACCACGGTCGATTGCCTCGAGAATGTTGGCCGGAGTGCCTACCCCCATAAGGTATCTGGGCCGATCGGCGGGCAATATCTCATTGACAACCTCGATCATCTCATACATTTTTTCTGTCGGTTCGCCAACGGCAAGGCCACCGATAGCGTTTCCGTCTGCGCCCAAATCAGCAACAAATTTCGCTGATTCCCTGCGTAAATCCGGGTAGACACACCCCTGAACAATGGGGAAAAACGATTGCTTATAGCCATAGTGAGGCTCTGTCTCGTTGAAATGGTCCCAGCCCCGCCGGAGCCAGCGGAGAGTCAGGTCGAGTGATTTGCGCGCGTATGCATAATCAGCGTCTCCCGGAGTGCATTCGTCCAGAGCCATCATGATATCAGAGCCAATAGTTCGCTGGATATCTACCACACCCTCCGGAGTGAAAAGATGCTTGCTGCCGTCAATATGACTTCTGAACCACGCACCTTCTTCCTTCAGCTTCCTGTTGGATGAAAGGGAGAAGACTTGAAATCCACCCGAATCCGTCAGAATCGGTCTGTCCCAGCTGTTGAATTTATGAAGGCCGCCTGCTTTACTGATTATTTCCAGTCCCGGACGAAGGTATAAATGGTAGGTGTTACCGAGAATAATCTTTGCATCTATATCTTCCTTAAGTTCATGCATATGGACTCCCTTCACGCTCCCGACCGTACCTACGGGCATGAAAATTGGGGTAGGAATCGCACCGTGGTCGGTATAAATAATTCCGGCTCTTGCATTTCCTTCTTTTGCTGTGGCTTCTAATTTAAATTCCATTATCAGGCTGTTAATCCATACGTTCTTTACGCGAAGCGTCAAGACGTAGCAATATGAACAATAATATAGTAAATCCCCAGAGAGAGGATCCTCCATAGCTGAAGAAGGGGAGGGGAATGCCTATGACCGGGCATAAGCCGATTACCATACCCACGTTGATTCCGAGATGAAAAATCAAAATCGACACAACGCAGTAGGCATAGACTCTTTCAAAAGCGGTCCGCTGACGTTCTGCGATATGGATAAGACGCAATATGAGCGCGAGGAACAGCACAAGCACTGCCGTAGAACCAATAAAGCCTTCCTCTTCTCCAATCGTGCAGAATATAAAGTCGGTGTGTTGCTCCGGGACATATTTAAGTTTGGTCTGGGTGCCGTTCAGGAAGCCTTTCCCGACTAATCCTCCCGAGCCGATTGCAATTTTTGATTGGTTTACATTGTATCCGGCTCCCTGAAGGTTCTCCTCGATGCCTAATGCAACCTTAATTCGCATCTGCTGGTGGGGTTCGAGTATGTTGCCGAAGACGTAATTTACCGAGAAGAGAAATAATACGGATGTGATAACAAAGCCGATGGAGATAAGATACTTTCCAATGCGATGATGAAACATCGCCAGGGCAGTGTAGATGATTCCGGCGGCCAACATTACGATGAAATACCACAATCCATTGACATTGACGCCGCAAAGGGCCAGAATTGTGACGATGACCCCTGACCCGGCGAATCCATAAATCACATTTCTTGCCACAATTATGTCGTTGCAATAAAACAGCAGCATCAAGGCATATACGAGCATGATTATCACGAAAACGGTAAATTCGCCGGCCGGAAGTCCCAAAATCAATGGTTCGGCGAATTTTACGGCCACGACGAAAAATGTAACTGCACAAAGCACCGAAAAGAGCACAAGCCCGCTCATACCCTCACGATACAACACGAATATGAAAGAAATGTAGACGAGCGCGCTACCGGTCTCCCGCTGCATCAAAATAAGAATGATAGGGAGGAAAATAATGATAAGGGCCTGAAAATAGTTGCTCAGTCGTGCGTTGAGAACGAAATTGTAGGAGTCAAATAATTTTGCCAGAGCAAGTGCCGTTGCAAATTTACCGAATTCCGCCGGTTGCAGACTGACCGGACCGAATTTTAGCCAGGAGTGGGAGCCTTTAGTGTCGGGTGCAATGAATATTGTCACCAGAAGGACGAGAAGTACGACAATGTAGATAGGGTAGGCGTAGGTCTTGTAAATCCTGTAATCGGTAAGCATTATTCCGGCACCGAGGAGGATTGAAAGTCCTATCCACATTATCTGTTTACCCGAGAATTCATTAAAGTCAAACAGGCTTGCGTTGTCGAAGTCATAGCTTGCGGCGTAAATGCTGACAGCGCCGAAGGCTACCAGCACGAGATAGAGAAGGATCGTAATCCAATCTATTGATTTGAATGCCGAGATACCGGCATCATTACTTTTTGACGCCACTGCCGATTATTGTACTTGTGTTCAACATTCTTTCTTCAATATGCTTCCGGGAGCTGCTGATTTCCCCCTTGAGATATTTCTCAATAATCAGCGAGCCTATAGGGACCCCGAATGTAGCTCCGAAGCCTGCATTCTCGACATAAACCGCAACTGCGATCTTTGGATTATGATAAGGTGCGAAACCCATGAAAACCGAGTGGTCGCGACCATGGGGATTCTGAGCCGTACCGGTTTTCCCGCACACCTCTACATCCGGAAGATTAGCAGTGCGGCAGGTTCCTCCCAACACAGCCATCCGCATGCCTTCGGCTACTGCTTCATAATGCTCGCGCTTGATATGGGGGGCACGTTTCTCAAGATATTTCTTGTCGATAGTGCTGTCGGAAATCTCTTTGACCACGTGCGGGGTGATGAACCATCCCCGGTTGGCTATGGTTGCTCCAAGATTGGCTATCTGAAGCGGGGTGGCGAGAATCTCGCCCTGTCCAATGGAGATCGAAATAACGGAATTGGCGGTCCAGTTGGCTCCTCGGAATGATTTGCTATAGAAATCATTATTCGGGATGAAGCCGCGGCCTTCATGGGGAAGGTCAATTCCGAGTGGATAACCGTACCCCATCTCTACCATGTAATTTTTCCATTTCTCGAACTGATCCTTGGTCTTCGTGCCTTTCTTGTCCATCATATTCTTGAATCCCCAGCAGAAATATGCGTTGCAAGAGGTCTGGAGGGCAGGTTTGAGGGCGATTGGCGAGCCGTGGCCGTGACAACCGACACGCAATCCGTTGATATATCCGTGATAACAGGGATACATAGTGTTCAGGTCTATCACTCCTTCCTGCAGAAAGATAAGACCCTGTGTCGGTTTGAAAGTCGAACCTGGAGGATATCCGGCCTGAATGGCGCGGTCGTAGAGCGGGTGAGCGGGGTCAGACGAAAGCTTGGCATAGTTTTTACCTCGCTCACGACCCACAAGTAGCGAAGGATCATAATTAGGAGAAGTAACCAAAGCGAGAATCTCACCGGTAGCCGGCTCAATGGCCACGATGGCTCCGACCTTACCGCGCATAAGGCTCTCTCCGTATTCCTGCAGCTCAATGTCAATCGAGAGCTTTAGATTCTTTCCTGACACGGGCGCCACATCGTGCACTCCGTTTTCATATTTACCCTTTATGCGCCCGTAAGCGTCCTTCATGAGGATTTCAACCCCCTTGATACCCCGCAGGGCTTTCTCATAACTCTTCTCGATTCCAAGGTCTCCCGTATAGTCACCACGGCGATAATAATGGTCTTTGTCCATATCACCTGTGTTGACTTCGCGGATATTACCGAGGATGTTCGCGCCGGTGTGGTATCCGTATTCCCTCACGGTTCGCTTCTGAATAAAAAAACCCGGCAGAAGATAAAGCTTTTCCTGCAGTTTCCCGTAATCTTCCTGCGAGAGATGAGAAATCAGTTTCTGAGGCGTATAAGCCGAATAGCCCGGATTCTTACGAGTATCCTTCATATCACGCCATCTTTCGAGAAGCTGCTCTTTTGTTATGCTGAGTGCCGAGCAAATCATCGTGGTGTCGAACTCACCCACATCTTTCGGAATGAGCATGACATCATAAGCCGGCTTGTTGAAAACCACCAGCTTATCATTGCGGTCATAGACGAGACCACGGGCCGGATATATCACTCTGCGGAGGAAAGCGTTGCTGTCGGCGCTCTCCTTATATTTCACATCACCAATCTGCAAGCCGAAAAGCCTCACCACATAGATGATCACAATCAGAGTGATGAAGCCGCCAATAACGTATTTTCTTTTTTCTAACTTATAATCTTTTCTCACGATGCGGCACAATTAAACTGTCAACACCAAGTAGAATTAGGAAAGTGAATGCGGCGCTTGTAGCCGACATTATCGCTATTTCTTTAACGTCGGCAAAGTTAAAATATTCTATAGAGAATACAAGAAGACAGTAGACAAGAGTCATAGAAAAGAGATACTTGCCATAGACCGAGAAACCAAGCGTGGCAAGCGACGGACTGATGTTCTTGGTGCGGTCGTCCTTGGGGACATAAGCGAAAAGCATCGGACGCTTCAACATGGCCAAAAGGGTGCATGCAAGCGAATTGACTCCGGGGGTATCACTAAAGATATCCACAAGCAGTCCCGACAGGAAAGCCCAGGTGAGCAACCAATTGGGAGACAAGTCCATCGGCAGCCGGATTATCACATATATGAATATGAATGCCATCGCCACATTGAACAGCACAATCTGATTGCACACAAGCACCTGCACCAATATCAGGCATGCCAATATCAGCACGTTGTATACATATGTATTATCCATCCATCTGGAAATTAATCGAAACATATTATTTGAGGAGTAGACTTCCGCATCAGGGAGCGGGAATATCAAAGTTTGCGAGCGAATCTATTTCATTCTTATAGATGTCCTTGATTACGCGCACAGCGCTAAGCGCGTTGAAATCTGAAGTCAGTCTCACTTTAAAGGTGAAGAAACTGTCATCCTGACTTCTGACCCTGTTCAGAATCACGCCAACGGGGATTCCCTCAGGGAAAGTTGTGGAATAGCCGCTCGTAACGATAGTGTCACCGATCGAATAGCGGGCATGGCGCGGAATCTCCTCTACATATCCCACAGATGCATCACTTCCCTTCCATACCATTGAACCGATGAAAGATGTGCCTTTAATTTTCACGGAGAAGTGCTGGGTTTCATTCAGCAGAGAAATCACACGCGACATATGAGGGCCGGCCACATTGACAATTCCGACTACACCATTCTGGTCAACTACGCCCATTCCGGGTTGCACACCATCGCGCGAGCCACGGTTGAGAGTGAAATAGTTACGCGGATGGCGCGTATTGTTATTCACGACAGATGCAGAGATAAAATCAAACCGATCGCTCTCGGAATCCCGAGAGACCGTATCGCCAAGGCGTGCCTCAAGCTCCGCAATCTGGGTCTTAAGGTTAAACACCTGATTCTGAAGGTCGGCATTGGATGCCTGAAGGCTTTCGTTGATTGATTTGAGATGAAAGTATCCCGTCACTTGCGACCAGGCATCATAGATATTGCCCGATACCACATTGGCAGAAGAGAAATAGACGGATTGCTGATAACGGTTATGACTTACAAGCAGAAAGCAGCTTATCAACACATATAATGTGAAGACAAACCACTTTGAGTATTTAAGGATGAAATCTATAATATTCCTCATGCCCTATCGTCAGCAAAGAGTGGCCTGCGTTGTCAGGCGCATTTGTGGAATAATCACCCGAACGGTCAATGCGTCCGGGTGAAGAAATCAGGCTTCGTTTCTCTAAGAGATATCAGCGGATAAGGAAAGAGAAGCGATTGATATTTTTGAGAGCCACACCGGTGCCCTTTGCTACTGCGTGCAATGGATCGTCGGCTACTTTGAATTCGATCCGGATTTTGTCGGTAAGACGTTTTGCAAGACCTCTTAGGAGCGCGCCGCCGCCTGCCAGATAGATACCGTTGTGGACGATATCGGCATAGAGTTCTGGAGGAGTCTGCTCGAGCGCTGCCAGAATAGCATTCTCCATCTTTGTGATGGTCTTGTCGATACAGTGAGAAATCTCCTCGTAAGTCACAGGCACCTCCATCGGGAGCGAGGTCATTCTGTTAGGTCCGGTAACAATATATGGTTCGGGAGCATCTTCCAGCACAGGAAGAGCGGAGCCTACATTGATTTTGATCTGTTCAGCCATAGTGGTGCCGACTTTGAGATTATGCACGCGACCCATATGCTCCTGAATATCAGCTGTAAGATCGTTGCCTGCAATACGGATACTCTTGTTGCTGACAATTCCGCCAAGAGATATGACTGCGATTTCGGTTGACCCACCGCCTATGTCCACGATCATGTTTCCATCCGGGGCCTCCACATCAAGGCCAATACCGAGAGCGGCTGCCATCGGCTCATAAATCATATATACGTCGCGGCCGCCTGCGTGCTCGCTTGAGTCGCGCACCGCACGAATCTCCACTTCAGTCGAGCCTGAAGGGATGCAAACCACCATTCTCAATGACGGAGTAAACCACCGGCGACGGGAATTGACCATCTTCACCATGCCGCGAATCATCTGCTCGGCTGCGTTGAAGTCGGCGATCACACCATCGCGCAGCGGACGAATGGTCCGGATGCCGGGAGGTTCTTTTCCCTCCATCTGGTGGGCCATCGTTCCAACGGCCAGCAGCTTGTCAGTCTTATTTTCAATGGCCACGACGCTCGGCTCGTCGACCACTATCTTGTCATTATGAATGATAATGGAGTTGGCCGTGCCCAAGTCCATCGCAATTTCCTGTGTAAATGAAAAAAGTCCCATTGTCCTGTAAAAAATTTTTTCAAAAACCTCTACCGGTTTCCGATTCAAGTTGCAAAGTTAACTATTTTTTCGTATAATCCCAATTATTTTTATTCTTCTATTCCTTTTTTATATTTAAATTTTATCTAATTTTGTATTCGGAAATGCCGGCAGCACATCCCGGATTTGTTGGAAGTGTGTTATATTGCCCGTCATGCACAACTGAATACAAATTATGAATAATGCAGAAAAAATGAATTATCGCGAATTGGTGAGACCGACTCTTTCCAATAAACTTACGATATTATTCTGCACATTCGTGGTTATGTTGATCATCACCGGATTTATATCATCTGTGATTCAATCATCCGGATTGTCAGCTCGCAATGCTTTCTTGTCGGGTTCGATCGTGCAGTCATTACTTGCATTTATCGTACCTTCGTGGCTCGTGTCATTCCTTTGCGCATCCGACAGCGGCCGGTATCTCGGAATCAGCGAAGGGACAGCATTGCGTCAGTATGTGGGGGCGGTCATAATCATGTTTCTGTTCACTCCGGCCTTGAATGCCGTTATCGAATGGAATGCAGGGATTTCATTGCCGGATGCTTTTAAGGGCCTCGAAGCCGGTTTAAGAAAAATGGAAGATGCGGCTGCGGAGACCACGGCTGTTATTCTTGGTGTCACCTCATGGTGGGGTCTTGTTTCCGGAATATTGGTGGTAGGGTGCCTGACAGGCTTTTCCGAGGAAATGCTTTTTCGTGGAGGTCTTCAGAAGGCTTTGTCATCAAGCGGAATCAATATTCATATAGCCGTGTGGGCATCGGCTTTTATATTCAGTGCGATTCATTTCCAGTTTTTCGGCTTTATACCGAGGATGTTGTTAGGAGCTTGTTTCGGATACGCGTATGCTTATTGCCGATCGATTTGGATTCCGGCCTTTATGCATGCTCTGAACAATTCAGTGGTTGTAGTCACAGCATGGCTGTCAGGTAGAAGTCTGATAAACGTTGACATCGAATCAATTGGTACGTATTCAACAGGGCAAATATGGTTCGCGATTATGAGTGCGCTGACATGTGGATTCTTTATATATTTCTTCGGATCATATCTTATGAAATCTCCCGGGGATAAGCAAAATCATTACGGTGATATCCAATAAAATTCTGCGCATAAAAACCACGTGCGAATATAATAAATTCATGACATGGCTAAGAAGGAAACTTTGAATTACAGGGAGATTATCCAATCCATTAAAAAGAGGGATTGCGCTCCGGTATACATCCTTATGGGCGAGGAGGCTTATTACATTGACCTGATAGTGGAATGTTTCGAACGCCATTTTCTTGACCCGGAAGATAAAGATTTCAATTACAATATGTTCTTCGGAAATGATGCCGACATAGACTATGTGATTGGAGCCGCACAGCAGTTTCCCGTAATGGCTGACCGTAAACTCGTGATTTTAAAAGAGGCCCAGAGCATGAACCAGGCCAAGAGTCAGCTTGAGCGGTTCGCACCCTACGTTTCAAGGCCAAACGATTCAACTGTATTCGTGCTGGTATTCAAAGGTGACAATCTTAATGCGACATCCAAGCTTCTTAAGGCCGCCAAGGAATCAGATGCCGTGGTATTCCGGAGTCCTGTTCCGAAAAATTATCTGTTGACCGGTCTCATTAAAGAATATGTTCAGCAACGCAAAATTAGTATTGAAGAAAAAGGAGTAGCCATGCTCTCCGAATATATAGGACCTCCATTGTCGAAATTATTTGGAGAGATTGATAAGCTTATATCCATCCTCGGACCAAAGGTTTCGAAGATAACATGTGAGGATATAGAGAAAAACATAGGAATTTCTAAGGAATTCAACAACTTTGAACTTGTGAATGCGATTAGTTCAAAGAATTATCCGAAGGCTATTCAGATAGTGAAGCGATTCGCCGAAAGTCCGAAATTAAATCCGACTCCGGTCACTACGGGTACACTATTTTCGTTCTATTCGAATCTTGTCATCGCCCATTATATGGCGGATAAGTCAGATACCTCACTTAGGGATCAATTCGGCTTCAAGTCACCCGAACAGATAAACAATATGCGTTCAGCATTGAGGTGCTATTCCCCGTCTCAGGCTGTGAATGCAATCCGTTATCTCCGGGAATTTGATGCAAAGTCGAAAGGTATTGGTTCGATGATGAATGAATATGATTTGCTCGCGGAGACGATATTTAAATTATTTACTTGATATCTAAATATATATATATATATATATATATTGATTATCGGGGGGTTGCATGGATCTATTTGGAGGGAGGAAGGGAAATTTTTAGGAATTTGTAGATATTTATGAATAATAAAAAAATGGAGGAAGAGAAGGTTTCGTTCAGACGTAAGCCGGAATGGTTAAAAGTGAAATTACCACATGGATTCAAGACAAAAGATGTGGTAGGCCTTCTGAATGATCGCCATTTACATACCATTTGCTCGAGCGGCATGTGCCCGAATAAAGCTGAATGCTGGGGAGCCGGTACGGCCACATTTATGCTATGCGGAAATATTTGCACGCGCAACTGTCGTTTCTGCAACGTGTCGACAAGTCGTCCCAAGCCACTTGACGAGAACGAAATCACGGATATTGCCGACAGTATCCGAGAATTAGGATTGCGCCATGTGGTAATTACGTCGGTTGATCGCGATGATCTTCCCGACCAGGGGGCAGGGCATTGGGCCAAGGCGATACGAACTATACGGGAAAAGTGTCCGGGGGTGACTATGGAAGTGCTTATTCCTGATTTCCAGGGGCGATATGAACTGATAGACATGATAGTGGCAGAGGGTCCTGAAATCATATCACATAATCTGGAGACTGTCAGACGGCTTACTCCTGAAGTCAGAAGTGTTGCCACTTATGAACGTTCTCTTGACGTGTTGCGCTATATTGCCTCCAAAGGTATACGGACAAAATCAGGGATAATGCTCGGTCTTGGAGAGACTCCCGAAGAAATCATTCAGACAATGGATGATCTTCGGGGAGTCGGCTGTGAAGTCATGACCATCGGACAATACCTTCAGCCTTCGCGCCGTCATTATGAAGTCAAGGCTTATATCACACCCGAGCAATTTGAAGAATATGGCAGGATAGCACGTTCGAAAGGTTTCCGGCATGTAGAGTCGGCTCCGATGGTAAGAAGCAGTTATCATGCCGAAAAGCATTTACATTGATTAGTGCCGATATGCCGTTGATAGATGATTGGGGATTGATTTCCTACAGAGAAGCCTGGGAAGGGCAGAAGATGCTTTTTAATAAGCTCATTGCCGAGCAGGACACGGAGGAACGCATTATTTTATGTGAGCATCCGCCGGTATATACTCTCGGGTTCCACGGCAATGAAGCCAATCTTATAGCAGATAGAGAGCGGCTGGAAGCTATGGGTGCCGAATGCATACGGATTGAGAGGGGAGGGGATATCACATTTCATGGTCCGGGGCAATTAGTGGTCTATCCCATTATCAATCTTCATCGCCATAAACTCGGTGTCAAGGCCTACATAGAATTGCTCGAAGAGAGTGTCCGGGAATTATTGCTTAAATATGGCATAAAGTCTTCGAGCAATAATGAAGCGATTGGAGTGTGGCTTGATTGGAAAACCTCAAAAGCGAGGAAAATTTGTGCAATTGGGGTGAAAATCAGTCACGGTATTACCATGCACGGACTTGCGCTTAACGTAAACACCGATCTTGACGCCTTTAAGATGATTAATCCGTGCGGCATCTTGGATAAAGGAGTGACTTCGATGAGTCGAGAACTTGGATATGAGTTGAATATGGACCGCGTAAAAACTAAATTGTCGGAAATCATCGTCAATAAACTGTCTGACTCAAAGTAAATACGGTTCGGTCTCTGGTAATTGCGATGTGAAAGCCGGAGAATGCCAGTCTCTTTAATTTATAGTGTACAATAATTGCACGAAAAATAATGCAGAGTAACCTGAAGAGTTACCCTGCAATTATTATGTTTGATTAATTCTGTATTTTCCGTTAGAGGAGTTTGATAGATATGTAGCGTTTGGGATTCTTCTTAATGTCTACTATGAGCGAATCTATATCGGCAGCCACGCGATTGATTCTATAATAAAGCTCCGGATCGTTAGTCAGCATACCGAGTGTGGAATTTGGGTCATTGAGCTGCTTGGAGAATTTATTAAGGTTCTCGGTGATAGCATTGACGTTGTCCATCGTAGAATTGAGCGGGAGCGATTTAAGTTGGTTCGACAGCACGTAAAGGTTGGAGCTGACGGAATCGAGTTTCGTTGTAATATGGCGTGCGTTGGTCATAACTACCGGTACGTCTCGCTGTACGGCAGAGTTCAGGCCCCGGCTCATAGATAAAGCATTCGCACTGATGCCCGATAGATTTGCTGTGATACCGTCAAGGCGCTGAATGGCTGCGGTCAGAGCCGGATCTCCGGCTACACGGTTAAGGTTATAGACCAGAGAATCTATTCTCGGAAGGATCGAATTGACTGCCGGCATTATATCATCACTAAGTTTTGCCATAAGGCCGTTTGAACCTCCGGCGCTGATTGTGCCTCCGACATCGAGCATTTTTTTACTTTGCCCCAAGGTAATTTCCACATAACCGCTACCCATCAGAGTCGAACTCAATGCTGCGTGAGAGTCTTCCGGAATGCGGAGTTTTTTATCAAGGGCGAGAAGCACCTTGATTTTCCCGGGATTGTCATAGTCGAATGAAATCTCTCTGACCTGACCCACTTTAAATCCGTCAATCTGTACAGGAGAGGATACTTCAAGGCCACTTACATTTTCATAATCAACATAATAGAAATTCGCCGGGCTGAAAAGGTTAATACCCTTTAGATAATCTATTCCGAACACGAGGATTGCAATAGTGGCAATCACGGAAATCCCTATTACCAATTCTTTGTTTACTATCTTTTTCATAAATTGAAACGTTGGGAACTGATATTCTCAATCATCTTTTGTTCATCTCTTTTAAGTTAAGTCGGAAGATCGCAGATGATTGATTTCTCATTATTAACAATAATTATGAACTTTGGGTTTATTTAAAGGCTGTCATTCCATCCTGACCACGATGGAAGCTTCCGGCAGAATTGACCTAAGTCCCAACAGTTGAGATTCTATTTCAGTTCTGCTTTCGCTACCTCCGAACGTGTATTTATATTGACCGTTTTCCACAAACATTCCGGTCGGAACAATGCCTTGGAATTTAGGGTCGTCAGATTTTAGTTCCTTATCGCTGGTAAGGAGCAGGATTTTATAAAGTCGGTTTCCTTTTGCTGAAGACTTCCGGGAGGCGCTTGCAGCCGTAGTATTTTCTTTCTTGTTTTGAGCCACCGTGCCCGAAGTCTTGGTTTCATTTTTGGAAGAGGCCACAGAAGAAGGGTAGAATTCATAAGGGTTGTTAGAGGCAACTGTGCTTCCGGATGTCTTCACGACATAGGTCTTTTTGTTGCTGCGAGAGGTTGCCTTATCATTATTAGTTGATTTGGCGGCAGCATTCTGCTTTTTTCCCTTCTGTTTCTTTTCTTTTTTCTTTTTTCCTTTTTTGCCGGTTTTCGGCTCCTCGGTTTGTGTAGAAGCCATCACCACTTCTTCCTGATGTTTTTCAGAAACGAGAAGATAATCATTTTCGCTTTTAACGAGAATACTTTCTGTTTCCAGCACCCTTTTGTCGGAAGCCTCACGGGATGCAACTGAGCGTCGGCGGCGCGGTCCGCTTGAATAGCGGGGTGATTGAGGTGTGGCCGGATTATGGCTTCGGGTTTTCTTTTCAGAATTAGCTGCGACAAGCGAACCGACAGTGGATTTACCGCTTTCAGCTGGCTCCTCGCGGAGGGATGCGTGTTCTTCGGTGAATTCTTGACTCGCGGAAGCCGGTGCAGTGGATTTTGCTCCGGGTGCGGCCGAGGTGTTTTTCTGCAATTTGCGCTGGGTTTCCACATATTGTTCCACAGCCTTGCACAATGCTTCGGCCAGTTCATCCTGTCCGCGTGATGAATTAAGATATTCGGCAGATTCGCGGTTACAAATAAAATCGAGTTCCACGAGTACCGACGGCATCGAAGTTGCCCAAAGCACCCAAAAGCCTGCCTGACGGACACCTCTGTCCGTTCGCCCGGATTTTACGAGTTGTTTCTGAGCAGTATCAGCAAATTTCAAGCTTTGGCCGATGGTTTTCTTCTGAGCCATTTCAAAGATGATATATGATTCATCTTTCGAAGGGTCAAACCCGCTGTATTTCTGATGGTAATCACGTTCCAGTTCGATTACGGCATTCTCCCTTTGCGCCACTCTGAGATTGTCGGCGTTCTTTTGCGAACCAAGTGCATAGACGGAAGCGCCGGCGATTTTACTCCTGTTGGGATTCGACTTATCGACCGAATTAGTATGGATGGAAATGAAGAGTTCACCACGGTTGCGGTTGGCTATATTGGCACGTTCCTGCAGGCTGACAAACCGGTCTTCGCTCCGCGTCAGGACTACTTTTACATTTTTCAATTTCTTCTTGATGAGATTTGCGAGTTTGAGCGTAACGCCCAGGTTTATATCCTTTTCACGAGCTCCATTGTCGATCGCTCCGTGGTCGTGTCCTCCGTGTCCGGCATCAAGAACCACGGTAAACTCTTTTTCTTCCTGCTTGGCCGCCTCTGCAGCCGGAATCAATGTTCCGGCTATAAAAATTGAAAATAGAACAGCTGAAAGAAGAACTCCTCTCCGGGGGAGCTGATTATAGTGCTTAAAAATTCTTTGCAAACAATTCATTTCTATAAGTAATCGATAATAAAAATAAAGCGGACAGTTTGATTAAGTTCAGGTCTTGAATTTTTTAGGCGTGAAGACGAAGTCGCGACCAAGATACTTCTCCCTGACCACAGGATTTGAAGCGAGTTCCTCGCTTGTTCCCTGGAAAAGCACGCGCCCTTCGAAAAGCATATAAGCCCTGTCGGTGATTCCGAGAATAGAATCCGCCTTATGGTCAGTGATCAGTACGCCGATATTTCGTTCCTTCAGGTGATAGACCACTTCCTGAATATCTTCCACGGCAATCGGGTCAACTGCGGCGAATGGTTCGTCGAGCATGATGAATTTTGGATTTATGGCCAGACACCTGGCTATCTCCGTGCGACGCCGTTCTCCACCAGAGAGGCTTGTCCCTAAATTATGGCGCACATGATTCAGACTGAATTCGTTGATAAGCTGCTCGAGTTTTGCCTTCTGATATTCCTTTGACGTGTTGGTCATCTCAAGGATTGCCTTGATATTATTCTCCACGCTGAGGGAGCGGAAGACCGATGCCTCCTGCGGCAGATAGCCGATACCGATTTGCGCGCGCTTATATACCGGGTAACCTGTAATGTCGACATTGTCGAGAAAGACTTTCCCTTCATTGGGGGTGATAAGGCCGACGGTCATATAGAAAGTAGTAGTCTTACCGGCACCGTTAGGGCCCAGCAGACCGACGATTTCCCCCTGCGTCACCTCGATAGAGACATGATTTGCAACCGTGCGCTTACCATATTTCTTCACCAGATTGTCAGTGCGAAGCACTCCCTTTTCCGGGATATTCTCCACAACTTCAAGCGTTGCGTCGCCTTCCTCGGTATTGATGGTTTCCTCTTCCTTTACCGTCACTTCCTGCATGTCGGGAGTGTGCCCTTCGAGATCGGAGATTTCCTCCGGAGTCAGCGAAGTGGATGATTCCACAAGCTCCTTATTAATTTTCTTACTTAAAAAT
This sequence comes from Muribaculaceae bacterium, assembly GCA_029055345.1. Classification (GTDB taxonomy): domain Bacteria; phylum Bacteroidota; class Bacteroidia; order Bacteroidales; family Muribaculaceae; genus Lepagella. The sequence goes on along the minus strand of JAIDDJ010000027.1, from coordinate 92,498 downwards.
GGGAAAATCTTCATTTCGCGTAAGCGGGCAAAAGTGAACGAATGTAATCAGTAAGTAATTTGATAGCCACGTTATTGCTACCTCCTTGCGGAATTATCAGGTCGGCATACCGTTTTGAGGGCTCAATATAGAGTTCATGCATCGGCTTGAGCGTGTCCTGATATCGGTCAATCACCATGGCGGGAGTTCGCCCGCGTTCCACGCAATCACGCCTGATCACTCTAATTAAGCGTTCGTCAGCGTCAGCATCAACAAACACCTTGACATCAAGCATATCCCTCAGCTCCTTGTCAGTAAGTACAAGTATACCCTCAACCACTATCACTTCCTTTGGTTTAAGCTTTATAGTCTCAGGGAGCCGGGAGCAGGTGATGAAATCATATGTAGGCATTTCCACCTCTTTGCCTTCCTTGAGTTCTTTGATCTGTTGGGTGAGCAGGCTCCATTCAATCGAGGCAGGTTCGTCATAATTCATCTTCAGACGCACCTCAAGGGGTATATGCTTATTGTCCTTATAATAACAGTCCTGGGGCATCACTACTACTTCTCCGGCCGGCAGACTTTCTATAATCTTTCGAACCACTGTGGTCTTTCCGCTTCCCGTCCCTCCGGCGATTCCAATTACAAGCATAAAGGCTCTTATTTTTGATATTCTATGACTTATTTCTACAAAATTACTAAAAATCGACGCTTTGCCAAAGAACTTTATCATCTTTTTTTTGTAATTTTGTATCAATATCCAAAATCAACTATTCTTCTATTGATTTGTTGAGAGTAGTAGAATGTGATTGAAACCGGTTAAGATTTCTTGGCCGGAAACAATGTTTATTCGATTTTTATGCTGGTAAGTTCGATTAAATCCTTCGGCAGATACTGTGTGTTTCTGACACAAGTGTTCCGTAAGCCCGACAAATGGAAAGAATTCTTCAAGAATCTCGTGTTTGAGATTTCCAAGCTCGGAGTAGACTCCATTCCGCTTGTCATTATCATTTCGCTATTCATCGGAGCGGTGATTTGCATTCAGATGACCATCAACATCACATCACCGATGATACCGGCATATTCCACCGGTATGGCCACTCGCGAGATACTTGTCCTCGAGTTTTCATCCACGATGATGTGTCTGATTTTGGCCGGCAAGGTCGGTTCGAATATCGCTTCGGAAATAGGCACGATGCGGGTCACCGAGCAAATAGATGCTCTGGAGATAATGGGATTGAACTCGGCAAATTTCATCATATTTCCGAAAATAATCGGTTTTGTGCTGTTTGTGCCGGTTCTTTGCGTGTTGTCAATGTTCATGGGGCTTGTAGGCGGCGCGTTCATCGCCAAATTCACCACCATGATTTCCATGGAGAATTATATTTACGGTATCCAGTCGTTTTTCGCACCCTGGAACGTATATTACAGTATAATCAAGACCGTGGTGTTTGCGTTCATAATAACTTCCATTGCGGCCTATTATGGTTATTATGTGAAGGGCGGAGCGCTTGAAGTTGGAAAGGCGAGTACAAATGCGGTCGTTTCAAGCTCTATTATCATTCTGCTTGCCGACGTAATCCTTACTAAACTCTTACTGCAATGATTGAGGCTAAACACGTATCGAAATGGTTTGACGGCCAGCAGGTGCTGTATGATATATCGGCCGAGTTCGAAACCGGGAAGACCAATCTCATAATAGGTCAGTCAGGTTCGGGAAAGACAGTATTCATGAAGTGTCTGATAGGCCTTCTCTATCCGGAGGAGGGAGAGATACTATATGACGGAAGGCGATTCAGAAGCCTCGATATGTCGCAGAAGCGCCAGCTCAGAACAGAGATAGGAATGCTGTTCCAGGGGTCGGCTCTGTTTGACAATGAGACGGTGATGGGAAATGTGATGTTTCCCCTCAAGATGTTCAGCCATCTTTCGCGGAGCGAGCAGCTTGAACGCGCGCAGTTCTGTATCGACAGGGTAGGACTCAAAAATGCCAACAACAAATATCCGTCGGAAATATCGGGAGGTATGCAGAAGCGTGTGGCCATAGCCCGCGCCATCGCATTGAATCCCAAATATCTTTTCTGCGACGAACCCAATTCCGGTCTTGACCCCCAGACGTCGATCCTTATTGATGAATTGCTGTCGGATATCACCCACGAATATGGTATCACCACAATAATCAATACCCACGACATGAACTCCGTGCTCGGCATGGGAGAAAACATCGTGTTTATCAACAAGGGGCATTGCGATTGGATTGGCAACGACCATACCATATACCGCAGCGGCAACAAGGCCCTGAATGATTTCGTGTTCGCATCCAAGCTCTTCAAAGAAGTGAAACTCTTCCTCGAAAGAAAATACGACTCCGACAAATAGTATCGCTACATAAGGAAATTAATTTACGGTTTAGGCTGATGATCATCCGGCTTAGACCGTTATTGTTTTACACCATGATTATCCCCTTTTCGGATGAACTGGACATGGAAATAGCAACCGATCCTTAAAGTCAGACCGGCATGGATTACTCATGGAATCAGTCTTGGCAGTCGGGGGGTAGGGCGGAGTTGATGCTTTCTCGGCATTGGGCCATCAGGGCTTTGGTGTTGAAGCCTCTCTCGCCCGGAAAAATCGGCTTATGGATTGTAAGCTTAATTTTAGTGGGGGTCATGTTGTAGGTGCTTCTCGGCATGGCGTTGAAACTGCCATCGATTGTAATCGGCACGACAGGGAGCTTAAACTCTCCGGCGAGCATGAAAGCTCCGCGTTTGAAGGGAATCATCTTGCCATCCCAGCTGCGACTGCCTTCGGGAAAAATCACGACCGACATCCCATGCTTCAGAGTCTGTTCGGCTTCCGCGATTGTCTCCTTGATACCGGCAACGCTCGAATCATCCACAAAAACGTGTCCCCCTTTCTTGCACGCGGCTCCTACGGCAAATACCTTTTCAAGACTCTTCTTCATCAGCCATTTGAAATTGTGGTTGAGATAGCCGTAAATGCTCCAGATATCGTAGGCCCCCTGATGATTGGCGACGAATACGTAACTCTGCTTTTTGTCAAGGTTTTCGCGACCGGTCACCTCCACTTTCATAAGAAAAATCACGCAAGTGAACTTCGCCCATATATGAGCGGGCCAATAGCCCCAGTAATCACGGTCACCGATTGAGCATCCGATGCCCGTGATTAATGCGGCTATAAGAGTTGCTATCACAAAGATTGGTCCCGCAATCAGATATTCATAGATTAGATAGAGCGGGCGCAGGATTCTACTCATTTTCCTTGGAAAATATTCAATTGGGGATTCAAGCTTCGGGGGCTATCAGTTTATAGCCTTTGCCGTGAATGTTGATAATCTCAATCTGAGGATCATCCTTGAGCAATTTGCGAAGTTTGGTGATATAGACGTCCATGCTTCGGGCATTGAAATAATTGTCATCGATCCAGATTGATTTCAGAGCATAATTTCGTTCAAGAATCTCATTGATGTGTTGACACAAGAGGGCGAGCAACTCGGATTCCTTCGTGGTAAGCTTCTGAGTCTTGTTTTCCGAAATCAGGGTCTGTTTTTGCGTATCGAAAGTATATTTTCCGATAGTATAGACGGTTATTTCCTTGTCTTTCTTGCCGCGGACACGACGTAGGATAGCCGTGATTCTGGACACGAGCTCTTCCATTGAGAAAGGTTTCGTGAGATAATCGTCGGCACCGATTTTGAAGCCCTGAAGAATATCTTCCTTCATGTTCTTGGCGGTCAGAAAGATAATAGGCACCTGGCTATTGACATTACGTATTTCCTGAGCAAGAGTGAAGCCATCCTTCTTGGGCATCATCACGTCGAGCACACACAGGTCGTATTTCCCTTTGAGAAACGCCTTGTATCCCTTTTCTCCATCACTGCATAAATCTGCATTGTAGCCCTTGGCCTGCAGAAATTCCCGGAGAAGCATTCCGAGGTTTTCATCATCCTCGCAGAGCAGTATTCTTAATTTCTCATCCATATTTCACACTTTTTTACTTTCATCAGGGGGAGACGAATCTAAATTCGCCTTAATTTTATAATTATAACAATCCAATCGTTAAAAATCCGCAGGATAAAGGCTAAAATGTTAAATTCTTTTTTTATTCCTGAATATTATTGGAATCCGCGAGGGGCAGAATTATAATAAATGTGCTTCCGCGACCGAATTCACTTTCCACGGAAATGGAGCCACCGAAAGCATCGATCATCTTCTTTACATAAGCGAGTCCGAGACCGAATCCTTTTACATCATGTCGGTTACCGGTGCTAACGCGATAGAATTTTTCGAATATATGGCGGGCATGTTCTTTCTTGATTCCTATTCCGTTGTCGATTACGCGAATCTCCAGTTTGCCCGGCTGCAGGTTTGATGTCTTAATCTTCAAGTGAGGCTCCTCATTTTCCTTCATATATTTGAGCGCGTTGTCAAGTAGATTGAAAATCACGTTGGTAAACTGCATCTCATCAACCGAGACTTCAGCGTCCGGCGCGTCAAGGGCGGCATCGATTGTTCCTCCTTGCTTCTCGACCTTCAGTTTGAACGTGTTGACCACGTTATGGATAATAGAGTTCGCATTCACTTCGGTGAATTTGAGAGTGCTTCCGGTCTTATCAAGCACCGAGAGCTGAAGCACTTTTTCAACCTGAAACCTCAGACGCTTCGATTCCTCCACGATCACTTCAGAGAGGTGGGTGAGCGTGGATTGCGACTTTCGGATTGAAGGCTCGCTTAACATCTGACCCGCGAGAGATATCGTGGAAATAGGGGTTTTCAGTTCGTGGGTCATATTGTTGATAAAGTCGGTCTTCATTTCAGCAAGATTCTTTTGCCTGAACGCAAGTATCAACGTATAGAGGAAAATAACGATAAGCATTACCGTAAAAGCGAGACTCGGAATAATGAATCTTACTGACTTGAAAATGTAATTGTTCTTGGAAGGAAATTCCACACTTAGAACATAGTTTGAATCAGTGTGGCTGAAAAGCGGGATTGAATAAGCACCTTTCGCTCCATTCTGATATCCTTCGGTGGCATAAATCAGCTCATTTCGAGGAGAAGTGACTGCGAATACAAAGGGTACTTTCAGGCCATTGTTGGCAAGTTCAGTGGTAAGACAATTACGGATTATAGTGGAATCGGCGCGTTCGAAAATCGGACGGGTCCCGGAATCGCGCAGAATCGAAAGGATGACTTCGTTAAGGAGGCCTTTCTGATACAGGTATTGTGTGCGAATCACCTCCTGCATCGAACCATACCGAGAGGCTATGTCCTGCGTGGCAGACGGGAAATTAAGCCTAATTCCCTGAGATGTTCCTTCCGAAGGGACCGTTACTAAATAAGAGTGATTGCTTTGACTGTTTTTGTCATCGCCGTAATTCATGCTCACGGAAGATGTTTCTGTAGGCACATACGGGTCATAGAGACTTGACTCAATTATATTTACGTCCTGCTCAAGAAAATACATTGTCTCCTGTCTCTCCATAAATTCGGCAGTGGAGCTTAAAGAGCGCATCACTCCCTCGGTGAATTGCTCTTCACGCATTTTCACCATGTTTTCAAGATACATTATCTGGAAATAGAGCAACGCTATAAAAGTCACTGACATTACAGCCGTAAGCATCCACATTATTGACTTTTTCATAAAGAAGCTTGTTAAACAAATCAGGGAATTACATATCAAGGCTTCATAACCTTGAAAAAATAGTAAATATCTTCAAAATTTTTAACAATTAAAACCGGTAATCTATTGACGTTTTAACGAATTTTTAAAACATAAAAATAAATCATTGATTATTTGGCTTTATTTTTGCAATTTACATAAGATTAAAAGGTTCGGTCCGTTAAAAGAAAAGAAGTAATTATAATTACCTAATAACGTTAATCTGAATATGAAATTTAAGAATTTCAGCATTTTTTCAATAGTATGCCTTCTTCTGGCGCTATTCAGTCCATGCCTGATATCATGCAACAAGAATTCCGATGATGAGCCTCCTGTTTCAGAAGAGGATATGAGGAGAGTTACGTTGATTTATGCGGTCAACAACAGCAGTCTTCGATATGATTTCAAGAGTGACTCCATCGAGATAGAGAAAGCCATGAGAAATATCGACCTGAGGTATTATCAGGTGCTTGTTTACAAGACAGTTGACAAGAATAATACAGCTCTTTACAAAATAGTGGATAAAGGGGGTTCCCGTCCCACCTTCGAAGAAATAAAGAGATACGAACGTCTGACGACATCTACCTCCCCCCAGCAAATACGGAATGTGGTAAAGGATGCCTTGTCGTTTTATCCCGGAGCAACCTATGACCTCATTTTCTGGGGACATGGCACAGCCTGGCGTCCGGAAAATTCAGATTACACGATAGGTGGATCCGGACCCGAAAGAGGCTACGGGGGAGAATATAATGGCAATACGACCTCATCCGGGATGCCGATTACGAGCTGGACTAATCTGGATGACCTTGCGGATGCTATTCCTGACCATGTATTCGACCATATCTGGTTCGACTGCTGCTATATGAGCAGTATCGAAGTGATCTATCAGTTCAGGAATAAATGCAATACGTTTGTAGGCTATCCTACTGAAGTTATGAGCGAAGGAATGACTTATGACGAAGTATTGCCATATATGGTTCGTGAAACTCCTGATCCCACAGGAGCAGCCAACGCTTTTTTCAACCATTTCGTGTCGACCGGGCAGCCGGCTACCATCGCTATTATCAAGATGGATAAGGTCGAAGCTATGGCAGATGCGGTAAAGGATGTTATAAAGAATTGCGATGTCAAGCCCGATTCGTCTGATCAGATCAATTATTCAAGATTATCCGGATGTAAGCTTGTAGACCTCATCTCCTATATTTCCGACATGGCTAAGCTGAAAAATAGAACTGATCTGGTGGATAACCTTATATCGGCTTATAATGATATGGTGATATTCAGCGCCGCCACAAAAACCGATTTCAGAAACCAATATTGGGACACATCAAGAATATTCGGAATCAGCACTTATTATTTCATTGATTATAGTAATGAACTTACTGATTATTATAAGACTCTCGACTGGTATAAAAGAGTGTATTTGAAAGATTAAGCGGAATAGTCGGAAAACCGGAATAGTCGGATTAAATAGAGATAGGGATATAAAAAAGCTCAGCTTTCGTCATGAAAGCTGAGCTTTTTTATAAGGGATAGGTCTTTATTTATTTACTTGATATTTATTCCAGCCATCTTTGAGATATGCCACTACCTGCTCAGCGGCAGCTACACCGGCATTGAAATTGGCTTCTGCAGTCTGCGCTCCCATTTTCTTTGGTGTGAAGAATACTCTGGCAGCAAATCTTTTCTCAAATTCTTCTGCAGTGTCGGGCTTGATGTCGGAAATATAGCGAAGGTCGGGACGCTCCTCAAGAGCTTTCATAAGACCTGCTTCATCTATCACTTCCTTGCGGGCAGTGTTAATGAGAACGCCACCTTGCGGCATCTTCATCACAAGGTCGTAGCCAATAGAATTGCGTGTTTCAGCAGTTGCCGGGATGTGAAGGGATACGAAATGATTGTTGGAGAATAGTTCCTCCGGCGTGTGAACCGGTTTCACTCCTTCGCCTTCCATGATAGCATCGGGAACGAATTTATCAAGAGCCTCCAGATCCATTCCGAAGCCTTTGGCGATACGGGCAACATTGCGGCCTACCTGCCCGAAGGCATAAATACCGAGGCTTTTGCCTTTAAGTTCACTTCCGGATTTTCCGTTGTATTGATTTCTGCACATCATCACAATCATACCGAAAACCAACTCGGCGACAGCATTTGAATTCTGTCCGGGAGTATTCATCACGCAGATGCCATGCTTAGTGGCAGCCTCAAGGTCGATGTTGTCGTAACCAGCCCCCGCCCTTACAATCACTTTAAGGAGAGGAGCGGCGTCCATCACCTCGGCGTCAATCTTATCGCTTCTGACAATAAGGCCTTCCGCATTTTTGACAGCTTCAAGAAGATCCGCCCGGGTTCCCATCTCAACGAGTTCCAGCTCGTTGCCGGAAGCATTGATAACGTTTTCAATTGCCTGAACGGCAGCCGGTGCAAACGGCTTCTCCGTAAATACCAATATTTTCATAACGGGGTGCAATTAATGATTAGCTTCAAATTCTTTCATCACAGCCACGAGTGCCTCCACACTCTCCTTGGGAAGAGCATTATAAAGCGAAGCGCGGAATCCGCCAACCGAACGGTGGCCCTTGATGCCGACCATACCCTTTGAAGTGGCATAATCGAAGAATTCTTTTTCCAACTCGGCGTAGTCGGGGTTCATCACGAAGCATACATTCATGATAGAACGGTCTTCTTCGGCTACTGTTCCGCGGAAGAGCTTGTTGCGGTCGATCTCGTCATAAAGGATTGCGGCCTTTTCGATATCGCGGCGCTCCATTTCCTTAACGCCGCCCTGCTCCTTATAGTAGCGGAGAGTCATAAGAGCGGAGTAGATGGGAAGCACCGGAGGAGTATTGAACATTGAGCCCTTCTTGATGTGAGTGCGGTAATCAAGCATTGTAGGAATCGGACGATGCACCTTTCCTAAGGCATCTTCCTTCACGATAGCGATAGTAACGCCGGCCGGGGCGAGGTTCTTCTGTGCGCCGGCATAGATGCATTCATATTTGGATGCATCGAACTCGCGGGAGAAGATGTCGGACGACATATCGCATATCATAGGCACGGGGCTGTCAAGATCCTTGCGGATTTCAGTTCCGTAAATCGTATTGTTGCTGGTATAATGGAAGTAATCAGCATCAGTCGGAATAACGAAATTCTTCGGAATGTAATTGAACTTAGTTTCTTCGGAAGAAGCCACCACATCAACTTCACCAAATATCTTGGCTTCCTTGATAGCATTAGAAGCCCATGTGCCGGTGTTCAGATAAGCCGCCTTCTTATCGAGGAAATTAAATGGCACCATGCAGAACTGCAGGCTTGCGCCGCCACCGAGGAAAAGCACATGATAGCCTTCCGGAAGATTCAGCAGCTCTTTAGTAAGAGCAACGGCTTCATCAACCACAGCCTGGAACTGTTTGCTTCTGTGAGAAATTTCAAGAATTGAAAGGCCCATGCCATCGAAGTCCTGAATGGCTTCAGCTGTCTTTTGAATTGTGTAAGGACTAAGAATACACGGTCCTGCGTAGAAATTGTGTTTCTTCATGATTCTATAGATTAATTTTTAAGTTATTTTCATTTGATAATTGCTTTGTGCATCTCGTTCGCACTTAGCGATTATTCGCTACAAAGGTAATTTAAATAAGTTAATATTACAAATGTTTTGACCGATATTTGACCGATATTTTCTGAATCCTGTATTGACTCCGCAACCGAAATAGTGAGTCATAAGGCATAAGCCATAGAAAGAAGCCAAAGTGCGAACTAAAAAGCCCGGTCCGTTCAAGCGGGACCGGGCTCATATGCAATAATTATCTATCGAAATCGGGTTTCAAAAGTGATTGATCAGAGGTCTTCTCCTATTACCGGATTTTCGATTGGTTTTTCAGTGCCTTTTCCTTCCTTAATGAAGAATACGCATACTGAACCGATAATGAGAGAAACTCCGGCAACGGCCATCATCAGGTATTCGGGAGCGATTTCACCCGGCACGGAGAGCATGGTGAGAATCCAGCCGCCGACAAGAGCAGCCACGATCTGAGGAATGCATATCGTGCAGTTGAAAAGGCCGAGATAAGCACCGATGTTGCCACCCTTGAGTGAGTTGGTAAGGATAGTAAACGGCCAGGCGAGCATCGCAGCCCAAGCGCAACCGATGAGAGCGAAAGCCACGAACAGGAGATACTGGTTGGTGACGAATGCCGTCATGAAGAAACCGGCTGCTCCCAAAAGAAGGCTGAGCGTATATGAGAATTTACGGCTGCGGAATCTCGGAAGCATTACGGCCCATAACACCGAACCGAGTGCCTGAATTGCGTAGAGAACACCCACCCAGTTACCGGCCTCGTTATATTGATTTGATGTGGCATCGAGCACGGTTCTCGACATGAATTGGCAATCCTTCGCATTATCGATCTGCACGGTCTGATTACCACTGATATCCAGCGTGCCATCAGCCCTCTTTTCTACGATATCGGCAATAGTGAGAGTGAAGGGGCCGGAGTGAGACTCAAGCCACTCGGCGTTCTTCTGACCATGGTCAACAAGAATTACCGAATCATTTGCTATGAGATATTTACCGGTATAGTCCTGTCCATTATAAGAAATACCGGGGCAAGTGACTGCGGTAGGAGTCTCGAAGGCATTATGAGCCACGGTATTGGTAGCATATGTCCATAAGAACAGGAATGCGAACCAGCAGAAGAACTGGACGACACCTACAGTCCAGAAAGTTGTGGGAGCATTGCGGAGAAGGGAGATGACATTGGTCTTCTCTTTCTTTTTCGGTTGCTCTTCGATACCGTTATATTCATTATAGAGATGAGGAGGCCATTCCTTAATTTTGATCAGAGAATAGACCACGCATAGCAGAAGAATGAAAGCGCCGATATAGAAAGACCAGATCACGGTGTCGGGCACCACACCGGCAGGTGCGGTATTCTTGATACCTAACCACATGAAAAGAATAGGGAAAATATAGCCCATAACCGAGCCAGCGTTGCAAAGGAACGACTGGATGGAGTAGGCGAGACCCTTTTGCTTCTCATTTACCATATCGCCGACGAGCATCTTGAATGGCTGCATAGCCATATTGATTGATGTGTCGAGCAGCATAAGAGAAATGAGTCCGAATAGGATAGCGCTTGCGACTGTAAAGTGGAAACTTCCGGCATTGGGGAGCAGACACATCACGACAACTGCAATCAGCGCTCCGACTATCAGATAGGGTAGACGCCGGCCGAACCGGTTCCAGGTCTTGTCGCTCATCATGCCGACAATAGGCTGAACGATAAGTCCCATCAGCGGGGGGAGAATCCAGAAATAACTCAGGTCGTGGGGGTCAGCACCGATTGTGGTGAAAATTCGGGACACGTTGGCACTCTGCAACGCATAGGCAATCTGAACCCCAAAGAAGCCGAACGATAGGTTCCATAGCTTCCAGAAACTTAAATCAGGTTTAGTTTTCATGAATATTTTGGTAAATAGATTTTATTTCAGGTAAATATAAAAGTAATTCCGTTGGAAATCATTTAATCATCGAGTAAAGCCAGCTTATTTCCTTAGCCCAGTTTTCCGGATCGGGGGTTTCCAGAATAAGGGGCATATTGTCGAACCTCGGATCATTCACCAGGCGAATAAAGAATTCCTCACCTAAGGAGCCTTTTCCGATCAGCTCATGGCGGTCGATTCTCGACCCAAGATCCCTTTTATTGTCGTTAAGATGGAGAGCCTTGAGATATTTAGCCCCGATAATGTCGTCGAATTGCTGCCATGTCTTCTTGTAACCCTCTTCCGAACGGAGATCGTAGCCGGCGGAATGCGAATGGCAAGTATCGACGCATACCCCGATGCGCGATTTGTCTTCCACGCCATCGATTATTCGCGCAAGATGTTCGAATTTCCATCCCAGGTTGGTTCCCTGCCCTGCAGTAGATTCGAGAACGGCCGTTACTCCGGAAGTTTTGTCAAGTGTGATATTGATGCTCTCAGCTATCAAGTCAAGACTTGCGTCCTCGTCAATTTCGTTAAGGTGGCTGCCGGGATGGAAGTTCAGCATGGTCAAGCCAAGAGCCTCGCACCGGCGCATCTCATCGAGAAACGATTTCCTCGACATAGCCAGCTTCTTCGAGTCGGGGCTTCCTAAATTAATGAGAAAATTATCGTGGGGAAGAATCTGGGCCGGCAAAAAACCATTGGCCTCGCAGTTATCCTTGAATGCCTGAGCGATATCTTCCGTTATTGCCGGTGAGTTCCAGCGACTGCTGTAGCCTGTAAAGAGGGCAAAGGCCTTTGCTCCTATTTCTGCTGCGGCAAGCGGAGCATTCTGGACTCCTCCTACAACACTTACGTGCGCTCCTATGTATTTTTTAGTTGACATTTGGGTTAAGCTGACAAAATATCTTCAAATTTACCAAATTTTTTTGGATTTTTCCTCGTTCCTCCGCAAAAATTTGCTTATTTTTTCATAACTTCGTATCAAAATCTATTGATAATGGAAATATCCAAGGCAAAATTATCCATATATTCATCACTTTCCCAGCTTAAGATGCGTAGGAAACATGGATTGTTCATAGTGGAAGGGGAGAAAGCGGTAAAGGATTCTCTGGAGAGATTCAAGCCGGAGGCATTGCTTATAACCCGCGATTTCGATTTGCCTGCCATATTGCGTTCGGGAATCACTGTATACGAAGTGACGCCTGAACAGATGAAAAAAATTTCCAATCTTACCTCACCATCATCAGTAGCAGCAATTCTGAAAATCCCGGAATTTTCAGAAGATTCCATTCAGAATTTGGAAACGGGATTATTCCCGGTTCTCGACTGCATACAGGACCCCGGAAATCTCGGAACAATCATTCGGACCTGTCATTGGTTTGGAATACCGGCGATATTTGCCTCCAAAGATACGGTAGACTTATATAATCCGAAGACCGTTCAGTCCACCATGGGTTCGTTAGGGAAAGTAAAAGTGATATACACCGATTTGCAGAGGCTTTTTGAAGCCAACCCGACGATGCCTGTTTACGGAACCCTTCTTGATGGAGAAGATATATTTAAAGCCACACTTGAAAAGCGCGGCTTTATATTATTCGGTAATGAAGGCAAAGGGATATCAATGCCTTTGCGCAAGTATGTGACACATCCACTACTTATACCCCCCGGAGGACCCGACCACAGCGAATCTCTAAATGTAGCGATAGCAGCAGCAATCACGATTTCGCAATTCATCGGCCGGTGAAACGTTACCCCCTTCCATTCACAGGAGGCATATAGGCGTCAGCGTAATGCGAGAGGCGGTAGTCTTCCCGATTGCCGATAATGGCGAAAATGTCGAAACGATATTGATAGAGCATATTCAGTGAGCGCAGATATGTGTCGGCGGCGCGGATGATGCGCTGGCGCTTTTCGCGCCCGACGGCATCTATAGGATCCTGGGTTCCCTGTTTCCTTGCTTTGACCTCCACAAAAATTATGGTCCGGTCTTTCTCAAGAATCAAATCTATCTCAAGCTTCCCGCATTTCCAATTCCGTTCCCTGACCGTATATCCCTTCTTTACAAAATAATCCGCGGCAATTTGCTCGGCAACGTGCCCCCAGTCGAGATTTTCCTTCCCGATGGCGACACGTTGCGCGTGAACGGAGCGGTTATTAGTATATTCAGTTTCAACAGAGGCGTTCATCATTGACAATCAAAAAGCCTTGAAACTCATATCAAGTCCTTTGACACTATGTGTCAACGCGCCGACGGATATGAAATCAACACCGGCCTCTCCATAGGCGCGAAGATTTTCGAGCGTGATTCCACCAGATGACTCGGTCTCATAATTACCGTTGACGAGCTTCACGGCTTCTTTCGTCTGCTCGGGAGTGAAATTGTCGAACATAATGCGGTCGACACCTCCATGATTCATAACGCGCCTGATATCATCGAGGCTCCTCACTTCGACCTCAATCTTAAGGTCCTTGCCGTTATCTTTGCAATATTGCAGCGCCCGGTCAATGGCCTTTTCGATGCCACCGGCAAAATCGATATGGTTGTCCTTGATGAGAATCATATCGAAGAGACCGATTCGGTGATTTGTGCCACCTCCGGTCTTTACAGCCTCCTTTTCGAGCATACGCATTCCGGGAGTGGTCTTACGAGTGTCGAGAACTTTCGTATGAAGTCCCTCCAGTTCGTCCTGATAACGGCGAGTCATAGTGGCTACGCCACTCATTCTCTGCATGATGTTGAGCATCGTGCGCTCGGCAATCAGAAGCGAACGCACCGGACCCTCGGCTATAAAAACTATATCTCCCGGATTAACCTCGCTACCATCCTCCATATAGACGGTCATCTTTATAGATGGATCCACCTTTTCAAGCACCTTACGGGCGATATCCACACCCGAAAGAATTCCTTTCTCCTTGATGATAAGTCTGCTGTGACCCAAAGCATCCGCCGGGATTGTGGATAAAGTGGTATGGTCGCCATCTCCGACATCCTCGGCAAATGAAAGATTCAGCAATTCATCTATCAGTTCATTTTTTGTTTTCATTATTACCTTTTTGAGAAGGTGAATTACTTTTTAATTCCGTCTCTTTCGAGAAGTGCGTCGACGGTCGGTTTCTTACCTCTGAACTCAATATAGAGGTCCATGGGAGCTTCCGTATCGCCCGACTGGAGCATCTTCAGGAATTTAGCCGCGGTCTTGGGGTTGAATATGCCGGTTTCCTTGAACGCTTTGAACGCATCCGCATCCAGTTCCTCCGACCATTTATAACCATAATATCCAGCAGCGTAGCCTCCGGAGAAGATGTGGCCGAAAGAAGAAGAAGTTATGCTTCCTTCCACGGGCTCGAAAATTTTCACCGGTGCCTGAGCAGTCGCTTCAAACAGCTCAATGTCGGAAGAAGCGCGGAGTGGTTCCTCCAGAGTGTGGTATGCCATGTCAAGGTATCCGAATCCGAGCTGACGCATAGTGGCGTAGGCTGCTCCGAATTGAGAAGACTTGATGAAATTGGCCAGAAGATCCGCGGGAATTTTCTTTCCGGTCTTGTAATGACGCGCGAAACCGTCGAGATATTCTTTCTCGGTCAGATAGTTTTCATTGAACTGAGAGAAGAGTTCCACAAAGTCGTGCTCGACGTTGGTGCCGCTCAAAGACTCATACTTGGCTTCCGAAGAAAGGCCGTGAAGAGCATGGCCGAATTCATGGAGGAACGTCTCAACCTCATCGGCATTAAGCAGAACAGCCTCGTTTCCAACCGGTTTCGAGAAATTGCAGACAATAGAAATAATTGGAAGGATTTTCTTGCCATCGTCGTCCTTGCGTTCTGCGCGATATTCGGTCATCCAAGCACCCGGAGCTTTGCCGGCGCGGTAGAAGAAGTCGGCATACAGGAGGCCTAACAGTTCGCCGTCCTTTTTATAAACTTCATATACCCTTACATCCTGATGATATTTGTCGATATTGGCGACTTCCTTGAATTTATAGCCGTATAGTTTGGTAGCCAGACCGAAAACGCCATCAATCGTACGGTTTAATTCAAAGTAGGGCTTGAGGTCTTCATCATTGAAAGAATAACGTTCGTTCTTAAGTTTGTCGAACCAATAACTATAGTCCCAGGGCATGAGAGTGAAATCGGCTCCCTCCTTCTGACGGGCGAAGTCCTGAATCTCGGCAACTTCCTTACGCATCGGTTCAGTATAGGCCGCACGCAGATCCTCAAGGAAGCTCATGACTGTCTCCGGAGTCTGAGCCATAGTGTTCTCAAGCGCATATTCGGCATAGTTTTTCTTGCCCATCAGATTGGCGAGCTCAAGACGCACATTGGTAATATCCTTCAGCACCTGGACATTGTTGTATTTACCATCCGTATTTGTGCTTCCGTAAAGCTTATAGAGCTTTTCGCGGAGGTCGCGGCGGTCGGAATAAGTCATGAAGGGGCTATAGCTCGGGCGAAATATCGTGACGAGATACATGGATTCATCATCAACTTTCCCCTCCTCGGCAAGAGCTTCGGAAGCAGCTGCCCTATAAGCCTGCTTGATAGAGGCGGGTATACCTGTCAGATCCGATTCCTTAAGCCAGAGTCTGCGGGCAGGATCTTTCATGTCGTTGGTGACATTCTGCGCGAATTTGATATTGAGGTCTGATAATTCAGCAGACAGCTTACGGAATTTCTCGCGGTCAGCACCCTTCAGGTTGGCGCCGGAGTGCTCGAATGATTTATATGTTTTCTCTATCAGACGCTTATCCTGATTGGTTAGCGAAGGGTCATCGTTCATATGGTCGTAGACTTGCTTGATGCGGTCCCAAAGTCTTTCATTGAGCATGATATTTGTTTCATGTTCAGAAAGGAGGGGAGTGACCTTAGCCATCGCTTCCATAAGCGATTCATCGCCGGTTGCATGCTCGACATTGCTGAGAGCGGCTACAGACCGGCCAAGCACTTCACCGCTGCGGTCGAGAGCTACAATGGTGTTTTCAAACGTAGGCACGCTTCTCTGATTGCAGATAGCGTCAATTTCCTGATTCTGGATTTTCATTCCCTCCTTAATGCCTTCTTCATAATCGGCGGCTGTCAGAGCGGAAAAGGGCAAAGTGCCATAGGGCGCGTCGGAACCTGAAATAAGAGGATTCGATGCCGCGCATTCCACATTCGATGCGATTGTCATAATGGACAAAGCTGCTAATGAATTAATGATAGTTTTCCTCATACTTTTTTATGATAATAAACCCATGGTAAAGACTATCAAGCAAGTATAATCTTATCCATGGGTTATAGTTTTCAATATTATTGCTAAGGGGTATCCTTGGTTATTCGCCGAGGTAACTTTTGAGAAGCTTACTCTTCTGGCCTTTAAGCCGGCGGATAGCTTTCTCCTTGATCTGGCGGACACGTTCGCGTGTAAGATCAAATTTTGCTCCAATTTCTTCGAGAGTCATTTCCTGACAACCGATTCCAAAGAACATTTTCAAAATATCGCGCTCGCGGTCATATAATTGCTTAAGCGCCCGGTCCACTTCCTTAGAAAGAGATTCCTGATTAAGATTTGCGTCCGCCATCGGGCTGTCATCATTATTGAGCACGTCAAGCAAAGAATTGTCCTCGCCTTCCACAAATGGTGCATCCACGGAAATATGGCGGCCGGAAACCTGAATCGTGTCGGAAATCTTATCGACAGGCATGTCAAGGCGCTCGGCAAGTTCCTCGGTGCTGGGGCGGCGCTCGTTTTCCTGCTCGAATCGCGACATTTCCTTAGTGATTTTATTGAGCGAGCCAACCTGATTGAGTGGAAGTCTCACAATTCTCGACTGCTCGGCAAGGGCCTGCAGAATCGACTGGCGAATCCACCAGACGGCGTAGGAAATGAATTTGAAACCACGCGTCTCGTCAAATTTCTGAGCCGCACGGATAAGACCAAGATTACCTTCATTGATTAAGTCGGGAAGACTGAGGCCTTGGTTCTGATACTGTTTTGCCACTGATACCACGAAACGCAAATTGGCTTTTGTAAGTTTCTCGAGCGCTGCACGGTCTCCTTTCTTTATTCGCTGGGCTAATTCTACCTCCTCACTGACGGAGATCAGCTCCTCGCGGCCTATTTCCTGCAGATACTTGTCGAGCGACGCGCTTTCGCGGTTGGTGATTGATTTTGTTATCTTTAGTTGTCTCATCTTATTATCTAACCTTTCTATGCCTCCTGTATGCACAGGATAGTACAATATCAACCACAAAAAGTAGGTGATTTATTATAGTCGGTTTTTCGCTTCTACTTTATAACAAATTTAACCCTATTTTATTTTACCTTACCCATCTTTTTTTGTAAGGATATATCAGTTTGATAATCCAAAGTTAAAAAATCTTAAATATTTTTGAAATTGGATGTTACATAATTTGTAAATTTTGAGCATAAATAGTAATTTTGCAAATTGAAAGGATAGGGCTTTGTTTCTGTTTCTTTCTGCCGGAGTTGGCCTTAAATTCAGCTTAACCTAAAATCGTCTGAAAACATAGTATATCATCTCTCTGATTAATAACACAAGGACAAACTAAAACTTTATTTCATATATTCAGTTACATCATGAAAATCTTCAAAAAGAGTCTGTTCTCGTTAATGGCCTTATTCGCCGTCGCAGGAACAGCGCAGGCAGCCGATTATGGGTTGCCGGCCGACATCCAGAAGGGAAACATACTTCATTGTTTCAACTGGACGGCAAAAGAGATTAAGGCTGAATTGCCTAACATCGCGGCAGCCGGTTTCGGCTCCGTGCAGATGTCGCCGCTTCAAAGACCTGACATTAGGACAGGATCCTCATGGCATGATCTCTACAGGCCTTATGATCTGGCCTTCAAATCCTCATCTTACTGTACGGAGCAGGATCTCAAAGATCTATGTGAGGCAGCGGCCGGTTACGGTATCAAGGTGATCGTCGATGTAGTTGCGAATCATGTAGACAAGACTTCAGGCTATCATGACACATGGTGGGATGCAAACGGGCGTGTCCGCTGGCTTGGCGGCATCAATTATGGCGACCGCTATTCCATCACGCATGGTCAGCTTGGTGACTATGGCGATGTCAATTCCGAATTATCGGAAGTTTGCCAGCGTGGAAAGGCATATGTTGAAAAATTGAAGAGTCTCGGAGTCAAGGGTATCCGTTGGGATGCTGCGAAGCATATCGGCTTACCTTCAGAGAATTGCGCATTCTGGTCGACCGTAACTTCAGTTCCGGGAGTATACCATTATGGCGAAATCCTTGACAATCCCGGACCCAATCCATCCATTATTAAAGAATACACCACTTATATGTCGGTGACCGACAATCAGTATTGTAATTATGCGGCCCGTGAAAATGGTGGTATTCCGGGAGGATATGGAGGTGCATGGGCAGTAAATCAGGGTGTATCCGATACTAAACTCGTGTACTGGGGAGAGAGCCATGATACTTATTCGAATGACGAATGGTCGCAGAATGTTGACCAAAGTGTCATTGACCGCGCATATGCAGCCTATGCCTGCCGCAACGGAGCTACTGCTCTTTACCTCGCCCGTCCAAATACAAAGGGTTTTAGCAATATTAAGATAGGCAAAGGAAGTTTGGCTTATAAGAATAAGCATATTGTCGAGGTCAACAAGTTCCGCAATCTGATGACCGGTAAAAAAGATTGGTTTGAAAGTAACGGCAACGCATGCTCGATCACAAGAGAGGGTGGCGGTGCGGTTATCGTGATGAAGGGTAGCGGTAATGTTTCCGTAACTAACGGAGGAGGCTACTGTCCGGCGGGTACATATAAGGATAAAGTGTCAGGAAATACCTTTACAGTGACAGCCTCGACTATATCAGGTAATGTAGGGTCCAGCGGTATTGCAGTCCTTATCAAGGATGGTACCACACCTAATCCCGATCCAGACCCCGATCCAGACCCGGATCCGGACCCAAATAATGATAATCTGCCTGCAATCAATGGCGTTTATCTGAAAAACACTGCCAATTGGTCCCAGCCATACATCTGGGCTTGGAACACTACTTCAAATTGCAATGCGAGTGGCACATGGCCCGGTGACAAACTGACAAAATACAATGATACATATTGGAAATGGGAAGTGCCGGCAGGAAAGTCGGAACCCACACAAATAATTTTAAATCCTGGAGGAGACAACGGCAAGACCGGTGACCTGACATATAAGAAAGGTGGCATCTATGATTGCAGCGGAACTTTGCTCGGAACAGCCGGTGGCGATACTCCCGGCCCCGGCCCAGGTCCTGACCCTGATCCGGACCCTGATCCTGATCCGGACCCAGCGAATGTCACAATCTACTATGATAATTCCAACACCAACTGGACAGAAGTCAAAATTCATTATTGGTCAACTCCGTCGACTACATGGCCCGGCGAATCCTTGACCAAGGTGAATGATCACGTATGGAAATATACCTTCCCATCCAATCCATCCGGATTAGACGGAATGCTATTCCACAATGGAAGCGGAGACCAGACTGCAGATTATAAGCATGCCCCGATTAACAATCATATCTATAAGGGCAACGGTGGCAAAGGTGCCGTAACAGATGAAGGAGAGTACAATGATGGTCCGCAGCCTGAGAAGCCGGTAGTGACAGCCAATCCTGCATCCGGCACATATTTCCAGAACAGTGTGACCGTCACACTTTCAGTGACCCCGGCAGCTACAATTTATTATACTGTCAACGGTTCGACTCCTACCACATCGTCCACGAAGTATACATCACCGCTGGTATTTGAATCAACCACTACGCTAAAAACGCTGGCAGTAACCAGCGCCGGCGGTAAGAATGAGCAGACTTTCAAATATACCAAGAAAGGTGACAATCCGAATCCTCCGGCACCCGGACAGAATCTCATCACGGATTATTATAAGGTAAATCCTGACCAGAAAGTGGGAAGAAACCGGACTGTCAACATGTCGTTCACCGAAGCCAAGTCGACAACGGCGCTTACCAACTGGACCGATCAAGATCTTATCGCCCAGGGCGTAGGTCGTGATGTCTGCATGGCATTCAGAGGTCTTCACGAGCGTCCCGTAATCGACTCCTATGCAATCTATGCTTCATACGATGACCAGAACCTCTATCTCGGTGTGCAGTTCGTCTACGGCATATGGGATGCAGGTGGAGAAGGCAAGCAGCCCGGCGAGTCGAAGCCTTATAATATGGATGGCCGTCTGGTTTGGGCGTTCGACCTTGACCCGGATTCAAAATTCGATGGTTATATCAACGGCGCATATGCCATCTGGAATAAGGAAGGAGATCCCGGTATCAAGTTCGATAACGGCGTAGATGCCATGTGGATTGGTTCCACAAAGCCCGGTGTCGGCACTCCCGGATTCTTCGTTCCGACTCCTGACGGCCATGCCTCTTACGATGCACAATATTGCAAAGCCTCTACGGTATCTTACGGTTATGCCGATGGCCTTCTCCCTTCGATAGATAAGATTTGGGCGCAGCCTCTCGTGTGGGGTGCTACTCCTGAACCTCTTACCGGCAATACCGGTTGGGTAGATATGCGCGGTGATGTTGCAGATTCGGCACATACATTCTACGAATTTAAGTTCCCACTTAGCATGCTCGGTATCTCTAAGGATTATATTGAAAATACCGGTATCGGAGTGCAGTATATTGATGTATATGGCAGTTCAGGCATAGGTGGAACGCCTTACGATCCGGAGTTCTTCGATAAAGCTTCCGAACCATATTCCCAGGATGATAGCTCTTCTATGGAAAAAGAAGATGAGGATATCTTGAAATATAGCCCGGCAAGGATTGGTAAAATCGGAACCGGCACCGGATTAAACAATTCAATTAATATTGCTGATGCTGTAGATGGCGCACCTGAATATTTCACACTTCAGGGTGTGAAAGTAGACAATCCCGAAGCAGGTGTTTATATCGTTCGCCGTGGTAATAAAGTAACCAAGGAAGTGATTCGATAAGGACAATATAAATGAAAGAAAAGGGAGAGGGTCTGAAAAGTCCTTCTCCTTTTTTATGCGATTGTCAGAAATATATCTGAGCGATTTTGAAGCGATACGCTAATAAAGTACGCATGCAACAAAATTTTAATTGCTGTATACGCTAATTGCCTATGCCTATGAATCATCAATGCTTATGGAAAGAATTTGAATAGTTCAGCATTTTTTTATAATTTTGTGATTTCTTGTAAGCACTTACAAATTTTTAAGAATGAAAATAACAATAGGATGCGTACTGACGGTCATGGCGTTCAGCTCCATTCCATCGCTCTTCACCTCGTGTGCGGGTAAGGGTTCGTCATCGGAATCAGATTCCGACTCGCTCATGCAATCCATCCAGGTTGATTCAATTGATTCATTAATAGTGGTGGAAGAACCGGTTGAAGAACCAAAAGTTAATTATTCCTTTACCGGGACTAATGAAATTCTTGAATTCATTCGGAATAAGCCCGATGCAGCTTTATATAACGGGGGTATAATTCCCGTCATGGCAAGGTTCGCGCCAAAATATGCTAACAAGTTGCTATCTGAGTTGGAGACATATTCATCATTCATTGTCGTAGACAAAGCAAGTATGAGAGTGTTGCTTTATGATAAATATGGGCAAACCCTTAAAGAATATGGGATGGCTTGCGCCAAGAATTATGGTACCAAGCATATGAAAGCCGATTCCCGCACACCGGAGGGATTCTTTTCAATCGAAGGCAAATATGACAGCACAGATTGGCTATTTACTGACGATGACGGACACACATCTAAAAAGAAAGGTCAGTTTGGTCCTCGGTTTCTGCGTATCCGAACCCCGATATCGATGCAGATAGGTATTCATGGCACCGGTTCCCCATGGTCGATAGGACACAGGGTAAGCCATGGATGCATAAGAATCACAAATGAGAATATAATGGAACTCTTCGATCTTGTGGAACGTGGTATGCCTGTAATCGTGCTTCCGGGCAAACGTGACAGGGCAGTCAACCGCGAAGAGGGCTATGATATCGCTTATTTCCCCACTGCAGAAAAATATGCTATGTCGGAAGCTGAAAAAGCTTTGAAGGTCAATCCCGAAAAGTTCGATCCGAATGCACCCAAGGATACAGTTACTACAACAGCAAAAACAGATTCCATAGAGGTCCGCGGGCCCGGAAATCCGGATAACGCAGAAGTCAAAGAGTCAGAAGAGACCAAGGGAGAGCTCCCTGTTGATTCAGTGCGCGAGTCGAATCGAAATTAAAATAACACATTATGAAATTATGCAGTGCTGCTGAATTCAGAATGTATGTGCAGACATAAAAATGCTTTTAATTTAAGACCTTTCGATTACGTCAATCGGAGGGTCTTCAATTTGATAAATTTTCAAATTAAAGAATAAAGATCTTGTGAGAAAATTTATAGAAAGTATATCAGGAAGAAATATTGAATTTCATCGCAGATTTTACCGATGAATTCAGAGTTTTTTTTTAAATTTGCAGTTGTAAATTGTAACCCTCACCAGCATCATATGCCGAAGTACGATAATTATAATCCCGAAATAAATTACACCGAAGAATCACTTCCGTTGGAAACCGCAGTTCAGGAAGAAAAGAAAGTTCCTGAACGCCGACAGAGGCCTTCCAAACAAAAGCCAACGAAGCAACGTCCGAAAAAGGAAAATAAAACTGTCGAAAAGGAGAAAAACTCCGTTGCAAAAGAATCCTTGTTCAGAAAGACTGTAGATTGGTTCAGAAGTCCGTATGCACGTATACTTTGGGGCATCTTCATGGGGTGCATCACGATATATCTTGCGGTCTCCTTCGTTAGTTATTTCAATACCTGCATACTTGATCAGTCAAAATTAGCGACCTCCATAGGAGAGGCCAAAGATATCGCCAATGCCGGGGGAGAAGGTGGAGCACGTCTTGCTGAATTTCTAATAAACGAAGGGTTCGGTCTCGGGGCACTCGTAATAATCATTTGGACCGGAGCCATATCCTTGAAAATATTGGTTGGACGGCCAAAATTCAATACCCTCTCATTTACCATCAAGTGTCTGGTGGCGTTGATCACCGTGTCGCTAATAATCGGACTTATCACTTATAGTGTGCATACACCGGTGAACTGGGGAGGATATCACGGCACGTATGTAAATGAGTTCATCATTCATTTCATCGGAAGCATCGGGGCGGTATTGTTGAGCATATTTATGCTCGCGCTCTTTATTGTGATTTGTCTTCGAGATTTGGTGAACTGGATTATACGGACTAAACGCAAGCATGATCTCAAGCGAAAAATTGCTGCAGAAGAGAAGGCTGCCCGTCTCGCCCGTGAGGAAGAGTTGCGACGCGTTCAGGAGCAGACCGAACAGGACGAATTGAGAGCAGCCGGAGAGACAGATGGGGAGAGTACAGTTTCGATATATGATAACGAGGATGAGCATCTTGAGTTTTCGACTACTGATGCCGGTATTTATGAATTGCCGGAGGATGAAGAACCTGTTCCCGGACTTGCACTGAGGGATAACTCCGATACTTCAATTTCCGGAGAATTGACGTCAAAGGGAATTGATACAAATGTCACAGAAGATATTGACACAAGGGTCACGGAGTATAAAGAGCCTACTATAGGGACAGATTCAGATGAGAGTCAGAATCCTGCAGATAACCGCATGCCTGAAGATATCATGAAACCTCTTGACAATCATTTATATGAAAGAGAGGATGACTATTTAGAAGGGGAGAAAGTGGGGGATGAAATAATTCCGGATGCGTCAGCTTCTTCAGATGAAGATAATCCGGATGCTAATCCCGGCGATAGAAATGCGGAAAAGTCGTCAGGAGCTGCCGAGGACACCTCCACCGAAGAAGAAAAGCAGGAATCAATGGTGGTCAATGTGAATTCCATAGGCCAAAGCGGAAATTCGAGATTCAAGCCCGATATTGTGCATTATGAAGAGCAGCGTTATAAGTTCCCACCGTTCGATTTGCTTCGTCAGGGCGTTACCAAAGTAAGCGTTGACGTAGAGGAGCAAGCTGAAAACAAACGCAAGATTGAGAAGACGTTGCTTGATTTCGGGATTCCGATTACCCAGATAGAAGCGACTGTGGGTCCCACAGTAACACTTTATGAAATAGTGCCTGATACCGGTGTAAAGATTGCCAAAATCAGGAGTCTTGTAGATGATATAGCGTTGAGTCTGTCGGCAACCGGCGTTCGAATCATCGCTCCGATTCCGGGGAAAGGTACAGTCGGAATCGAGGTCGCCAACAAGGACAAGCAGACAGTATCGATGCGCACCATCATCAATTCCAACAAATATCAGAATTCGCGGTATGAATTGCCGGTTGCGCTTGGTTCCACTATTTCAAATGATGTGTATATCGCTGATCTTGCCAAAATGCCCCATTTGCTTGTGGCAGGAGCAACCGGTCAGGGTAAATCGGTAGGTTTGAATGCTATCATAGCATCGTTGCTTTATTGCAAAGCACCGCATGAACTTAAATTTGTGATGATTGACCCGAAGCAAGTAGAGTTCAGCCTGTATAACAAGCTAAAGAACTATTATCTTGCATCGATTCCCGGAGAGGAAGAAGAGCCGGTCATCACGGAGATGTCGAAGGTGGAGGCAACCCTGAATTCTTTATGTATCGAGATGGAGCAGCGCTACAGCCTTCTGAAAGCGGCAGAAACGCGCAATATCGAAGAATATAACCGGAAGATAAGGGAGGGTGTGCTTAATCCGGGCAAAGGTCATCGGTTCCTTCCCTACATAGTGGTAGTGGTAGATGAGTTCGGTGATTTGAAAATGGTGCTCGGCAATAACGTTGAGATGCCCATCGCGCGTCTTGCCCAGAAAGCGCGAGCCGTGGGAATGCACGTCATCATAGCGACGCAGCGACCTTCTACCAATGTAATTACAGGTATTATCAAGGCGAATTTCCCTGCCCGAATATCCTTTAAGGTTACTTCAGGGGTCGACTCCAAGACGATTCTTGATACTCCGGGGGCTCAGCAGCTAATAGGCCGAGGCGATATGCTGATTTTCAATAATTCTGAAATGGTACGTGTGCAATGTGCCTTCATAGATACACCTGAAGTGGCTGCAATTTGCGAATATATAGAGCATCAACCATACCCACAAGGGGTATATCTATTACCGGAACCGAATATAGATAACGGCGATAGTCTCGGGGAGTCGCAGAATGGTCCGGTAGGTGACAGGGATGCATTGTTTGTGGAAGTAGCTCGTGCTATAGTCAAGACCGGAAAAGCATCCACTTCGGCTGTGCAACGCCATTTCGAGATAGGATTTAACAGAGCCGGCCGAATCATGGACCAGCTTGAAAAGGCGGGAATCGTAGGTCCGGCTCAGGGAGGAAAACCCAGGGTTTTGCTTATGACTCCTATGGAACTTGAGGATTATCTGGCAACGCTTTGAGATAAGCACGAGAAATAAAGATTTATTTACAAAAAGACTTATGCAATTTAAACTCAGATATTTAGTCAGTTTAGTATGTGTCTGTATAACAGGTATATACTGTTCGGCACAGACAGCTTTATCAGTACTTGACAAAGCTGTTGCGAAAATAAACGGCGCAGCATCGGTAAATTGTAAATTTAAGATAGAAAATTCGGGGAACACGCTTGACGGTACATTCAAATCTACGGGTCGCAAATTCGTGCTTGATACGCCAGTGTCAAAAACATGGTATGATGGAAAGAGCATGTGGACTTCCAATTCAAAGTCAAAGGAGATAACATTGGTGAATCCGACACAAAGCGAGGTCAAAGAAGTCAATCCATTCGCATATATGGATTCTTTTAAAGCAAAATATAGAGTCGGATTTTCCAAGAGGAAGGATAATGAGAGCTATCTTGTTGTCCTTAATCCCAGAAATACGAAGGATGGCATAAAGGCGGTTGAAGTGGCCTTGAATAAGAAAACGTTGCTTCCCGAGCGATTCATCATACGCGACCGTAAGGATAATGTGACAACCATATATGTGACGGCATTATCTCTGAAGACAGTCAACCCGGCAACGATATTCCAATGTCCGGTTTCAACGTTGAAGGATTATGAGCTTGTAGATTTAAGATGAAAAGCGATGGCTCCATCTACTGAAATTTCTTAGAGCGCGTCCCTTAAAATTTCGGGGACGCGCTCTAATGCCGGGGCATCAAAAGGAAATAACACGATAAATTTTTTAAATTAAGTGTTAGTATGATAGAGGTAAATCCGTTGTTGGCGGGTTTGCAATATAAAAAAGGATTTATCCATCAATAAAGACAAGGATATGGAAGAAATTAAGACCAGAGTATTGATAATAGGATCGGGGCCTGCGGGATATACAGCGGCCATATATGCATCAAGAGGCAATTTAAAACCGATAGTATTGGAGGGGCCACAACCGGGAGGCCAGCTTACGCAGACAACGGAAATAGAGAATTTCCCCGGGTATCCGGCCGGCGTTCAGGGAATCCAGATGATGAAAGATCTGAGGTCGCAGGCGGAAAGATTCGGGGCGCGTGTCATCAGCCGTCTTATTACGGAGGTGGATTTTTCCAAACGTCCTTACGTATGTACCGACGACCGGGGAGACCGCTATGTGGCTGAGAGCGTGATTATTGCCACCGGGGCTTCTGCTAAATATCTTGGCCTTGATGATGAGGTGAAATATAACGGACTCGGCGTAAGTGCCTGCGCCACGTGCGACGGATTCTTCTATAGAAACCGGACCGTAGCCGTAGTCGGTGGTGGAGATACCGCCTGCGAGGAAGCCCTTTACCTTTCGACCATATGCAAGAAGGTCTACATGATAGTCCGCAAAGATTATCTCAGAGCTTCCACCGTTATGCAGAACAGAGTCAGAGAAAGAGAAAACATAGAGATCTTGTTCCTGTGCAACACGATAGGTCTATTTGGTGAAGATGGAGTTGAAGGTGCTCACATCGTCAGAAATATGGGAACGGACAAAGAAGAGAAATTCGATATAGCCATTGACGGATTTTTCCTTGCCATAGGTCACAAGCCGAATACGGATGTCTTCAAGAAGTATCTGAAGATGAACGAGGAAGGATATATCTGGACAGATGCACCCACAACAGCAACAAATATAGCCGGAGTATTCGCGGCCGGCGACTGCGCGGATCCTATTTACCGGCAGGCCGTGACATCGGCAGGAACAGGTTGTCGCGCGGCAATGGACGCTGAAAGATTCCTTATGGATAATGACGAACTGTAAGAAATGGAGAACAAACAGGAAATTCTTGATCGACGCTATTTGAGAATGGCTTCCATATGGAGCGAGAATTCATATTGCGAACGCAGGAAGGTAGGGGCTCTTCTGGTGAAGGACAAGATGATTATATCAGATGGTTATAACGGGACGCCTTCCGGATTTCCCAACGTATGTGAGAGTGTGGAGGGCGTGACACTGCCATATGTACTCCATGCCGAGGCGAATGCGATTACAAAAGTGGCGCGTAGCAATAATTCCAGCGAAGGAAGCACTCTTTATGTGACCACAAGTCCCTGCATGGAATGCTCGAAGCTGATTATACAGGCAGGTATTAACCGAGTGGTATTTTCTGATTTGTACAGAATCACTGATGGTCTGGAGCTTTTGGAGAAAGCCGGAGTGGAAGTGGTTCACCTCCCTTTATAGTCGTAGATTTCAACAGGTAATGGAGGTCTAAAGGTAAAATGAAAAAATCAATTAATCTTACGGCTGTGTTTATTCCCATTGTTCTTGCAGTGGGAATAATCGGCGGCTTTTTCATAGGTAAACAGGTTTCTAAGAGCAGTCTGACTCCGGAAGAGGAAAAAATAAGGATGGTGATGAGTCTTATCAAATCTCAATATGTGGATGAGATAGACACCGATAGTCTTCTGGATAAGACCATACCGGAGATTCTTGCCATGCTTGATCCGCATTCGGTCTACATACCGGCATCGGAGCTTCAGGCCACAAATGATGACCTTGAAAGTTCATTCGGAGGTGTCGGCGTGATGTTCCAGCTGGTCAATGACACTGTCAATGTCATAGAGGTAGTAGCCGGTGGACCATCTGAAAATGTAGGTCTATTAGCGGGAGATATGATATTGGAGGCCGATGGAAAGCCATTGACCGGAGACTCAATAACTTCCGACCATGTATTCAAGACTTTGAGAGGGAAGGAAGGAACTAAAGTCAAGGTCAAGATAAAACGCAAATCATCGGCCAAGCCCCTGACTTATGAGATAACAAGAGGAATAATTCCTACCAACAGCGTGGATGCGGTTTATATGATCAGCGACAGTATCGGCTATCTGAAAGTGTCAAAGTTCGCGCGAAACACCTATAATGAATTTATAGATGCGCTCAACACTCTCGCCTCCAAAGGAGCATCTAAATTTGTGATAGATCTTCGTGGCAATTCAGGAGGTTTTATGGATCAGGCAATCTACATGGCTAATGAATTCTTGCCTGCCGGTCGCACAATAGTTTATACGAAAGGGCGCACCAAAGAGAACGAGACCTATGCAGTGAGCGATGGTTCGGGTCATTTCCAAAACTCCGAAATAGCGGTAATTACGAATGAATATTCAGCCTCCGCTTCAGAAATATTTGCCGGTGCCATTCAGGATAACGACCGAGGTGTTGTGGTGGGAAGACGCACTTTCGGCAAGGGGCTTGTTCAGAATCAGATAAATCTTCCCGACAGTTCGGCCATAAGGCTGACTGTGGCGCGATACTACATACCATCCGGAAGATCGATTCAAAAAGAGTATACCCGAGGGAAAGATGGCAAATATGAACTTGACATTGTTGACCGCTACAATCATGGAGAATTTTATTCGCGCGACAGTGTGAAGCTTGACAAGAGCAAGATTTACCATACTGTCGGAGGGCGTGAAGTTTATGGAGGAGGCGGCATTATGCCCGATATTTTCGTGCCGGAGGATACCACGGAGTATACATCGTATTATATAGAGGTTTCCAATCACGGACTTATTCAGAAGTTTGCCCGTGAAATTGCGGAAACTTATCGCCCAATGATGAAGGGTAACAAAACTCTCGAACAGCTTGAAAGAATAATCCCGCGTGACAACGCTTTGTTAACGGCGTTTGTGGAATTTGCCGCCTCTTCAGGCGTGCCGGCTCGCTGGTACTATATAAATAAATCGAAAGGTCTGCTGTTGAATACACTCAAAGCATTCATCGCCCGTGATCTGGTAGGCTATGACGCTTCCATTCAAATATTCAACAGGAGAGATAAGACTCTTGATCAAGCACTTGATGAGCTAAAGGGTAGTTCCGGGAAATAGATCATTTATTGACATATAAAAGGAATTATAACAGATGGATATTGACCCCGGGCCCCAATATAAATTGCGGGCCGGGGTCAAATCGTATAAGTAGAGAATTTGGCCCGATCTTGGTTACCATTTCCAGTTTAATACGAAAATGCCCGCTTCATCGAAATTTTATAGAAGAATCCTAACTATTAAGAATGGATAAGCGTTATAACTATGGGAACGCGGGTAATGCGTTCTCATAGTTAATTTTTCTGATGTATGCTATATTGACATCTTTAATATTCATACGTTCGGAATTATAATTATCTGATTGGAGCATTATCCATTAAAAAGATTCAAAACGACTTCACGATATTATGGAAAAACATGAGATAAGAAGGAAAATAAAATCGATGAAGGCAATGCTGCTTGATTCGGAAAAGCAGGCAGCTGCCGACAAAGTGTTTGAAATTCTCGAGCATTCAGCCGCCTTCTTGCTTGCGGAAAAGATATTGATGTATCACTCGCTTCCGGATGAGCTTCCGACGCATGGCTTCCTGAAGAAATGGACAGGACGGAAGAAATTCTATTTGCCCCGGGTTAATGGCGTCAATCTTGAAATTCTTCCCTATGAGGAGAGTCGTCTTGAACTGGGAGCCTTTCACATTGAGGAGCCAACGGGACTTGATACTGTTGATGCAGGAGAAATAGAACTTGTAGTTGTGCCAGCTGTGGCTTATGACAAAAATGGAAACAGACTCGGAAGAGGGAAAGGATTTTATGACAGACTTCTCGCTTCGACGAGTGCCACAAAAGTAGGTGTGGCATTCGATTTCCAAGTTGTGGAAGTCATACCGGCTGAAGAACATGATGTCCCGATGGATATAGTGATATCACCATCGGGATGCAGAATAATTCAGAAGAAAAGAATAAGGAGGAAATAAATTGCTGTAGCCGGCAAAACGAGTAATAAAGAATCTATTCGGTCGAGGATTCCACCGTGACCGGGAATCAGATGACCTGAATCTTTTACATGTTGATTACGCTTGAACATTGATTCTATCAAGTCTCCCCACGTGCCGAAAACCGATACTATTACTCCAAGACCTATCCAAATGGCAAGATTAGCGTGGATAGTGGTCAGTTTGAAATAATCATTGCAGAAATAATAGAAGAGAATTGAGGCTGCGATGCAGAAAATCAGGCCGCCGAAGAATCCTTCCCAGGATTTCTTGGGTGATATTCGCTCAAACAAGCGGTGACGTCCACAGGAGCTCCCTACCAGGAATGCTCCTGTGTCATTTATCCATATGAGGAAAAATACCGGAAGCAACATCATCGGATTGAAGAAATACGCTATACCTGTCATTACGCACATCGGGAAACCGATATATATTTGACCGAGCATCGAATCGCTGAGTGAGCGAAGCGGATTGACCTCCTTATCGTATAATTGAAGGATAAATCTCGCCATAATGATGAGGGCCCATATCAGCAGTGGGAGCCCCATATAGCTCATGCTTAGGGCAATACATCCGAGAATGTCAAGGGCTATTTCTGGTCTGAAACGGCTTTCAGACCCGCGTATCAACTTGGAAAATTCCAGACACCCGAGGATAGAGAAAAGACATGCGAGAATAAGAACCCCGGTTTCTCCCCATATAATGCAACCGACTATTAGCGCACAATAGACAAGCCCTGAGGCTGACCTTATCAGTAATTTCTTTATGTCCATCCGTTATGATCAGAGTTAAGGTTCAGACTTTCCCGGTATCAGCAAAAATTCTTCTTTCCGAATATACTCCTCAATTTCAGAGAAATGACTCCAAATATCGCTTCGCCGAATATGCTTGAATTCATTTTCGAGGTTCCGAGTTGACGGTTGACGAAAACGATGGGCACCTCCACAATCTTGAATTTCTTGAAATATGTCTTGAATTTCATTTCAATCTGGAATGCATAGCCCTTAAAGCGTATTTTATCCAGGTTAAGCTCGCGAAGCACTTCGGCTTTATAGCAGACGAAGCCGGCAGTTGAATCCCTGAGTGGCATTCCGGTAATCAATCTGACATAAACGGAAGCGAAGTAAGACATAAGGACGCGCCCCATAGGCCAGTTGACCACATTGACTCCGGAAATATATCTTGAACCGATAGCCATATCAGCTTTTTTGTTCTTACATTCGTGGTAAAGTTTCGGAAGATCAGCCGGGTTGTGGGAAAAATCCGCATCCATTTCGATTACGTAATCATACCCCCGTTCAAGAGCCCACTTGAATCCAAGAATATAGGCAGTTCCCAATCCGAGTTTGCCGGTGCGTGTCTCCATGTGGACTCTGTCTCCATATTGGCCGATTTTCTCCTTTACAGCTTCCTGAGTGCCATCGGGCGAGGCATCATCAATCACGAGCAAATCAAACTTATCGTCCAATTCCATTACGGCATCGATAATATTACCGATGTTTTCAATCTCATTATACGTAGGGATTATGACAAGCGCATCGCTCATGGGGATATTATTTCTGATTTCTGAATGCAAATTTAATAAAAAAATCAATTAAACCATCCTTATGGCCCGATAATTTTTGCCTCATGTATATGCTTATCGTTTTCCAAAGATTTTTGGGCCGGCCCCAAAACGTGGTATTATTGTTTTTCCGTGTGCTTTCTTTAGAACCCTTCCCATAAAATTGGAAGCGGTCTTCATGGTTATTTAAAAAATTTTCATATTCTGCTGTCACATTTTTATCTTTTTTTAAGTCTTATTATGAGAAATATTTCTTACTTTTGTAAATTAAACAATGAAATTTAGAAGCTCCACTATTTCAAAGCGCTTTTAAAGGCAGTTACGGAATTAAATCTGCATTATAGAAATACTACTAACCCTAAAATAATTATTTATGTTAAAGAAGTTTTTCTGCGCCTCACTGCTGATGACAACAGCAATGTTTGCAGGTGCACAGACTCCTCTTCCTTTGAATCCGGCGGTGAAGCACGGCACGCTTCCCAACGGGCTCAACTATTATATCATGCACAATGAGGAGCCAAAGGAACGCGTGAATTTCTACATTGCTCAGAAAGTGGGTTCGACTTTGGAGAACCAGGATCAGCTTGGTCTTGCACACTTCCTGGAGCATATGGCTTTCAACGGGACAAAGAATTATCCCGGCAAGAACATGCTCAACTATCTTCAGTCGAAAGGCATAAGATTCGGGGCCGACATTAATGCTTACACATCATTTGATGAGACGGTCTACCGAATCAATAATGTCCCCACTACAGATCAGGCTTTGATGGATAGCGTTCTTCTTGTTCTTCACGACTGGAGCGGAAGCATACTTCTTGAGGAAGATGAAATCAATGCCGAGCGCGGAGTGATCGAAGAAGAGTGGCGTGGCCGTAACAACGCTATGCAGCGAATGTATGAGGCGATGCTCCCAGTGGTATATGAGGAATATCAATATCAGCAGATGCCTATCGGCAAAATGGAAGTTGTGAGAAATTTCCCACCGCAGGTGATCCGCGATTATTATCATAAATGGTATCGTCCTGACCAGCAAGGCATAGTCATTGTCGGTGACATAGACGTAGATGCAATGGAGAAGAAGGTTGTGGAAATGTTCTCTCCGATACCGATGCCGGAAAATGCAGCTGAACGTCTCTATCCGAATGTTTCCGACAATCAGGATCCTATCTATGCATATTTCAAAGATAAAGAATTGCAGTTCCCTCTGATCCTTGTTGCATTCAAATCTGACCAGACTCCATTCGAAGTCAGGAATTCAATCGAGAATTTTGCCCAGACTAAAGTCATAGAGGAAATCCTTTGCCAGATGATCAACGATCGTCTGAACGATTATGCAAAGAATGCCGACTGTAAGTATGCTCAGGCCTCAGTAGAGTTCGGGGACTTTTTCGTATCCAAGACAAAGGCTGCCTTTACAGTCGAGATTCTTGCCAAGAGTGCCAATGATATCAAGGCTGCATTTGATGATGCGATGGGCATAATCGCACGTGCATGCAAAACCGGCTTCGCTCAGTCAGAACTTGTAAGAGCTCGTGACGTGCTTCTTGCTAATTTCGAGAAGGCATATAACGAGCGCAACACTACCAATAGCAACGCTGTGGCACAAAAGATTATCCGTCACTTCATTGATAATCAGCCTGCCCCCGGAGCAGAAGTTGAATACCAGATGGCCCAGATGCTCCTCCAATCAATTCCTTTGGAGGCATACAACCAGATGGCCGGAGAGATTCTGACACCTAATAATCAGGTAATCGTCGTTGGACAGCCTGAAACAGACAACATGACGGTTATTACCAAAGAAGAGATGGTCGGAGCGATGAACAACGCCCTCAATGCCGAGTATGAAGCATATGTGGAAGAAGTAATCACCGATCCTCTGATTGCTAACATGCCTGCCCCGGGTAAGGTCAGTAATGTAGCCGACGGTAAATTCGATACCAAAGTCATCACTCTTTCAAACGGCATAAAGGTTCTTGTTAAAACCACTGACTTCAAACAGGATGAGATTCAGTTCGCCGCATACAGGAATGGTGGTAAGGTTTCCTATCCGAAAGAGGATGGTGCGAATGTATTAATGGCTGGTGATGCATATGAATACAGCAAGCAGGGCCAGTTCAATCATACGCAGCTTGAAAAATGGCTCGCCGGTAAGAAAGTTAAACTCGGTTTCGAAGTAGGAACAAAGCTTACCCTTCTTGACGGCACATCAACAGTGAAGGATCTTCCCACTTTGATGCAACTTATATATTCTACGTTTACTCAGCTCAACCCGGACGCAGAAGCATATAACGTGGAGATAGATAAATTCAAGACTTATCTTGCAAACTTTGACAAGAACCAGCAGCAGGTGTTCGGCAAGTTGATCCGCAGCACTGCTTATGGCAATAATCCGCTGATGCAGGCCACGACCCTCGAACTTCTCAACACAGCCAATTACGATCGTGAATTCCAGATTCTTAAGGATGCCCTCGCAAATCCGGCAGAATATACATTCCAGTTTGTCGGCAATGTTGATGTCGAGACTCTTAAACCGCTTCTCGAGCAATATATCGCTTCACTTCCTGTTTCCAAGACAGAAGCCGGTGTAAAGGATGTAAGTTCGATCGCCCTCGTTGATGGCATTGTAAAGGAATTCAAACCTTTCCCAATGTCTGCTCCTTCTACATTGGTATATGTCAACATCCATGACAACAATGTAGCACCTAACATCGAGAATTCAGTTAAAATAGATCTTATCGGCGATATCCTCGGTAATATCTATACTGATACTCTCCGTGAGGAAGAGGGTGGCACATACAGCCCGTCGGCTTATGCACAGATGAACGACTGGACCAAGGCGTGGGAACTCATATATGTGTTCCAGACCAACGATCAGATGCAGGAGAAGCTCATCAAGCGTGCCAATGATGAACTCTTGAAACTCCTTAACGAGGGAGCTGATGAAAAGAACTTCAATAAAGTGAAGGAAGCGGCCCTCAAGCAGTATGATATTCAGGTCCGTTCAAACAATTACTGGTCAAGCAACCTGATGCGTTACGAGAACGGAATCGACAATATCAGCAACCATCGTGCTGCAATTGAGAACCTGACACTCGCAGAGTTGAACGCTTTCATGAAGTCGCTCTATAATGGTAAAAACCATATTGAAATAGTTCTTCAGGGCGTACAGGAATAATCTGACACAACTCATATAATTTGACGGCGGATATGAATTATTTCATTTCCGCCGTTATTTTATTAACCGGAGTAGTTCGGATAATATTCTTTCCATTATTCATAATGGAAAGAATATTATCCGAAAATGTCTCAACCGGTGTAATTCTTATAGAAATATCAGAAAAAGATGGAAATAGCGCTGATGACCATAGGAAAGACCTCAATTCCATTTGTGAAATCGGGAATTGAAGAGTATAACAAAAGGCTTAAAAGATATATTAACTTCAGCATTATCGAATTACCCGACTTGAAAGCCAAGGTGTCATCCGAATTACAGCAAAAGCAAAAAGAAGGAGAGCTTATCCTTGACAAGACCAGCTCTTCCGATTATATGGTCCTTCTCGATGAGAATGGAAAGGAATATACCTCGATGGAATTTGCTGGCTACCTCGAGAAACTGATGATATTAGGAAAGAAACGTATAGTGTTCGTTGTAGGAGGTCCCTATGGTTTCTCGGAAGCAGTATATACGCGCGCGGATACAAAGTTATCTCTTTCTCGAATGACGTTCAATCACGAAATGGTGAGATTATTCTTTATCGAACAGATCTATCGGGGAATGACTATTCTAAGGGGTGAACCATATCATCATCAGTGATATGTAAGCGGTTGGCACGCCTGCTCGTATATACATTACACAACTTCGGGAGCAGCGAAAGGGCTATCAGCATAACTGTGATAATGACATACATAGAAATCCATACATTGGCTCTATAAGGGCCGGAATTCATAACTTCTACCTCGTTGGTCCGTGTCTTCTTGTCGGCAAGAGCCTCAATATCAAGAGCATCGAGTGTAGATTTCCATTTAATTTCATTATCTTCAACATAAACCACCCCCGGATTG
Source organism: Muribaculaceae bacterium (assembly GCA_029055345.1). Taxonomy (GTDB): domain Bacteria; phylum Bacteroidota; class Bacteroidia; order Bacteroidales; family Muribaculaceae; genus Lepagella. Next base: position 56,505 of record JAIDDJ010000027.1, on the reverse strand, counting down.
CCTCTAACCACTTCCTTTATTGAAGTGTCGTCTGCAATAAAAATATCATATTGAGGCATTGAGAGGTCTTCCCATTCCTTGATAATTTCCGAGCTCCCCGAAACAACTCCGATCATGCGCACATCATTCTCGATGGCCAAGTCATAGAGAGAATTGATTTTCCAGGTGGTAGCAGGGGAGACGCTTGCAAGGTCAGGCATTGTCATGAGAAGCAATTTATTATCCATGGCAAGTAGTATATCCGTAAGGTCCTGCGAGCCGGACTTATCCCATATCCTGAAATTTTTATTGAGCTTTTTATCTTTATCGGCAGTCGAATTGTCGGGAATTTCCTTACGTTCGATAAATTCCCAACCGTCATCTTCATCCGGCAACTCATCATCCTCACCGAATTCCTTGGCTGCTCCATCTTTGGCATAAACGAACACATAGTGAGGCCCATCTTCTTCATTCGCCTCAGACACAAGTTCGCTTCCCACCGGATAAGGTCTGAAATCAAACATCGGCTGGCGGACATATCCCCGGATGCTTATCATCAATATAAAGCCTATGGATACTATGAAAAGCACCCATTGCAAAGCGGGGCCAACAAGAGCATACGTTTTCTTATCGAATTTAAGCAGCCAGATAATCATGGCAGTAAGGGCCATGTTCTTCCAGAAAGTAGCCCAATTCGATAGAATCAGAGCATCACCGAAGCAGCCACAATCGGGCACAGGATCCTTAATAGCTATCCATAATGTCAGGGGAAGCATTATGGCCATAAATATTGTCCCCATCACAGGGGCACCTCTTCTGTAACAGCCGAGAAGAATGAAGACTCCAATGAGAAATTCGAGAGAGAACAGGGCGAAAGCAAATGTCAGGACCAGCCCCGGCACGAAATGCATGCCCATTGCTTCGAGATATTCGTTGACCTTATAATACGTGCCCCAAGGGTCTACAGCCTTGACGAATCCCGAAAAAATGAAGACCGAGCCGAAGATTATCCGGCATAGCCATGTGATTAAAAGATAGATTGGCTCCACGCCTTTCTTTAACATCGTGGATTTTTGCGATTCATTCGAAACGCAGTTTGATGAGGGCGAAGATTGCATAGTTGATCATGTCCATATAGTTGGCATCGACACCTTCCGAAACGATAGTCTTGCCATGATGCGACTCAATTTCCTTGGTTCTTAGAAGTTTTTGGAGAATTATATCAGTAAAACTGCTAACTCTCATTTCCCTCCAAGCTTCATCGTAATCATGATTCTTGTTGAGCATCAGCGATGTGGCAGACTTAATAGCCTTATCATACGCCTCCAAAGCCTCCTTCTCGGAAAGTGAATTTCCGGTGCCTTTTTCAAGTTGAATCAGCGCCATAGCGCAATAATTCACTATACCTATAAATTCGGGTTCGATACCTTCATTGACTTTGGCTTGATTTTCTCCCATTTCTTCAAGGGTGCGAATGCGCTTAGCCTTGATATATATCTGGTCAGTAAGGCTTGAGGGGCGCATTATGCGCCAGGAAGTGCCATAATCAGCCATCTTCTTCTCATAGACCGAACGGCATAGCTTGACTACGTCACCGAACTGCGTAGGTGTTTTTGATGATGAGCTCATATTGGGCTTATGTATCTGTTGGATTCGCGAAGTTACCAAAAACAAAGGCAATCTCAAAATAAAATCACTCTTTATTACTTCAAAAATTAAAAAAATCACTAAATTTGCAATCGGAATCGCCGAATCCGGGGATTTATATTTGTTTCATCAAAAAATTTAAGAAATGGTAATCCAACGCTGGCAATCAGTCTTACTTCTAATAGCTGCAGTAATGATGGGAATTTTCACATTCTTTTCATTAGGTCAGGTGCAGCTTACGGACTATACTCTAAATTTTACCACTCTCGGTTTTCAGATAGAGGGTGAATCGACAGGAGGCGCTCCGTCCGGATATATATGTCGTACATGGCTATTCTTTGCGGTATCTTTGTTAAGTAGTCTTCTGCCACTTATCAATATATTCTTATTTAAGGATTTACGGCTGCAAGCCCGCGTGTGTCTCATTGAGGTGCTCATATTGCTGGCAGTTCTCGCGGCCGGATGCGCATATGGTTATTATCAGTTTGATGATGCTCAGGTATCTTGGTCCTCGCTTATCATAGCGCCATTGATTGCTTTTGTCGCCGACATAATGGCCTACAACCGAATCTCTCACGACCGGAGGTTGCTGCGCGAGTCATCCCGCCTTCGCTGAAACCGGATTAACATATTACGTATTAAAAATTTTGCTTCAATAATAATATAGCTGTCATGGCAAAAGAGTTAAAGAATTTCACAAAACGTTCCGATAATTATTCACAATGGTATAATGAACTGGTAGTCAAGGCCGATCTTGCCGAGCAATCAGCAGTCAGGGGCTGTATGGTGATAAAGCCATATGGTTACGCTATCTGGGAAAAGATGCAACGTCAGCTTGACGATATGTTTAAAGCGACCGGTCATCAGAATGCTTATTTCCCTCTTCTTATACCGAAGTCGTTTCTGAGCCGGGAAGCCGATCATGTGGAAGGCTTTGCAAAGGAGTGTGCGGTAGTGACACATTACCGTCTTAAAAATGACCCGGATGGAAATGGAGTAGTGGTCGATCCGGAGGCTCGTCTTGAGGAAGAACTGATTATCCGTCCCACATCAGAGACTATAATCTGGAATACATATAAAAATTGGATTCACTCCTATCGTGATCTTCCCATATTGGTGAATCAGTGGGCTAACGTGTTCCGTTGGGAGATGCGTACTCGCATGTTCCTGCGTACGGCAGAATTTCTATGGCAGGAAGGCCATACCGCTCATGCCACGAAAGAAGAGGCGGAGAAAGAGGCCAAAAAGATGCTGGATGTCTACAGCGATTTTGCGGAGAACTATATGGCTGTTCCCGTAGTCAAAGGAGTTAAAACAGCCAATGAGCGTTTTGCGGGAGCGCTTGATACATTCACTATCGAGGCGATGATGCAGGACGGCAAGGCCCTCCAAAGCGGGACTTCCCATTTCCTCGGGCAGAATTTTGCCAAAGCATTCGACGTGACATTCATGAACAAGGACAATAAACCGGAGTACGTATGGGCAACATCATGGGGTGTATCCACACGTCTGATGGGTGCTCTTATCATGACTCACAGTGATGATAATGGCCTCGTGCTTCCTCCAAAGCTGGCTCCCATTCAAGTAGTGATCGTGCCGATATACAAGAATGATGAAGGGCTGAAGCAGATTTCAGAAAAGGTCGAACCCCTCGTCGAAGAATTCCGCAAGCGTGGAATCAGCGTCAAATATGATGATGCCGATAACAAGCGTCCCGGCTTTAAATTTGCGGATTATGAGGTGAAAGGAGTTCCCGTCCGTATTGCAATAGGACAGCGTGATCTTGAGCAGGGTACTGTAGAGCTTATGAGGCGTGATACTCTTGAAAAAGAAACATTGCCGCTCGAGGGTATAGTGGACCACGTGGAAAAAGAACTTGAAGACATTCAGAAGAGTCTCTACGAAAGAGCGCTTAAAAACAGATTGGACCGTACTATCACCGTGGATTCTTATGATGAATTCAAGAAAAAGATAGAGGATGGCGTATTCATTCTCGCCCATTGGGATGGCACTCCGGAAACTGAAGAAAAAATCAAGGAGGAGACAAAAGCTACAATCAGATGCATTCCGTTTGATGGTGATACGACACCGGGCGTATGCATGGTAACCGGTAAACCCTCAGCCCGCCGAGTGCTGTTCGCACGTTCCTATTGATTAACATATCATGTCTGCATCCCGGGATGATTCCCGGGATGTGTGGTTTTCAGTCATATCAAACAATATAATAATCGCTACAATGAATATAAAGAAAGTCTTGGTGGCAACTTCTCTGGCTGGCGTCTCTTTATTTCCGGCCGCAGCCGCTGTCCTTACAGCTGACGATTACTGCAGTCCGAAGTTAACCGCACCCAAGGGAATAAAGGATATGCAGCCGATGCATGACGGAGATTCCTTCACCGCAGTTTCCGATGATGGGAAAGCCATTGAAGTATTCAGCTACAAGACAGGAGAGAAAATCTCTACCTTATTCGATGTCAATACCGTAAAGGGAGATATAAAAATCGATGCGTTCGACGGGTATCAGTTAAGCGACAACGAAAAGAAGATCCTGATATGGAACAATACCTCGAAGATTTACAGGAATTCATTCATAGCTGATTATTATGTATATGATATCTTGCGATCGACACTCGCGAAGGTGAGTAACGACGGGAAACAAAGATGCGCCACTATTTCCCATGACGGCAGGATGGTGGCCTATATGCGCGACAATAATCTCTTCATTTCCAATATCGATTATAAATCGGACAAGGCGATAACCAAGGATGGAAAAATCAATGAAGTGATTTACGGGGCTCCTGATTGGGCATATGAGGAAGAATTCGGTATGGATAGTTCCATTCGCTGGAGTTCGGACGACAGCACACTCGCGTTCATCCGTTTCGATGAATCAAAAGTGCCGGTCTATTCCTTTGACGAGTATGGAATCTACTCGTCAAAAGATCCTCTCGGACCGATGTATCCGCCGGCATACAGTTATAAGTATCCGTTGGCAGGTTATCCAAATTCGACGGTAGAGGTTCTGGCGTATAATGTCGATAACCGGACCATAAAGAAAATGGATATCAATATCGGAGACGGGTATGTCCCCGCGATAGATTTTGACGGCGAGGGGAAGAATCTTATGGTTATGGTGCTCAACCGTGGCCAGAACCAACTCCAACTTTACAAGGTCAATCCCGGATCTACGGTAGCGCACCAGGTAATCAGTGAAGATTCCGAAGCTTGGTTGAGTCCGGCAGCATATCAGATGGTAAAATATTATGCTTCATCCTTCGTGATTGGAAGCGAACGGAGCGGATATCGTCACCTCTATGAATATGATTATGCCGGGAATCTGATTCGGCAAATTACGAAAGGGGAGTGGAATGTGACACAATATTACGGAAAGGATTCCAAAACCGGTTTCCATTATGTTCAGACCACTCAGAATGGCGCGATCAACAGAAATGTAGCCAGCGTTGATGCAAAAGGGAATATTTCCATGCTTGATGGAGCTGAAGGAACCGAATCGGCGGCCTTCAGTGCAAATTTTAACTATTATGTGAGGAAATATAATTCTGCAACCATTCCTCCTCAATATTCCATTTGCAATAATAAGGGCAAGGTGTTAAAGACACTTCAGACAAACGCAGAATATGCTTCAAGATATTCAGAGGCGCCTAAGATGGAATTTCTGAAGGTAAGGAATGCTATCGGAGAAGAGATGAATGCTTACATCATCAAGCCTCTTGACTTTAATCCCAATAAGAAGTATCCGTTGGTGATGTATCAGTATAACGGTCCAGACTCCCAGCTTGTACTCAACAGCTGGAAGATGGACGGCACATATTATCTGGCGTCGCAAGGTTACGTAGTATGTGCCGTTGATGGGCGAGGGACAGGGAACCGCGACCGCAAATGGGCAACCTGTGTCTACAAGGATTTAGGAAATCTTGAAGTTGAGGACCAGCTTGCAGGAGCGGCTTATTTTTCAGGATTGCCGTATGTTGATTCAAGCCGGACAGCCTGCTTCGGATGGAGCTATGGCGGTTATATGACGCTTATGGAACTTGCTTCCAAAGATTGTCGGTTCAAAGCCGGAGTGGCAATGGCTCCTGTATCCGACTGGAGATTTTATGATTCGATCTATACAGAGCGATACATGCTGACCCCTCAGCAGAATGAAAGGGGATATGATTCTTCTTCCGCTTTGTTGAAATCGAACGGTGTCAACTCCCGGCTGCTGATTATGTCGGGAACAAGTGATGACAATGTCCATTTCTACAATACGCTGCGCTACACATCGAAGCTGAATGCGGAAGGTAAGATATTCGATATGATGGCTTATTCAGGATATGAGCATAGTCTGAGAATGGATGGCGCGAGGACGCAACTTTATCGGAAAATAGTCGACTTTTTAGGGACAGTCTTGAAGTGAATGTTAAATCTACGTTAAATATATGTTAAATATTAAAACTATATTCCATTTCAGTTGTAAAGAATATAGATGGCATCTACTCTTTCCGACGACTCGTCCTTCTGAATAGATATCGGAACATATATTAGATACTAACCGTAGTAAAGACATCGGGGAATGAAAGATCTCGAGAAAGTAAATGGCGCGCAATTAATATCCTTCTGGAAGAATATTTCAGTGGGAATCCTTGTGCTTATTCTGACTCTTGTCTTTTCGAGAATTTTCCCTTTCTACTTCTCTCCGATAATCGGCCTTCTGGCAGCCGCATTCCTATATACGATCCTATATAATAACAAGGTGTCACGCACGTCTTCGTGCATGGTGGTGCCATATGCGATGTTCTATTGCATTATTGTCTATGCCTTCGTATCGATTATTCTGAATGTGCTTGACATATGGGATTTTATAAGGATGCCGAAGGAATTTTCATTCTTCAATGACCCGTATATTCCCGTTCTGATTCTCGACCCGATATGTTTCTTTATTCTTCTTATAATATATATAAGGAGGAACAGGCTCGCAATCTGCATTGATTGTAAAATTTCAAAAGGTCTTTCAATCGAAAGAGGAAAACTTGGAGAGATTCTAAACGTAGAGACAAGACTTCAACTTTTGAACCTTATCTGGATATTCGGCCTGCTCTCGGCAGTGACCTGGATATATTACGCCTACTTCTATTTCAAAGGGGCGAATGTGAATAACAGGGACTGGTATATCTTTGTATGGTCGAATGTCATAATCTTTATCATTGACGAAATCTATTTTGCATCGAGATATTACAACATCTATCTTGACCTGAAAGAAAATGGTGAAATCATCACTGAGGAGGAACTCAACGATATGACCACAAAGACATATCTTCGTTTTTACCTTATCTGTGGAAACAAGGTTTATCTGAACACCCATGTCGCAGATCCGTATGTAAAAGGTAAATTCGTAACGGATACTCCCTTTGTGACAAAACGTAACGTCAATGGTATCACCATTTCGGATGTGAATGGCATCATAAGGCGAATGACCGGATATAACACCGGAGAACTTCGATTCTTCTATGGCCGGAAGTCTCAGGATATCACAAAGCATAGAATACTTCGTTATTTTTATTTCCTTGACGGGAAGCCGGAGGACTATCCCGAACTGGAGATAGAAGGTGAATGGATAGATTTCGATACTCTTAAATTTGTCTATCAGAAGCATCCGAAATCGATGTCGATGATTTTTCTGACCGACCTTTCCCGCATGGCGACTATCATCCTTACGCAAAAGATATTCGATGATAACGGTTATAGGAAACTGCGTGTTAAATCCTATCGACCGACTTTCGACCTTGTAGAAGTGCGCGATAAGGAGTATGATTTTCAGGATGACAAGTGGCTTCGAATCGCGATGTTCAATTCAGATTTGAGGGGCTTCCATATTCGCAAATGGTTTGATAAATTCCGGCGTCATACCCGTCGTAACGATACAAACAAGAAGAATCCATGGCAGCAAAGTCGATAGCTGTGGTCGGTCCTACTGCAAGCGGTAAAACCAGGCGAGCAGTAGAGTTGTGTCATGAATTCGGAGGCGAGATTATTTCGGCTGATTCCAGGCAAGTCTATAGGGGAATGTCAATCGGGACAGGTAAAGATCTGGAAGAATACGGTGACATTCCCTATCATCTAATCGATATAGCTGAAGCAGGAGAAAAATATAATCTTCACAGGTATCTGACCGATTTTAATGATGTATATGACAGGATTGTAGGCAGCGGGAAGTTGGCTGTGATATGTGGTGGAAGCGGCATGTATGTGGAAAATGCTCTTGCAGGTGTCCGGTTGCCGCGAGTGCCTGAAAATCCGGAGCTTCGCGCTTCACTTGAGGGGAAATCCCTGAAGGAGTTGACTGCCATACTCCAACAATACAAAAGCCTGCATAACACGACCGATGTGGATACTCAAAAAAGAGCCATCCGCGCTATAGAAATCCAACAATATTATTCAGATCATCCGGAAGAATGCGATAACATAGATGCCCGGAAAGCGACTCCTCTTGACTGCGTTGTTATAGGCATAGATATAAGCCGCGATGACAGACGTAGAAGAATTACGGAGCGTCTGCACCAAAGGTTGAACGACGGCATGCTTGATGAAGTGAGAAATCTTCTCAATTCCGGAATTTCTCCCGAAGATCTAATATACTATGGTCTTGAGTACAAATTCCTGACGTTGCATTTAATTGGAGAAATATCATACGACCGGATGGTGCATGATCTTGAGATAGCTATTCACCAATTTGCAAAGCGGCAAATGACATGGTTTCGCGGGATGGAAAAAAGGGGAATCACAATTAAATGGATTCCATACGACATCCCGACAGAAGAATTCATAAAAATATCCGCCAACCTTTTGGCAGGGTTGTAGGATAGAGCCTTCAATAAAACTTTGTGGGATGGGGCTAAATTTTTCTGTTGGAGATTGTTCTGTCTCCGATTATTCTGCCCATTTCTTTGCGGACAGACATCAAGGAAGCAAGTTCATTCTGGAGGTCTTTTATTTCTTCTACTGAATCACTTTCTGCTATTTCCTTAAGCTTGTTATATACTTCTTTTATTTTCTGATTTATTATCTCATCCTTCCATTCATCTATGGCCCTGACCAAGAGTACTGTGAGTTTCTCTTCTTCTGTTTCGGAAGATCCCCCTTTTAAATAAATATTACTAAGATGGTGCTTATCAAAACTGAGTTCTGTGGCGATTCTCCTTACCTTGTCATCTTCGTGACTGCATAATTCCCTAACTGCAAATTCTTTTAAAAATAATCTGAGGTCATTCTCCCTGCTCTCCGACAATTCTTTCTTTAGTTCAAGTTCCGCTTTTTCAATTTTTGGAATCGACATGTCGGATTCGGCGATTTTATCATATCCTTTTTTGAGCAAATCGTCGTATTTCGTATTTAATTCCGTTTCGTAAGTTTCCAACTGTCGGTTCAGATCGAATCTTAAATTCTTTATAATGTCGAATATTTGGATGAATACCGGCACCGAGAATTGCATTTCTGACTGAATGAGTTCTTCTTCAACATACTGAATAACATCCAGATCTACTATCTCAGGACTTGCCTCAGGGTGTTCTTCATCAAATGCTTCGTAAGAGCAGAACGGCACGAAAGCATACCGAATGCAATACTTCAGTACTTCTTTCTCCAGAAGATATAAGGCAGTACGATCCGCCCCTTTCTCAGAACGAGGTCTCAGGTCAACATTTGGTGTTAAGACATTATTATTAATGGAGATAGGGCTATTAGTAGACTGAGGTGCGTCGGAATCAATATTTTTAAGAGACCTTTCCTTTTTCATTTGTTCGACCAAACCGAACCGGACTCTTGCCACAGACTTTGCAATGGTGGTCTCCGGAATACCCAGAATTGCACTGCACTCCTGAACATAAACATCGCGGGCAACCTGATCAGGAATATGTGCGATTGATTCAACCACACTGTTAATTGCGGTAATTCTGTTTTGCGGATCTTCTTTTACCGAGCGGAGCATCACCTGGGCTTTATACCGAATGATGTCAGTCTCATGTTCTGCAACATACTGGCGGAACTCTTCCGGAGTATGTTTGGCAGCGAACGAATCGGGATCATCACCATCGGGGAGTAACAGAACCTTGACATTCAGTTTATGGCTCAGGAGCATATCTATACCTCTGAGAGAAGCTTTTATACCGGCAGCATCGCCATCATATATCAGAGTGATATTTTCGGTGAACCGATGAATCATCGCAATCTGACCATCGGTCAAAGCCGTTCCCGAAGAAGCCACCACATTCTTCAAACCGGCCTGCCACATTCCGATGACGTCCATATATCCTTCTACAAGGAAGCATTTGTCTTCTTTTACTATGGACGCCTTTGCCTGAAAAATGCCGTAAAGTTCATTGCTCTTTTTGTAAAGCTCTGATTCGGGAGAGTTGATATATTTGGCAAGACCACCCTTCAGATCACGTCCCCCGAAAGCAATGACCTTGCCGGATGTGTTTAGAATAGGGAAAATCACTCTCCCCCTGAACCGGTCGTAATCCCGGCCGGATTGAGATGTTCCGACAAGGCCAAGCGACTTAAAGACTTCAATCCGGAAACCGGCCTTTTTTGCCGCATCCGTAAGTTCATGACCATTATCAAGCGCATATCCGAGATGGAAAGCTTTTATGGCCGCATCGGTCACACCGCGTTCCGTGAAATAGCGGAGACCGACATCGCGACCTTCATCCGTATCCTGCATATCGCGCTCCATCTTGTTCTTGGCCCATTCGTTGGCAACGAACATGGCTTCCCGCAATGACTGCCGTTCGCGTTCCTCATCAGTAAGTTCTTGTTCTTCTACTTCAATTCCATATTTCTTCGCCAGATGAAGGAGAGCCTCATGATAGGTCAATCCTTCCTTCTCCATTATGAAATTAACAGGAGAGCCTCCCTTCTTGCATGAAAAACAATAACAAAAATTTCGCTGCTTGTTTACCGAAAAGGATGGTGTCCTTTCATTATGAAAAGGACAAAGGCCCATATAATTAGAGCCTCTTCTTATCAGATGCACATAGTCGCCCACAACATCGACTATGTCAGCTGTGCTTTTAATTCTTTCGACGGTTGCCCTGTCAATCATCCGAAAATGCCTTTCAATCCTTTCCCGTCAATTCAGACAAAATTTTACGCAGTTCCTCGCTTGTTTCCATTCGTGTAGGCACGAGAGGAAGCCGGAGTTCATTCTTTATGAGCCCCATTTCATGCAGCAGACTCTTGACTCCGGCCGGATTCCCATCCACAAACAGCTCGTCATACAAACGGGAGAATTTATAATGGATGGGCAACGCCTCATTGTAACGGCCCTCCAGACAGAGTCGGACCATTTTCCCGAATTTCTTAGGGAATGCATTACCTACAACAGAAATTACTCCCACAGCTCCTAAAGTAATGAGCGGATATGTCAAAGAATCATCACCGGAAATGACAGCGAAAGATTCAGGCTTATGATTGATTATTTTTTCAATCTGTTTGAAGTCGCCCGAGGCCTCCTTTATACCGATAACCTTATCATATTTTTCAGCAAGCCTAAGAGTTGTCTCGGCAGATATGTTCACCCCGGTCCGGCCAGGAACATTGTAGAGCACAACCGGTAGGGGAGAAGCATTGATCACGGCTTCAAAATGTCGGTAGAGACCTTCCTGCGAGGGTTTGTTATAGAATGGGGCAACTGAAAGGATCGCGGAATAGCCTGATAAATCTGATTTTTTAAGTTCATCCACAAGGCTATGGGTGCAGTTTCCCCCCATACCGGCAATCAACGGCACCCTGCCATTGACTTGTTCCATCACAAAACGTATTACAATGATTCTTTCATCTTGTGAAAGCGTGGCGGTTTCACCTGTTGTTCCCAAAACGACAATATAGTCGGCATCGCCCTGCAGAACAAACTCAACCATACGCTCAAGCGCTGTGTAGTCAATATTTTTATCAGAATCAAACGGGGTAATCAAAGCTACTCCCATTCCTTTAAGACTCAGGGTGCTCATATAACAAGGTATCGTTGAAAACTATTATATTCTATCGAAATTGAGGGCAGCGAGCTTCAGATTATGACCTTCGATAAAGCGAATGATTTCATCTTTCTCCGCGCTGTCGGCCACATCGGAACGCACTCTTACCATCGCATTATATGGTGATGTGTTAGATTGATAAATATGTCGGTAGCACTTGGCGATCTCGTCAATCTGATCTTCAGTATATTTCCCTTTCCGGAGAACGAATGCATTGATGCCGAAATAGGAAATAGGATTATGCGCCATGATTACAAAGGGAGGCACATGGCCGTTGACACGGCAACCTCCTTTAATCAAAGTCCATCTTCCTATATCGCATTTCTCATGGACGAGCGCACATGATGATAGAATTGCGAAATCATTGATTTTGCATGAGCCGGCTATCATAACAGAGTTGCCAATAACGACCGAATTGCCTATTTCCGTGTCGTGAGCTATATGGCTTTCAGCCATGATGAAATTGTTATTTCCTATCTTTGTGGCTTGACCCTTGTAGATGCTCCGATTTATAATTACATGCTCTCTTATAGTGTTGTTATCACCGATTATCACATAGCTATCCTCACCTTTCCAACGGAAATCCTGCGGAGTTGCCGCAATGATGCATCCGTCATAGAAATGACAGTTATTCCCGATTCTGGCTCCGGCCCGAATGCTCGCATGGGGCCAGAATATGCATCCATCGCCTATCTCGACATCGCGATCAATATAAACGAATGGATGAATAGTTACGTTTTCCCCGATTTTTGCCTCTGGATGGACAAATGCCATAGGACTGATATTAGACATAAAGTTAGATTGTTAGTTAGATTATTAGTTTCGTGAGTTTTATCTTCCGCCACCTACCGACTGATAGAGTGAAATCAAAGCCGTCACTTTGCCATGCCATGCGTTCAGACTGGCGAGCTGAGCGCTCAGTAGGCTTGATCTGGCTGTCAACACTTCGAGATATGTTGTTGACGTATTAAGCATCAAAAGTTCCTGAGTGTATTCCACCGATTTCTCAAGGTCATCGATCTGATTCAGAAGACAAACACGCTTTTCCTTATTGAATCGGTAGGCAGCTAAAGCATTGCTGACTTCGGCACTCGCATTGAGCACACTCTTTTCAAACGCATTCATAGATTGCTTCTGACGAGCCTTTGCCACTTCGAGAGTCGCAATATTCTGTCCCCTTGAGAAAATCGGAATCGCAAGAGAACCGGCGAGCTGAACAAACCATTTCCCGGGATTCATTACAATTGATCCGAGAAGGTTGGTAAATCCTCCGTTACTTGAGATGGTAAGTCCGGGATAGAAGGCTGCACGCGCAGAGTTAACAGTATAATAGGCCGATGCGAGTCCCCTTTCTGCAGCCCTGACATCGGGACGAACAGCAAGATAGGTCATGGGCACGCCGGCAGTCAAATTCTCCGGTAAATCAAAGTTCATATCGCTTGAGACTTCGAAATCCTGTGGATACGTATGGAGAAGAAGGGCCAGCGTATTGTTCATCTGATTAATAGAATTCTTGATATCAGGAATGGAGCCCATTATGTTCCAATAGTTTGCTTCACTCTGCACCACAGCAGCCTCGTTTACTCGGCCGGCCTGCTTCATCAGTTTCATGGATTCGACCTGATCCTTCCATATTTCAGCTGTCCGCTCCGAAAGCCCGAGTTGTTGCTTAAGGAGCATTAGCGCGTAATAGCTGCTGGCCACTCCGCAAATTACCTGCGATCTTGTAGCCTGCAGATAGTCTTCCATTTGATCCACGGCAATCTGCGCTCCGCGTTTACGGTTAAGAATCTTGCCGAATACATCTATCTCCCAGGATATGGACATCGGGAGTGTATAGGTCCAGGTATCCATCTTTCCATCACCATATTTAGCAGCCCCACCGTTCGGGTTGAGGGCGATACCGGGCAGATAACTCAGTTTGGCTCCTTTAAGTTGAGCACGGGCTATCTCCACATTTTTGACTGCATCGTCAATATCCTTGTTTTTTGACAAAGCAGTGTTGATATATCCCTGAAGAACGGGGTCGGTGAATATGTCCTGCCATGACAGGAAGGGGAGCGAGGCTGAATCCTTTTCAGCCCTGTTGGACTCATCGAAGCTTTTGGCAAACGAATTATCCGTTGGTAGTTCGTAAGGTTGATATATGTGGCAGCTTGTCAGGGATATGGCGAGAACTGCCGTCAGAATTATATATTTATTCTTCATATTCGAAGTGTTTGTTCGAGAAGATGGTGTTTTTGAGACCATCTTCTCGAAAATTATCAATCGTTATGCCAGCTGTATTGTTCGATTTCAGATGAAATCTTAGAGTTATCCGTATCTTCCCATTTCACCGGAGTTATCTTCTCCTGAACAAATTCAAAAGCCACAAATAGCGCCGGGACAATAAGAACTTGAAGAATCATACCTACAAGCATACCACCGATAGCTCCTGTACCGAGCGCGTTATAACCATTGGCTCCGGCTCCGGTAGCAAACATAAGGGGCAGAAGACCGATAATCATAGCAAGCGATGTCATAAGGATCGGACGGAGACGGGCTTTCGAACCTAATATTGCCGAATTCACAATGCTGACACCACTGCGCCGGCGTTCAAGTGCGAACTCAACAATAAGAATCGCGTTCTTTGCCAGAAGTCCGATAAGCATGATAAGAGATATCTGCAGGTAGATATTATTGTCTATTCCGAAAAGCTGGGCGAAGATGAAAGTTCCCATAAGACCGAAAGGAACCGATAGAATCACGGCCAGTGGCAGAATATAACTTTCATATTGAGCTGAAAGGAGCAAATAGACGAAAAGGAGGACCAGTCCGAATATAATACCCGTCGAACCGCTCGAGCTGTTGGCTTCTTCACGAGTAAGGCCGGAATACTCATATCCGTAGCCGGAAGGAAGGGTCTGAGCCGCCACCTCTTCAATAGCAGCGATGGCCTCTCCGGAAGAAACCCCCGGCGCCGGATTACCAGTAACGGAAATAGTAGTGAACATATTGAAACGGTTGATAACATCCGGACCATATACCCGCTTCAACGAAACAAAATTACTTATCGGCGCCATCTCGGCTCCGTTACGAATCTTAACCTGTTTCAGCGTTTCGGGCGATACTCTTGCTTCAGGACTCGCCTGCATCATGACGCGATAAAGTTTTCCGAACTTATTGAAGTTGGAGACATACATACCTCCATAATAAGCTTGCAGAGTCTGTAAGACAGAATTTTGAGTCAATCCAGCCTTCTTAATTTTAGCTACATCCAGCTCAACGAGATATTGCGGGAACGAAGGATTGAAAGTAGAATAGGCCATCGCAATCTCCGGACGGGCATTCAATGCGGCAATGAATGTCTGATATACCTTGAAGAACTGATTGATGTCGCCTCCGGTCTTATCCTGCAGCTTCAAGTCAAACCCGCTCGATACGGAATAACCTGAAATCATCGGAGGCTGGAAGAACATTATTCGGCCATCTTTAATAATAGAGCATTTAGAAATCAGTTGTTGCAGGATTGCATTCGCATTCTCGGTTTTCTCATCTCTTTCGCTCCATGGTTTCAGTTTTAGTATGAATGAGCCATAAGTGTTTCCTTGGCCGGCCACGAAGCTATAACCTGTAATCGCATTCCTGATTTGAATTGCCGGAATAGTGGATGCTATGCTATCGACTTCATCCATAATGGCTTTGGTGCGTTCCAGAGATGTTGCAGGAGGCATATCGACAACTCCCATCAGCGTACCGGTATCCTCATTTGGTACCAGCGAAGAAGCTGTAATCGACATAAGCCAAACAAGAAGAGCAACTGCCGCAGCTACCGCTCCGAACCCTATTATACGGTGCTTGATGAACCATGTTACGCAGTGCGCATAGATCGTCAGTAACTTATTAAATTTCTCATTGAAGGCATCTATGAATTCTTTCTGGAACATGCCAATGACAGCGAGAACGGCCACTACGCAAGCAATGACACTCTCCAGAACATTCTCAAATTCATACCATCCGAGTACGAGGAATACTACTGCAGCGAGGAGTAAAAGGGTAGTAATAAGCGGGGAGAATTTGAGAGTAAACCGTTTTTTATAAGCTTTTCCAACGACTTCGCCGGCAGCCGAATATGCATCTTTCATCCTTTTCCCCAGAGAAGAATTCTCTTCACCTTCTTCTTTATGCGGTTTAAGGAAAATGGCACAAAGAGCGGGAGTGAGCGTCAAGGCGTTCACTGCAGAAAGGAAAATCGCCATAGCCATCGTAAGGCCGAACTGACGATAGAATACTCCGGAAGGTCCGCCCATAAAAGACACCGGAATGAACACAAGCATCATTACGAGAGTGATTGAAATAAGCGCACTCGCGATGTCGCTCATAGCATCAATAGCGGCGACACGCGCCGAACGGTAACCCTGGTCGAGCTTGGCATGTACCGCCTCGACCACCACAATCGCGTCATCGACCACAATCGCTATCGCAAGCACGAGAGCTGAAAGGGTAAGAAGGTTGATTGTGAAGCCGAATATCATCATCAGGAAGAACGTTCCGATAAGAGCCACCGGTATGGCAATCATAGGAATAATGGTGGAGCGGAAGTCCTGCAGGAAGATAAATACTACGAGGAATACGAGTGCGAAGGCCTCGATAAGTGTCTTGATGACCTCATGGATGGATGCAAAGAGGAATTCGTTCACATCCATGGTCGTGGCGATCTTAATTCCTTCGGGACACTCCTTCTGGAATTTATCAAGTTCAGCCTGAATCTGATTTACAACCTGGGTTGCATTCGAGCCTGCGGCCTGCATCACCATAGCCGCAACGCCGATATGTCCGTTGGTTGTGGAGTGGAATCCGTAAGAAAGGCGCCCGAGCTCGACATCTGCCACATCCTTAAGATAAAGCATTTCTCCTGATGGGAGAGCCTTGATGACTATATTCTCAAACTGATTTTCATCAGTGAGGCGACCTTTATACCTCATTACGTATTGAAACGACTGATTCCCATTTTCACCGAACTGACCGGGAGCGGCCTCAAGATTCTGCTCAGCGAGGGCTGCTGAAACATCCGTAGGCATAAGGTTATATTGAGCCATTATATCAGGTTTCAGCCATATACGCATAGAGTAATCGGCTCCAAGCACCATTGCATCACCTACACCGGGGACACGTTTGACAACCGGGATGATATTGATGGCCATATAATTCTCTACGAACTCCTCCGTGTATTTGGGATCTTCAGCGTACACATTGAATACCATGAGCATGGACGACTGGCGTTTCTGTGTTGTCACGCCTACCTGATTCACCTCCGCCGGGAGGAAGGCGGCAGCCTTTGCAACTCGGTTCTGGACGTCAATTGCAGCCATATTAGGGTCAGTGCCCTGCTTGAAATAAACATCGATCTGAGCAGAACCGTTATTCGTAGCCGATGAATACATGTAATCCATATTCTCGGCTCCGTTGATCTGTTCCTCAAGAGGGGCGATTACGGAATTGAGCACTGACTGGGCGTTGGCACCGGTATAATTAGTCTGGACGCTGATTGTCGGAGGTGCAATATTCGGATACTGCTCGATTGGCAGTGACAATAGTCCGAGAATACCGAAAATCACGATAAAAATCGAGATAACGGTAGATAGCACAGGTCTATTGATGAATGTTGATAGTTTCATAATGGAATCTTATGCTTGATTCTTATACAGCTTAGTTAGCTTTCTTGGGCGTGATGATCATGTCATCCTTAACAGATACCCCAACACCTTCCGCCACGATTCTTTCACCCGGTTTCAGACCGTCGATTACAAAATAGTTTTTGCCATCATTCTCCTCAGCGACCTGAATCGCACGGGATTTCACCTTATTGCTGTCATTGACTACATATACAAATTTCATATCCTGCATTTCATAGGTAGCCGACTGGGGCACGACCATCGCATTATTCCTGACTTGGGGAATCATCACAAGCCCCGTATTACCGCTATGAAGCATACCGTTGGGGTTGGGGAAGAGAGCTTTAGCCGTGGCACTTCCGGTAGCCGGGTCAATTACGCCTGAGATCGAAATTATCTTTCCCGGCTGATCATATCGCTCACCGTTAGCAAGTACAAGAGTAACAGGAGGTAAAGAGGCAATAGCCTCCTGCATTGATCTCTTGCCATCATCGGTAAGGGCAAGGAGGTCTTTCTCATTAAGGGAGAAAGTGGCCCTCATATCACTATTATTGGAAAGAACCGTAAGTAGGGATTGCGGGGAAACAAGAGAGCCCTCTCTAAAATCAATCTTTCCGACAACTCCGGATTCCGGAGCAGAGACAACAGAGAAAGAAAGATTTTTCTTAGCGGTGGTCAATTGAGCCATGGCCTGACCAATCTGCGATTTGCTCGCCTGAAGCTGAGCCACAGCAGCATTATAGGCATCTACCGATGTCTGATAAGCAGGCTGGGAAATGATATTCTTGTCGAGCAACATCTTATTATTATTCATATTTGTCTTGGCCGTATTGACATTAGCCTGGGCCACATCCACAGATGCCCTGGCAGCATCTACGGAAGCCTGAGCTGCGTTGACAGCCGCCTGAAGCTGAACCTGATCAATTATGAAAAGAGTCTGGCCCTTATTTACTTTCTGACCCTCCTCAACGCATACCTTTGTCAGAAAACCCTGTACCTGCGGACGAATCTCCACATCGTTCTCACCCTCCAGGGTGGTGGGCATACCTGTCTCCAGTTGCGTATTCTCTTCATTTACTGTAATCACCGCTAATTCCGGGGCACTTTGCTGCTGTTGTTGCTGTTCTCCCTTACAAGAGAATAACAGCATTGTGGATGCCAATGCTGGCAAAACCATCAAACTGCTCTTTTTGATAATCATGAGCTTTCTATATTATACAGTTAATTATTAATATCCTTAATCTGGCATTCTGACGGAGAATGCATATTGAACCAATATATGATATTTCCTTACAAATTTAACGAAAAATCTCGACATTTTTCTCTTCAGCATAAAAATAATTCCCAATCTAATCAAAAAAAAAAATAGTCTAAGCCAATTATAAACCGGCCCCTAAAAGTAATATGTCTAACTTTTAGGGACCGGTTCATTACGACTCACCCTCCTCCACCAAATTTCAGCAGCAGTGAGTTACAACTTGTTTTGCAGTAGGATATAGATTTATTTAGCAATGAATTTTTTGCCTCCTTTAATATAGATTGAGCCTGAAGCGGGAGCTGAAATCTCATGCCCCATCAGATCGTACATTCGGTTGTCTACCGGCGAAGCATCATCGCTGATGGCTGTAATGCCGTTGCATACGGATTGCTCTCCATATAATACTTCTCCATCAAGGGTATAAACTCCATGAAGCCATGTGTCATCGCTTCGAAGATCAGAGGCTGATTTTGCCGGAGATCCCGTTTTCATGTGTATCTGATATACCGGTAGAAAGCCCTGCCTGAGCACTCCGATTCCTTCAATCCAACCTAACATTCCGGGATCGTCGGCAGCTGATGGATATTCATATTCTGAAGGAGAATCCGGATTGCATCTGTAATAACCGATTAATATGCATTCTTGTTCCTGAATATCAAAAGTCTTCCCAAAGAACTGCTGAACCGGGACTGGGGTATCATCTAAATAGCCTTCCATAATATCAGGGAGATCGAGTACGGTTCCGTTCGGAATCGTAGCATCATACATCTTTATCTCAAATAGAGAAGCTGCTTCATCTTCCGAGAATTGGATTTGCGTCACAGGAAGTCGGGTAGAATAAATCTGACCCTCGTTATAGTCATCTTTGTAAAAAAGCGTGTATGTTTTACCATCTTCCTCGCGGACGAAGTATTTGATACCGTTGTCAGTGAACGATTCTTCCGAGTAAGTCGCATCATCGCCATAACCTAACACATAGGTTGCTTTTTTCACTGCGAAAGCATGATAGGTTTTCCCCAACGCAGAGATGGTTCCATCAAACTGCACCGAAAAATACGTATGATTCGGATTTAATGCGGGAGCGATATGGTACTCCCAGACTCTGTCTTCACGAATCATCGGCACGTAACTATTTGCAAATGCAATTCCAACGGCATCAGAAGCAATCGCTGTTATTAATGCTGTCAAGATTAATTGTGGAGCCATTTTTTTCATAATCAGTTTATTTAAAGGATTTTGAAGTTAATTTTTTTTATAGAATAAGAAATAGATATTTCTACACCTATAATATCTCACAACTCAATTGTCCGCCTTTTTCTATCATAAAGCCGTTTTGTAAAACTATCTCTTTAGCTTTTATTATAGCCTGTCCACCTTCCTTTATAGTATCATTTGATAAATCGACTAAGCCATGAATGACTTCGATTTCCAATTTCCCAAGGTTATCAACAAGAAAGGCATTATCAGATTGGACTCCCTGAGTACTTAAAAGTTTAAGGATCCCGTTATTTTGTATTATAAAGCATGTTGACAAAGAATCTATTATGTTTGTAATCAATACTTAAAGTGCCCTCAGAATCTTCAAATACCAATTCGGGATATACCTCCCGGACATCCTGAGCAAGAAATCCGTACTGGACAGGGGTTGAGGAAGATGTCCCATTTTCTGTTTCGGTGTCCGATGGGGATGAACGTTGGATTGAATTCTGCGAAGATTGAGAGGCATTGTCACCAACAAGGTGATAGCTCACCGGTACAATTTGCGACAGAAGGCTTCCTAAATCTTCAAGGGGTTCGATATCCATTTTTGATTTTGAGTCTGAAACTGTCAGATACTGCGGGGCACTTACGGGCACAGTTATATTTAAAGTAGGAATAGAACTGTTAATGGAAGCTGAGTTTGGATCATAGGCTATTACGTTAGTAAAAAGACCATTTTTGGCAGCTGCAATCTTGAAGCCCCCTGCGCCCTTGAGCAGAAGTTGACCTTGAGGAATGGAATTCCCTTTTGGTGTTAAGACTGATTCCGATATTGAGACTTCATGACGGTTGCCGAATGCAATTCTTGCTCCTGATCCTGAATAGTTGTCGCTAATGAGATGGAATGTTGCGAGGGTATCAATTTTTGACAAGTTTGAACCACCGCTTGAGATTGTGGGGGAAGAAGTTGAAGATGAACATGAACCTATTTGTACTTGTCCTGAATTAACTACTCGGAGTTGTGCGGATGCGGCTGTAGCGCAAATGGCTGCTATAGCCATTACAAAAATTTTTTTCATGATTTTGATTTTTGGGGTTAGTATATTTTGCTTCAGTACTTCGGAAGCATGTTATTATGGGTTATTCATTATAATGTTATTATTCCTATGTAAGTGAATTCAGCAGTGATAAACCTCACTTCATAGTCACCTGATAATTTAAATAGAATTTCGATGAAGTCTTCTTCATTTCCAAACTCCGAAATGCACATCCCTCCGATTTCCCATATTTCATAGGATATGATATCCACATCGCCCTCTCCCATTAATCGAACTCCGGCGTTAGAATCTATTGAACACGGAACGGTGTTTTGATGTTGACGTATGGGTGGGTCTAGTTCTTCATTTCCTTCATAAGAAATTGAAATATATTTTACAGTTGATAATTCTTTGGAATGAGAATATATTGCTAAGGGTGTAAGCATTGATAATAGTAATGCCAACATTAATCGAATATGGGGGTGGATACAGATGAAATTTTTTCTACTCTCCTTTGGGTGTAATTCAAATTTATGGTCCTTCATGATAGTACTGGATTTAGTTACAAGCAAAATTATGAAGAAATCGGACATGAAGGAAATAATTACATACGGACTATGTACGGAATATATTCGGAATTGGTACGGAATGGACTTACCTTGGTACAAATCGTTAGTAATGTGATATAAATTAAGATCTTAAAAAAATATTACCTGCTCTTGGGTAAGCCCCTTTGTATAAAGAACTCCGGCCAGACGGTCGCATTCCTCTTCCTGGTCGCGCAGTATGGCGAGTATTTGCGGATGGAAGTTGCCGTAGCGGTCTCGAGGGATACGGAACTCAAGTTTCCTCCCTTGTCCATAGGATGTCCCGGGACGGTAACCGTTTCCCTTATTCCCCGGATTATCAGATAGAAACTCGCCCCGCTCGGCGACCATCATACTCTCGAGCATGATCTCCATTAGATCGTGAAGACCATTTTTCTTCTCTGCATGCTTGCGCATTTGCTCAGAAATTTGTTCCTTTGTAAGAAGCATATTTTGTAGATTTTAAGTTTGGTCACCTAAAACTACAAACTTCTGGGGACTTGTCCAAACGGACAGGTCCTTTTTTAGTGTCTTCGCTCAGACACACTCAAAGAAACAGTATCTTCTCTGAATTGTATGAACGGTAGCAAAATACTGAAAGAGCGCGATTTGAAGACATAGGGATAAAGATTAACAAAGGAGGAGTCTCAAGACTCCTCCCTTTGTTGGGAATAAAGCTTTATTTATTTTACGCGTAATAGATCTGATATTATTCATTCTTTAGTGAATGGTGGTGGAGTACCGGCATCCTCGTCTTCATAAGGATCGGAAAAATCTCCGGCTTTATTTAAATCCGTAACGCCGGAAGATTCATGCTCTCCGGCTTTATTTTCCTCGCCGGACTTTCCTTTGTCTTCCAGTTTCTTATTTTCCTCAGCTTTACTATTGAGCTCAATAATCTCATCAGTGCGCGATTTCCATTGACGTTTGCCTAAGATCTTCTCGACATCATCATGGAAAATCACTTCTCTTTCCACGAGCATATCGCGAATCATATTATGTTCTTTTGCATATTTTCGCAGAATCTCTTTGGCGCGTTCATACTGCTCATTTACTATGCGTTTCACCTCCTGATCAATGATCTGAGCCGTCTCATCGGAATAAGGCTTGGTAAATCCCATCTCCTGGCCCGTAGAGTCATTGTAATTAAGATTCGGGAGTTTATCGCTCATACCATATACGAGGACAAGAGAACGGGCGATTTTGGTGCATTTCTCCAAATCATCGCTTGCTCCGGTGCCGACCTGACCGAGGAAGACATCCTCTGCCGCGCGGCCGCCCAAGAGCCCGCACATAGTGTCAAGCAAAGCCTGAGTAGGGATTATCTGACGTTCTTCGGGAGCATACCATGCTGCGCCCAATGCACGTCCGCGAGGCACGATCGTTACTTTCACGAGCGGATTGCCATATTTGGTCATCCAAGTGATTGTGGCATGGCCGGCCTCATGAGTGGCTATGGCGAGTTTCTCCTCATCGGTAATAATCCGTGATTTCTTCTCAAGGCCACCAACAATACGGTCGATGGCAGCCATGAAATCATCCCAATCTACGGAATCCTTATTGTTGCGGGCCGCGATGAGTGCGGCTTCATTACATACGTTTGCTATGTCAGCGCCGGAGAATCCCTGCGTCTGACGTGCGAGCTGCTGAACGTCGAGTTTGCTATTGCACTTGATATTACGGAGATGCACAAGGAAAATTTCCTCACGATCCTTAAGTTCAGGAAGATCAACATAAATCTGACGGTCGAAACGTCCGGGGCGCAACAACGCTTTGTCAAGCATATCGGCGCGGTTGGTGGCTGCCAGACAAATCACACCATTATTTGAAGAGAACCCATCCATTGCAGTAAGGAGCTGGTTGAGTGTGTTCTCCCGTTCATCGTTAGAGCCCATATTTGGATTTCGGCCACGTGCACGCCCGACGGCATCAATCTCATCAATAAATACAATACAGGGAGCTTTCTCTTTAGCCTGCTTGAACAGGTCGCGCACACGCGCCGCACCCACGCCCACAAACATTTCAACGAAATCCGAACCGGAC
This sequence comes from Muribaculaceae bacterium, assembly GCA_029055345.1. GTDB lineage: Bacteria > Bacteroidota > Bacteroidia > Bacteroidales > Muribaculaceae > Lepagella. The sequence continues at coordinate 33,066 of JAIDDJ010000027.1, read as the reverse complement.
ATAGAGAGGAAAGGAACATCAGCCTCGCCCGCAACTGCCTTAGCCAACAGGGTTTTACCCGTTCCCGGAGGGCCTACCAGGAGCGCCCCCTTTGGTATCTTGGCGCCCAGTTCCGTGTAACGCTGTGGATTTTTAAGAAATTCGACAATTTCCTCTATCTCGACTTTGGCCTCCGATAGTCCGGCAACATCCTTGAACGTCACATTCGTGCCATTATTCTTATCGAATACGGTTGCTCTTGACTTGCCGACATTGAAAATGCCTCCGCCGGGCCCGGAACCACCGGTCATCCTGCGCGACATCATGACCATCACTATAATAATCAATACAATAGGGCCGAAATACCAGACGATCTTCATAAGATCGCTGCCTTTCTCATAGTTGACTTTTATGGCCGGCTTTCCCTGAGCTTCGAGCGCGGCATTCCAGGAATCAATTTTATCCTGAATCTTATCAGTCGATGGAATTGTAGTCTCAATTTTCTTTTCACCCGTCATCTGAGGCGCCATATCGAATTTCAGATTTTTGGCGCCCTGCTCGGTAAGAAAACCCTCGGCTGTACCATTCTGGGATAATATGAGAATCTTATCAATGTCACCGGAAGTAGCGGCTTTCTCAAATTCAGTCCAGTCAACATTTTTGGTCTGCGAACCATCCTGAAAATAGTATAACGCGATCAGTGAAAATGCAAGAAGGCCATACATCCAGTACATATTGAACAATGGCTTCTTATTGTTGTTTTTCTTCTTGTTCTGATTGAACATAATTTTGCTATAAGTAGGCAGTTATTCTTAAAATGTCTTTTTATCAATCCAGGTCGGGCAAATCGTGCAAAACTGCATCGCTCCAAAGGTCTTCAAGATTATAGTAATTCCTGAACTCCGGAACGAAAACATGCACTATTACTTCCCCATAATCAATCACAATCCACTGGGCATTGCGATAACCATCATAATTATATGGTTTTATACCGAGTTTTTCCCTTACCTCCTCGCGGATATTGTCGGCTATTGCCGCAACCTGAGAGGTAGATGACCCTTCGCACACTATAAAAGAACGCGCGGGAGCGGTTTCAAGGTGCTCAAAATCAATAATCGTGATTTTCCTTCCCTTTCTATCAAGAATAGCCTCGAGGATTTGAGACTGCAGAGGTGAAAGCGAAAGTTGCTGAATATCAGGTTTATGCTGATGTAATGTCATTGTCAGTTAATATTTCAATAGTTAAGTGTATACGCTTCGGATAAAGAATCCGCATCGGGATACACTAATAGAATAACAAAAATACTTCCAAATCTATTATCGCTTTTCTCCTCTTCCCCTAAAAAAATTAGAGCGCGTCCCTTAAAATTTCGGGGCCGTAGGGGTGCAGGGGTACTCTCCCTTACCCCTACGGCCCCGAAATTTTAAGGGACGCGCTCTAAAGCAATGTTCGTAAAGAGTCATATGGTGACGTGTAATGGAAAGCATTGAAACAAAATAATGACGATTTGCTCACGTTTCAAATGTAATGGGAAAGATTAAACTATATGTCACGTTGCTTTTCTCACTTATTGCGGTGGGATTACGGGCAGAGAACGTCCGAATTTCGGGACGCGTGATTGATAGCGAAGACAAGCCGGTGGAGTTCGCGACGGTCCGCGTGGCGAATACCGCGATAGGAACAAATACCAATCTGCAGGGAGATTATACCCTATCAGTGGCTCCGAAAGATACGATTGAGATGATCTACAGTTGCATCGGCTTCAAAACCGTGCATCATAAACTGATAAATGCCAAGGGAGATCTTACTCTTAATATCAGGTTATATCCTTTGGATGTCGACTTGAGGGAAATAGAAGTGATAGGTTACCGGCAGAACTCAAACGGCATGCAGACACTCAACACGGAGAGTTACAAGCTTTCGCCGGATGTTTCTGGAGGTAGTGTTGAAGCGTTGATTACCACGATGCCGGGAGTCAACTCAAGCAATGAGATGAGTTCTCAATATTCTGTAAGAGGCGGTTCGTTTGATGAAAATTCCGTGTATATCAACGGTCTGGAGCTATATCGTCCTCAATTAATCAGAAGTGGCCAACAGGAAGGAATGAGCGTAATCAATCCGAATATGGTGGGGAATATTAAATTCTCCTCAGGTGGATTCCCGGCCCGATATGCGGATAAGATGTCTTCGGCGCTCGACATTACTTATAGGGAACCTGAATCATTCGAAGGGGCTTTGAATCTCAGTCTAATGGGCGCGGAGCTGGCTATCGGCAACAATACAGGAAAATTCTCTCAATTGACCGGTGTAAGGTTCAAAAAAAATAATTCCCTATTGTCTACAATGGAAACAAAAGGGGAGTATGATCCAACATTTTTTGATTTCCAGACCAACATCAATTATAAACCGAGTGAAAGAATCACCATCAACCTTCTCGGAAACATAGCCATCAACAATTTCAATTTCAAGCCCAGAGACCGGGAAACGACTTTCGGCACATCAGAAGACGCCAAAAGTTTCAAGGTCTATTTCGATGGAGAAGAGAAAGACCGATTTGAAACATATTTCGGGTCGTTGTCGGCGACTTACAGACATAATAAAGCCACAAGTTTCACACTTGCTGCCGGTGGATTCCTCTCGAACGAACTGGTTTCATATGATATTTCAGGAGAATATTGGCTTGATCAGGCCGGCACGACCGGAGCCGGCGGAATAGGCGGAGAATTAGGAGTGGGGAAATATATGGAGCATTCAAGGAACAGACTCAAGACTACCGTATTCCAGCTCTCTTTTTCCGGGAAGACAAAATTGAAAGCCAATAATATATCGTATGGTATCGGATATCAATACGAGCAATTCCATGACCGCACCAAAGAGTGGGAATGGAGAGATTCCGCCGGTTATTCATTACCTACATTGCCGGAGGGTGTCCATCTTGTCTACAACCTCAGTTCGAGACAGAATATTAAAGTAAACCGGTTCCATGCGTATGCTGAGGATGCGATATATTTAAGCAATAATTTCGCATATATGACTTTGAACGCCGGATTACGGTTCTCATATAATGGCTTCAACAAAGAATTTCTCGTTTCTCCGCGAGTTAATTTCTCTATCAACCCTGTAAACGCACCAAGCTGGTATTTTAGGATTGGTGCCGGATTATACTATCAGTCACCATTTTATAAGGAATATAGGGAAATGGTTGAAGATGACTACGGGAATTGTGTTATCCAGCTCAATGACAAGATAAAATCACCGAGAAGTATCCATCTTATATTAGGTGCAGACTATACATTCCGCGCTATGAGTCGCCCCTTCAAGCTAACCGGGGAGGCGTACTATAAAAATATGGCCAATCTCATATCTTACGAATACGACAATCTGAAGATTAACTATTCGGGCAGAAACGATGCGAACGGATATGTAATGGGGCTTGACTTCAAATTATTCGGTCAGTTTGTGGAAGGCAATGATTCCTGGATAAGCTTTTCGCTGATGAAGACTATGGAGAATCTGGATGGGAAAAAGGTGCCGATGCCAAGTGACCAGCGATATGCCGTCAACGTTTATTTTACTGATTATTTCCCAAAATTCCCCAAATTGAAATTCAGTCTTCGTGGCGTATTATCGGATGGTCTTACCATGACACCACCTCATACGAGTAGGGCCGAGACCTACTTTCGTGCGCCGGCTTATAAAAGACTTGACATTGGTCTCAGCTGGCAATTCATCGGAGCTCCATCAGAAAAAGCGCGCAAAAGCGGATTCTTCAGTCATTTCAAGAGTATCATTCTCGGTCTTGACGTATTCAATCTGCTCGACATAACAAACGTAAGCAGCTATTATTGGGTCACAGATGTGAACAACATCCAATATGCAGTACCAAACTATCTGACGAGACGCCAATTCAATGTCCGTCTTTCATGCGAATTCTAATCTAATCCTAATCTAATCCGATAGTTCTTGCAGGAGTCGTTTCATTTTATTAATTTAGCAGAAAATTACATCAGCTAAAAAATAAAATATAAATGGCTCAGAAACCAAGCATACCCAAGGGGACGCGCGACTTCAACTCCATAGAGATGGCCCGTCGCAATTATATTTTCGACACCATCAAGGATAATTTCAAATTATTTGGTTATAAGCAGATTGAGACTCCTGCAATGGAGAATCTTTCCACGCTTATGGGTAAATACGGGGAGGAAGGGGATAAACTGCTATTTAAGATTCAGAACTCCGGAGACTTTTTAAAGAATTGCACGGATGAAGAGCTGCTCGGTCGCAACGCCGTGAAATTGACCAATAAAATGTGCGAGAAGGGACTACGATATGATTTGACGGTGCCTTTCGCGCGCTTTGTCGTTCAGCACAGAAATGATTTGTCACTGCCATTCAAGCGGTTCCAGATTCAGCCCGTGTGGCGTGCTGACCGACCTCAGAAAGGTCGTTATCGCGAATTCTATCAGTGTGATGCTGATGTGGTCGGTTCCGACTCGCTTCTAAATGAGGTGGAACTGTTATCTCTGATTGACCGTGTTTTCAAAAATCTTGGAATTAGAGTGACGGTAAAATTGAATAACCGTAAGATTCTGCAAGGGATAGCCGAGTCTATAGGAGAAGGTGACAAAATAATAGATATCACCGTAGCAATCGATAAGATTGACAAGATAGGATTGGAAAACGTCAATAAAGAATTGGCCGAAAAAGGACTGAGTGAAGATGCAATATCGGCTCTCAGACCCATTCTTGAATTGACCGGTTCGAATGAAGAAAAGCTGGCCGTGATGAAATGCATCCTGAAGGATTCAGAAGTAGGCCTGAAGGGTATTGAAGAAATGAGCGAAGTCATTAATACAATCGATTGCTTAGGCCATGAATGTGACATGGAGATAGATATCTCGCTTGCAAGAGGACTGAACTATTATACCGGCACTATCATTGAGGTCAAAGCAAAAGATGTAGAAATAGGAAGCATAACCGGTGGCGGCCGATATGATAACCTGACAGGAGTGTTCGGAATGCCGGGCCTTTCCGGGGTAGGAATCTCTTTTGGAGCAGACAGGATATATGATGTCATGACTCAGCTTGATCTTTTCCCGAAATCGCTTGAACAGTCGGTAAAAGTAATGTTTGTCAATTTCGGAGAGCGTGAGGCCGCCAAGTCGTTAAAATATGTAGCGGCATTGCGAGAAGCCGGCGTTCCTGCGACTCTTTATCCCGATTCCGCCAAGCTTAAGAAACAGATGACATCGGCAGCTGCTGATAAGATACCTTATGTAGCCTTTGTCGGTGAGACGGAGTTGGATAAAGATGCCATAATGATTAAAAATATGGAAACTGGCGAACAGAAAACTTATACTCTGGAAGAGGCCATAAATCTTCTTTCCTGATGTCCTGACTTAAATCTTAATAACCGGAATGGAAAAAATTACTGAAAGGGAATTTTTACTGAGGCAGCCTGACTTTCCCCAAAAAAGTGAAATGGATAGTTTCTATATCGGAATCGCCAATCTTTTGCTCGAGACAATCGGGAATAGTGAATTCGGAGCTGTCATGCCCTTAGGCCTGACAAAACGTGTTGCCCTTACACTTGCGGATTATCTTCAGGATATCGTAGCGGATGCCGGTTTCTGGAGGTCATTCATAGATGCGAACAGAGAACTATACGGATGGTCGATTCCATTTCATGATTCTTCTGAAGCCTACGTGGATTACGAGTTGAATAAAGAGGATGTCAGGTTTCTTGTGTGGTATGTGGTAGCAATGTTATGGGAGGAGTGCGGAATGTTGTATCCTCATGACAAAAAACTGCTTCAAATGGCCGACAGCTGTTTCGCTATTCTTGAGAATGAATATGATGATGCTCCGGTAAATGAATCTTTCAATATTGCAAGAGGACTTGAATTCAATGATCCTGAGGATGCAGAGAAAATCTATCATCTCGGCAATTGGCTTTTCCTTCATTCATATCTATTGACTCCGGCATTTGCATTGTCGTTGCAAGAAGTGATGAGTGAATATGATCCCTCCTTGCCGGATGCTGACACACTCCTTAACAATAAGCTCGAAGAGGCAATGCTTGAGAATACCACAGGGCCTTTGGCTTTATATACACCTGAATGGGTTTACCTGATAATCAAGCGACATCTTCCGGATTCGGCGATAAAGGAGCCGATGGCCGGAGACGGGAAGACCCATCCCTATTACGAAGCATTTATAAAAGCTACCGGAGGTAAAAACATAGCTTTTTTCGACAGCTATCAGAAGATGAATGACTTCTTTATCAATGCACTGGGATGGGAAGCAGGAGTGGAGCACCTTTCTCAGGCCAAAGGCGCCTCGGATTATGTTTTGATGGTGAATCCGGAAAAGGGGATGCTTATGGCGCGAGGAATAGCCAAATGCATTGCTTCACCGGAGAATCCTTTGTATAACAAGGAATATGCAAGGAATCATTCTTTTGATTTGCTTACGGTGCGCGGACTGTGTCCCGGAGATCTTCTCAATTTGATTTTTAAGAATAATTGGCTTCCCGATGCTTGTTTCCCCGGGTCGGATAATAGGGAGCTGGTGCACAAATATCGAGACTTTATTGCCAGATGCTATTTGCAGATATATTATAGAGGCGATTAAAATCCTTTTTAACCTTTTATTCATCACTTACTTCATTTCATAAATACCTAAATGAAAAAACTCATTCTTTCACTTACGCTTTTCAGTCTTGCATTTACTGCAATGGCTCAGACCACTCCTGAAGAGATGGCCTCGGATCCCAACAAGACCGGTGGAGTCTATTTTGCCTATCCTTCTGACAAAGCAGACAATACACCGGCGCCCAAAGGGTATAAACCTTTCCATATAAGTCACTATGGGCGTCATGGTTCAAGATATCTGATAGGAGATAACGACTATGAATGGATTGCCAATCTACTGCATAAAGCACAAGATTCGAATGCACTTACTCCGGTCGGCGTGGAATTGATGAGCAGAATAGATTCGTTGATGATAGAGACCAAAGGAAGAGGTGGCGACTTGTCACCATTGGGTCGTCGGCAACATTATCAGATAGCACGCCGGATGATTCAGAATTATCCCGAGGTGTTTAGTTCTGATTCTCATATCACGGCTCGTTCGACATTAGTGCCGCGATGCATCCTCAGTATGTCTTCCTTCTGCGAGAGTCTGAAGGAGAAGAATCCGGCGCTATATATTGACATGGAATCATCCAACCGAAATATGGCCTATCTGTGTCACAGCATTCCCGAATCCGATGAATTCAATGGAAAGAAAGGATGGTGGCAGGAAGTATATAGAAAGTTCGAGCAAAAGCAGACCAAACCAGACCGGGTTGTAAAATCAATATTTTCAGACAGTGATTTTGTGAATCGCTATGTCAATCCTCATGATTTCATCTGGGGCATTTACTGGCTTGCTTCAGATGCACAAAATACTGAGGGAAAGATAGATTTTTATGATTTTCTGACGAATGAGGAACTATTTGACATGTGGCAATGTTTCAATGCGCGATTCTATGGTCAGCATGCGGATTATCCACCTGCAAATGGAGTCCATTTGCAGAATGCAGCGAATCTATTGAACAATATCATCGATACCGCTGATGCAGCTATTTGTTCCGACAAGCCTTCCGCAGCGCTGAGGTTCGGTCACGATGGCAACGTTGTTCCGTTGACATCCCTTATGCAGCTGGAAGGATGCACGGCTCGAATAGATGCCCCCGAAGATTTTTATAAAGGATGGTGCGATTGGAAAGTAACTCCTATGGCAGCAAATATCCAGCTGATTTTCTTCAGGAATCCTAAAACGGACAAGGTACTTGTGAAAATACTTCATAACGAGAAGGAAACACGAGTACCGGTCGAGACCGACTTATGGCCATATTACGACTGGAACGATGTTAAAGCGTTCTTTAAGTCTCAAATCAGATAATAGTAAGAATACGAATGGATAAGATTATAATAATGGGAGCTTCATCAGGCATAGGTCTGAGTGTGGCCGAGGCCTTTGCCAAAAGAGGCATGAAGGTAGGTCTTGCGTCACGTCACACTGAAACTCTGCATAAACTTAAAATTCGCTATCCCGAATGCGTGGAATATGAATCAATTGATATAACGCATAAAGATGCACCCTCGAAATTAGAGCGTCTTATCAGCAAGTTGGGAGGCATGGATATCTATTTTCATGTTTCGGGGATCGGTTACGATAATCCCGCCCTTGATCCCGAACGCGAAGCTGAAATGCTCAATTGTAATTCAACAGCCTTCGCAAGAATGCTGAGCACCGCATATAACTATTTCAAGACAGAAAGCCGCCCCGGAAGAATAGCCGCAATCACAAGTGTTGCAGGCACAAACGGAATAGGGCAGTTGTCGGCATATTCGGCGTCAAAAAAATGTGCTCAGACATATATGATAGCCTTAGAACAGAGGGCGAACTCCGAAGGGGTGAGGATTAAATTCACAGATATCCGTCCGGGGTGGATTCGTACTCCTTTATTAAAGGAAGGCGTCTCTTATCCACTTGAGATGGAGCAGTCAGAAGCCGTTCCACTCATAATAAAAGCATTGGTAAGAGCTCCGAGAGTGGCGGTAGTGAATTGGAAATGGAATATAGTTGTAGGTCTATGGCGGCTTATCCCCAATTCTCTGTGGGTTAAAATGACCATCCCGGAAATGTAATTCAAAAATAATAAAATCAAATAACTTAAATCTATACCGATATCATGAATCACAAAATTGCGCTTGACTCCGCGTGGCCGGAGATGCCTGAATTTCAGAAAGGTATAAGAAGAGCACCCGACCGAGGGTATACTCTTAATGATGCCAAGACAGTCACAGCATTAAAGAACGCGTTGCGCTATCTACCCAAGGAATTGCATGAAAAAGCTGCGCCAGAATTTCTTGAGGAGCTGCGCACAAGAGGCCGAATATATGCCTACAGATGGCGCCCCGAAGGCGATCTCAAGGCTAAGCCGGTAAATGAGTACAAAGGGAAATGTCTTGAAGGGAGGGCCTTTCAAGTAATGATTGACAATAATCTTTCATTCGATGTCGCTCTTTATCCTTATGAATTGGTGACATATGGAGAGACCGGCCAGGTTTGCCAGAACTGGCTACAGTACAGATTGATAAAAAAGTATCTTGAGGAACTGACCGAGGATCAGACCCTTGTCGTAGAATCCGGACATCCGTTAGGATTATTCCCCTCCAAGCCCGATGCGCCGAGAGTGATAATCACGAATGCTATGATGGTCGGGATGTTTGATAATCTCACGGACTGGCATGAGGCCATGCAGCTTGGCGTGGCGAATTACGGTCAGATGACGGCAGGCGGATGGATGTACATTGGTCCGCAAGGAATCGTGCATGGCACGTTCAATACCATTCTAAATGCCGGGCGAATGAAACTCGGAGTTTCTGACGACGGCGACCTGAGAGGACATCTTTTCGTTTCGTCAGGTCTCGGAGGAATGAGTGGGGCTCAACCGAAAGCTGCAGAAATAGCCGGAGCCGCCGCTATCATCGCAGAAGTAGATGAATCTCGCATCAAGACCCGTATGGATCAGGGATGGGTAAGCGTAAAGACCGAGGATATTCCGGAAGCATTCCGTCTGGCGGAGGAAGCCATGGCGAAAAAAGAGCCGATATCAATTGCTTATCATGGCAATATAGTTGATTTATTGGAATATGCAGTCGCAAATAAGAAGAAAATCGAATTGCTTAGTGACCAGACTTCATGTCATGCCGTGTATGAAGGTGGCTATTGTCCGGTTGGATTCACGTTTGAAGAGCGCACGAAAATGCTTCATGACAATCCGGCGGAGTTCAGAAAGCAGGTAGACAAATCACTAAAGCGGCATTATGATGCTATCAAGGCCCTGGTGGGTGACGGCACCTATTTCTTTGACTATGGGAATTCGTTTATGAAAGCCATATACGATGCCGGTGTAAAAGAGATATCGAAGAACGGCATCGATGAAAAAGATGGGTTTATATGGCCGTCATATGTAGAGGACATTATGGGACCAATGCTTTTTGATTTCGGTTATGGTCCTTTCAGATGGGTTTGTCTGAGTGGTAAGCATGAGGATCTGGTAAAGACCGATAAAGCGGCAATGGAATGCATAGATCCGACACGACGCGGTCAGGACAGAGACAATTACAACTGGATAAGGGATGCGGAGAAGAATGCCCTTGTGGTCGGCACGCAGGCTCGTATTCTCTATCAGGATGCCATGGGACGTCTCAAAATAGCATTGAAATTTAATGAGATGGTGCGCAATGGAGAGGTCGGTCCCATAATGCTTGGCCGGGACCATCACGATGTCAGCGGCACTGACTCGCCATTCCGCGAAACAAGCAATATAAAGGATGGCTCGAACGTCATGGCTGACATGGCGGTTCAATGCTTTGCGGGAAATTGCGCTCGCGGAATGAGCCTTGTAGCGCTTCACAACGGTGGCGGCGTAGGTATCGGAAAAGCCGTCAACGGCGGTTTCGGTATGGTGTGCGACGGTTCAAAAAGAGTGGATGATATTCTCGTCAAGGCTATGTTGTGGGATGTGATGGGTGGCGTGGCCCGACGAAGCTGGGCACGTAATGAGAATGCTATGGCCACTGTTAAGGAATGGAACGAGACTCAAGGTGATAATGGTTTCTTTATTACCGAGCCAAACATTGCCGATGAAAAGTTTCTTGAAGAGATCGTTGCCAAATAAAAGAGAAATATTATCTGATTTATATCTTGATTGATTCATAATTATGAAAAAGATTATAGAATGTGTCCCTAATTTCAGTGAGGGAAGGAATAAGGAAATAATCAAGGCGATTACAGATGCAATCGAAAAGGATGGTGATATAAAGCTTCTTGACGTAGATCCCGGAGAAGCGACCAACAGAACGGTAGTTACCTTTGTGGGAGAGCCGGAAGCAGTAATAGAAGCTGCAGTAAGAGGCGTTAAAAAGGCAGCTGAATTAATAGACATGCGTCAGCATCATGGGGCGCACCCGAGAATGGGCGCAACCGATGTACTGCCTCTTATTCCCGTAAGCGGAATTACCCTTGAGGAATGTGCGGAACTTGCCCGCGGTCTTGCCAAACGTATTTCGGAAGAACTCAATATACCCACATATTGCTATGAAGCGGCGGCTTACACTCCGGAAAGAAAGAATCTTGCCGTATGCAGGGAAGGGGAGTATGAGGGACTACCCGAAAGGATGAACTCAACAGAGAAGGGTCCGGACTTCGGAAACAGACCCTATGACGAAGATGTGGCGCGGACAGGCGCGACCGCGGTAGGAGCCCGCGACTTCCTGATTGCCGTCAATTTTAATCTGAATACCACCTCCACTCGCCGGGCCAACGCCATAGCCTTTGATGTGCGTGAGAAAGGGCGTCCGATGAGAGAAGGGGGTAAAGTCACGGGTAAACCGATGAAGGATGAGTCGGGTAACGTGATTATGATTCCGGGCACGTTGAAGGGCACAAAAGCTATAGGCTGGTTCATAGATGAATATGGAATTGCGCAGGTATCAATGAATATCACTGACATGGCTCAGACACCCCTCCACGTAGCTTTTGATGAAGTAAGCCGCGCCGCGTCTGCGAGAGGACTGCGTGTAACCGGCACAGAGATAGTCGGATTATTGCCCAAGAGAGCCATAATTGATGCTGGAAAGCATTATCTGAGGAAACAGCAGAGGTCACTTGGTATTCCCGAGTCTGAAATTATCAAAATAGCTGTCAAGTCGATGGGTCTTGATGAGCTGAAGCCCTTCAAAGCAGAAGAAAAAATCATAGAGACCATGCTTGAATCCGGCAAAGAAGGAAAGAGACTCATAGACATGAGTTGCCTTGAATTTGCTGATGAGACTTCCTCGGAATCACCGGCTCCCGGAGGAGGGTCGATATCAGCCTACATGGGATCACTGGCGGCAGCCCTCGGTACAATGGTTGCCAATCTGTCATCTCACAAGGCTGGTTGGGATGACAGATGGGAAGAATTTTCCGATTATGCTGAAAAAGGGAGAAAGCTTATAGACCGTCTCAACGCACTTGTCGATGAGGATACCGAAGCATTCAACAGAATTATGGCGGTATTTGCGCTGCCAAAGAAAACGCCCGAAGAGAAAGCATTGAGGTCTGCAGCATTGCAAGAGGCTACTTTATATGCCACCCGCGTCCCGCTGTCGACAATGAAAGAGGCTTATGCTACCTTTGATTTGCTTGAGGCAATGGCAGAAAAAGGGAATCCGGCCTCAGTTAGCGATGCAGGAGTCGGCGCTCTTGCTGCGCGCGCTTCAGTGTTAGGTGCGTTTCTGAATGTTAAAATAAATGCTGCCGGTCTGAAGGATAGGGAAGTTGCTGACCAAATTATGCAGGAAGCAGCAGAAATTGCCGAAGCTGCAGTGAAACGCGAAGCCAAAATTCTTGAAACTGTAAACAGTATCATAGATAAGAGCTGAAAAGGTATGGATGGTAATTTAGTAATAATCAATGCCGGGATAGTCACTCCTGTCGGTAATAAACCGATTAAAGGGAGAGATATGGGTAATCTGAAAGAGATAACCCATGGAGCGTTGATGATTGAGAATGGAATCATTACATATGTCGGGACAATGGATGATATGCCCGCATATCCCGATAGCTTCGAAGTGATTGATGCTGCTGGCAACTGCGTTCTTCCGGGCTTCATAGATTCTCATACTCATCTGATTTTTGGCGGTTACAGGCCTGAAGAATTTGAATGGCGTCTCAAAGGAGACACCTATATGAGCATCATGGAGCGAGGTGGTGGCATTCAGTCCACAGTTAACGCCACCCGTAATGCTACGGCCGATGAACTTTATAAAAAAGCCTTATGGTTCATTGGCAAGATGTCTGAGATGGGAGTGACGACGGTAGAGGTAAAGTCCGGATATGGTCTTGACACCGAGAGCGAACTAAAGATGCTTGATGTCATAAACCGCCTTGAATCATCCAAAGACAATCCCGTTAATATCATTTCCACTTTTCTTGGCGCTCATGCGGTGCCCTCTGAATACAAAGGGAAGACATCAGAATATGTCGACTTGATGATTAAGGAGATGATTCCTACTGCTGCAGGCAAAGCGAAGTTCTTTGATATCTTCACGGAAAAGAACGTATTTGAAATAGAAGATTCCAGAAAACTGCTCCGGGCAGCGAAGGATGCCGGGTTTGAACTGAAGCTACATGCCGATGAAATAGTAACTCTCGGTGGAGCGGAACTTGCGGCTGAGATGGGAGCCGTGTCGGCTGATCATCTTCTGCATGTAAGCGATGAAGGAATCAGAGCTATGGCGGAGAAAGGCGTGGTAGCAACCCTTTTGCCACTGACCGCCTTTGCATTAAAGGAGCCATTTGCACCGGCAAGAAAATTCATAGAGGCCGATGCGGCAGTAGCCCTCGCAACGGATTTAAACCCTGGCTCATGCTTCTCAGGTTCGATACCACTCACCATAGCGCTCGCATGTATCTATATGGGAATGTCGATAGAGGAGACTATCACAGCACTGACTTTGAACGGAGCTGCAGCATGCGGTATTGCCGATGAGACCGGGTCGCTTGAAGTCGGCAAACGTGGCGATGTGATTATTCTCGCGTTCGACACTTACAAATCCCTTCCATATTATGTGGGGATGAATTGCGTGAGGACCACAGTTTCTCGCGGTAGAATTATATCAAATAAATGAATACAACCATGTCAGAAAACAGACCAATATATGAAATCGGTACCGGTCAGTTAACTTATGACCAGATAGAAAAGATACTTAAGTCAAACGCATATCTAACACTTTCGGAGGAAGCGGAAAAGCGTATTCAGCATTGTCGGGATTTCCTTGATAGAAAGACGGAGGAATCAGAAGTTCCTATTTACGGAGTTACAACCGGATTCGGATCGTTATGTAACAAACATATTTCCGCTGATGAATTGTCAGTGCTTCAGGAAAATCTTGTAAAGAGTCATTCCTGCAGTGTTGGAAATCCAATTGATCCCGTGATAGTCAAACTTATGCTTCTCCTAAAGGCCCACGCACTTTCGATGGGCTTCAGTGGAGTGCAGGTAGAGACGGTAAGGAGAATTCTGGATTTTTACAACAATGATGTCATTCCGGTTGTGAACGACCGCGGATCATTGGGAGCGTCAGGTGACCTTGCTCCGCTTGCCAATCTGTTCCTTCCATTGATAGGCGAGGGCGAGGTGTTTTTCCAGGGTCGTAGGATTCCCGGCAGTGATATGCTTGATATAATGGGGTGGTATCCTATCAAGTTAAAATCTAAAGAGGGTCTTGCACTTCTTAACGGAACTCAGTTTATGAGCGCCAACGGCATAAAGGCCTTGATAGATGGTTGGCACATGGTAAATTGTTTCGATTTATTCGGGGCTATGTCACTTGAAGCGTTCGATGGCCGAATAGAGCCGTTCCTTAACTGTATCCAGCAAGTACGTCCGCATCCCGGACAGATAGAAACCGGGAAGGTATTCAGGTCTCTGCTTAAAGGAAGCGAGATGATAGTCCGCCATAAGGAACATGTTCAGGATCCATATTCATTCCGGTGCATACCTCAGGTACATGGTGCAGTGAAAGATGCCATGATCCATGTGACGGAAGTGCTTCATATTGAAATAAATTCTGTGACAGATAATCCAACCGTGTTCCCGGACGATGATATGGTAGTGTCTGGAGGAAATTTCCATGGCGAGCCTCTCGCGCTGGCTTTCGATTACATGGGAGTCGCTCTTCATGAACTTGGGAATATATCCGAGAGGCGGGTCGCGCAATTGATATTGGGCCAGCGTGGACTTCCGGAGTTTCTTGTGGCTCATCCGGGGCTCAATTCCGGCTTTATGATTCCTCAATATGCGGCCGCTTCAATGGTGAGTCAGAACAAGATGTATGCTTGGCCGGCTTCCTGCGATTCGATTGTCAGCTCCAACGGACAGGAGGATCTCGTCTCAATGGGTGCCAATTCCGCCACCAAGCTTCATAAGATAATTGATAATCTCAAGTATATTGCAGCTATTGAGTTAATGAACGCCGCGCAAGGCATAGATTTCCGCCGCCCTGCCAAATCATCTCCATATATTGAAAAGGTGATGAAAGAATTCCGTAAGGCAGTGCCCTTCGTAGAAGATGATGTGGTGATGGAAGACTATATCAAGAAAACTATGCAGTTCCTGGATTCATTCGATGTTAACCTCGAAGAGATTGTTGAAAATGATTGATATTCTCGAAAAACGCCATTCGGTGAGAAGTTTCTTGAAACAGGAACTTCCCACCGACATTATAAATAAAATAAGAAGCGAAGTTACTTATATAAATTCACACGAAGCAGGCCTTAACTTTCAGCTTGCATTCAATGACGGGGCACCTTTCGAAGGCTTCAAAAGAAGCTACGGTATGTTCAGGAATGTCTCCAACTACCTCATTGCGGTGATAGATCCGACATTTAGTCATGCTGAGGAGCGAGCAGGATTTTGGGCAGAGAATTTTGTGATTGAGCTCGTTAAAATGGGATTGGGGACATGTTTTGTCGGTGGAACTTTTTCACGCGGGGACGTATCTGCGATAGTGGAGGTATATGAGAAGATTCCATTTGTGGTAGCCTTCGGTTACCCCGATGTCGAGCACACTTCATTTCTGGGAAAGGTTACTTCATCATTTGCGCACAGAAAACATAGGGAACCGGAAAGCTTTCTGAAAAATCAGGATGAATCGAAGAAACTTGCGGCAGAATCGGGTATAGACCTCTGGGTTGCCCTGAGAGCTGTGAAATGCGCTCCATCGGCACTCAACAAACAGCCGGTAAGTTTGACCGTAAAGGATACAGAAGATGGTGTAAATCTGTATGCAGAAGTGGACGATTACAAAAAGAATGCCGTAGATCTCGGGATTGCCAAATGCAATGTCGCGTTGGCAGTGCCCGGAGTATGGGAATGGGGGAATGACGCACCTTTCTTTCCTAATCAATAAACTGATTTGATACACTAATTCAATAAACTAATTCAATTGTCAAATAAAATGAAAAGTACGAATAAAGATACGCTTCAAAATTTAATTTATGATATTCCGGAAGAAATTCAGATAAGATCCAGAATGTCGGTGCTTATTGCTAATAAAATAGAGTCACTTATGAGAGAAGCCGGCTACTCGAAGAAACAGTTTGCCGAGAAATTAGGAAGACGTCCGAGCGAAGTAACTAAATGGCTTAGCGGAGAGCATAATTTTACCATCGCAACTTTATCAATGCTGTCGGCATTCTTCGGCAAGCCAATTATAACTGTTCCTTAGACCCCTTTCCACTTTTGGGGAAGGAGCTATGAGCTTTCACCAAAAATTCAGGATGGCAGTTGTTCAAATTTAAACGAATACACCCTATAGTAATCCAATATAAATCGGCCGCTCCGACTTTAAAAATCTTATAGAACACGCTCTATATCAAATGTTTAGCATAAATTAGCAAATCATTTGTTGTATTCCCGGTTATCAGCCAGTCGCGAAGTGTTCCCGAAAGAATAAAGCCATTATTTTCAAAGAGATTTTTACTTGCAAGGTTGGTGGCATTGATTTTTGCTCCCAAAATCCTAAGATTAAGAAGTCTGCGCGCATAATCTTCACCAAGATTTAAAACCCGACCTGCAACTCCGGTATTCCGCCAATTTTCTTTAATGTAAATTCCCACGAAAGCGGTCCGTCGCTGAGCTGAAATCTCATATAAATCAAAGATTCCGAAAGTCACATAATCATCTTTCTGATGATCCCATCTTTCGGCAATCAGTCTGATTTGACCGGAACGGTATGGATCGCTATCATATTTTGATGCATATTCCTGCAAATGATAATATGAAATAGGAGCCATCATGCCGTTTTCATACCATTGCCGACTGTCGGATTCTATCTCCCACATCTCACCGGCGTCCTTGGGTTCGACGGCTCGGAGTCTGATGTCTTCATCCTTAAGAAATTCCATAATAAATCATTGAAATGATTACTTGCCGAAAGGAGTTCTATTCAAAATTGAGCGTCCAAGAGTAAGTTCGTCAGTGTATTCGAGTTCATTACCAATACTGATTCCTCTTGCGAGAACAGACACTTTCACATTGAAGTCCGACAATTTGCGATATATATAATAATTTGTAGTGTCTCCCTCCATGGTGGGGCTTAATGCAAGAATTACCTCGCTAATACCACCCTCTGATACACGATGGACCAGACTGTCAATTTCAAGATCAGAAGGAGAAATACCATCAAGGGGAGAAATGAGTCCACCTAAAACATGGTATATCCCATTATGCTCATGGGTTCGTTCCACGGTAATAACATCTTTCACATTTTCCACCACGCAGACCATACCATGATTACGGTGAACATCGCTACATATTCCGCATATTCCACCCTCGCTTATATTATGACACACCGGACAATATTCAATTCCTTTGCGCATTTCAATAATGGCATTTCCGAGGGCCTCTGCAGCTTCGGGCTCTTTACGCAGAAGATAAAGTGCAAGTCGAAGGGCTGTTTTATGCCCAATTCCCGGAAGTTTGGATAATTCCGCCACTGCCGAATCAAGTAAAATAGAGTTATATGATTGTTCCATAGATTCTTAATCCCAGTTAAAATAGCCGTGATTCGTTTATCGGTATATTTAGAATTAATAGTTAATTTAAAGTTTATGCAAATTTACATCATTTTACTCTTATTTCCAACCTACGCTTTCAATAACAAGTAATAACAAGTAATAATGCGTTCTAACGGTCATTGAGATAGGGGGTATTTTATTGAGAATCGGTCTAATGCTCCATCCACTAAAATTTCTTGATGCCATGGTCGCAACTGCGCCTCGGATATCGAGAAATTTTAGTGGCTGGAGCCTTAGTGGAGGTAGCCTTATTTAGTTAATTGAGGGTAGACTCGTTCAGACGAGCATAATTTAAGCAGAATATTCGCGTTAGATATTACAGAGTGTAAAAGAAAGCTGCGTCTTTCGCTCGACAATAAAACCTGACAGAAATGTTCGATTATATCCAAGGATTAACCACTGAAATTACACCTACATATGTGGTGTTGGAATGTTGTGGTGTCGGATTTGAGATTAACATCACGTTAATAGATTACCCCAACATACATCTTTCTGAGAAAACCAAACTATATATTCATGAAAGTATCCGCGAGGACGCTCATGTTCTTTTTGGATTTCTGGATAAAAAAAGTAGGGAGCTTTTTCGCCTTCTTATCAGCGTAAGTGGTGTGGGATCGAACACCGCCAGACTGATTTTGTCGGCCCTTACACCGGCACAGCTTCAGTCAGCCATCCTTTCCGGAGAAGACAAATTATTAAAGTCGGTCAAGGGCATCGGAGGCAAAACTGCACAACGAATCATTCTTGACTTAAAGGATAAGGTTTCAGCAGAGGGTATTGAATCCGCTCCAATGGGTCAACAGTCAAGCGAGTCGTATGATGATGCCCTGGCGGCACTCGTCATGCTTGGGTTTGCCCAGCCGCAATGTAAAAAAGTGCTTAATAAGCTTTTTTCCAATAATCCGGCTTTGAAGACAGAACAGGCAATCAAGTCGGCATTAACAATGCTCTGAATAAAATCGTTACATGCGGGGAGCCAATAATAAACAAAAATCACAGAAAAGAGTATTAGTGGCGTTTGCATCGGTTATTTCAATAATCATGCTGACGCTTCTGGCATGGCCTCAATATTACAAAAGTGAGCTCAAGCCTCCTCCGCCAACTCCTCCCGAGACACCTACATATATTCCGGCTGATACGTTGTTGCTCCCGGCAGCGGTTTCGCCAACTGTGCCGACAACAGCTGAAGATTATCTCGGGCAGAAGGAGTATGCCACAGATTTGCGTGATCCTTCAAACATAAAGACAGAAGCCGTATATGATCCGGCGGCCGGAATGTATGTTATCCGGACCACATTAGGAGACAAAGAGATAGTCTCTCCTTATATGATGACCGCCGAAGAATATAATAATATGATGATGCGGCGCGATATGTTCGGCTACTTTAACGAGCGGAACAGCGAGAGTTTCGAGAAGAAGGACAAGGAGCCATTCAATATATTTGATATGAATTTCTCACTCGGTCCTCTCGAAAAGATATTCGGTCCCGGAGGGGTGCGTCTGACCACGCAAGGCTCTATTCAGCTTTCAATGGGCATCAAGAGCAACAAGACCGATAATCCGGCCTTGTCGTTGAGAAACCGGCGTAAGACCTATTTTGATTTCGATCAAAAGATACAGGCTTCTATAAACGCATCTGTAGGCGATAAGATGAAATTCAATATGAATTACAACACGGATGCTACGTTCGCGTTTGATTCTCAGAATCTTAAACTTGCATATGAAGGTAAGGAAGATGAGATAATAAAAAGTCTTGAGGCCGGTAATGTGAGCATGACAACCGGGTCGAGCCTTATTAGGGGAGGAACCGCACTATTCGGTGCTAAAGCTAAACTTCAGTTCGGCAAACTGACTCTGACCGGGCTTGTTTCCCAACAAAATTCTGAATCGAAGACAGTCAGCACCCAGGGTGGTGTGCAAAGCACCAAATTTAATATTAAGGCAGATAATTACGATGCCAACAGGCACTTCTTCCTATCGCAATATTTCTATAAAAATTATGACAGTTTCGCTGCCAGGCTGCCTCATGTGGCTTCGGGTGTAAAGATTACCCGAATAGAAGTTTGGGTCACCAATAAGAACGGTAATTATAACGAATCAAGGAACTTTGTCGGATTCATGGATCTTGGCGAGAACAGCAATCTCGCTTCAGATTATTGGATTCCCAATATGGCTTATGATAATCCGAGCAACCAATCCAATAATCTTCTTCAGGTGATCAAAACCGAATTCCCGGGAGCCCGCAATATAAATACGGTGACTCAAGTCCTTGAGCCATTGAAGGCTTTCGGAATTGAAGGTGGCCGAGATTTTGAGAAAGTGGAGTCGGCAAGGCTTCTGAAGGAAAGCGAGTATACTCTTAATTCCACATTAGGATATATATCACTGAAGTCTGCCCTTAATACAGACGAAGTTCTTGCCGTTGCTTTCGAATACACTTATAACGGGAGAGTATATCAGGTAGGAGAATTCTCGTCTGACGTAACCAACACATCGGAGTCTTTATATCTGAAAATGTTGCGTTCCACAACTGTGTCCCCCAAGCTTCCTATGTGGCGTCTGATGATGAAGAACGTATATGCTCTGGGAGCTTATCAGCTTCAAAGCAAGAACTTTAAGATGAACATAAAGTTCCTGAGCGATACCACGGGAGTGGAAATCAACTACCTTCCGGTCGGCAATATTTCCAACAAGCCGTTGCTTCAGGTGATGAATCTCGACCGTATCGACTCTAATCAGGAATCACACTCCGACGGTTTCTTCGATTACATCGAGGGATATACGGTGCAGTCGTCATCGGGAAAAATTATATTCCCGGTGGCAGAGCCATTCGGTGAGCATCTTGCCCGTCAGATAGGGAACGAGGCAATAGCTAAGGAATATGTTTATCGCGAACTTTATGATTCGACACTGGTCGTGGCGCGACAGTTTGCCGATAAGAACAAATATTCTTTAGTGGGAGAATATCAGGCATCCGGGGGCGCAACAATCCGCCTGAATGCAATGAATGTTCCGCGAGGTTCAGTAGTGGTCATGGCCGGGGGAGTAGTTCTTACCGAGAATTCGGACTATACAGTGGACTACACGATGGGTATAGTCACTATTACCAATCAAAGCATTATCGACTCCGGCACAAACGTAAGTGTCACGCTTGAGAACCAGTCAATGTTCTCAATGCAGCGCAAGACACTTGTGGGCCTTGATGCGCAATATCAGTTCAATAAAGACTTTACTCTCGGAGGAACATTCCTGTATTTCTCTGAGAAGGCACTTACCGAAAAAGTAAATATCGGTGAGGAAATCATCAACAACACCATGTGGGGTCTTAATCTGAGTTACAAAAAAGACTTCAAATGGCTCACAAACCTGCTGAATAAGGTCCCGACAATCAATGCAACAGCGCCGTCACTATTCAGTCTAAACGCAGAGTTCGCCCAGCTGCTTCCGATAAAGCATGCAAGCGGTTCAAATGAAGGGTCAAGCTATATTGATGATTTTGAGGCTACACAGACCGGAATTGATCTAAGATCACCTTATTCCTGGTTTCTTGCTTCCACTCCGCAGGATAACGGACCGGGTGCTCTCTTCCCTGAAGCATCGTTGTCGAATGACGTAGCTTATGGAAAGAACAGGGCCTTGCTTGCATGGTATTATATCGACAGGGCATGGACTCAAAGAAATTCCAATATGCTTCCCGGCTATCTGAAGAATGATCCTCATCAGATGTCAAGCCCGTATATCAGGGAAGTATATGTAAATGAACTTTTCCCTTACAGGGATCTTGCTTATGGCGAGGCCAATTGGATTCAGACACTTAATATGTCATTCTATCCGCGTGAGCGCGGCCCTTACAATCTTGATGCCGAGGATATTGATTCCGACGGTTCACTTCTGAATCCTGAGAAAAGATGGGGCGGCATAATGCGTAAAATGGATAACACCAATTTTGAAAGTTCCAACGTGGAGTATATCCAGTTCTGGCTTCTTGACCCGTTCCTTGATGACGACAATCCCAACAAAGAGGGTGGATATCTCTACTTCAATTTTGGTGAAATAAGTGAGGATATCCTTAAAGACGGTATGAAAAGCTATGAGAACGGACTTCCGGTGGATGGTAACTATGAATTCATCACAGATACCAACTGGGGACGCGTCTCAAGACAGAACTCCTTGACTTACGCCTTCGATAATACCGCTGATGCCCGTCTTCTTCAGGACGTCGGTCTCGATGGACTGCCGAATGACGATGAATTTTCATTCTCATCCTATAAAGATTATCTGGATAAATTGCGCACCAAATTGCCTGCTACAACAATAGCAGCAATGCAGGATAATCCGTTCTCACCAATGAACGACCCGGCAGGAGACAATTATCATTTCTATCGTTCGAACTATTATGATGAGGTGAAAGCGGGTATTCTTGAAAGATATAAGCATTATAACGGCGTGGAGGGCAATTCGCTTTCGCCTGACCAATCCACTAATCCGCAGTATCAGTCAGCTCGCGCGGTGCCCGATGTAGAGGATATCAATCAGGATAACACTCTTAATGAGTACGAGCGCTATTTCCAGTATCGCGTCTCCATTCGACCGGAAGATCTGGAAGTAGGAAAGAATTATGTTACCGACAAGCAGGTTTCGGAAGTGTCTACGCCGGAAGGAAAGCAACACGTAACGTGGTATCTGTTTAAAGTGCCACTGAGCTCACCGGAAAAAGTTGTCGGAGGCATCACAGATTTTTCTACGGTCAGATTCGCGCGTATGTTCATGACCGGATTTAAGGAAGTGACCCATCTTCGTTTCGCTACGCTTGAACTTGTTCGCGGAGAATGGAGGGATTATAAGTTCAATCTTAACTCGCGTAATGATTCGCCGGCAGAAGGAGAGCTCGATATGAGTGTGGTGAATATCGAGGAAAATTCCGGAAGGGAACCTATAAACTATGTGCTTCCCCCCGGTGTCACCCGCGATCAGGACCCCGGCTCGGCACAGGCTACCCAGCTTAACGAGCAATCTCTTGAACTGACTCTGAAAGGCATCCAACCCGGCGATGCTCGGGGTATCTACAAAAATACGCAGATGGACCTCCGTATATATAAGCGTCTACAGATGTGGACCCATGCAGAGGCTATGATTGACAACAATACCAATCTGCGTAACGGAGACTTCGCATTGTTCATCCGTCTGGGATCCGATGTGAAGAACAATTACTATGAGTATGAAATTCCACTTGATCTGACGCCTCCGGGACGCTATAACAACAAGAACAGTCAGGACAGAGCAAAGGTATGGCCCATATCGAATTATCTTAATGTTCCGCTCGAACTGTTCACCAATGTAAAAACGGCCCGAAACAGGGAGCGAAGTAATCACACGGAGGGAGTCGGCTATAATATTCTTTACTCCATGCTTGACCCGGATGACAACCATAACACCGCGAGTGTGATGGGTAATCCATCTCTTTCAGATGTAAGGGTAATGCTTATCGGAGTGAGGAACAAGTCAAATTCAGTGAAAGATGGTATAGTCTGGATTAACGAATTGAAGGTAACCGAATTCAATGAAGATGGAGGATGGGCCCTTAATGCCAATGCCAGTCTCTCGCTTTCCGATATAGCGATGGTAAATTTCTCATACCATAGGGAAACCGATGGATTCGGTGCGGTAGATCAGGGACTATCCACACGCCGCCTGGATACATATGATCAGTATAACCTTGTGGTGCAGGGCGATGTAGGTAAGATTATTCCTGAGCAGGCGAAACTGTCTGCTCCTGTATATTATGCCCGTTCGCAAGAAACCACGACTCCCAAATATAATCCACTGGATCAGGACATACTTTTGAAGGATGCTCTTGATGCGGCGGCCACAAAAGCCGAAAAGGATTCTATCAAGTCGTATGCCATAACGAGGAAGACCACCGAGAGCTTCTCTCTGTCAAATATGAAGTTCAACGTATCAAGCAAGAACCCAATGCCATGGGATCCTGCCAACTTTACGATATCTTTCTCATTCAATAAGCAGCGAAATCTTGATCCGGTGACCGAATATGAAAACACCAATGATTACAGGGGTTCGTTCCAATATTCATATACTCCCTACTTCAAGCCTTTCAAACCCTTCTCCGGATTAAAAAGCAAGAGCAAAACGGCAAAATTCTTTAAAGAATGGGAGCTTAACTGGCTTTTCAGCAATCTGACGTTCTATACTTCGATGCATCGTTACTATTATGAGCAGCAGACGCGGTCGGAAATAGATGTGGATTTCCAGCTTCCGGTTCAGGTTAGCAAGAACTTTACTTGGGACCGTCAGTTGTCGCTTACATGGAACCTCACCAAATCCCTCTCTTTTTCTTTTGCAAGCAATACTACGGCAAGAATAGAGGAGACCATCGGAGCTGTCAATAAGCGTTTGTTCCCAGATGAATATCAGAACTGGAAAGATACCGTTTTATCCTCTTTAAGACATCTCGGAACTCCCTGGAATTATAATCAGACCTTTACCGGAACTTATCGGGCGCCTTTCAATAAGATTCCATTCCTTGATTATCTCTCTGGCTCTGTTTCATATAATTCGGTTTATCATTGGGATAAAGGAGCGACGGTCGACGACATATATCTGGGTAATACGATTCAGAACCAGAGCAGCTGGAATGCTGACGCACGTCTGAATTTCGAGACACTATATAATAAATCTAAATATCTTCAGGAAATAAACCGGCGATTCTCCAAATCGGGCTCCGGTTCCGGGTCGCGTTCGAATTCCAAAAATAATAATTCCGGAAATTCGAAGAAAAAAGGAGACAAAGATGATAAATCCGGAAATACCAAGAAGCCGGACAAGAAAACTACAAAGAAATTCGAGAGAGCAGTCACCCTTTCCCCCGACTCCGCAACGATTGTGAAGCATAATCTTAACAATAAGAAGATCAGGTTCACGGCCAAGGAGAACGGAAAGATAGTGAAGGTGAATTATAAAGTAATGGATGCCAATACTATCCAGATCACAGATACCGGGCGTAACAATCTCGTTCTTACGATTACAGAGATAAAGAAAGAAGATAAAAATACGTTTGGATCGGAATTCGCTCAATATGCGCTGCGGTTCCTGATGATGCCACGTTCGGCCTCTTTCAAATGGCGTAGCAGTCATTCTCTTAATTTGCCGCTTTATAGTCCTAATGTCGGGAATGTATTCGGCCAGTCGCTCGACTACGGCCCAATGGCACCGGGACTTGACTTCGCTTTTGGATTCTATGATAAAGATTATGTTGACAAGGCTCTTGACCGAGATTGGCTGATTACATCATCCGACCAGATTTCCCCGGCATTATGGAGTAAAAGTCAGGAATTCAATTTTGAACTTACACTTGAACCTATACGGGGCCTTAAGATTGTTCTTACGTCCAATCTCACAGATGCAAGGACAGAACAGATGCAGTTCATGTATGCCGGAAATCCGACGTCATATTCCGGGAATTATGTGCGCACTGCCTGGGCTCTTCCGACAGCGTTGCGAAATTTCAACGCCGACAATGGTTATCAGTCGGAAGCTTTCGATAACTTCCTCGCATACATACCCCAGGTTGCATCGCGTATACAGGAACAATATGCAGGTACGTCTTATCCTCAAACGGGCTTCATGGAAGGGAGCGTGCTGGCCGGTGCGCCTTATAATCCCGAAGTGAGTCAAGTAAGCGCCACGAGTGCCGATGTTCTCATTCCGGCCTTCCTCGCGGCCTATACAGGAGGTGACCCGGCGAAAATTACCCTAAATCATTTCCCCGGTTTGAGTTCAATGAGACCTAACTGGAGAATCACATATGACGGGTTCTTAAATTTCTGGAATCTGAAGAAATGGTTCAAATCCTTTACCTTGTCTCATGCATATCAATGCACTTATTCCGTGGGTTCTTATTCAAGCTTCATGAACTGGGAGGCAGCTCCCGGTGGTACGGGCGACATGGGCTTTATTCTCAATGAGCAGACCCAGCAACCCATTCCTTCAAGTCCATATAATATATCATCGGTTTCGATTACGGAAAAGTTTGCACCTCTGATCGGCCTGAAAGTAACATTGTTCAACGACATCACGGTCAACACCGAATATCGCGATTCCCGAACGCTGAATCTTAATTCTTCTGCGGGGCAGATTGTAGAAACGCTGTCGAAGCAGTTCACTTTCGGAGCCGGTTATAAAATTGCCAATTTCAACAAGATTCTAAAGATTGGAGGAGGTAAGCAGGGTAGTGTGTCGAACGATCTAACGCTTAATCTGGATTTGTCGTGGGCCAATAATCAGTCGCTTATAAGAAGGATTGAGACCGCTTATACGCAAGCCACTCAGGGTTCAAGCACATTCTCGGTGAATTTCATGGCCAGCTATATTCTCAGCAAGCGCATCACGCTTTCGGCCTTTATTGACCATCAGACGAATACTCCACTGGTTTCAAATTCGGCATATCCCACCAGCAATTCCAATTACGGAGTTTCCGTCAATGTCTCACTCGCACGATAAAGCTTACCTAACTAAAAAATGAACTGCACCCCAAAAGTTATGAGTCTAACTTTTGGGGTGCTGTTAATTTTTATGGGAAGATATCTAAAACAGAGATGCTATTACATAGGTGAGGAATGAAAATATCCAGGCCAGAGAGGTGTTGTAGACAACCGAAAATAATGTATATTTCCAACTTCCGGTTTCTCTTCTTATCGCAGTCAGAGTGGCGATACACGGGAAATAAAGAAGGACGAAGACGAGGAATGCAAGTGCGGAAGCCGGAGTGAACGGGGCCACTCCGGTAATTTTGGAAGGAGTCTTCAACCTTTCTGAAAGAACTGCCGCATCGTCGTCACCAACATACAATACTCCTAACGTGGATACTACAATTTCTTTTGCGGATGCACCTGCGATAAGTGACACGCACGTCTTCCAGGAAAACTCCATCGGGCGCAACACCGGCTCGACAGCTTTACCTATATATGCAAGAATGGAGTGTCCTTGTTGATACTCGGCTGTAATCAACTCATCAGTTTGCTCTTCCGATAACGAAGCCTTCTGATTCTCCGGCATTTCAGCTATTGCTTCGTGCCTGAAAGATTGAGGGATATCCGAAGAACTGTAACGAGGGAAATAGGAGAGAGCCCATATGATTATTGAAGCCACCAGTATCAATCCTCCCATTTTTCTAAGGTATTGATCTGCTTTGCCCCACATATTCCTCATAGTTGCCTTAAATGTAGGCATCCGGTAAGGAGGGAGCTCCATAACAAATGGGGTTTCATCTGCCTTAAACCAGAATTTCCGAAGGAGTTTGGCCGTGAGAATTGCAACCAGTATTCCGAGCGTATATAATCCGACAAAGACCCAGGCTCCATGAGTAGGGAAGAATGCTCCGACCAACAGCACATAAATCGGAATACGGGCCGAACAACTGATGAAGGGATTAATCAAGACAGTAATCAGGCGGCTCGACCGGCTTTCGATTATTCTGGTGGACATAATTGCTGGGACGTTACATCCAAAGCCCATCACTAAAGGTATGAAGGATTTTCCATGTAGCCCCATCTTGTGCATGAGCTTATCCATAATGAATGCCACCCTTGCCATATAACCCGAATCCTCGAAGAAAGATATGAATGCATACAGAATAAGGATATTAGGGAGGAATACGATTACTCCCCCTACGCCCCCTATTATACCATCCAAAAGCAAATCTTTAAGAGGCCCTTCAGTCATATTTGCCCCTATCAAGCCTGAAATCCAACCTACGAAATTCTCTATCCATTCCATCGGATAGCTACCAATCCGGAAAGTAGCCCAGAACATGAGCCACATAGCTGCTAAAAAGATGGGAAATCCAAATAATTTATTCGTTACGAATGCATCAATTATCTTCGTGGACTTCTCGTCATTAACAAGAGAGCCTTCCATAGTTTCCCTTAGGGCTCCCTGAATAAAGCCGTATTTATTGGATGAAATCACCGAACCGACATCCTCCTGCAGTTGGCTTTTGACTTCGTCCTCGAGTCTCTCCCTGAGCACCGACCATTCCTGATAGGATGAGTTAGGCATCAGTATATTTTCAATTTCCGGGTCATGCTCAAGGAATTTAATAGCTAAGAATCGGGGAGACAGATGTTCGGTAACTGTCGGGTCGCTCTTAAATTTGTCATTAAGTATTTTCACGGCCCTTTCAATCTCCGGCACCATCTTAACGTGAATGTGGCGGGTGTGCGGACTCCTCATTTCGTAGATGTCTATCACCGTATCAAGGAGCTTGTCGACGCCCCATCCTGTTGATGCCACTGTGGGAATGATAGGAACACCAAGCATCTTGCCCAGATTCTCATAATCAAGTTTGACATTCCCTTTCTCCAGCTCATCATACATATTGAGGTCAATAACCATCGGAAGGTTCATGTCAATAAGCTCAGTGGTGAGATAGAGGTTGCGTTCCAAGTTGGAAGCCACGACTACATTTACAATCACGTCAGGAGTTTCTTCCCTGAGATAGCGCATCACGTAGAGTTCCTCCGGCGAATATGCAGATAAAGAATAGGTTCCCGGCAAATCAACTATATTTATCCGATAACCTTTATATTTAAGTCTGCCAGCTTTGGCATCGACAGTGACTCCGGCATAATTCCCGACATGTTCATGCGCACCGGCCACTATATTAAATAATGATGTTTTGCCGCAATTAGGATTACCGACAAGAGCAATGTTGATGATTTTATCACTGCGCAACCGGCTTTTCGGCGAATTATTCTCGTCAAATCGGGAGGGATCGGTATCATTGCTCGCATGGGTTGCCGATTCCTGCCAGTCAGAAAGAAGCTCTACTTCAATTAAGTTTGCCTCCGCGCGACGGAGCGACACTTCATAGCCCATCAAAGAATATTTGACCGGGTCTTGCAAGGGTGCGTTAAGTATCACACTTATCTCACGTCCACGCACAAACCCCATTTTCATTACACGTCGCCGGAAGGCTCCATGACCGAGCACTTTCGTTATCACCCCGGTCTCACCGGGCTTCAAGTCGGATAATCTCATTTCTACAAATGTATCATCTTTCCCTGCCCATAGTCTATATGCAGGGATTCACCAATTATTAACAAAATTAATCCGAATCTTTGGGATGACCAAATATAACCTTTAAAATACCCATAAATAGGTATAGCCAAGGAGGCGCTGCAGTGAGGAGGGGTAGTTCAATCTCCGTGGAGAATAATAGCGGCGATGTCGTTGTCGAGAGTAAAGTCCTCGGCGGCATTCTTTACCAAAGCGGAGACTTCGGTGGCGCAGTATTGCATGCCCCAATCCGTAGCAGACTTCGGCGTTGAACCTTCAGCTCACCGACCGAATGGTCGGCAAACTTGGCAGGTTGCCAGTTTCTTTCTCCGCTATGCAACGAAAGCGGCATAGGCCGATGACCTCTTTCTTGACGAGCGCGAGCAAATCGAAAGTCATTTATCTCCTTTCAGTCGATGAGTTAAAGGTTGATTGTCGCTGCCCAGGGAACATAAGAAAGGCTGTCGTCCACGACGGTAGGCACAATATCCATGTCTTCGCGGAAAACGGAAGCCGAGTTGACAGTAAACGCGGCGCGGGTTTCATAGTTCGGCAGCGTCTCGACGGAGTTAGAATTAAGAAAGTCCATAACTTGTGGTTGTTTCCACAAAGTTATGGACTCTATGATGTGCGCTAATAGACACGGTTGAAATTAATAAGAAATAGTTGCCGTCTCCCATTTAGATTGAGTAATAGAAACACCCGCATTTTTAGCTTTATTACGAATACTTCGCATTTGTTTTTGTGCTTCTCTAAAAGATTTTTTCATTGCAACGTAATTTCCTCCAGACATTCCTTGACCTGCATTACCTTGCTTATCTCCATTTTTCTTAGTGGCTGAATAGCCTAAATTGGTTATCGAATTATAATGTTTTTCCGCTCTTTGAGCCCATTTATCATAATCTGCTTGATAGTTACCAGAAGAGGATGTGGCTGAAAAATCCGAAGTGCCATCTGAGGAATATGACGCTACTTTACCATAATTATTTCCACTTGCCATTGATATTAATTGGGTTCCAGATTGAAGAGCTTGGGAAAAATAGCCCAATGCTTCAGATAAATGAGCATTTACCTGTCGTTTCCTTTCAGCATCAATAGAAGAATAATATTCTGAAGAACTAATAATATTAATTCTTCCTTCTCTTGCCTTTTCAGTTTGCCATTCTCCATTTGCTGATACAAATAACCCTATTCCATAACGAACTCCATTTCTAAAATTACTTATTAGAAAATCGTTATTTTTAAACAATAAAATACCTAAGCCATTTGGAGTTTCCTGAGATATCTCACCTACATATATCCAACCTTCATCTGAGGGTGATATTTCTCCAAAATATCCACAATAATCTGCAACCGTATTGGACGGATATGTACTTACTGGCTTATCGGATGAAAAGTTCCCATCATAAATTACATCAGAGTCTTCATTTAGACATATTCCTTTCGATTTCATTCCTTGGTTAAACCTTCCAATATAGACAACACAACTATCGCAGTATTTAATGTTATTGTCAGGTGCACAAATGTAAATGCCCTTTCCATTTGGCTTACCATCCTGGACATCTCCAAAATAGATATCATGGTTATTGAACCGTATAACACCCATACCATCATACCTTCCTTTTAGCTTTTGTCCGCGAATCTTACCGTCTTTAACTTTTTCCGCTTTAACAGAAAAAGTTGGTTCAAATAGTAAAGTGGTATTATCATTTGAAAAGCACGCAAATGAGAATACCACAATTAAAATAGATGTTACTATTGATTTATTCATTATTAACCTTAATTGTGGGAAGCTGATAAGATTTTTTGTCATTCTTCTTCTTAGTCGCCTTTTTCTCATCAAGGACTTTGATTTGGCAGTCATTCCACCCTTTTCTAGCGACCTCAAGGAAAATAGTTTCCCCATCATTAAGGTCTATTTGAGTTTCTGCTTGCATTGTGTTCTTCTCGAGAGTCATAAAATTGGTATATTCCATGCTTACTGCAAGAAGAACCTTACCTTCATTAGTGAAATCAATTTCAACCCATCCCGGCATATTCTGCTTCAAAGGAATTTTAAAAGCAGAATTATTAGTTGTCTTCGCGGTTGGAGTGTTTAGCTTTGCCATTTGCTCTCCGTCAATAAAGAGCGTGAAGTCGGTATTACCAACCTTAGGTATAAACAGATACACCTTGGATTGAGCGCTTGCATAAATTACAGTAACAAATGCAAACATAGTTGCTAGTATAAGTCTTTTGAGGCTCATAATATATAATTGTGCAACAGCCCATAACTACACGATTAAAAATTAAAAGAGCGTGAGGACTGAATCAACTTATCACTGAATCAGGTTTCTCTCTTTGACTATGGAATGGATAAGCCACTGACACCCACGCCATATATAAGTTTTGATTTATACAATGACATGAGCATTGTGGCCACTTCCTAATTCCATTTTCAAATTTTGCGAGAATTTGATTCAGAAGGAATGTGTCAATAACGCTCCGCAATCCACTATGGGTTGCGACAACAAAATTAATTAAAAAATTTGAGAATTAAAAAATACTTCAAGGTCGTTGACTTTGAAAATGCAGCAGTCGCGGATTTTCGACATACACCGGAGGAAAGCAACTTGACGTCGCGAAACGACCCCGGAACTCGGAGGACGATTTCAGTTTAAGGTCAGCATAGGCGGTGCCGTTGCGACTCCCGATAGTCAAACCGACAAATGACGATGAGCTCCGTCTGACACAAAACAATCATAAGGACTTTGGCGACAACGGAAGCGGAGCGATTTATCATTATAGTTGGCGCGATAGCGAGGAAGATAAGATGATTTCAGGAAAATGCAATATACTCTCCGCGTCGGAGTGATGAATTCAATACGATCCCTCCCGAAACAATGGCGGAGAAATGCCGCGATCATCTTTTGTAGAACAGACCACTGGAGCGTTGAGCGGTCAACTCGGATGTCGCGCGAGCGAACCTGCCCGGTACACGGCAGATGTAGAGGGTTTGACCGCGACACTCGGCTTAGAGGCGGTGCCGGAGAGCCTATTATAAGATGATAAACAACTCAGAAACATTTCCGTCGTGTTCAATTTTGTATATCCACCATATTCATAATTTTGCATAATGTAGTTGACTACATGGGCGGAATTACGAAATTTCGGGTCGGTTAGATAGTCTAATATTTCCACTCGGACAACATCGCGAGTATTCATATCAGCAACATCATTTTCAGTAGCCGGCACTCCATCAATAAAAAATGCAACGGGTTCACCCGTATTCATTGTTACTTTTCCTGCAAGAGCATCGACGGTCAGTTGTGGAATAGCCAACTGTTGCAAAAGCATTGTGCCGTTAGCAGACGCGTTACGCTGTTGCTTAGTAGGAGTCTAACTGACTTTGTTTACTGTCATAAACATTCTATCAGCTTGGACAACCACCTCGTTAAGTTCCTGTGTCTTGATACTGTCGGTCGCTTCTGATTGCGCCATTGCTGCTATCGCAAAAATGGCGCAAAATGTTGATGTAAGGATGCGATGAATCATAATGTCGTTTATGCTTGTATGAGTCGTTGGTGACTTAAGCTCAATTTACGAAAGCGCGGATGGGAGTCGCGACTTATCTGTCTAACAGACTTTTCTGAAGATTAATGGTGATTTTTTCACCGTTGACAGTTAGTGTAACTTTACAGTCTTTGAAAAAGGTGAGTCGTTTGAACTTCAGTTTGCAGGTAGCTATCCCGTCTACTACGTCGCATCTGATTTGTTTTGCAGGGTAATCGCTACCGTTATTTGATAAAACGGCGTCGGTGATTTTGACTGTTTGCGGTGCATTATCATCCACCAATACGACGTTAGTTCCTTTGATATTGTCCAGACTCTTGAACTTGATTTCAGCAGAAGCCCCAAAAACTGCAAGGTTGAATACTGCAATTAAAAAGAATTTTTTCATGTGATATTTTTTTGAATTAGACACCGCAAAATTAGCATCGGCATTTATTCTACCCAAGAAATATCACAAAATAATAGTCCTCATTATGGTGTCTAATTATTTGATAATCAGCATGAAGAAAAAATGGAAATTCCTCATTGTGATAATCAGCCAGTTAAGACAACATTTTAGAAACGAAAAATTCTTTATCTAATGCGTTAGATTCGAGAATGCGTTCTTTGAGTCGGCTTCGACGGTTGTAAAAGTTCTTAATCTTAATATCGGTAAAAATACAAACTGCCCGCGGGGAGAAACCGGCATAAAGATAAGTAAGGAATTTAAGTACATGACAAAAATTTGAAAACATCGAATTTTGGGGTATAAGTCTGACGCAGAAGTATAGTTGAAATCT
>JAIDDJ010000026.1 GCA_029055345.1 Muribaculaceae bacterium | reverse complement strand
TTCATGAGGGTCTCGTGGGCTCGGATATGTTTATAAGAGACAGCTACAGGAATAGCCGCTGCAGAGCCGTATGCATTCAAGGCATTTGTTGCAGTTTGAGCAACAGTTTGAACAACCTGCATGGCGAACTGTTTCTTCGATTGCTCAGACTTTAGATTCGCCAATTCCTTTTCACGATCCTTCTCCAGTTTGCGAAGTCGATATGAATTACCTTGGGCTGCATCAATCTCCGCATCATAGCGTTTTTTAACTTCGGCAGCCTGAATCTCGTACTCCGCTTTTTGAAATTCCGTGACCATCGACATTACCGAAGTAGCGATTGCGGCTGTAGCCTCAATTGCGCTTCCCAAAGCGACTAAGGGATTACCGTCCGGATCTTTCAAGGCATCAGCGAAATCCGCCCAGGAATCAATCATAGTGAAGACCAACGAAACCCATTCGGATTTACATTCCTTAAGAGGAGATATAAGAGACTTCCGCAACTCGATTCCAATCCGATGAAACACGATTCTATACTCCGCCTCGTTGATTCTACCCTCAGAAAGAGCTTCGTCAAGCTCTTTTTTCCGATCATTAAAATTTTTCCGGGCTGATTCAGCATTTGTTCCCGGATTTTGAGGGTTCCGCATTCCGGGAAGATCTTCCTTATCCTTTTTCTCATCCTCTGCTTCCTGCTCATTGAGCTTCTTAAGCCATTTACGATATTCTTCCTCCTCGATTTTTTTACGTTTGTAGAGTTCCTCAAGGGCGGCACGTTCCATATCGTACTTGACATGGATTGACTGATGGTCGAATTGCGCACGGAACCCGTTGATTTTTTCCAGAATCTTTTTCTGTTTAGATTGATAATCTTTAAGAAAAAGTTCATCAATCTGTCTCTGATAATCCTCATATTCCTTATCGGTCTGCTTGTAAAGATCCTGTTGGTCTTTGAGCGCATTGTAGCGTATTTTGAGGATTTCTTCCTCAAGACGCAGTTCCTCGGCAAGGGTATGGCTGGACTTTGAATCATATCGGGCTTTGAGGTCGCGTTCCTTAGCCTGCGCCACACGTTGAATAGTTTCCTCAGTAAGGGCAAGTCTTTGTTCGTTCGCCTTACTCAGGAATTCCTCACGCTTACGTGCGAGAGCCTGACATTCATCATCCTCCTGAATGCCCCATTTCTTATAGAGAGCGATGGAGTCATCGTAATATTTCTGATCAGCGTTTAGTTTACGTTTATTATATTCGAGGTAATTAATCTCGCCTGTCATTCGTAGCGCCATGATTTCGGTCTGTTCCTTATCGCGGGCGGCCTTGATCTGGTCGAGCTGCTCCTTGAACTCTTTTTTAGCCTTGACAGCTGCCGCACGTGCAGCAGCCTCAGCCTTTTTTGCTTCTTTCTCGGCTTGAACCTTTGAAGTGTAGCCGGTAGGATTGATTTTTTCTTCAGGGGATTCAATTGCGCCGATGCTCATTTGTTCCTGGAACGCTTTATTATTCTTGAACCTGGAAGTAAGTTCATTATTTGCCTGCTTGAGTTCATTAATATTTCGTTTAGCAGAATCTATTCCTGCACCGGCCTCTTTTCTTCTTTTTCTTTCCTTAGCCGTAGATTCGTTAGAATATACTCCTTGAGTGGCACCGCTCTGCATGGCGATTGCACCTGTAAGAGAAGATGCCGTTCCGGAGGCCTGAGAATTTTTCAACCGATTTCGTTCCTCCTTTTTGTAGATTTCAGAATCAGCTTCCTTATAAGCTTTCCGATTCTTATTAAGATCTTCTTCATACTCGAGGATTTTTTTCTCATTCTCCATCACTTTATCAGCGGCAGCCTTAGCTTTGGCATTCAGAATGATTGACTCAGTAAGATTATCATAGGCAGTCTTAGCCTTGCCGAGCATAGTCTGCTCAGCGGTCATATTCTTGAACTCATCAGGATAGAGGTTGATAAGTTTCTGGGCAGCATTGATTCTTTCCTCCTTGGATTTTGACTCATCGATTGCCGCTTCGTACAGATATTTAAGAGATGATATCTCTTTGGCATAATAATCTTGCGAGGTGGCGGATATATCCCGGATAGATTCACGATATCTTCTCATTTGCTCCCTGGCTTCTCTCATCTTATTGGCATTTTCAGCTATACGGTGAGTGAATATGAGCAAAGCTGAAACCGCAGCTGTTAACAGACCTATCCAGGAAGTCATCTTCATAGCGGACATTGCCACACGCCATCGTTGCTGCATTGCATAGTTGACCTGCAGACCATTGGTGAAATACTGTACGGCATTTGCTACCGCCACAATTCCCAGACGGAAAGCAGGCAATATCTTAGAAGATGCGAGAGTAATGACATTCCAAGCCTTGGTAGCAATTGCAGCCGCCTTGGTGGCAATAGTTGAGAAGTTCAAGGTTATTGTATAGTTTGCAATGGCCATAGTAATAGCCATGACTGCAAACTTATGCTCGGAAAGGAAATTGATTGTTGTGAGCAATGCCTGCATCACTGCCGAAGTAGAGCTCAATAAATGCGATACGACAGGTTGAAGATTCTGCCCCAATTCCACACGTATCTCCTGGGCTGCCTTCTTACATTTATCGAGACCGGCCTGGACAGTATTATTCTGGACTGCAAATTCATTATCGATGGAAATACCTTCCTCGAAAGCCACATTCGCCGCTTCTTGCTGAGCCTTCACTTCTTCGATGTGGGTGGCGAGGGTTGAGAGAGCGGAGATAGCGCGTGAGCCGGTCTCTCCCATATCCTTGAACATCGGGGAAAGGACATCCATTCCTCCGGCTTTCTGCAAGGTCTCGAGGAACATAATAAGTGCGCCATTAGCGTCCTCCTTAAGCATTTTCGAGAAAGACTGCACTTCAAGACCTGCTACTTTAGCATATTTAGCAGGGTCTTGCATCATACGAACAATCACCTGCGAAAGAGCAGTTGCAGAAGCCTCGACTTGCTGCTCGTTGCTGTCAAGCACGGCGGCGAATCCCATAATCTGGTCAATCGTCATACCTGCCTGGGCACCGACGCCACCCATCCGGGATGCGAACTCCGCAAGATAGGGAGCTGACGCTGAACAATTCTGTGACAACTCGTTGATCACGGATCCGACTTTCAGGAGGGATTGCTCAGTACCATAGACTTTTTCATCGCCGAAGATTCCGGTAAGTTTGGAGAGCGTGAGGGTGGCGCCATCCCCGAGATCATCGAGAGCGACATTAATCTTGTCGGCGGCCCGTACAAAACCCAGTACATCTTCTTTAGAGGTCTTCCCAAGACGTCCGGCTTCCTGTGCAAGTTTATTGAGGTCCTCGCGGCTTGTGCGGGTATCCATTTTCTTGAACTCCTCGTTCAGATCTTCCACCTGCTCTGCAGTCATGCCGGTGAACTTCCGGACGTTGGCCATCTCCTGATCCATAGAAGCGAATGCATCCACGGCGGACCTCGCCAGATCCATAAAGCCGTTTCCCCATTGGCCGAGCAGGTCAAGAGCCGGCCATGCGCCGGTAGACCAGTCCATGAATCTCTGCCACAAAGATTGCTGTACCGTTGTTTCCTCCTTGAGTTCTGAGATACGTTCTTTTAGTTCCTTTATCCTCTCGATATGGGAATCCCATGTCTCTGAGCCGGGAGTCATATCCTTGAGCTGCTTATTGAGAGTCCTGAGGGCCTTTTCGAGCTGTCGGGGAGTAGCGGAGTCAAGGTTATTGAGAGCGTTTTCCACTCCTTCAGTTGCAGACTTGATGTCATCAAGCTGCTTCTCATAAGATTTGAGTTCCTTGCGGGCCTTCTGAATCTCCTTCGGGTCGGCCATATCGGCTTTCAAATCGGATATTTTCTTCCTGGTGTCCGAGATTTTCTGTTCAAGCTCGGACATCATCTGTTTAGCTTGAGCGCCGTTGACATTCAGGGTAACGGTAGCGGTGTCTGTAATTCGGCTCATAAATCGGAGAGTAGTGATTATTTTGAGCAAAAATATGAAGCAACGGCTACGTAATAAAAGACAAGGAGCGATGCCATACAGACACCGCTCCTGAAACAGAATGAGGGTATATCAAATATCAGTTAACCGCCACCTTTGTCGGAGGGACCCCTTCCATCCTATAGAACGCGATGATCGAGCAGAACTCGGCATCATCAGTGCAAGAGGCGACATCCCGACCGCCGAGGAAAGCCTCTACTTCTGCGCCGGACTCCAACAGATGCCGCAGGCGCGAGGAATCCGGTAACAGAGGCGCAGATATATATTTTCCACCGGCATAGACGGAGACCGCACCATCTCTCAACCGCAATTCAACCCGGTCGCCCGGAGCCAGCTCAGAAAACACCCGCACTTTTCCCGCTCCGGATACAAACACGTTGAAAACTTCCGCGGTACAATCTGCATGGGCTGCGGTCACTTTACGCATCATATCCGAGTAAGGGCTCGTATAAGATCCGGAAGCAGGTGTACAGGGTTTCTTTGACGACTTGAACAAAGAGAGGAAACCGGCCGTCATCAGAGAAAAGATTTGGATTCCCGGGCTAAATAAACGGAACATATGAGAGTTATAGCGGTGTGCCAGTTTTTTTCCTTGAGTATCCAGCCCGAGAGCGCATCATCGGACTCGAAGTGAGCGCTAAATCCGCGCCCGGCGAGATAGTCGCAGAGCATATTCTCGTCGAAATTGCACATGGTGCCCATCTCCATCATCTGCTGTGTCGACAAGGACATGAGCATCCGGGTCGTAGTAATCGGAGGGTTCATAGTTGGCAAGGTAGGCTTCTACCACTGCCTTCTGACCTGCGGTCAGTTCTCTTAATTCTTCCATTTTACACTGTTTACTGTTTGGCGTTACAGGCAGTAAAAAGGACGGCTGCCATATCCCGTCGCCAAACGTAAACAATGATTTCCTCCGAAGAGCAAAAGTTGTAGAATACAGCAGCCGTCTATGACTGTACGGGCATAAAAAATGCCCGAAGAATTTCCGAGCCGATGACCGTGGCTCTTCGGGATATACATCATCATTTACTTTGGCACTGCGAATTTACAAAAAATCTTTGATACGACAAACCATTCACACCAAAAAAATTTCATGCCGAATTTCAGCCAGGCTAAAAACCTGTCAATCAGCAGATGGTTCTTAAAGAAATTCGGCTGATTTTTAGAAAATTTTACGAATTTCCAGACATCGAAATCGTAAAATTCTAAAAATCGGGCAGTTAAAGAGGATAAAAGGGGGAATTTCCCCCTTTTTCCGTCAGACGATTCCCTCCGTCCTACGGGGCGTGACCGCTCGACCCTCTTGAGGGTGCGGAATATGCGGTAGAGGGGTGCACGAAGATACACCCCTCAATCCGACGGAAATGACCGCGTGCGGTATTGAGGCATACGTGCGAGCCAGTTGATTTTAACAAGAAACCCACCCCTGGATATGGGGTGGGTAATTGTTGAAATAGACATTTAAATCCACAGTCACGGTG
Organism: Muribaculaceae bacterium; assembly: GCA_029055345.1. GTDB lineage: Bacteria > Bacteroidota > Bacteroidia > Bacteroidales > Muribaculaceae > Lepagella. Next base: position 227 of record JAIDDJ010000026.1, on the reverse strand, counting down.
GGACTGCGGATTTATCGGCAAGTGCCACTAAGCTATTGCCGCTTCCAAAGCCTCGATGCGAGCCAAGAGCGGTGCTATGTCGTCCTCGGTGAGCATACGCTTCCACGGGCCCCAGATATTGTTCACCGAACTCGTATAATGCCTCTTCAGCACACTCCCGTTATTGAGCGTCATCACCTGGATGCGCGTGTGCGTGTCAGTGGCAAGCACCTGCAGCCCGAAAATGC
>JAIDDJ010000025.1 GCA_029055345.1 Muribaculaceae bacterium | reverse complement strand
ATAATAAAAAGAGGCGCGTTTTCACAAAGTGAAGGCGCCCTCTTTTTATGTTACAATTACTTTCCCCGGAATTAGGCCTCATCTCACAAAAAATGAGGGCCTATATTGCAACTTGCCTGAAATCGGCAAGCGCAAGGAAGCAGGCTTGCACCGGGATGCTTCATCCACGATAGTAACCTAAGACCCGATTTTTCGTGATATGGGGCTTATAGAATCGGGGAGATAAGTCTTATTACAGACTCGAGAGAACGTTGCAGCAACGGGCGTTTCCGCCAGTTTGTATATGTCAGCTTTGTGCAATTCCTCATATCCTCAAAGAATATGTCGCGCATCCGGGAGTTGACCTCTTTGTCGTAGATAAATAAATTGCATTCGAAATTATTCTCAAGACTTCGGAAATCAAAATTTGTGGACCCGGCGGTAACAAAATTATCATCGATCATCATGGTCTTTGCATGGAGCATTCCGGGGTTATAGAGGTACACCTTAATTCCGGCTTTCAGACATTGGGTGACATAAGAGAAAGTGGCATATTGGAGCAGCCTTGAATCGGAGCGCCTGGGAATCATTATTCTCACATCGATTTTAGAGAGCGCAGCGGCCTCCAATGCATGGCGCAAGGCATCTGTCGGGAGGAAATATGGAGTCTGAATATAGATGCATTTGGTAGCGGAGGTGATAGCCTTTAGGAAGCATAACGCGATATTGTCCCATTGCGACAGCGGGCCGGTTGTGACAAGCTGCATTCCGAGAGAATTCTTGATAGGATTGTCAGAGGAAAGATTCGGATAAGTCATGGGATGATCCTGATTGCGGAAATTCCAGTCTACGACAAACGAGAATAGCAGCGACTCCACAATGTCTCCTTCGAGTCTGAAATGAGTGTCTCGCCAACCCCAGCCATGTTTGGCCCGGTGAACGTAACGGTCAGCGATGTTCATTCCGCCTATATATCCTATGGTTCCATCTATTATGACGAGTTTACGGTGGTTTCTCCAGTTGACGCGGTTGGCAAACTGCGGGAAAGTCACTTTGAAGAACGGATGAGTCTCAACGCCCGCCGAGTTCATCATCTTGAAAAATTTATTTCTGGCAGAGAAGCTTCCCACGTGGTCGTAAATAACTTTTACGTCAACCCCTTCGCGGGCTTTCTGCATCAGAATCTCGGCAATCTCATGGCCTAAAGTATCATCAAGGAAGATATAATATTGGAGAAAGATGGATTTCTGCGCAGCTCTCAGATCGCGTTTCAGAGCTGTAAATTTATCCTCCCCGTTAGTGAATATTTCGATCCGGTTGTTGACGGTATAGAAAGATGAGCTAAGGTTTCTTGCCAACTTAATAAGACTTCGTTCGGTCCTGCTAAGATTTTGAGTGTCAAGATTAATATGCCGCGGTGCCATCGTGGTGATTATGCGCCGTTTGTTCATGCGCGATATCATATGCTGACCACGAAGGCTTCTGCCAAAGAAAATATAGAAAATAAGACCGACTACAGGAAGGAAAATGAGGGCAATCACCCAGGCTAATGAGCGTATGGGGTTGCGGTTCTCTTTTAGCACCACAACTATACAGCTGAATATAGTCGCTACGTAAAATATGAATATCAGGGTATTCGACCATAAATATACGTTGCCCATACGCCTCGGAAATTAGTATACCTGATTATTTTGGGAAGAGTTCTATTTAATTAACAATCATTGGAATCATTTGTCGGGAAATTGCCGAAGATATTCGGTTGCAGCCAGTTCCAGTTCATCATACCAATCCTTCCCGAACCGGGCGATAAGCGGCTCTTTAAGGAACTGATAGGCACGTATTCCCAGTTTCTTACCAAGCGTCTCTGCAGGACGGCATATCTTCCAGCGATGAAGGTTGACGGCAGTGAAACTGTCGTATTGCTTTATTCTCACCGGATAAAGGCGGCAGGAAATGGGTTTCACATCGGGAATCTGCCCGGCTCGGTAAGCTTTTTCAAGCGCGCATAGGCATTTTCCACCGGGGGCATAGCATGTGTAGATGCAATCACGCCCATCGACAATCTGTGTGACAAGATCTCCGTCGGGGTCAGTGTAGGAAGCGCCTTCCTCACGAATGGCTTCCAAGGCGCGCGGAGCGAGTTCATTCTCAATCTTAGGAAGGACCTCGGCAATCTTCTCGGCTTCTTCCTCTCCGAGAGGAGCGCCGGCATCCCCGTCAATGCAACATTGACCGAGGCAGGCATCAAGATCACAAACAAAAAAGCGTTCGATAAGATCGAGAGTGACGAGGGTATCTTTTATCTTAATCATATTAAGTCCGGTTATATAGGGGATTTGGGCTTGCGCCAAAGGTTAAGAGGTTAAGATGGGAGGTGTGGTCATTGTGGGAGAAGGGTACTATATCCGACGAGGCGGTCAGCACGCACTCCGGGAGGCCGGTACCAGACTTCTATCAGATATTCATTTTCGGTTTCATATTTATTACCCTCCAAGAGGGTAGGGGATGGAAGTTCGGAAGAGCCTCTCCGTCGAGTGACGTATTGGTAATTGTATGCACCTTGCTTGAGAGGTATCTGAAGGGTGTAGGCACGTTGTTCGGCATCGTATTCCATACGGTTGGACGAATCGAATTGGCCGTGAGTAAATTCCCCCTCAACATAGACCTCCGTGTCCGGGATTCTGTCGGTTTCAAGCCGGAAGTGAGCAGTAATGTAATCTGCGCCGATGTCGGAATCCGTGGCATTATATTCCCTGACAATGAATCGGCCATGCTGAGTGCGGTCGAATGAATACTCTTTATAGCTGCGCGGTTCATCCGGTTTGAGCCATACGTGATAGTTCGAGCCCATGTAGCGCAAAGAATCGATATTCAGACCGGGAAAAAGATTACTTGTGGATTCAAAACGCCGGTATTCGTTGGAAGCCGGGAATATAAGGTCGGGGAGATGCTCATAGTAATTCTCATTGGAGCCCGAGCGTAAGGGAGACTTGATTTGTTTCCTTGTCGATTCCCTGCCGTTCTGACTCACGAAGACAGTCAGGTCCTGATAGGGGTTGAGGTTGCCGAGACCATCATAATTGCAGATGAAGCGGAGTTGCTGCCATTCTCCGTAATGGCCCCGGTCAGTTCGAGAAGTGACATCTCCCACGGTATTGACTATGTTTTCGCTTACCTGAAACCGAGCCTGCAGCAAAGTGAGATCCGGATCATCGGGATCATATACTTGCAGAAGGTAGTTGCCGGAATGAAGGATTCTGATATCATCATTCGGAATTTCGATAAGATAATTGACATAGTGTACGAACGTGGCCGAAGAGAAAGCGAAATCTTCGATTTTGACCGAATTGAAGCCATCAACATATTCGGATTCGATAAGTCGCGAAGGTTGCCAATCGGCATTACAATGAATCAGCCGGTATTCGAGATAGCTGTTGTCCTCGCCGATTTCATCGAACTTTACGATAAGCCGGTCGTGAGAGTTTAGCCTTATTACGGGAGGAGCCATGAAATTATCTTCGACTTCCACTTTCAGAGTTTTGAAGCGGGAGTCGAAAATGCGGGTGGAAGTGTCGTCGGCTGCTCCGCATAAAAATGCGGAGATAAGGATAATGACGGCTGTAATATAGGGGGCCAATCTCTTCATATCACCATTTGATAGTTTTTTTGCCATGTTTGGCGAGATAATCGTTAGCCTGAGAGAAATGCCTGCAACCGAAGAACCCCCGGTGGGCCGAGAGAGGGGAGGGGTGAGGGGCAGTAAGCACAAGATGTCGGCTGCGGTCGATAAAGTCACCTTTACGTATCGCGTAAGCACCCCATAGCATAAATACAATATTGTCGCGTTCGTTGGCAAGAGCCCTTACAGCGGCATCCGTAAGCTGTTCCCAACCTATTCCGGCGTGGGATTGAGGCTGGTGTTCACGGACGGTTAGAGAGGCATTAAGAAGTAGCACTCCCTGCTTTGCCCATCGGGTCAAATCCCCGTCCGGAGGAATCGGAGCTCCCGTATCAGAATTGACCTCCTGAAATATATTGCGCAAGGATGGAGGAAAAGGAACGCCCGGATTCACCGAAAATGAAAGGCCGTTAGCCTGGCCCGGGCCGTGATAAGGATCCTGGCCGATAATCACCACTTCCGTCTCCGCGAACGGGCACGAATCGAAAGCCGAGAAAATCCTGGAGGCAGGAGGATAGATGTTAATCGCAGGATTGGCATATTCCGACCGAACGATACCTGTTAGGTTGCTGAAATAAGGCTTTTCAAACTCCCCGGCAAGCGCTCTTTTCCATCCCTTCTCGATTTTTACATTCATATTTCGGAAATATATTGACTTGTCACGAGAACTTTCGTGAAAAATTTTCTTCAAAGATAGTGATAAAAATCGAAAAAATCGTTAACTTTGCAGCTCAAAATGACGCGTGGCGTCCGATTGTTCCCATAGTTCAATGGATAGAATATCGGATTCCGGTTCCGACGATTGGGGTTCGACTCCCCATGGGAATACCTTTAACCGCTAATCAGCCCCCCGGCCAATTAGCGGTTTTTTAGAGCGCGCCCCATAAAACTTCGGGGTCGTAGGGGTCGCGCTCTTAGTCATGGGGTCAAGCGGGAAAGTATATCGCTCAGCCGCTCGCCGATGCCTATTGTGTAGCCATCTGATTCCCAGATGATCCTGTTAAAAGTATCCGCTACCACAAAGAGGGGATTGTCGGCATTTTCCATATGAAGCGATTGGATAATCTCATTTCTCGATACGCCATCCATGTCAATTCCAAATCTTACGTTGGCAGGAAGATTTGGATATCTTTCCGAGCGGAATCGCGAGGCCGACTCAGGAGTGTCAAACAGGAGGAGTATGGGGCGTCCATATGCTTCAAGCGATGCGGCGGCTGCCGAAATGTCGTTGAGAGCATGTACCGAGGGCTCGTGATTGGGCGTAATAAATCCAAGGATGTAATAGCCGCGTCCGGTTGTCGACAGAATGCTTTTATCCGTACCGGCTGAGAGATCGTGATATATGTTTTCAGCATTCAATGATCCGATTACAGCTAACTCGCTTTCATCATGCCTTATTTTAAGGTGAATGTTGCGGGTTTCACCCGGATTGATTCTGAACACTTCGCTATGTGATAAGACCCCGCCATTTGCAAGACGTTGTCCGGAAGTCAATATGTACTGACCCTCCTCAAGTTCTACCGGCGAGCTGAAAAGGCTGCTTAGCGTTCCGTTTTCATCGAATTCAAGTTGATGCATTTCGCCATCTATAATCTTGGATATTGAGAATTGGGAATAATACTTAGGATCAATTATGTGGTTCTCCGGAGTAAAGTTGACCTTAAGGAAGCCCTTTTTAGCGATAGGTCTCTTATCCGTGGTATTCTTTAAGTCATTAAATCTTGCAGTTATCCATTTGCCCGTTTCGTCCATAAACATGGCATCGGAAGTGATGGGATCAATCATGGCCGGGAAGCCCATCGCGCGCGATGCCGCTACAAAAAATATGTCGCGTGAAACCGGGTCAGCTTTCCGTGATTTGAGCACCCCCTCGGGCGAAATCCTTAAATTGAAAGGATTCTCCACGCCTATATCACCAATATTTTTGTCAATCCACTGAATCAGATCCTCCGGCTTGCTGCCGAATTCTCCGGATTCTGCAATCAGCATCAACGGTTTGCGCCATGCGCGGAGTCCTTCGTTCTCAATTCTCGGAGATAGAATATATTTGTCGTAAATTTCATCGCTGACCTTGAAACGTGCAGGTCCGGCAGCAATGTGAGAAAGAATTACTTCCGGAGTGATGTCGTGAAGGTCTTTTTCCGTAACGTTCATGAGCAAATTGAAAGCACGGTTTCGGTCAGGGTCGCTTAAATTTTCAAGACACTTGACAAGATTGACATGATTCCCTCGAGATTTGACAAGAAGATTGGCGAATCTGTCGGAGTCAAGTCCGAGCCGTTCTGCGATTCGGTAGCCGTCTGCGTTGGTGGCAAAAGTGGATGTGTAAGCATTGCGGATTGAATCCTCTTTCTGAAGCCTGCGATTGTTAGCTTCGCGAAGGCCATCACTGACATCAACGGACTTCGATATCGGAGCCGGGGGTATGATATCGAAATCGAATGAGAAGATGGAATTTGCATCCTTATCAAGAACTAATCTTACCGGTTCTTTCAGGGCTGAATTCCCTTTTGCTATCCCAAACCGGTCGCCATCAGTAGCTATTATAATCATATCGCCTAACCCGGCATTTAGTGAAGCCTTCCCATCGTTGTCTGCGGTTTTGGAGGCCACAGGATAAAATTCGGCATAATTGTAAAGACAGAAATTTACCTTTGCATTCTTAGCCGGGGAACCATCGGAGTGAAGCACCTCTACCTGAAGGCTCTCAACCGGAGCATAGTTGGATGTAACATTAATACGGGTGGTGTAAGGACGCACAAAGAGCTTTTCTTCCGGTCCGTCATAGTCTCCCGCTACGTTAGTGGCCATTAGCATTCCGCGGGCTGCCGGGTCGTTAAACCAGGCAAGATTAAGAACAGGTTCAGGCTCACATGCCCCCAGAAAATACCATTGACCGTCAGCCCACACCTCAACCCATGCATGATTGTCGTCGGTATGCGCCCATCGCGGAGTATAGATCTGGCGAGCCGGAATCCCGACTGACCTCAATGCCGCCACTGTAAAGGTAGACTCTTCTCCACAGCGGCCCAATGCATTGCATACGGTGGCCAATGGGGCCGATGTGCGGGCATCCGAGGGTTGGTAGGTGACTTTCTCATGACACCAGTGATTTACCTCCAATATGGCATCTTTAATCGAAAGATTCTTTACCCGGTCTTTTAGTTCGTTATAAAAAATCGGCCGGGAAAGATCCGGATTCTCATTATTAACCCTTACGGGTAATACGAAATGCAGGAATTCTCTGTCCGGTATAGTTTTTCCCCACGGCATCTCCTTACGGGCGGCGAGGGTAGCGGCGATATTCGCTTCATAGAAGTCGTCTGTGTAGTCCACGCGGTCCGGGAGGGTGAGTGTAGAACGCAGAAAATCCGATATTTCCGAATCCGTAAGTGCGTTGGCATTAATATTTAAGATTGATATAGCAAAGATTATAATAATCGGTACAAGCGTTTTTTTCATATTGAGAATCTGGATTTAGACAAATTATCAATTATTCCTTTAAGACGAGAGACAACTCGCGGAGAAGTCCTTAAGGTAACGAATTCATCGGTTCCGCAAGCCCCCATCGGAACAGCCGGCCGTCTGAATATCATTTCGCTTTCATATGCCTCTCGCGCAGTGGAATGAATGCCGTCCACACCTGTAAAGCGCAGAATGTCGACAGCGTTGGCGGGAGTGACCCCTGCGCCGGCCATTATTTTGATCCGTCCGCAAGCTCGTTGTTTTAATTCGCGGAGTAACTCCTTGCCTTCGGTTGCATTCTTTGCTTGCCCTGAAGTCAGCAGGCAGTCACAGCCCAGTTCTATAATGTCTTCGAGACTGATTAGAGGATTGGCCGAGACATCGAAAGCTCTGTGGAACGTAACTCCAATGTATCGGTCGGAGGCTTTGCGCGCAGCTTGAATCAATCTGTAATTATGAATCAGGTTAATATGCCCGTCAGCCTTCAGACATCCAATAACAACCCCGGTAGCTCCGGCTCTTACTGCCTCTGTTATATCTTCCTCCATTAAGCTTATCTCCTCCTCCGAATAGAGGAAATCTCCCGACCTCGGGCGGATAAGGACTTTTATCTCCCTTATGCCTGACTGAGCGGCTTCCCTTATGAGTCCGATGGATGGTGTCATACCCCCTTCCGAAAGAGCGGAGCAAAGTTCAATCCGATCGGCTCCCCCTTCTCTTGCGGCATGGAGGCTTCTTAGGTCACCGCAACATATTTCAAGAAAATGCGGTTTCATTCAATTTCACATTCAATGATGTAGTCAACGGTATCTTCGGGCATGCTGTCGAGGTGAAGGACTGTGGCTTTTCCCGCTTGAGTGAATTTTACTTCCTTATTTGAAGAAAATTCCTTGGCATTCAGAATTTTAGTTCCTTCAGGAATGATAATTGCATTCGTATCAGGCGTCATGACGTGCAGGAATAGCCGGTTGTCCTTGCGGGTGGATGTTCCCCATGACTGGGCAGGGAAGGGCCCGGCCTCAGTGGCATAGATCGTCTCACCATTAAGTTTCATCCATTCTCCTATATGTTGCAAACGCTCGAGGGCAGCCGCCGGTAGTTCCCCATTTGGCTGGGGCCCGATATTAAGCAGAAGGTTTGCTCCCATGCCTGCGGCTTTAATCAGATATCTCAGAAGCGTCTTTGAGTCCTTGTAATCCTGATCCTTTATCTTATATCCCCATGAGGTATTCATGGTGTTGCAGGTTTCGAGAGGAAGACGGCTTATGGCCTGTCCGGAATAGCCGGCCGTGTTTTCTCCCGGCAGATCTCTTTCAAATATCTGTATGTCTTCTCCCTCGAATGTGGCCTGATGATGATTATTGCCGACAAGGCAGGCGGGTTGAAGTGAATGAATCATCTCATACTGTTCCTGAAGATGCCAGTCAAACGGCGTGGCATCCTCATCATGATCCCACCAGCCATCAAACCATATGGCGCGAATCGGGCCGTAATTGGTCAACAGCTCTTTCAACTGGGCATTCATGAAGGCATAGTATGATTCCCAGTTTTCCCCTGTTCCGGGACGCCCTGTCGTCTTCCCCGTCCGACCTCTTGGATAGTCATCGCGTACCCAATCAAGGTGTGAATAATATAGATGCAAGGCAATCCCCTGTTTCTGGCACTCGTCAGCGAGTTCCTTAAGGATGTCTCTGCCAAAGGGGGTGCCATCGACGATATTGTAATCGTTCTGCGCGGTCTTGAACATGGAGAAGCCGTCATGATGTCGCGAAGTGATGCAGATGTATTTCGCTCCGGAATCCTTGATGGCTTTCACCCATGCTGCTGCATCGAAATCTGCCGGATAGAACCCTTTGGCAGCCTTCATGTATTCTTCGGCAGTCGGCCCGTAGTTAAGATACCATTCTCCCTGACCGAACATACTGTAGATGCCCCAGTGGAGGAAGATACCAAATCTGTCGTCGGCAAACTGCTTACGGGATTTCATCACATCTTCGCTCGCCGTATATTCCCCGAATGCTTCAGCTGCAGGATTCAGAAACAGAAGAATTAATAGAAAAAATAAGAGATTTCGTTTCATTTTGTGATTATATAGGGTAGAGCCGCGGTGCCAAGAATGGCCGCGTCCGCTCCCTTAAGAGTTGATATATTGATATTCACTTTTCCGGCATAGAGGTGGAGTGCATTTTCATTGAAACTTTTTATGGTAGGGTTGAGGAGCAAATTACGAGCATTGGCCACTCCTCCGAAAAGAATGATAGCCTCGGGATCTGTAAATGCGGCATATTGCGCAAGGGCTTTTCCCAGACATTCCCCTGTAAAGTCAAAAACACGCTTTGCCGTTTCATCCCCATGCTCAGCAGCCAGAGTCACATCCTTTGCTGTGAAATCCGGGTTATCCGGGTCCGCGGGATTTTTAAAACCGAATCTTCGGGCTGTCTCCACAATACCTTTCGCTGAGGCGACCGTCTGCAGACACCCGTAACGCCCACAACCGCACTTTCTGTCGGCGGCGAAATCAAAAGTGATGTGTCCGAGTTCTCCGGCAAAGCCATTACGCCCGTTCAGCAGATGCCCGTCGCATACGATTCCGGCTCCTACGCCCGTACCGAGAGTGATGACTATGAAGTTCTGCACCCCTCGGGCTGACCCGTAAATCATCTCCCCGATAGAGGCGGCGTTGGCATCATTGCCTATCACTACCGGGAGGCCGAGTTTAATTTCAAGGATTTCGACCAGCGGAATAGGGGAGGGCCAGGGCAAATCCGTGGCAGCCTCTATGCAGCCCGTGGTAGTATTGGCGCAAGGTGCACCTATACCGGCGCCTGCTATCTTCCCCTGCAGACCGAGTCCTTCCACGGCATTTGATAGTTTTTCAGATAGAAGATCACTCCATGATTCAAAATCAGGAGTAGCAGTGGGAAAACGATCCTTAAAAAGAATGTTACCCTGCGAGTCCACAATCCCCAATTCCGTATTGGTCCCACCGAGATCAATCCCGATGGTAAAAGGTGGTATAAGATTTTCAGGCATAAAGCGAAACAAAAGTATCAGATTAGGTTATGGTGCATAAGACTATTAAGCCTCATTATCAGTCACAAAGCAAAGGTAACCAAAAATTATCATATAACCAACCCTTTTTCCCGTCCTTATATGAAAGAAGTGGCCGGTTTTGCCAGTCAATATTTCTCTCACAATCAGAAATTGTAAGAAAAGCGCTCTTAATCCGTAGAAGATATCCTGCATGCTCTAAAAGCTCTGATATTTTTTCCTTTTACAATCAAAGATAATTAATATCTGAATGTAAGATATATTAATTTGATTTGTTATGTAAGTATTAGCCCTCCAACCTCAACTCTCAAACCAACATAATAAATATCATTATCAATATGAATATAAAATCGTCCAAAGGGAATCTTCAGAAATATGCGAATTACTATAATCCACCGGTACTTTTCCAAAAAATTAAAAATGTGGCTCGGAAGGCAGGTGTAAAACTTATTTATGTGGTATTACTGCTTTACTATTCAACACTTGACAAGGAATTGCCCTTGAAAGACAGATTGATGGTCCTTGCGGCTCTGGGATATTTTATACTTCCGGTCGACTTTATACCGGACGCACTGCCCGGCGGTTTTGCCGATGACACAGCGGCTCTTATCTATGTTTTGCGACAGGTGTGGAGCAATCTTACCCCTTTCACCAAGGGAAAAGCTCATGCCAGACTCCGGGAATGGTTCGATAACGTCTCCGAAGATGACATCAAAATCCCGGGATTGTAAAACCTCCGCTCAAGAATGTAGCACAACTCGTTCACACCCGGCACCGCAATGTACATAACTTTCTGATGAATATGCTTGCCGACATCGGAGCATACTGTTTCTCCGCTACCAAGCCTGAGCTCAATTGCGACTTCGAGATCCCGAAATCAAAAGGTCAGCTAGTCCTCTGGCAATAGTTGACCAAAAGAACAAATTAAGGCGACCATACTTTGGCCGCCCGATTTGGTGTGTTTGTATTATTGTAGATGGGATGTTAGTCTATTATCCCGAACTCGCTTATATAGTGTTTATTCCTTCTTTTTTAATCTGTCAATTTCCTCTTGTATTTGAGATTCATTCGGTTTATATTTTATGTACACAGCAGAGATTCCAGCTTCCAAATAATCGAAAGAGGTATCGTTCCCATTTTTATCACATCTCGTTATTATTTGGAGTGTTGAGAGTCCACTCCTTATTGCACTATAAACCTTCAAAGTATACACGTTTCTTCTATCTTTCAGTGTCTCTGAATAATTAAAATATTCGAATGGCAACATGTAAAAAGTTGTACGTAGATTGTTATTTCCGATTTCTTGAAGATCCTCAGCTGAAGCGAGGTAAAACCCTGCCCTTGGACTCTCTGAAATTCTGGGACCACCATCAATAATTTCAATATTAATCGGGACTTCATAATAATAAAAGTCTCTTGTTTCTTTACAATTCGCGGGCTTTAAATTCTTAATGGCTTGCGCACGCAATTCTTTAGCCTTTTCCTTTTCTTGTTGTAAAGCTCTTTCAGATTCCTGTCTTCTAAATTCTTCCACAGCTTAAGCTTCCCTTAGCGGGGCAATAATTAATCCATCTGCAACATTATTGGCTAAAGTGGTTAATTGAGCCATATTATTAATCGGACCAGATGTGTCATAGGCTTGAATTATTTTTGTAGTTTCCGCCTCAATCAGATGAGAAGTAACGAAATATTCATCAAATAGTACAGTAAGCTCAATCGCCGCTATATAATTCGAACCATACTTTTTATTAATTTCAATTATATCGTCCGGAGAAACCTCTCCTCCGGTTTGTCGGCTATGTTCATCTCTGATTGATCCAATAAAATTTTCGTTAAGCTCAACGGCAGTATAATCAGGAACTTTTGTGATTGCTGTGACAATCTTTGAAGCGAATACTTTTTTAATATTTTCTTCTTCAATCTGTCCAGAGACATATACGGTAATCTTGGTTTCTGCTACTGCTGAAAATAAGATTATCCAAGCTGAGAAGAAAAGAATGATTCTTTTCATAATTTGATATTAGTTGAGAATACGATAGATCACTTGGTTTGCCAGTGCTTGTAATTCCTTGGTATCGCCTCCCGGACGGTCAAGAGTACTTTGTTTCATTATTTGACCGCTCTCGATATTGATAATTTTTGCTGTCATATAAGTACGACCCTGATCTTTAACCACAACAACTGAAACTACATAGTTAACACCATACTTTTTGCCAATTTTTCTAATTTGATCAAGCGACACTTCTCCTGACAATTGATAATCGTGCTCTTGATTTATTGCATTGATAAAAGTTTCATTGCGTTCGAAAATAGCATATGATGGATACTGCATCATCCTTTCTGAGATGGCTGAATTTACAATTTGATTCTGTGCACGTGTAATATCTCCGTCGACATAAATAGCTACCGTTTTTGGCGCTGCGTTTGCAGCAAAACTAATGATTGAACAGATGATAATCAGCATTAAAGTCAAGCCTCTATTCATGGGATGCGAAAAGTTTTGAGAAATGAGAAAGGTCTTACAGCCCATCGACCGTTATAAAAATAAAGAAGCGTGGACTGCTATGCCACGCCTTTGTGAACAGGTGGTAGGAATACCTATATAGACAGAAGTGGAAATAACAGCTCCACGCCTTATGACGTGGAGACAATTATGACCTTCTCTTGTCTATCGTGAAATAAGTTTCCTACGCTTTGTTCACTCAAGCAGAAGACATAACGCCTCTTGTTTTCAGTACGTTGAAATGGAGAAACTCCAATTCGATGCAAATTTACGAATTATTTCTTGACTTACAAAAAATTTAGATAAGTTTTGTATGTAGAGTCAACTGCCTACTCTCAACTCTACTTTCAACCGGCAACTGCAAAATTAGCGATTTGTAGGAAGAAAACGGTCTTTGGGGATTCAAAATTGAGTTTCTTCCAAGGTCTTCGGTTAATTTTATACTGAAATTTTCGTATAAAAGCATCCGTCAATGTTGAAAAGTCAGTTCCTTTCGGGATATATTGGCGAATGAGCTTGTTTGCATTCTCGACAGCCCCATTCTGCCAAGAGGAATATGAATCAGCGAAGAATACAATATTGGGGTCTTTTGTTCCTTTTGGAGCGAGAGCCTTTGAAATCAGCTTGTGCGCGCAGAACTCAGAACCGTTGTCTGTGGTTATCGAACGCACTGTATTCCTGTATAGGAACAACAGTCTTATGACCGCTTATGCCAGAGGTTCGGGATGCTTTCCCTGAGGAAGTCTCTCCATCAATAGAATATTGGTGCTTCTCTCAGTAAGTGTCACTATAGCCCCTTGCCATCCTTTCCGACAATAGTGTCCATCTCCCAGTCGCCGAAACGTTTACCATTGGCTTCGGCCGGACGTTCATGAATACTCACACGTTCCGGAATGTTCCTTACTTTTGTAGTGCGGTCGGGTGGTCCGTGACTGTCATATTTCATCTTATGACGGCAATAGGATGCCAGTTCTCCACTCTCATCGGCACGGATATGACGGTAGATCAGTTCGTGGGAGATATTCTTTCCTCGCTTCTTCATGTCTTTCGAAATCTGTTCGGGCACTAATGAACCACGTCCATTTTTGGTGGATTACTTTTTTAAGCCAGTACAATTAGCTTTTTAAATTTTACGGTTACACAGAAAATCGGCTTTTTAAATTTTACGGGGACACAGTAAATTGGTGTTTTAAATTTTGCGGTATTGTAAAATTTTGTTATGTTTGCGTATGAATTAATAATTTAGCATAATTATGAAGAAGCATATATTCAAACGTAAAATTTATAGCAAAATGCTCGAGTGGAAAAGGGATAGAAATGGCGCAACCGCTTTACTGATTAAAGGTGCTCGTCGAGTTGGGAAGTCAACTGTGGCCGCGGAGTTTGCGAAGAAAGAGTATAGATCTTTTTAATTATTGATTTTGCAGAAGCCGGAAAAGATATTATTTCTTTATTTGATGATATCCATGAACTTGATTTCCTTTTCCTTCAATTGCAGGCTTTATATGGAACGACATTATATAGGAGAGAGTCGGTAATTATTTTCGATGAAATACAAAAATGCCCGAAGGCGCGCGAAGCAATAAAATATTTGGTAAAAGATGGCCGCTATGATTATATCGAGACAGGATCCTTGATGTCAATCCGAAAGTATAAGCGTGGAATAATGATCCCCAGTGAGGAGACCCGCATATCTATGTTTCCTATGGATTACGAGGAATTTTTGTGGGCATTGGGCGATACGGAAACATTCACCTTGATGCGGTACGCTTTTGAACATCGTAGGGCTTTGGGGGACGCCGTGCATAGAACTTTAATGCGTAGGTTTCGCTTATATATTCTTGTGGGAGGAATGCCTCAAGCAGTTAACGCCTATCTCCGTTATAATGAACTCAAGCAAGTAGATGAAGTGAAGCGTGAAATTCTGGAACTATACATAGATGATTTAAGGGAGATAGATAAGACCGGTAGAGCTTCAAGAATTTTTGAGTCAATACCTGCTGAACTGTCGAAAGGTAAGTTGAGATATATGGTTGGTAGCGTGATTGAAAATGCGGATGCACAAAAGCTTGACACAATATGGCAAGATCTCGAGAACTCATTGACAATTAATTTCTCCTATAAATGTAATGATCCGAACATTGGTTTTGCGCTTCATAAAGATTATGAATATTTTAAGTTGTATTTAGGTGATACGGGTTTATTCATCACATAGGCCTTCCTCGATGGGGGTTCAGATAGTAATGTATTATATAATAAAATCCTGTCAGATAAGTTAAGTGCTGACTTGGGACCGGTGTACGAAAACGTGGTAGCGCAATGTCTCCGAGCTAACGGACATTCTCTTTATTACTATGTATTTAGAGCAGATCCAGAGGGTAAAAAATAATTACGAGATAGACTTTTTGATCAATAATGGTACGAAAATTCAACCCATTGAGGTGAAATCATCCGGATACACGGCCCATAAATCTTTGGATAAATTTCGTGATAAGTTCAGTTCAAGGATTTCCGGTTCGATAGTTCTATTTCCAAAGGACCTTAAGCTCGCCGGAGATGTGCTGTATCTCCCTGTATACATGGCCTCCCTTCTTTAGAAGATTCTTGACGAAATACGGGGCATTCGCCTGATTGCGAATGTCCCGTATTTTGGGTTTTCCGTCCTTTGCCTTTTTGTGGCTTGTCGGAGGGTTTGTATGTCAGAGTTTTATTCTCTTCAGACGTAGGGTTTATCTGCGGGCGAGGATCAGGGCGGAGTAGGGGGCTACCGTGAGTTTGCCTCCTTGGGTTTCTCCGAGACCACCTTCCGGATCAATCTGGCCGTCATTGGCCACAATCATCCAGTCGCCTTTCTTGATATCCACTGTCTGTGCCTTCGATGCGCCGTTGAATACCACCTTTATCTCCTCCCATTCGTCGCCATTGGCATGGTTGAGCAGAGAATATGAAATGAGATTAGGCGTTTTTGAAGAATCAATCTTGTCGAATTTGAGATTCTTGGCGATATCTGCGGCTGTGGTCATGCGGAATGCCGGATGAGCCTTGCGGAGAGCGATAAGTCCCTGATAGTAATTGAACAGATCGCGGTATTGCGCTTTCTTGCTCCAGTCGATTGCATTGATCGAGTCAGGGCTCTTGTATGAGTTGTGCACGCCCTGCTTGTCGCGGAAAATTTCTTCACCGGCAAACATAAAGGGAGTGCCTTGAGAAGTGAATACGATGGTCTGGGCGAGTTTGTCGGCTGCCAGCATATTTTCTTCCGGTTCGCCGGCCATCGATTTGCGCAGTTTATCCGTGAGCATAAGGTCATCATGGCATGACACATAATTCACAATCATTTCAGGCGACTTGGCGTAAGGGAACTTAGAGTTCTGGCCTTTCTTGTAGTCTACCTGCGGGTGAGCTGTGGCTGCCACGATACCGATTTTTACAGTTTCCTCATTGCCCGGTTTTCCGGTAGCGAAGCCTCTGTCGGCCGCATCTGTATAATGACCCTTCACGGCATCCCGAAGATCATCGGAGAAAACGGCAATATCGGTCATTTTACTTACATTTTCCTTAAGCGCACGGCGCTCGGGCTGCAGCGGTGAATCTCCGGCCGTCCAGCCCTCACCATATACGAATATGGAGGGATTGATTTTCTTCAGTTCGGCTGCAACCTGATTCATAGTCTCAGTGTCGTGAATAGCCATAAGGTCGAATCGGAACCCGTCGATATGGTATTCGTCAGCCCAATATTTCGTGGAGTTTACGATATAATCGCGCATCTGCTGAAGGTCGGAAGCCGTCTCATTGCCACATCCGGAAGCATCTGAGTAAGACCCGTCGTTGCGGTGGCGGTGATAATAACCCGGAGCAGTCAATTCGAAATTGGAGTCATCATTAGTAGCCGTATGATTATAGACCACATCCATAATCACACCTATTCCGGCATCATGAAGAGCCTTGATCATTTCCTTCATCTCGCGCACGCGAGCTTTAGGATCGGAAGGATTAGTCGAGTAGCTTCCCTCGGGTGCATTATAATTCAGAGGATCGTAGCCCCAATTATAGGTGTTATCCTGCAGATTCATCTCGTCAACCGAGTTATAATCGTATGAAGGGAGAATGTGGACGTGAGTGATACCGAGCTGCTTCAGATGGTCGATGCCGGTTTTAAGTCCTTCAGGTGAAGTCGTGCCCTTCTCTGTCAGAGCCAGGAACTTGCCCTTGTTGGCAATGCCCGATGACGGATGCATCGACATATCGCGATGATGCATTTCATAAACAATCACATCGGAGAAGTTTTTCACTTCAGGGCCTTTGTCGGCAGCCCATCCTTCCGGGTTTGTTTCCGAGAAGTCAATTATTGCTGCGCGGTTGCCGTTGACACCCACAGCCTTGGCCCATACACCCGGAGTCTCAGCGAGCCATGTGCCATCAGTGTTAATCTGGAAAGTATAGAACTTGCCGTAAAGTTTCTGCGGAAATGAAACGGACCATGTTCCTGTGGCGGCATTGAATTTCATAGGGAGCACCTCGTAAGCCTTTCCTGTATGTCCATTCTCATAGAGATTAACGCGGGCTTCCTTTGCTTTCGGGCTCCAGAGTTTGAAATGCGTGCCTGAGTTGTCTACCGAAAGCTCGAGATCAGAGCCGTTGTAGGTTGGCCAGTCGATGAATTGGGCATCGTAGGTGCTGTTTGTCTGCGCCATTAATGCAGGCGCGACGAAGCATGAGAGCATCGCTGCTGCCATAAAAAGAGATTTTCGTGGATTCATTTATAGGTAAATTTTGAGTTAAGTCGTATAAATTTTGGGTTAATCTTATATTAGAACGCGCAGGGTATTATTTTTGTTAATAAACCGGCGAATATCATACTTTCTTCAGCACCCTTCCAACAAGATCCCGCTCGGAGTTGGCGAATTTCACTCGATAGGAGCGAGCTGCCGGGTCAAACGACACTATGCTACCTCGCCCGAAAATCCGATGCTCCACAACAGTGCCGGGAGGCATAGGCGTGTCATCCCCTTCACCGAGTTCGGCGTTCAGGAGGTTTACCATATTGCGTGTTCCCTCAAATAAAGCCGGATCGGGATTTCCCTCAACTGTGAGAAGCACTTCCGGAATCTCGGAAATGAACCGCGACGGATATTTCAAGGCCGCCCCATCGTTCATATATCCTTCCGATTCGCATAGATATAGCATCGACCGGGCTCGGGTTACAGCCACATACATCAATCGGCGTTCCTCTTCCTCTCCGTCTTGGCGCCGCTCCCGGATGGAGCGATGGTTCGGGAAAATACCCTCTGTCAATCCGGTGATAAACACCGTCGGAAATTCCAGTCCCTTCGACTGATGAATAGTCATGAGCTTTACCTTATCTTTCTCAGCCGAGGCATCCACATTAGTGTATAGGGCAATCTCCTGAAGATAGGCTGCCAAAGCGCGATCAGAATCATCATCCTGCGAAAGTTCGAATTCCTTCATCGAATTTATAAGCTCCGCAATATTTTCCAGACGGTCTTCCCGCTCGTCCATCCTGTAATAATCACCAAGACGGCTTTCAACGAGAAGCTTGTCGGTAAGTTCTGATACGGGCATTACATTGGCCCAATCTCTGGCGTTGTCAAGCAAGGTAATGAACGCCCGTATTGGCGCGCGATTGAATTTCGGAGAATCTATCGCTTCCCGAAGGGCCGTCATTAAAGGCAGACCACTATTCGTTGCAAATTCACGCAGGGATTCCATTGAAGCTTTTCCGAATTTTCTGGCCGGCAGATTAATCACTCTGGTGAAAGCCATGTCATCTGCTTCATTGGCCACGAGTCGCAGATAGCATATCACATCCTTGATTTCCTTGCGTTCAAAAAATCGGATTCCTCCCCATACGCTGTATGGAATCTTTCGCTTGAGTAATTGTTGCTCAAGTTGGCGTGAGATAAACGAACTGCGGTAGAGCACCGCGAAATCACGTGGCGATTCTCCCGAACGAATACCCTCCTCGATGATGTCGGCTATAAATTGGGCTTCCTCCTTTTCGGATCTCGAATGGTGATAAACCGCCCGGCGTTCATTGAGCTTCAGCGTATATAGCTCTTTGGGGACACGGTTCCTGTTGTTAGCGATGATGCTGTTGGCAATCTCAAGAATATCGGGAGTGGAGCGATAATTTTCATTCAGGATTACATCGGTATGCGCCTTGAAGTTTACAAAAATCTTGGGGTTCGCACCTCTCCATTCATAGATTGCCTGTTCAGGGTCTCCTACAACAAAAAGATTACCGTGACGAGAGCAGAGTATGTTCAATAGTTTCCAATCGTCGGCCGAACAGTCCTGCACTTCATCCACCATGATATAATTGAGTTTGTCGGTCCAGTATTTCCGCGCATCCTCGAAGTGGTTGAGAATATAGATGGTAAAATATATAAGGTCGTCATAATCGAGTGCGTAGTGCTTGAGCTGCAGGCGCATGTATCTTACCAATTCATCCGGACTCTCGGGCGAACTTGCCGGCAGAAGATGGCGTTGGATGTATGCATCGATATTATACCCTTTCAGAGCAGCAACTTTTGTCAGGAAGCGTTCTGTGGTGAGTTTTCGGCGGTCAATGCCGAATTCTTCCATAGCTTGCTTCGCAAGTTGCTTGGCATCCTCCTCGTCAATCACTGTAAAGTTCTTAGGGTAGCCGATCCGATAAATTTCGCTCCGGAGGAATTTTACGCAGAAACTGTGGATGGTGCATATGAAATCATTTACCGAGCCTCTGTCGACCATCCTGGCAATCCGGTGTTTCATCTCCTGGGCTGCCTTATTTGTAAAAGTAAGGCAGAGGATATTCCCCGGTGAAATGCCGAGGTCATTCACCAGGAATGCATAACGGTGAGCGAGCACACGGGTTTTCCCGGAGCCGGCTCCGGCCACCACGCGCACACGTCCCTCGGAGGCTTCCACAGCTTCCAGTTGGCGCTGATTAAGCGTCACAGGGCGCAAATTGTCCGGTTGTCTGTGCATCCAGGCTTAGCTTTCAAGAGTCGTGGGAATCATCGGTGAGAGAGAAAATATAACGCGCTCCCTCCGTGTAGGTAGTATCCGGATAATGGGAGGAATGGAGCAGCAGGGTAATCATTCTGCATATGAAAAGGCCGCTCCCCTGACGCGCGAATATATTATTGGCGCGGATAAAGTTTTCAAGAATATTCGGGTCATTAGGCGTGGCGCCCTTCAATCCTTCAATAGTGATGACGAAATCCACGGTGTGCTCACCCGTTTTCCGGGAAGATAGGTTCACGCTGCGTGTCGGTGAATATTCTGAAGCTATTGCCAGAACATGACCCAGAAGAACACTGAGGCATTCGCTATCTGTAAAGATTGTGTAATCGTCATCGGGATATTCAAAACTGAATCGCGATTTTTCATCAGTCAGTTCTCTGGCATTATGCAATATACGGCGCATTATTGAGTCAACTGAACTGTCCTGAATAAATTTCTTGCGGTTGTCGCGTCCGAAAGAAGCTATATATAGCAGGTCGTTGACAATGCTCTCTGTCATGAATGTGGAGACGGCATCAATCCGTATGCCCTCTTTCTTCATTCTTGATTGCCAGGACTGATCGGTGTCGATTTCTGCTTCTGCAAGGGGATCAAGCCTGTCGGCAGAATCGTTATATATTGAATTGCGGATACGCCTGCGCTCGCTGTTGATACGGTCCACAATGGTGCCCATCTTAGCGGCATTGCGCTTATATTTCCCCCAGTAGAAGAGCAATGCTACAAGAACCAGACCCAGAAGGATGAAAGCCACAAGGACAAATGTCATTATGCGGCGTTCGGAATTGATTTCGTCATTACGCGCCTGAAGTTCGAGTTCAGAATTGCGCGATTTAAGATCACGCACGTCATATTTAATCTGAAGCTCCTTATATTTGGCCGAAGACTGCGCTTTGTTGAGCTCTTCAAGAATTAAATTATATTGCGAGAGAGCTTCAAGACGGGTCTTTGTGTCCCCGGTCTTCTCGGCGGCGAGAACAAGATTCTCGAGAACCTGCTTGCGAACCTGTGAAGCGAGTTTGTCTTTCTGAAGGAGATCCTTCAAGTAGGGAATCGCAGCGTTATAATCGCCCTTCGCCATGTAGTAAAAAGCATAATATCTTGGGGATTTTTCAAGATCGCTCTTTACTTCGGTGCTTTTTTCAGCTAATGCAAGACATTTTTGATGGAGATTATCTATTTCATTCTGGCTTAGGGCCGGATAGTTGCGGAGCATCCGTCGGTAGATAGTGTAGCGGGTGATATCATAGTTGCGGTGATTCCTTCCCTTTTCAGCATATTCCTCCTCAAGGCCCTCGACCACTTTAAGCAGCATTCGGTCGGCCTCCACTGCTTTTTCGTGATCGCCGACATCGGAATATATGTTGGCTATTTCGGAATAGATAATATTTCTGATGGCATATAGTTCAATGTCAGAGTGATTGGCCATATCCATCAGCTGGTCAAGATATTCCTTCAGTAAATCTCCCGGAGCGTCATTTCGCAGGTATTCCACAAGCGTATACAGCTTGAAAAGTTGCTTATGGGTTTTCGAGTAGTCAATAATTTCATTTTTATCCTTTTTTGTCTTAACGGCGTTGTTGGGGTCTCCCTCGGCAATTATCTGCACTATCTGCTTCTGGAGTTTTTCGTCATTGAGATAATGGGTGTCATGAGAAAGACGTTTCATCTTAAGAAACAGGATGGTTTCATCCCGTTCTTTGGAAGCAGGGAGAGTGCGGGCCCTGTCTATTATTTTCTGAAAAGAGGCGCTGTCGCCGTAGCATGATGACATCAACCGGAGGATGTCGAGCTGTGTATTGAAGTCATGTTCGCGTTCAGCTACATGGTAAATCTCCTTTCCAACCGTGATTTGATCCTTCCTGGTGGATAAATCGAAAATATTATAAAGGGTCTTTATAGAATCTTTGCGTGATTTCAGCTGTGGAAGAGTCTGGCGAAGTTCCGATATTTTATTATTTTTCACCTCCGTATCCGCTTGGGATGCGAATGCAGTGGCGAGCGCTACAAGCGCTATGAGCAGGATGCTAAATTTTTTAATCATGGTTGAATATAGGTCTTAGACACAGGTCTAACGTTCAAAATTAATTTTTTTTGATGGAAAAAGCAAAATAAAGTGAAAAAATCAGCGGAAAAATAATTGTATTAGTGAATATTCGTTAGCTTTATAAGTAAAAATTAAAAGTATGGAGGCGTGAGCCCTCTTTTACATTATATGAAACGATTTATTTTTGTTGCCATAATCACATTTTTGACCTTTCAGTCTGCAAGGAGCGGGATGGTGCCTGAAGCAGCTTCCGATCAGAGCCGGCCTCCTTATGTTCCGGAGATATTAGTTGTTGAAAGCGACAACGATGTTGCTGATCTGGAGGCCGCCGGGGTTATAATCTGGCACAGGCGCGCCGATATGGTACTTGCATTGGTTCCGACTGACAGAGATTCGCAAGCCTCATCCCTCAAAGCCGCATATGCTCGTGAACGCCATAGAGTTCCCGGTAAGGCTTTCCCGACGATGGATATAGCAAAGACTTATTTGTCGGCTTCTTCGGTGCTTTCCGGTCATGGACTTCCACAAGCTTATACCGGCAAAGGGATTGTTGTCGGATTCTGCGATATTGCGTTCGACCCCAATCATATTAACTTCAAGGATGAGGAGGGACGGTTAAGAGTCAAGAAACTTGCCTATTACGATGAGCCGAACGGCATCCGAACCATACTGAATACGCCGGAGGAAATTTCGGAATGGACCACAGATGACGCCGGGTCGTACCATGCCACTCACGTTGCCGGCATCATGGCCGGAAGTTTCAATGGCAATGGTTATGGAGGTATGGCCCCTGATTCAGAGATAGTGGGAGCCACCTGTAAATTATACGATGTGGGGATTCTCGCCTCATGCGAGGAAATCATCTCCTACGCGAAATCTGTAGGCAAGCCGGCAGTGATAAATCTTTCATTGGGGAATTGCAATGGTCCACATGACGGATCCTCCCTGTTTTGCCGTTATCTTACCATGCTCGGCCAGGAGGCCATCATTTGCATTGCAGCCGGAAATGCGGGGGACGATCACAGTTCATACCGGGCGCATTTCACTGAGCCGTCTCCGGCATGGCGGGTAATAGTCGAGGGGAATGACTGGGTGCATTACAACATTTATGGAATGACCGATGCGTGGAGCTATGATAATCGCCCCGTTTCAGCAAGATTCCTCGTCTATGATACTGACTCCGGTGAGTATGTCTATGAGTCGGAGCTGATAGATTTTTCCTCCTCGGAGGAGATAGTGATAAGTTCTTCGGAGGATGCGGATCTTGCAAAATATATGGAGGGAACGATATATTTTGACGGATATGTAAGTCCACATAACGACCGTTGGGTCACTGAGATTATGTACGAGACCTCGTCAACTGCTTCCGCGGCTGCTTCGGGAGGGAGATGGGCGCGTTATCGGCCGGCTCTTGAGTTTAGCGCCGCTCCCGGTGTAAAGGCCGACATAAACTCAGACTCTAATTATAGTTTCCTTAATAGGGCTCCTGGATTTAATGCTCCCAACGCTGATATTTCAGTCAGTGACATAGCCACGGGGGATAATGTGGTGGTTGTCGGGATGTATAATAGCCGTAATCATATGCCGACACTTTCCGGCGCTGACCGTGTGTTCAGCTTCGAACCCTTCACGGTAAACGAGGGGTCGGGTTATGGTACACTCGTAGACGGTCGTGTCCTCCCTCATGTAGTTGCCCCCGGTGCAGGAATTATTTCTTCCAGTAATCGTTATTATACTCTTGCCAATCCGGATGCCGTGGGGCGTATGAATGCAGCTGTTGAAATCGATGGAGAGACTTATTACTGGGGTTCAGATGCAGGCACATCCATGTCTACGCCATATGTGGCGGGAGTGATTGCGTCATGGCTTGAGGCTGATCCGACACTGACGGTTGATAAAGTCCGCGATATTCTTGAGCAGACAAATTATACCGGGTATCCGGAGCCCGAAAATCCACGCCACGGAGGGGGATGGCTTCAGCCATATGAAGGTTTGAAGAAGGTTATAGCTGAAACCGGCATAACTCCGGGTTCTGTAGATAGCGGAGAGATTAAGGTGATTGTCAACGGCAGTTGTCTGGAGATTCTGAATCCTTCTTCCGAACCTGTCTTAGCTTCAATATATTCAATGGAGGGCAGCAGGCCGATGCCCTCTGTCGTTATTTCGGGAAGCCTTTCAACAATTCCGCTTGACAATTTATCGCCGGGAATTTATATCCTTCGGTTACAGTGTGATTCAAGAACCCTAAAGTCCTTAAGATTTGTCAGATAAGGTCGGTATTTTAAGGGCATGAGGATATTCCTTCCGGAATTGCTCGTACATATCCAAAGTCTGTTGCTTGAAATGGATCGCTTCGGGTGAATCCGGGAATATATGACGATGGGATGTGCGCCGAGAAATTGTTTCGCCTTTCTTGAGCATTTCCTCTCCCTGTGAGTCAAGATAAGTATTCTTGAAGACTTCCCATATATATTCCACGGCAGTCGAAGAAGGGTGAACCAGATCGTCAGCATAAAACCGGTAGTCACGGAGATCATCGATTAGAATTTCATATGCAGGGAAGTAGTGACAGAAATCAAATTCTTTGCAAAGTTGGTCGATCGCGAGATGCAATGTGGCTTTTGATAGCGTGTTGTCATGCAGACCATCCCTTACGTGTCTCACCGGGCTCACTGTGAAAATGACAAGAAGATCGGGATAACGTTCTTTTAGATCGTAGATTAGTCGGGCCCATATTGCACAAATCTCGTCCGCACTTATTCTCCGGCGGGAAAATTTACTTTGTGGTTGCTTATGGCAATTCGCTACTGCTCGGCCGTTATCTCCATCAAGAAAATAGCAATAAGCTGTTCCGAAAGTTACGCACAATGTTTCGTCGCTTTTGAGCAAGTCCCGGGCCTGCGCCCCCCTCTGCGTGAGCTTGTTTATGGTTTCATCGCGATTGCAGCCCCAAACTTTGCTGTCGGCAAGCCAGGAGAGGAACTTATCCTCAGTTCTAAAAATAGACTTCCGGTATTCATTTTCCGGTTCATCGGAAAGAAGAGATATGCGGAGCGCCTCGGCAATCGAGAGGGGATTGAACAGAACGCCGAATGGATTTTGCGCATCCCATAAGCCGGCGCGCATTCTTGCTCCCATATAGTCGGCAAAACACGACCCGGCAAGCAATATCCCACGTTCGGGATTCAACTTCACGCCTTCCTTGCCTTTTTCTATTTCCGTTCTCCACTTCATTGCGGGTCTTCACTTATTATCGGGCATAAAATTAATAAAATCTTCCTTATCGGCCAAATTTTGAATTTTTTTACCGATACGTTCCTTTGTCGTTTCGAAAACAAGTGTTAAATTTGTAATTGCGTGAAGTGGCATAATATCATAGCGCGATAATATGTATGTTAACCCAAATAAATAATCATGAATAAAATATCTGCTTTAGCTCTTGGATTGCTTGCAGCCGCATCTTCGGCTCTGGGGTCAAACGCTGCTGAAAAGAAATCTATACAGGTCGAACCTCCGTTCTGGTGGGTCGGAATGGCCAATGATACTTTACAGCTTATGGTGACGAGTCCCGATATCGCAAAGGCTCAATTCTCCGTGGATTATCCAGGGGTGCGCCTTTACAGTCAGATTTCTCTCGATTCGGAAAATTATAAAATCCTGTATCTTGTGATATCCCCGGAAACCAAACCCGGAACGGTCAGATTCAATTATACTCTTGCAGGCAAAAAGCATGATTTTAAATATGATCTGAAGGCTCGCGACAGACAGGGCTCCGACTATACAGGTTTTGATGCCGGCGATGTGCTTTATCTGCTTATGCCAGACCGCTTCGCCAAAGGATTGGATGATAAGGAGATTGACATGAAGGGTCTTGATTATCCCGTGGGAGCGGACCGCAGTAATCCGAATGGCCGTCATGGAGGGGATATGAGGGGCATACGCAATCATCTGAATTATATAGATTCTCTGGGAGTGACGGCTATATGGGTCTGTCCGGTGCTTGAAAACGATATGCCGGGCGGTAGTTACCACGGTTATGCCACAACGAATTATTATAAAATCGATCCTCGATTCGGTTCGAACGAAGAGTGGAACGCTCTTATTAAGGAAGCCCACGGGAAAGGGCTTAAAGTGGTGATGGATATGATTTTCAATCACAGCGGCTCGAATCATCCCTGGCTGAAGGATTCCCCATCAAAAGATTGGTTCAATCATCCGGAAGGTGAGGATATGACAAATTACCGGCTAACTACGGTCCATGATCCATATGTATCGGATTATGATCTGGATCATACGGTCAACGCCTGGTTCGTGCCATCGATGCCCGATTTGAATCAGACCAACCCGCATCTAATGAAATATCTGACACAGAATTCAATATGGTGGATAGAGTCTTCAAAAATAGATGGTATCCGGATGGATACCTATCCCTACGCCGATATGAAAGCTATGTCGCAATGGGCGGCCGATGTGCTTAAGGAATATCCGAATTTCAACATCGTAGGCGAATGTTGGTATGCCAATGAAGCCGGATCGGCGTTCTGGCAGGCGGGAAATAAGCTGAATCCGGTTGATACTCATCTTCCCACGGTGATGGATTTCTGGCATATTCTCAATGGTCGTCAGGCATTCTCTGACGATACTACACCCTGGGGAGGTTTAAACAAGGTCTACGACCATCTTTCCAACGACTTCCTATTTCCGAATCCGCAGAAAATCTTGACATTCCTCGACAATCATGACACCGACCGTTTCCTTGCCGAGGAGCCGGAAACGCTTGATCAGTGGAAGCAGGCCATCGCATTCCTTCTCACTTCAAGAGGAATCCCTCAGCTTTATTATGGCACGGAGTTGCTTATGAATGGTTCGAAAGAGGGAAGTGACGGTTACGTCCGTCTCGACATGCCCGGCGGCTTCCCCGGAGACAAGACCAATGCGTTCTCCAAAGAGGGCCGTACGCCCCTTCAGAATGAAGCATGGGACTATCTCTCGAAGATACTTCAATGGCGTCGTTCGGAGGCGCGTGATGTAATGGCAAACGGCTCCCTCAAGCATTTTATGCCTCAGAACGGACTCTATGTTTACGAGCGTAAACTCGGAGATAAGAAAGTTGTGGTGATGCTTAATGGTCGCGACGAGCCTCTTGAAGTAACAATGGAACGCACTCTCGAAATCCTCCCCTATGGAACCAAGATGCATGATGTCATCTCAGGCAAAGATGTGACCATAGAAGAAGAAATGCAGTTCGCTCCCCGTCAGGTAATGATACTCCAGAACTGGTGATGTCGCGACAAAAGTTTTATAATTGGCTTGACAATAACAGGCTCCGCTACCTTCGCTGGCAGAATAATCATTTGCCGGGAAGCGTGGTCCTGATATTCATAGCTCTTATTCTGGGAATTCTTACGGGTGCGGTGGCAGCCGTGGTGAAGCGACTTGTAGGTTTGCTCAACAGCCTTGTCCTCATGGGATATCATGATGGTGAGCTTGATTATATGTTGCTTCTATGGCCCTTGGTCGGAATAGTCCTTACCAGTATTTATCAGCGTTACGTGGTGAGGGGAAGTGTGGCGCAGGGCACGAAGATAGTTAGGGAAACCATTAATTCGGGCAATCCGCGGATGAAGCCCTTCATAGCCTTTAATTCCATAATCGGATGCTCTCTGACGATGGGATTCGGAGCTTCCGGAGGAACTGAAGGGCCGACCGCACTCGCCGGATCTGCAATTGCCGGTGGAGTAAGCCGATGGTTCAGTCTGCCGTCAAAATGGCAGATGCTGATGGTTGCGATAGGTGCCGGAGCAGGTATCTCCGCCATTTTCAAATCTCCGATGGGAGGAGTGCTTTTCACTCTCGAAGTGCTTCAGATGCAACTCACCACGCTTTCCGTGCTTGCATTAATTATCGCGTGTATGTTCGCTTCTGCCACGGCCTATGCCCTTAGTGACTTTACTTTCGATATAGAGTTCTGGCGTCAGATGCCTATAGATCCTTCCACACTTGGTTGGGTAGCGTTGCTCGGTCTTTTCTGCGGGCTATATTCCATTTACTATACCTACACCAAGAACCGGAGTCAGACCCTGTTCATGAAAATCCGCAATCCGTGGTTAGGCGCTTTAGCCACAGGGCTCGTGCTATCAGTTTCAATTTTCCTATTTCCCTCGCTTTTCGGAGAAGGGTTCGTAGTGATAGAGTCAATGGTCAACGGAAGTCATTATTCATTTGCCGAGCAGGGAATATTATCAGAATTTCATGGCACTTACCTTATTATAATCGGCATTGCGGTTACGTTGCTGCTCAAGGGTATACTTGTGGCCGCAGCATATAGTAATGGCGGCGTATCGGGTGACTTCGTGCCCACATTCTTTGCGGGTGCGCTTGCCGGATTTTTGTTCGGTTTATGCTGTAAGCAATGGTTTGACGTTGAAATTCCGATATGGTATTTCGCTCTGATCGGGATGGGCTGTGTAATGGCCGGAACTGTCCATGCTCCGCTGATGTCGATATTCATCCTTTGCGAAACAACCAATACCTACGGATACATTTTTGCTTATATAATAGCAATCTCGGTTTCATATGCCACGGTGAAAATCATCACTCCAAAGTCATGGTATCCCGGAACAGGGCACGATGACATCATGGCCTTGATGGAGTCCGACAAAGACCTGTCAATCAAATCAAAAGTCTGAATTGCCAATTATGACGTATGTGTTTGTTATATAATTTGTATTCAACAAAATAAGCTATATATGTGTATAAACCTGCTTAAGAATATGATCCTATCCTCAGTCATTTTATTGACGGGATTTGCCGTTCGCGCATCAGAGGTGGGCGAAGATAAAAGAGAACTCGAGACAGAATCCAGGGTTTCTTTCCAATATGGGCCAAAGTTGAATCTTAGGCTGTCTACACTGACTCCTTATGAGTCTGGAAACAAATCGTTGAATGCAAAGCCGGGGTTCGGAATTGGAGCAGGATTCTTTGGTAGAGCACTTTTAACAGAAAAGTGGTTTCTGGCATCAAGTGTTAATTTCAATTATGATGCCATGAATTTAATCATGAAAAGCAACTATGGCATAGGTCTTATACCGGATTGGGAAAAATATGATCTTGACATTTTTTCAATGGAAATACCTTTGCATGTAGGCTTCAGATTCCCAATTTCTGATGAAATGCATTATAGCGTCTATTCCGGGGTCTCAGGAACGTTTCTTCTTGCAGCTAAAGTTAACGGTCCACATGATAGTGGCCGATTTGATGCATTTGGATATGAAGGCATTCTTAAAAGAAATTCTTTTAATGTTGATATAGGAATCAATATCGAATTAGATAATCACGCCCTTATCGACATAGGCGGAAAATTCGGTTGCCTCAATCAGGAGAATAGGCATGTATTCGGATTCAATCACATGTATTACATGAATGCATCTATCGATGTTGTGTTTTTCTTATGACACGCGCACACTTGTAATTACAGAACTTAGAAACGTAGGTAAAAGGCAACCGGGTCGAAAATTATGTCAAATGGTGTGCCGGGGGTTCTTTCCGAATCCCGGCTTTTTTTATAGACGAACGACTTGTTCTTATCCCAGCTTGGCAGGGAAGCCTGGCGCGTTTCTCCCGGCGGGATATTGCACCGCAGCGGATAAAACCTTTTATGTAGCTGTCGGCCATCGAGCGTGCGGTAGTCAATGTAAAGATTCACTCCGGTCAGCGTGCGGTCAGTGTTATTGGTGATGAAAAAAGTTTCCGTTGAACTGTTGCGGGGCTTGTCGAAGCCGGAAAACACCACTTGCGAGAGTTGATATCCGTTATTGCAATCCGGGCATTGTGAGGCCACCATAAAGCTCCCGCCGACCATCTCCTCATCCTTTTGTGGTATGGCCTTCTTTTCCACTTTCAGCTTATAACCTTTCTTTACTGCCAAACTGCAAGGTGCATAAATAAATAGACTTATTCCAACGAATGAAATAAGAATCAATTTTTCAAGAGGAAAGATTTTTTTGAATGCCATTTTAGAGGATACATTTTTCAAATCATTATAATGGTTGCAAAAACTCCGGACCAAGATATATGGTTAGATATTATCACAGATAGTCGGGATGACGTGAGTATTCGGGGTATACCCGTATGAGCCCCTGAGGGAGGTTCTCCAGAGGGTCTTTGACAGTAATATTAATCATTTTCCAGAAAGAGGGGAGTAGTCTCTGACCTCGAAATGAGAATTTCAGTTTCCGGCCTTTAGCGACAATGGTATTTCCGTCATCGCGAAGATGGGCGAGACATTTTGCAAATTCAGCCATCAGCCCCTTTTCTTTATCATGGCATAATGCCATTTCAAACGTATTGCTTTGGGCCGATTCCAGGAGATAGCCTACACACTCGCCGGTTTGAATCCGCGTGTCGGGTGAGGAGATTGCCACTATATCATATCGGTGCGGCGTGTGACTGCTGCGACAGATTAACACTGTGGTTTCATCCTCAGGAAACTCCCATATCCCCTCCACCCGGTGCATCATTGTCGTATCGCACCATTCACGGGCTGCCACAATGTCACAAATCTCTGCCTTCACGCTTCTTGCTTCGCAGCAGAATAGCACCCATTGCAGCAAAATAGCGCTTATAAGAAAACCCCTCAAGCCTGTCATTTAGTAGAGAAATTGTAGCTGATACCTACACTAAGTATTTCTTTCAGCATGAATTTTCCCCATCTTGGAGACAAGGAGGGATCCGCTGAAGTATCATACCTCAGATGAGCATATATCTGAGTAGAGAATAACTTTGAGAATTGGAAGTTCAATGTGTTCTCCCAGTCTGTCTGAAGATCCTTATAATCACTGAATATGAATAGACGAGTGATATAAGTGGTATTACCCCAGAATGTCACCTTGAAATTAACCTCCGCATTGCTACCGATTTCGTTGAGCCACTTACGGTTCTGTTCAATGCCGAACTGCAGATGGTCGACGAGCGGGTCGATACACGTTTTCAGGTTGTAGGAAACCGGGGCGATGGAAGCGGAGAACGTCATGGTCTTCTTCTCGTTCTGCTTCGTATAAGTCATACCGAGACCGACATTGAATTCCCCCGGAGAAAGAAATGAGGCGCTTCTGTCGGGTGAATTGGTGGGGTAGCTGTTGAGGAACTGTGTCTTGAACTGCATCGTCATTGAATAATACCAATTCCGGAGAGCCTTATAACCGGCCTTCATATTATACTGAAACAGATCCTGCGACACATTGTAACGGTGATATTGGTCATCGGGTGTGGAATTGATGGCCAGCTTGTAAGATACCGTGCTTTGGAACATTGCATTAGGGTAATATGCCTGATTAAGCTGCACGTCCCATAGGAATCCCCCCAGGAATGACAGATGGCTTGTTCCACCCTGATACCAGTTGCCGGAAAGATAAGCTTGCGACAGCTGCAACGAGATATTGAGAGTGTGCAGCCAGTTTATTCTCCCGCCGTTTGCGTGTACCGGAAGCTGCGCTGTCTTGGGAAGTTCCGGCAGGTTGAGGCGTTTCAGATATCCCTTGAATGAAAAATCCTCTTCAGGCAGACGCGGAGGCTCCGGAAGATCCCAATATGCATATTGGATAAGTCCGGGGTTCTCAATCATCATTGAGTAGATGAAATCTTCCTGAAATCGATAGGTGTCGAGAGAACGTCTAAGCCAGTCGGGGGTGAAAGTTCCGGACAGGATGGTCAGTTCTTCCATAGAACTTTCCGTAACGTCAGGATTCAGATCTGGCATAATGATTGAGTCAGTCGGAACGATATCCATTGATTCCAGGTCCGTAATATCTTCTGGATTGACGAGGGTATCCTGAGGCAAACTAAGTTCCCGGGCAACCTGTGCTGCTACTGACTGGTCCGGAAACGAGGTAAACCGCTGCGGATGCCGGAGATTCCGGTAACCGGTGAATACGCGGGGAAAGAAAGTCTTGTTGACCGGCGTGATTTCCTGAACTTCATATTCAAATTCACCCGTTAAATCCGGTAATTCCACTTCTGCCGAGGCGCTACCCGCTCCAATCAGTGACATCAAGCAGAAAGCCAATTCCGCTTTTACTGCCCGTGCGTTCATTTCTTAAGTATCTTGTCGTATTCTTTTCCGTTGATTACTCTCAGGGCCTCCTTGAAAATGGGGTCAAACCTATTGTAAACCTTAAAGTAGGTGGCTTGGTCGTAGATATCGCGTCCGACGAGAGCCTTAATCTGCATTTCGAAAAGTTCGCGGCTCAATTTTGCCTGCTCCTCATCTTTTTCCACACCCTCGGCTTCAGCCAGGTTGAAAAGATTTTCGAGAATCGAGTCAGTGACAGTGAATCCATCCACATATTGGCTGTCGGTGGGGAACTTATTCTTTATTTCCTTCCGGTTCTCATCGACATATTTTATAACGAATTGATTGAGCGCGCCCTTGGCCACTACATCCCGATAATATTTGGTGAAAGCCGTGGTGTCGAGCGGGACGAATATATCAGGCGAGATTCCGCCACCCCCATATATCTCTCTTTCCAGTCGCAGAGTCTTCACTTTGAGGGAATCAATATATTTTATTGAATCGGCGTGCATGAGTTCACCGCTGTTGAAGCGGTCGATAATGTCGTGACGGTAACCGTCGGGGTCCCCTTTCTTATATGGTTTCTGGATATCGCGGCCTGAAGGTGTATAGTAGTGGGCCACCGTCAGGCGCATCATCGAACCGTCGGGGAATGGTATCGGACGCTGAACGAGCCCTTTACCGAACGAGCGGCGTCCTACAATGACTCCTCTGTCCCAATCTTGAATTGCCCCGGATGTGATTTCAGAAGCAGAGGCGCTGTATTGGTTCACCATCACTACGAGTCTTCCGTCAGCGAGCAAGGGTTTCTTGCCGTCGGGTTTCGATTTGAAGTACTGGACCGGAGAGTTGAGACCTTCTGTATAGACCACTGTTTTCCCCGGGTCTAAGAATTCTCCGAGAATTTCTACTGCCGCATTCAGATAGCCGCCCCCATTGTCCACCAGATCGAGAATCAATTGCTTCATTCCCTGCTTCTTAAGGTCTTTGACCGCTTTTAAGAATTCATTCTTGGTTTCTGCGGCGAAACGACTGATACGGATATATCCGGTTGTCGGGTCGGCCATGAAGGCGGCGTCTATACTATAGATGGGAATGTCGGCACGTGTCAGCCGGAAATCTATTGAGTCGGTAGCTCCTCCGGAGCGTCGAAGCACACGAAGGTCGACCTGTGTGCCTTTCGGACCGCGAAGACGTTTCATAATATCCGTGTTCTTCATCTTGACTCCGGCAATAGAAGAATCATTGACCGTAATAATTCTGTCACCTGCAAGCATTCCGGCTCTTTCGGAGGGGCCGCCTGCCACTGTGGAAATGACATAGAGGGTATCCTTGTTCATATTGAATGTGATACCGATACCGCTGAAATTCCCTTGCAGCGGCTCGTTCATCTCGCGGGTTTCCTCCGCTGTGGTGTAGGATGAATGAGGATCCAATTCCTCAAGCATACTTCTTATTCCGGCTTCGACAAGTTTATCCTCGTCCACGCTGTCAACATAGAGTTCGGCTATTGCCTTTTCTGCCCACCGCAGTTTCTGGTCGGCCGGCATGATATCTGTCTTGGCCCAAATAGCGGCCGTTGCAAGTATTGCAATTGATAGATAAAGCGTCTTTCGCATTCTTATGAATTTTTTATACTTTTACCTGTAGAAGGTGTAAATTGTTCTTTTAGAAAGGATTTAAGCCGGGCTCTGATTCTTCTGTGGAACATAGGGTGATATATCCACTCCGTTGGCTGCCAACTCGCGCACCATACTCGATGAGACGTAGCTGAGTTCCGGAAGTGCGGGAAGAAGAAGAGTCTCTATTCCAGAAATCTTGAGATTGATATCGGCAAGATTACGCTCATATTCGAAATCAGCCACCGACCTCACACCCCGAATCATGAAATCAGCCCCGCATTCGCGTGCAAAATCAGTGGTAAGACCCGAATATTGCACAACCGTCACCCTCGGGTCATCGGCATAAAGCCGTTTTACCCCCGCGAGACGGCTCACAGCTCCCGGATCCGGCTTATCCGGATTCACACCAAATCCTATCACCAGTCTGTCGGCAATCTGTAATACTCTGTCCGCTATTGACTTGTGACCGATGGTGAAGGGGTTGAACGTGCCTGCAAAGAGTGCTGTCTTAAATCTCGGAGTCATCTTCTATCACAAGGTTGTCAATGATGAAATTCTGTCGTTCCATAGTGTTCTTTCCGCAATAGAACTCGAGCAAAGAATCCGGGGCATCCTCTTTCCGGAGTTTAACCTGTTCAAGCCGCATGGCCGGTCCTATGAACTCGGCAAACTCCGCATCGTTGATTTCCCCAAGGCCTTTGAATCGCGTTATTTCGGCGTTGGCCCCGAAATGGGCAATTGCCTTTTCGCGTTCCTCATCCGTGTAGCAATAAATTGTATCCTTGAATGTCGGTTCCTCCTCTTCTTTTTTCTTACGCTTGGTCTTTGACCGGCGCACGGCGTTCTTGTCGCGCACACGGAAGAGAGGGGTCTGGAGAATGTAGACGTGGCCTTTCTTTACCAGATCCGGAAAGAACATCAGGAAGAATGTCAGCATAAGCAGGCGGATATGCATGCCGTCGACATCGGCATCCGTAGCGATTATGACCTTGTTATAACGTAACCCGTCGATTCCCTCCTCAATGTTGAGGGCAGCCTGAAGAAGATTGAACTCATCGTTTTTATAGACAACCTCCTGCGTCATCCCATAGGAATTAAGAGGCTTTCCACGAAGGGAGAAGACAGCCTGGGTTTCGGCATTTCGCACCTTGGTAATCGTTCCCGATGCTGAATCTCCCTCTGTGATGAAAATGGCCGTGTCATCACGCGGATCTTCTTCAATATCATTGTCTTTCGACTTTTTAAGTTTCAGCGGGTCATTATAATGAATTCGGCAATCACGCAGTTTGCGGTTGTGAAGGCTTACCTTTTTAGCTTTCTCGCGGGCGAGTTTAGCCACGCCGGCCATTGATTTGCGCTCCTTTTCCGACTGTGTTATCTTCTGGAGCATCGCCTCCGCCACATCGGTATGCTTATGCAGGTAATCATCAAGTTCTTTCTTAATGAAGTCACCGATGAATTTATTTACCGTCAACGTGCTACCCGGGGCCACTTCCTTACTTCCGAGCTTCGTTTTGGTTTGCGATTCGAACACCGGTTCCTGAATCCTGACGCTTACAGCAGCTACCATACCGTTGCGAATGTCGGAAAACTCAAAATTCTTTCCCGAAAACTCTTTGATGGTTCTGGTGACGTGTTCACGGAAGGCTGTAAGATGGGTGCCTCCTTGCGTGGTATGCTGGCCGTTGACAAATGAGTAATATTCCTCTCCGTTCTGGTCAGTATGAGTCAATACGACCTCTATATCATCCCCTTTAAGATGGATAATAGGGTAGAGGGGGGTGGAAGTCATATTGTCTTTCAGAAGGTCGAGCAGCCCGTTCTTCGAATAATATTTCCGGTCGTTAAGATAGAGTTGCAACCCCGTGTTGAGATAGGTGTAATTATTCACCATCGTCTCTACCGTCTCGGGATTGAAATGGAAATTCTGGAAAATCGTCCCGTCAGGTTTGAAGCTGACGAAAGTGCCGTTAGGTTCTTTTGTGTCGGTGGGCTCGGATTGTGAAATCACTTCCCCCTTCTCGAATTCCACCGTCACTTTCTTTCCGTCACGAACAGAAGCTACCGTGCAACGTTCCGATAAGGCGTTGACAGCTTTCAAGCCGACTCCGTTAAGACCCACCGATTTCTTGAAATTCTTATCATCGAATTTACCTCCGGTGTTGATTTCAGAAGCTACGTTCCTCACCTTCCCGAGCGGAATTCCGCGGCCGAAGTCGCGTATGGTCACCTCGCCATCTTCACTGACCGTAATGTTGATTCTTGACCCCATCCCCATATTGAACTCATCTATGGAATTGTCCACGACTTCCTTGACGAGAACATATATACCATCGTCAGAATGGGTGCCATCGCCAAGTTTACCGATATACATTCCGGGACGTCGCCGGATATGCTCGTTCCAGCTTAAAGTCTGGATGGATTCATCAGTATAACCTCCCGCAGAAGATTCTGCAGGGCGCTCTATGAGCATTTCGGCTTCCGTTTCGTTTTCGGTAGTGTTGGCTTCGTTGTTGAAGAGAGTATCGTTCATGAGGTTGGAATATTCTTTTTAGAGGTTTGTCGGTGGAATCAACATGATTTGTCCTCTTTCTTTATCAATCTGCAAATTTACTAAAAAAATGAGTATTCCGCAACGCTATGCGCGTTTTCTCCCCGAAATCAGTGTTGAAATCAGAGAGATAAGCGTGATTTGTCCCGGAATAAGGGACGGCAAATTTTTTAAATTGACTTTGATATTCGAGAGAAAAGGCGTAATTTTGTGTATTGACGTGGCTTAGAGTTAGTTTTTGCGGTTCAAAATAACCTCTATCCTTGTACATCCTTTTATAAAACATCAGAAATCCGTATAAAAATGATTGTGGATATATTTTTTCTATTGCTTGGATTGGCATTGATCCTTGTCGGAGCAAATCTTCTCACAGATGGAGCCTCCTCGCTTGCATCGCGCTGGGGAATGTCGGAATTAATGGTAGGACTTACCATAGTGGCAGTCGGCACATCGGCTCCGGAATTGGTGATAAGTGTCTTTTCCGCAATCGAAGGCAATGCAGGGATAGCCATCGGTAATGTTGTCGGCAGTAATATGTTTAACGTGCTGGTCATTATAGGTCTTACGGCTATGGTGGCACCCATACGGGTGACAGATTCGATAATGACGAAGGACGTGCCGTTGGTGGTGCTTTCCTCCGCCGTTCTGGTGGTGATGGGGCTGAGTCCGGAGCTTGATAATACTTCGGCCCGTGTACTGGAAAGAAGTTATGGAATAATTCTTCTATTCTTTTTTTTAATCTTTCTACGCCACACGTTTTCATCGGCTAAAGCCGAATTGCCGGCTCCGGAGAAGTCGGAAGAGGAAAACGCAACGGTAAAGAAAATGCCGTTGTGGAAAGCGGTTATTTGGGTTCTGGGCGGATTTGCAGGACTCATATACGGAGGTGACAGATTTGTGACGGGCGCATCGGGTATTGCTTCCGGACTCGGAGTCAGCGATGCTGTGGTAGGCCTGACGATTGTGGCGATTGGTACATCCTTGCCTGAACTTGCCACTTCCATAACTGCTGCAATAAAAGGTAAACCTGGAATAGCTCTCGGCAACGTGATCGGGAGCAATATCTTTAATGTTTTCATGGTATTGGGATGCGCGGCCACCATCCGTCCTTTACCCTTTGGAGACGTCAGCATTGTTGACCTTGTGTGTATGTTTGCCGCCTGCGTTCTTTTTTGGGTTTTCGGCTGGTTTTTCAGAAAACGTACAATCACGCGTGTTGAAGGAGGTATCCTCACCGCCTGCTATCTCGGCTATATGATCTACCTGCTGACTTCCCTATAGCCAGCGCTATAAACATCAGATGGTAAATATGAAAATGAGCCCGTCAACAATCCTGTGACGGGCTCGCTTTATGACTTAGGCCTTGTGATAATTGCTTTTATTTTATTGCTACTCGGCGGGTAGTGATGGTGCCATCTTCGCGAGTCTCACGGACCACATAGATGCCCGGAGCCGGATTCGCATCATCCACAATGATTCCTGTCAGCGTGATATACTCGCGGGAAATTACCGGATTTGTGTCGCCGGATATAGAGATGATGCCGGTCACTATATCATCGCCCGTAGAGAACTGAGATTGATTCCCGACAAATGAATTTCCGTAACGTATCTGTGCGAAATATTGTTTGTTGGGCTCTCCTTCGGCAAAGTTGAAGTTCCAGTTCACTGTCGTCGAGCCTGTTGCAGTTGCTTTTTCCATAACAGATGCCGATGACGGAGCCGCAATAGATACGAATTCAGATTGGTAGGCCCCTATCGGTGATACCGCCTGCCCCGGAATGTATGGGAAAATATAAAGAGTGAAGTTGCCGGCAAAGTATCCGCTTGTGCATGTCAGCGTGGCAGAAGCCTTCATCTCTGAGCGTGGCTGCTCATTAGCGACCTTGAGATTAGAGAGGCTGATTGTCGGAGTAGAAGCTGCATGCAGCTGGATATCGATAGGATTCCCTATCATAAAATAACTGTCATTCTTTTCTTCCAGAAGTGCAAGCTGATATGAACCGGCTGTCGGAGTGAAATTTTGATCATATCTGAATTGAGAGGCATATTGAAGCTGCCGGGATTGATTCGGGTCAAGGACAACGCTGAGTTCATCGCCTATGCCGACGAGCGAACCATCTTTGAGAAGACCCGCAAGAACGGTTCCCTGATATCCTTTGCTGCTGCTCTCGTTCTTCAATGTGGCTGAAATCATGAACTTGGCACCGATATAGAAGTCTGTGTCGGCCGTAAGTCCGGAAGCTGAAAGCTTCGCCGGCTCATCGGCAGCAAATGTGACGTTATTGCCCGCGACAGTCATGTAATATTTACCGATGCTGTTGGTGGCGGTCATCATATCCGTAACTTCCCCTTCATCTCCTACCTTGAATGCCGGTGTTACTATATATTCACCCTCCGACAGACCCGCCGGTATCGTAAAGGTCCTCGAAAGCGTGTACCACCCTCTGAGTGGACCAAGGTCGGTGGTATAGATATTAGGAATAAAAGTAGGTTCCCCTCCGTCAGCAGGTGTGATCTTTATACCTATGTATACTTTGGGAATAGTGCAGAGGGAATAATTGAAAAATGAATAAGTTATATCCACGGAGCCTCCGAGAGTTGTGGGATCGGTATTGAAATTGACGTCACCGTTCCAGCACATCTGATAGAAATACTCATCATTATCGGCATTTCCGTGAGATACATAGCACACCATGTCTTGACTGAAATTATAACCCGATGTGCTTCCGCCTATTCCCTGTGCGTCAGGGTCAAGTGCGGTGATCAGGAAATAACCGTCGCTCATGCCGCCCCAGCCCCAGTTGATATGGAAGTAACCGTTCTGGTAACCATCGCATACGAATTCGTGGCCACCGTCATTGCTCTGGCCTCCATATGTGACAGGTCCGTAATTCTTCAGATTCTCATATATCATGTCTTCCCATTCGGGGATGGTGTAGTAGTCGCGTTGAAGGTAACGGAGACCCTTATCGTATCCGAATTGCTCGATGTAGGCTCGTCCGACTTTCCAGGACTGTGCACCCGATGACTGATAAGTGTAGTTCATATCAACCGCGACTCCACAGGCTTTCATCAATGTGGCTACGGCCGTCTGTTGCGCCGCAGTAGAATTAGCATCATATGTGTCGGTCATATTGGCCCAGTCAAAAGTTGTTGAGCCATAGTCGAACGAAAGGGTTGTCTTTGTCCCGTTATTATTCCACTCATATGAATATGTGCCTATACCCTTGGTTGGATACTCGTAATACTTGAGCACCTGAGACATCGCGGTTGCCACGCATCCGGTGACGCACCTCTGATTGTTCTGAACCGGACAGAGATTATTATAAGGTGCGCTCTGATTCCATTTTGTAGCTACCAGCGGTTCGATATTGTCGCGTTGGGTTTCAGCCCGGAAACTCTTTCTGAGCCCGTGACGGCTGTTGAACGCCACCTGTTCGGCCAGACTTCCCAACCAATAGCGGAGTCCATCGGGAAGTTCCTCCTCGGCATCGGGGAAAGTCCCGTAATCGCTGTAGCCGAGAAGCGGGGTAGTGGAATCGTCGGCCGAAACCACGATATAACCTCTGTCGGCCCCTTGGCCGAAAACATACACTGCAGGTTGCCCGTCAGCGGTTTTGGTTATTTTCAGTTCAATATCAGTCATCTGAATTTTCTTTGATACAGAAGAAGCTGATGTGCGTACGCGGGCAAGAGCGGCCTCCGGACTGAGCGGTGAGCTCATGGCCGCCATGCAGCCCAGAAAGAGGGCCGATGTGAGTAGCAAGAGTTTTTTCATATCTGATTTACTTGGATTTATGCCCCAAAATTACAGCATTTTTCTAAAATTTCCAAATTTGGATTTTAGGCTTCATCCACTAAAATTTCTCAATGCCAGGGTCGCAGATGTGCCTCCGATATCGCTTTGCAGATTCAGGAGCATAGCAGGCTATGTGACTGAATCAAAAAGCGATATCCGAGGTGTAGCTGCGAGAATAAGGTATTTCTAATTATCATTAAATTTTAATATTTTAATAAATCCCTTAATCAAATGTTTTTAAGTTACCATCCGTCCGGCTCTCTTCGGCTCAAATATCCTTTTTCCTCAGTCGCAACTCAAAGGTTGCTCCTTCTGAAAAAGAATATTTTAGCCCGAAGATAGCCGCTCTGGCATTAACATATTTTATTGAATGAGGTCTTAAATTCGCTCCAAGGCTGCGTCCCCTACGACCCCGGAATTTTAAGGGGCGCTCTAAAACCCATATAAACAGGCGGATGCCTCAAAATAGCCCATTTAAATTTTGTCAGATGAGAGAATTATATTATTTTTGTCACCGTGGTAATAATTACGACGGTGATATTGTATGAAATTCTATAATCGGACTAAAGAAATAGAGGAGCTGAGACGAATCCAAGGACGAGCCTTTGACTCAAGGTCGAGGATGACTGTCATAACCGGTCAGCGTCGTATCGGCAAGACTTCGCTTGCTCTGCGTGCTACGCAGGGCGAATATCCTACGGTTTATCTTTTCGTAAGTAGAAAAAACGAGGCCGCATTGTGCGAAGAGTTTACTGGACTGATTTCATCGGTTCTCGATTGTTATGTGCCGTCTGAGATAAAATCTTTCAAATCATTATTCCGGATGCTGATGGAACTTGCGAAGATTCGAAAGTTCAACCTTATTATTGATGAATTTCAGGAATTTTTCAATATCAATCCATCTGTTTACAGTGAGATGCAGAATATCTGGGATTCTTATAGAAACGATACTCACGTCAATTTGCTTCTCATGGGATCTGTTTATTCAATGATGCATAAGATCTTTGAAAATTTCCACGAGCCACTCTTTGGCAGAGCGGATGCCATGATACGTCTCTCAGGATTCGGAACCGAGACTATGAAGGAAATCATGCGGGATTTCCGACCGGACTATACCAACGATGAATTGCTTGCATTATATACCATCACTGGAGGAGTGCCGAAATATATTGAGCTGCTATGTGACGACACGGATCTGTCAATTGAGGGAATGTTTGATTATGTAGTCCGGGAAAATTCCCTATTCGTAAATGAAGGACGCAACATATTGATAGAGGAATTCGGGAAGGATTACGGATTATATTTCTCGGTATTGAGCTGTATAGCATCCGGCATCAACACTCAGGGAGCGATTGAAAATGCATTAGGCGGAGTGACGGTAGCCGGCCATTTAAAACGTCTGATCGAGGATTACTCGCTCATCAAGCGTGTCCGCCCTATATTGTCAAAACCCAGATCTCAGAATGTGCAGTATGAGATTAACGATAACTTTCTGCGTTTCTGGTTTAACTATTTTGACCGGAACCAGACATTGGTAGAGCTTAATAACTTTGAATATCTCCGTGAGATTGTCCTCTCTGATTACCCGACCTTCTCAGGTCTTACGCTTGAAAAATGGTTTCGCCTGAAGATGATGGAAAGCCATAAGTATGCCGATATCGGCTCATGGTGGGAGCGCAAGAAGGGAAAGGAAGCCAACGAAATAGATATCGTGGCACTCTCACTCGATGGGAAGACGGCTCGCGTAGCTGAGGTAAAACGTCAACAACGCAACTACGACCACAAAGCCTTTATGGAGAAAGTAGACTGCATCAAAGCAAGCATCCTATCAAAGTATGAGATAGAAACGCGTCTATTTACTTTGGAAGATATGTAATATTTATTACAGAAATGTAAGCATGAACTGAAATACGCCTTTGGGAGGATGTAGGAAGATTGTAAATTTGCATCGCAAAGTTGCACTAACTGTAACCTCGAAATTATGACTAAATCAGAGTTCCAAGATTAAGGCCCCCATCTCACAAATAATGGGGCCTTACAACTTAGAGCTGCTTCGAGCGGTCATATTTATGGAATTGTGAAGTCCTTTGTACAAAATCAGAATGACTGAAGCCTTTGAGCACGTTATGTTGTTATATTATCGGGTAATGTGGCTATATAATTTGTAATGTTGTTATATAATCAGGAGATTAATAAATTCTATAAATATGAATGGAAATCCGGTGACAGTGGCGGATTTGGTCAGGCATCTTAAAGATGCGTTGTCACCCCGTTATGGCGAAGGGGAGGCGAAGGCAATGATACGCCTGATTCTGCACCATCTCAAGGGTTGGTCGCAGACGGATATCATAATTAATTCTGATCGTCCCGTCTCAGATTATATTTTGGAAAAAACGGATGCCATAATCAGTCGCCTCAGGAATGGCGAACCGCTTCAATACATCCTTGGTGAGGCCCGCTTCTACGGCATGGACCTGAAAGTCGGACCGGAGGTACTTATTCCGCGACCCGAGACTGAGGAACTGGTCGATATGATCGTGAAAGAGAATAGCCGCTCTGACCTCCGCATACTTGATATCGGCACCGGCTCCGGAGCTATTGCAATTGCTCTTTCGCGCAACCTTAAGTTCCCGCACATCACGGCAATCGACATTTCCGGGCCCGCTCTCGAAATAGCTCGTTTCAATGCGGCTCAACTCCATGCAGACATCACTTTCCTGAAACGTGATATTTTCAATTGGCTACCGGAGGACCGAAGTTTTGACATGATAGTCAGCAATCCTCCTTATATCGCTGATAAAGAGAAGGCCGGCATGGAAGCTAATGTGCTTGACTATGAACCTCACGGTGCGCTTTTCGTGCCCGATAATGACCCTTTGGTCTATTACCGGCGAATTGCCCGCATCGGCCGGTCCGCTCTCGATTATTCAGGTAAAATCTATTTTGAAATTAATCCTCTCTATGCTGATGAGCTCGTAGACTTTCTGCATTCGGAAGGTTATGCAGATGTGAGAGTATCTCGTGATATATCCCGTAGAAAAAGATTCATATGTGTAAGAACCGAGTCCCGGAAATGACGCGTGAAGATGCTTTGATTCGAATGGCTGATCTATGCGCCCGCTCCGAACAATGTGCTTTCGATATTGAAAGGAAACTTCGCCTTAAGAATATTTCAGAGTCGGATATTGACTTGATAATTGAGGAATTGGAACGCCGAAAATTCCTTGATTCCACACGCTTCGCCCGAAGTTATGCCAATGATAAGCTTCGTTTTTCGGGTTGGGGTCGGCTGAAAATCCGTGCCGGATTAATGCAGCGTCATATCCCTTCTCCGGCCATATCGGCTGCTTTGGAAGCTCTTGATGAAGATGAGTATGAAGCTGCATTGCTTAGAGTCGCGACATCTAAGGCAAGGAGCCTTGACCTGTCATCATTCGCCGACAGGACAAAACTCCTCCGCCATCTTGTCAACCGTGGATTTACTCCGCCTGAATGTAGCGATGTCTTAAAACGTCTTCGAGAAAATGAGGATTCCTGACACTCTCGTTTCGATTGTAGATGTTCTGTTCCCGCGAACGTGTCATATTTGTGGCAATCCGCTTAGCCGGGATGTGAAATTTATTTGCGAGGCCTGTCGCGCCGGGTTTCCACGGACCAATTACCATCGGTCAGCCGACAATGCTATGGAACGCCGGTTTATGGGCCGCTTCCCCTTTGAGAGGGCCGCCGGGCATTTCTTCTATTCGAGCGGTTCCGACCTGTCGAATCTAATTCAGGATGTGAAATACCGCAGATTCCCCGGCATAGCGCGCGAATTAGGCAGACTTATCGGGGATGAACTCGCCGTGACGCCTTTCCTTTCCGGAATAGAAATCATTCTTCCGGTTCCGCTGCATTGGCGTAAACTGGCATCCCGCGGCTACAATCAGAGCCTCCATTTCGCAAAGGGGTTGGCAGAATCAGCTTCGCTTTCTGTTGGCGACAATCTTTATGCCCGCCGGAATCACCGCACGCAGACAG
Source organism: Muribaculaceae bacterium (assembly GCA_029055345.1). Lineage (GTDB taxonomy): Bacteria > Bacteroidota > Bacteroidia > Bacteroidales > Muribaculaceae > Lepagella. The sequence goes on along the minus strand of JAIDDJ010000025.1, from coordinate 34,433 downwards.
CCTTGACTCTCGAACAGCGCCGTCTGAACACGTCCGGAATATTCGCAATCCGACGTCCCGATGATCTGAAAGGCAAGGGTATCCTGCTTGTGGATGACGTCTGCACCACCGGGGCTACTCTTTCTTCAGCCGCTGAAGTAATCACAACCTATGCTCAAGACATTCGCCTATCCATTCTTACTATTGGCGTCACTTTCTGATTAAATGCATTTTTCAAAGTTTTTTATCTATTTTTATCGTTTTTTACCCTTCTGATTTGTTTTTTTATATGGGTAAATGTAAATTTGCAGTTTAAATGCTCGTCGATGACGGGAACTCTTGCATTTGGATTGGCCTCCTTTTGCCATAAGGGGGTTAGTCTCAACTAATAATGTAGAATGTATTATGAAAACTCCAGATCGTATTCTTGCAGATAAGCTTCTTGAGATTTCTGCAGTAAAGCTTCAGCCCGAGATGCCCTTCGTGTGGGGGTCTGGTTGGAATTCACCTATTTACAATGATAATCGTCGCATCCTTTCTTATCAGGATGTGCGCTGCTATGTTAAAGTAGAACTTGCAAAGACTGTTCTGGAAAACTATCCGGAGGTTGAGGCGATTGCGGCGGTCTCCGTTGCCTCCATACCTTTCGGTACTCTTGTGGCTGATGTTCTTGGCCTGCCTTTCGTATATGTCCGTTCCACTCCCAAAGACCATGGACTTGAGAACCAGATAGAAGGAGATCTTCATGTAGGGAAGAAGGTGGTGATGATAGAAGATATCGTGGCCACCGGAGGCGGTTCTCTCCGGGCTGCAGAGGCCATAAGGTCAGGGGCTTGCGAAGTTCTTGGAGGAGTTTGTGTATTCGATTATCAATTCCCTTCCACTGTCAAGCGCCTGCGGGATGCTGATATTGAAATGAAAGCCCTGTGCCGTTACGATACACTCGTTGAAGCGGCTATCGATGTGAGATATATCCATCCTTCACAGGAGGCCACCCTCAAGGAATGGCGTCGCGACCCGGCTAACTGGGTGCCTGACTGCGAGGTCTGAACCTTTGAATCTCCAAGATTATTTTATTAAGACAAAAATTCCCCAAACCTAATAACCCTCTCTCATAACCACATAACCACAAACCTTAAAATATGTCTTCACATAAAAGCGAAAAAGTCACACTCTTGGCATCGGCCGAGAAAGTATATACCAAATTATCCAATCTCGAAGGTCTCGGTGAGTTACTGAAGAACGTTCCGCTCGATAAGGTGCCCGATGACCAGCGGGGACTGCTCGAGCAGGTGAAGGTAACTCCGGATACTATCAGTTTTCCTGCAGGTCCTGTCGGCGAACTTACCCTTGCGGTAGCTGAGAAAATAGAGCCCAAGCTTATCAGACTTGAAGGTCGCGGAACTCCGGTGCCCGTAGGCCTCGCGATGCATATTTCTCCCCTTACGTCTGATTCCTGCGAGGCTTATGTGGAGATTGACGTCAAGGTGCCGATGATGCTTGCCCCGATGATTGGCGGCACGGTTCAGAAGATGGCTGACCAGTTCGCCAATATGCTGCGTCAGATTCCTTTTGATTGAAAGTATTATGCGGGAATTCGGATTTCTGACAGCGTTGCTTTTTATGCTCGTATCGATCGGAGCGTGTGATTCGGTCGATGATGAGCGCATTCCATCGGTACCTGTGAGTCTGAATCTCGCGTCAACACCGCTTTGGGACACATATGGAGTGTCGGCATTCGGTGAATATAAGATATTTATAAAGTCCATGGGGGTCCCGTCAGATTTCCCTTACTCTGAAAAGACATACACCGGTTATGGAGGGCTTCTGATTGTATGCGGTGTAAATCCCTTCACAGTCGAAGCCGGAGTGCCTATGGTTTACGACCTAAGTTGTCCGGTTGAGTGCAAGCCCGATATAAGGGTTGAGATGCATCAGCAAGGAGCTGTAGCGGAGGCCGTCTGTCCGGTCTGTGGTTCCCACTACGATGTGGTGGAGCTCGGCGGAGCTCCGCTGTCGGGTCCGGCATATAAGGATAAGTTTGGTCTCCGCAGATATGAGGCGCGCCCCGGAGCTTACGGCGGTTATCTATTTACTGATCTTTGATTATATGAGTTTCTTCGAAAGTCTGTTTTACGTCATATGGCGCGGAATCGCTATCGGAATCATCATCTCGGCGCCGATGGGCCCGGTGGGGATTCTTTGCGTTCAGCGGACTCTCGAGAAAGGGCGTCGTATCGGTTTCTATACCGGGATAGGGGCTGCGATTTCCGACCTTTTCTATTGCCTGCTTACAGGTTTCGGCCTTTCTTTTATAGAGGATTTCTTGAACGAGAACCAGAACGTGATTCAGATTGTCGGAAGTGTGGTTCTTGCAGTATTCGGGGTTTATCTGTTCAGGTCCAATCCTGCCAGAACTCTCAAGAAACCGGGAGAGGAGCAGGCCTCCAAAGGGAAGAATGTGCTCAGCGGTTTCCTCTTCACTTTCTCAAATCCTCTTATTATCTTCTTGATTATCGGTCTTTTCGCGCGATTTAATTTCTTGCTCCCCGAAATTTCGTTCCTTCACTATATTATTGGATTCATTTCAATTATTGCCGGAGCTTTGGTATGGTGGTGGATAGTCACATTCTTTGTCGACAAGGTCCGCAGCCACTTCAATCTCCGTTCGATGTGGCTTATTAATAAGATCACCGGCGGAATTATCATGCTTTTTGCATTGGTTGGAGTAATCACGGCAATTACAAATATAGCCAACGCTGCCGAAAGCACCACCCTTTGTCTGAATTCCAGGCGCGGTTTCGGCTGCGTCGCTGAGAATGGGGAGGATATGCCTCATGGAAAACTCCGGATTACTGCCGGGTCATCAGATACCGTTGTCAGGTATCTCCCTATTGAAGGGAATTCCTACGAACTCTCATTCCGGGCGTCCGACCCTTCGCGCAAGGCCGCTGCTACTTGGGGATTGCTTTTAAAGAGAGACAATGGTGAGAGCGCTATTGAATGTCGCACCATCAATGACCCTTATGATCATTTGTCTGAACAGCAGCTGGAAGTAAATGTCGTAACGTCGGAGGGAGCCCACAAGCGTTACACCCTTAATTCGGGAGTTGACTGTTCGGGAGGGCAGAATTCATTTTCGTTGAGTATGGCCGATGGGGTGGCGGCTTTCCGGGCCGGGAATAGAAAATACCGTCCTCTGTTTTCCGACATTAAGCTTGGACCTTGTGACTCCATAGGTTTCTGGGTTGCTCCCGGGGGAAGCATTGAGATTGATGACATAGTCCTTAAAAAATCAGGAGTCTTTCCTAAAATAAATTCAGCTCTGTCTCATTTTGCATTGCCGGATGTAAGGCAATCCTACTTCTCACGTTCATCTGATGAAATTGAAGGCGTATGGGAGGTGTTTGACCGGATGTTGGATGAATCTCGGATTGTTGCCGGTGGAAATTACCGGCTCGCCATCGTGAATCATGCCGATGGTTACGAACTTATATATCTTTCAGGGGCTAAAATCCTTCCTCAAAGATGGCACTCCGGAATGAAGAAAGGGGAAATGAAAACAACTTCATTCCAAGGAATCTTTGATGTGTGTTGGCTGGATCCTTCGGGTAAGCCTCTCCCCGGTGAAATCAAAGCCCAATATGAATCTCCCGGCATTCTGTCATTGCAGTTTCCCGATCACGGAGCATCTACATTAAGGCTTCGTAAAATCAAAGAAAATGGATTATAAAGAAAGGCCGAAGAATAAAGTTGGTGCGCCTATGAGTTGGGATAGACTCATAAGCGATAAACGGCTCGGACTGGAAGAATATCATGACGAGCGCCATCATACACGCTCGGATTTCCAGAGGGACTACGACCGTCTGATTTTTTCTTCACCCTTCCGGCGACTGCAGAACAAGACTCAGGTTTTCCCACTTCCGGGGAGTATATTCGTTCACAACCGGTTGACCCATTCGCTCGAGGTGTCATCGGTTGGTCGTTCGCTTGCCCATGAGGTAGCAATAAGGCTTAAAAAGAAGTGGGGCGACACGGAACTCCATAATAAATTCAATGACCTGCGCGACATAGTGGCGGCTGCTTGTCTGTGCCATGACCTGGGGAATCCTCCTTTCGGACATTCGGGTGAAAAGACAATATCCACCTTCTTCAGCGAGGGCTCGGGCCTTGAATTTCGTTCCCGGTTTTCCGACCGTCAGTGGTCGGATCTCATTAATTTCGAAGGGAACGCCAATTCATTCCGGCTTCTGACACATCAGTTCAAAGGACGCCGGTCAGGAGGAATGGCCATGACATATTCCACGCTTGCTTCCATAGTGAAATATCCCTACACCTCCTGTTATGCCGGCCAAAAGGGCAAATTCGGGTTTTTCGAAAGCGAAGAACCTATTTTTCGCAAGATAGCCGAAGAACTTGGTATTCCGGAAATTGAGCCGGGACGTTTCGCGCGCCATCCGCTCGTCTACATCATGGAGGGCGCCGACGACATATGCTATCAGATAATGGATATCGAGGATGCCCATAAACTGAAACTCCTCTCTACGGCAGAAGTTAAGGACCTCTTTATTAATTTCTTCGATGAGTCCCTTCACCCCCGGCTGTTGAAAAATATGGAACGGCTCACGGATCCTAACGAGCAGATAGGATATCTGCGTTCGAGCGTTGTCGGCAGGTTGGTGGAGAATTGTGCGGAGGCTTTTATGGCTCATGAAGATGAGATTATGGCCGGAAGCTTTAATCAGTCATTGGTCGATGCGCTTCCTGACAGGATAAGGGATGCTTATCAGGAATGTTCCCGCACTGCATGGAGTAAGATTTATTGCGCGCCGATGGTAGTTGACGTCGAGTTGGCGGGTAACCGTATAATCTCTTTCCTTTTGCGAACTTTGATAGACGCCGTCACCGAGCCTGATAAAAACTTTTCATCGCTGCTTCTGAGTGTGATTCCGCAGCAATATGACGTTCGGTCTTCTTCATTTTTCGACAGAATTCAGGCTGTGCTCGATCATGTGTCGGGAATGACCGACGTATATGCTCTTGACCTATACAGGAAGCTGAACGGTCACACCCTTCCGGCCGTCTGATTTAACTTGATACATGATATGAATAAGATATTACCGATTCTATTAGGTCTGTTAATCGCCATCGTCTACCCTGCCTCGGCGATAGATCCGGATGATATGCCTTACCGCGCTTCCGATGGACGGGTTCTTCATGTTCTCGACCCGGACGGGTTGCTGTCGTCTGGGGTTTCAAGAGCGATTGAAGATTCCCTTACGCAGCTGAGGCTCAATACCACGGCCGAGGTTGTTGTGGCGATTCCACCAGATCTTGACGGCATGGAACCCCAGCAATGGTGCGAGCGTCTCTTCACTCGCCTGAAGATAGGAAAAGAAAAAGAAGACAACGGACTTCTGATCATGATTTCCCCGGGCGACCGAAAGTCGTTTATTATGCCCGGATATGGAATGGAAGGCATTTTTACCGATATCGCATGTAAAAAGCTTTCGGAGCGAGAGATAGTGCCGGCAATGAAGGAAGATAATCTCGATGCGGCGGTCACCAATGTCGTTTCAGCCGTTTCAAATGTAATGTCTGATCCGGCGGCTGCCGACGAAATCCGTTCGGGACAAGCTGAAAATTATAATGGCGAGGATGATTCACTTGATGTTCAGATATTTCTTAATTTCTTGAAATTCATAGCGTTTGCTATGTTTCTCGGTTCGGGCGTCTGGTTCTTCATCGAACTCCGTCGGCAGCGCCGTCTTCACACCAACTATGACAAGTCGTTGCTATGGAGAAAGATGTTGCCGTATCAGGGCCTTCTGGCGATATTATCTTGCGGTTCAGCAATTATTTTCTTTATCCTAACGCTGATTATGTATCGTTATTGGCGAACTAAAAAGCTGATTTGCCCCACATGTGGTTCCAAGATGCATCGCCTGTCAGAAGATAAAGATAACGAACTGCTTTCTCCCTCTCAGGATTTCGAAGAGCAATTGAACACTATCGACTGGGACGTATGGAAATGCGATGAGTGCGGAACTGTCGAACGCCTGCCTTTCCGGACACCGCAGGATAAATACAAGGAATGTCCCAATTGTCACACGGTGGCTATGTGCCTTGAATCCGACACGGTGGTGCGTCCCGCATCGCACCGTTATGAAGGCGAGGGTGTCAGGACATATGTATGTCAATTTTGCGGATACCGCGACCACAAGCGGTATAAGATACAGAAAAAGGATGACGGTGCTCTTGCGGCTGCTGCCGTTCTCGGAGCTGCCGCTGCTGCATCCAGAGGGCGACACGGCGGAGGCGGTTCCGGTGGTGGTTTCGGAGGTTTCGGCGGATTTGGAGGTGGTGCTACCGGTGGAGGTGGCGCCGGTTCAAGCTGGTAATTTCAGGATTATATATTATCGTCTGACACAAATTTTGTTAACGGGTCAAATAATTGCGCTTCATATTTCGTTTCTTTGAATAATCGGTCTCAATTGCCGATAAGGATAATGACTTTCAGAACGAAATATGCATACATTGGTTCCCGGACTGTGGTGATCGTCATATTGATGGCGTTCGCCTCTCTTTTTGTGGCCCCGGCGCTAATGGCGAGACCCGGTGAGAAGATTCTTAACCGGCCCTATGCCGATATGAAGAAGTGGCATTTGGGCTTCTCGGTCGGACTATGCATGCAAGATCTTAAATTCACCCATAACGGCTTTACTACGGATGATGGACAACAGTGGTTTGTAGAGACCCCTTCTCTGAGTCCCGGAATTAATGTCCAGGTGCTTGCCGACCTCCGGCTTCACAAGTATATCAACCTGAGGTTTACGCCGGGGATGTCATTCTGTTTCAATTCGGCCGTGATGAGAGAATGGAACACTGGTCTTACCGTCCGTCAGGAATTAAAGAACGTATATGTGATTACCCCGCTCGACCTAAAGATTTCCGGCGACCGCTACCATAACTCCAGGCCCTACGTAACTGTCGGCGCCATGGGCGCCTTCGATGTGGGTCGTAAAGGAAACGACTACATTCAGTTTAAGACCGCGGATGCGTATCTGTCAGTAGGTTTCGGGTGTGACTTCTATCTTCCGTTCTTCAAATTTATCCCCGAGATAAAGTTCTGTTTCGGTCTTTCGGATATTCTCAACCATAACCGTCCCGATCTTGAAGATGACCCGGAGAAATTCAAGATAACTCAATCACTGTCGAAAGTGAAATCGAATATGTTTATGCTTACATTCTATTTCGAATGATGGGAAACTCAAAAAATTTCCGACAGCAGATTCGAGCCTTCATACTCGGGTTGCTTCTGAGTTTGCCCTCATTGCAGGCGGCGGCTCAGGCTGACGCGCAGTTCACCCAGTACTGGGCTATCCCGACTTATTACAATCCGGCTGCCGTCGGCTCTTCCGACTTTGTGCGCATACGCGGTGGATTCAAAATGCAATGGGTGGGTATCTCCAATGCGCCGCGCACATTCCTCGGTGCAGTAGATATGCCTGTCAAACTGGGGAAAAAGCATCGCCTCGGAGTCGGAGTCCTGTTTAATCAGGAATCCATCGGTCTTTTCAATAATATCGGAGTGAATGCCCAGGTATGCTATAAATTCAATTTTCTGAAAGGATCCTTTTCGGTGGGGCTTCAACCCGGGTTCTACAACTCGAAGTTCAAGGGTTCGGATGTCTATATACCCGAAGGTGATGACTATCATCAGCCCGATGATCCTGACCTGCCGAGAAATGACGTTTCCGGTAATGCATTTGATCTTTCGGCCGGTGTCAGATATGCCCATAAGTATTTTTCTGTCGGCATATCAATGCTCCATATCCTTGAGCCGGAACTCATTATGGATTCCGAAGGAGGTTCTGACCACGAAACCGTGGAATATTCGGCAGTTTTGCCGCGACAGGCCTATTTTACGGCCGATGGCAATATCCCGCTCAAAAACACGTTATTTTCATTGCAGCCTTCAATGTTGATAAGGACCGATTTTATCAATTTTTCAGCCGAAGTCACAATGCGCGCCACTTATAACCGCTTCATATCCTTCGGACTCGGATACCGATACAAGGAGGCCATCAGCGCCATGGTGGCAGCTGAGTTTAAAAATTTCTTCCTCGGATACGCCTACGACTATCCTTTGTCGGCAATAAATAAGGCTTCTTCGGGTAGCCACGAAATCGTAGCCGGCTATATGATCAAGCTTAATTACGGCGATAAAAATAAGAATAAACAACGTTCCATTCGAATAATGTAGCGACAATGATAAAGATGAAAAGCAATCAATCTTCATATTCAGGCAAGATGCCGGTTCTTCGGTTGGCATGGATGTTTGTAGCGGTGCTTGCAGCAACCGGTATGCTTCTCTCATCCTGTGCCGGAGTGCGCCGCGGTGGCGCCGGAGGAGAGGTGACCGGTGTTGGCGGCTCTTCTTTTGCCGAACCAACTCCTTACGGCATGGTCCTAATCGACAGGGGCACTATCGCCATGGGGCCTGCCGCAGATGATTCCGTATCAGGTATAAGAAAGAACGCCCGTGGTGTATCCATCGATTCATTCTGGATGGATGAGACCGAAATTACCAACTCGAAGTATAAACAATTCGTATTCTGGGTGCGCGATTCCATTATCCGCGAGCGGCTCGCAGATCCGGCTTTCGGCGGTAACGAAGCATTCAAGATTGAGGAAGACAAGGAGGGAAATCCTATAAAGCCCTATCTGAACTGGAACAAGGCAATTCCCTGGCGCAATCCGAATGAGGATGAATTGCGCGCTATTGAAAGCGTCTATCGCACAAATCCAATTACCGGTCAGCGTGAACTCGACCCCAATCAGATGAACTACCGCTACGAGATCTACAACCATACCGAGGCAGCCCGCCGCCGTAATCGTCTCGAAGCCGAACGCCGTGAATACAATACCGACCTCCCGACTCCTACCGATCTTCCGGTAATATCGAAAGATACGGCATATCTCACCGAGGAAGGACGGATTGTCCGTGAGACTATATCGCGACCCCTAACGGGTGATTATGACTTCCTTAACACCTATATAGTAAATGTATATCCTGACACTACAGCCTGGATAAACGACTTTGACAACGCATATAACGAGCCTTATACCCGCATGTATTTCTCTCATGCCGGATATAATGAATATCCGGTTGTGGGAGTAAGCTGGGAGCAGGCGAATGCATTTGCCAACTGGAGAACGGATTATCTGCGCCGTTCACTCGGCAAGGAAGGCATTTATGTCGAACCTTACCGACTCCCTACCGAGGCTGAGTGGGAATATGCCGCACGTGCCGGAAATTCCGAAAGTGCATTCCCATGGGAGGAAACTCTGCCTATGGATGAACGAGGTTGTTTCTATGCTAATTTTAAGCCACGGGAAGGCGACTTTGTCCGTGACGGACATGTGATTACTTCTCAGGTCGGCACGTTCAAACCCAATGATTTCGGACTTTACGATATGGCCGGAAACGTATCGGAATGGACCTCTACCGCTTACACTGAGAGTATCGACCGTCTTACCTCCGATCTCAATCCGGAGTATAGATATGATGCCGCCAAGGAAGACCCTTACAAGATGAAGCGTAAGATTGTGCGCGGCGGTTCATGGAAAGATGCGGCACAGAACATTCGCTCCGATCTTCGCACCTGGGAATACCAGAACGAGCAGCGCTCGTATATCGGTTTCCGTTGTGTGCGCTCGCAGATAGGATTCGCGCGTGGCACAAAGAAAAAAGTCAAAAAGTAATTAGTATTCTGACTTTCGGCTCGGAGACCCTGCCTGATGGGGTAGAGGGTTATTGATGGGAATTGTGGAAAATTTATAGTTTAAGGTTATCATCGAAATGGTTAAAATCCGTAAATACGCCAATGGCATCGAACGCTTTCTTCATGGAGAGAAAGGGCAGCGCTTTTTTAATTTCGCCTATTCAATCGGTGCGGCAATCGTAATCTGGGGTGCGCTTTTCAAAATTCTTCACCTTCCGGGCGGAAGCACACTTCTTTGTATCGGAATGGGAACTGAAATCGCGATGTTCATACTCACCGCGTTCGACCGTCCCCCGAAGGAATATTCATGGGAGGAAGTGTTCCCTGTGCTCGATTCAAAAAATCCCGAAGATCGTCCGGACTTTGCCGGGGGTGGCAGTGGAATCATCATTAATGGCAACTCCGGCAATGACGGTGAGTATTATAATCTTGAAGGTCAAACCGGAGGAGGAGAGGGTGTCTCAGCCGGGGGGGGCACCGGGGGTGCCCTGCTGGTAGGAAATGCCGGAGGTTTCATGGCCGACCCCGCGGCTGCTCAGTCTGATGTGGAGGCTATGGCGGATGCATCGAAAAAATATCTTGAGCAGATTCAGGGTATGGCCGAAAGCATGAGCTCTCTGAATGAGACCACCGAGGCCCTGAATAATGTGACTCGCACGCTTCTCGGATCTTATGAGGCTATAACACAGAATTCCGAGACTATATCTGCAAATTCGCAGGGATATGTAGATCAGATGGAGAACCTCAACCGTAATATCGCAGGGCTTAACACCATTTACGAGATACAGCTCAAATCGATAAGCTCGCAACTTGAAAGCATCGACCGCGTCAACAGGGGTCTGAAGGATATCCGCGACATGTATGATAAGGCTGCCCATGAGTCTTCACGCTATTGCGAGGAAACCGAACGCATGGCCCGCTATATGAAGCAGCTGAATTCCGTATATGAGAAGATGATTACGGCTATGACCATTAATATGGCGAATCCAATGATGGGTGGGACTGCAGGTGCCGCGCCTGCGCAGAACGCCGAGAATCCGTTCGACCGCTCAATTCTAAACCAGAACGCTTGATAAGACATGGCAGGTGGTAATAATGTGGCGCATATGTCGCCCAGACAAAGGATGATCAACCTGATGTACATCGTGCTGACCGCGATGCTCGCGCTCAACGTGTCAAGCGATGTGCTCAATGGTTTCAGCCAGGTCCAGGAGGGTATCCAGCGTACTAACCTGAATATGTCCACGCGCAACGAGGTTCAGTTTAAATATCTCGAAGAAATCTACAGGCGGAATCCCGAGAAAGCCGGTGTATGGTATAGCAAAGGGATGGAATTACGCGAGAAGTCCGCAGCCATTTATGATGCCATAGAGGCCCTGAAGACTGAAATAGCCAAGGCCGCCGATGGAGAGAAGGGTGATTACCGTAACATCATCAATAACGATGATCTTGAGGCGGCCTCCGTCACGATGCTTAACCCTGCCACCAACCGCGGGGCGAAGCTGCGTGCCGATGTTGACGCTTATAGGGATTATCTTGTCACGCTTATCAGCGATTCAGCCAAGCGTGTGACCGTTACCGAGATGCTCTCCACGAAAGTTACGGCTCCGAAAGGTACTGTCGGCCCTGTGACCTGGGAGCAGAAAATGTTTGAGAACATGCCTGCAATCGCGGCCGTGACACTTCTCACAAAGATGCAGAATGATATCCGCCAGGCTGAGTCGGAAGCTATCGCCAATCTTATTACGAATGTCGACATTGGTGATGTCCGGGTTAACAAAATGGAAGCGTATGTGATCCCGAATTCCAATATGGTGATGCGCGGAGGGAAATATTCTGCAAATATAGTGCTCGCAGCAATCGATACCACGAGCCGTCCGACCATTTACGTCAACGGGTCGAAACTCGCCAATCCGAATGGACTTTATGAATTTGTTCCGGGTGGCATTGGTTCCCATGATTATTCGGGCTATATAGAGGTGCCCCGAGGCGATGGGTCCATGGCTAAATATCCCTTTAAATCGTCATATACTGTGATTGAGCCTATGGCCACGATTTCTCCTACGATGATGAACGTGCTTTACGCCGGTATCGACAACCCTATCAGCATTTCAGTGCCCGGAGTGCCGATGCCTCAGGTTCAGGCCTCGATTTCCAACGGCACACTAACCAGGAACGGCGACCTATGGGTGGCCCGTGTATCGCAGGTCGGCGGGGAAGCGGTAATCTCAGTGACTGCTCAGCTTGATGGCCGTTCGATGAACGTAGGCTCAATGACATTCCGCGTCCGTAAGCTTCCCGATCCAACAGTATATCTGCCTATAAAAGACGCTTCGGGTAATATAACTCATTATAAAGGTACGCCAAAACGAATATCGAAAGCGGCCCTTATGAGTGCGGAAGGCCTTGGAGCGGCAATCGATGATGACATTCTCAATGTGACTTATTCAGTCGTCTCTTTTACAACCGTGTTCTATGACCAGATGGGTAATGCGATTCCCGAAGTCTCCGACGGAAGCCGCTTCTCTTCTCGCCAGAAAGAACAGTTCAAACGCCTGAAGCCGGGTAAGAATTTCTTTATATCCAACGTCAAGGCCAAAGGTCCCGACGGCATCACACGCGACATCTCCCCCATGGAGGTGGCCCTCAATTAAAATTCTTCAGATATGAAATTATATCGTAAGTTACTTTTTATATTTGCAGCTGCGGCTATGGCTGTGGCCGCCCTCGCACAGGTTGAGAACGCCGGCGGTGTCCGCAAACGTTCCGAACGCGACAAGAAGAATACCCAGCAGCAGGGCGCAGTGACCGAGCGTATGCAGGGTTTCTTCACGCAGAAAGCCCCGCATGATGCAGATCTCGCTTATATGCGTGAGATTTACAGGCAGATTGACCTTGAAAAGCCGGAGAATGCGCCTCTATATTTCCCTGAGGATGTGGTGGATGGTCAGAAGAATCTTTTCCGTCTCATTCTCGGTCTGGTAGTTGATGGAGAGATTCCGGCATACGAATATCTTGATGGTCGTGAGATTTTCACTGACGATTATAAGGTGAATATAGGGGAGATGCTTGACCGGTTCGGTATATATTACACAGAAGGACGCGGTGGGAAGAATGCTAAATATGTAATAGAGGAAGCCGATGTGCCTACCACGCAAGTGCTTAACTATTATATTATAGAGAAGTGGGAGTTCGATCGCCGCTCAAATCAGATGAAGACCAGAGTTGAGGCGATTTGCCCGGTGCTCAACCGCATGAGCGATTTCGGAGGTGATACCCGATACCCGATGTTCTGGGTCAAATATGATCAGCTCCGTCCTCACCTCGCATCTCAATATGTGTTCCTTTCTGACGACAACAACCTCGCTCAATACTCTATAGACGATTATTTCAATCTGGGAATGTATAAGGGCGATATCTACAAGACTCGGAATCTGCGCAATCTGTCGATGAATCAGATGTATCCCGATCCGGATGATCTGGCTCGCGCGCAGGATAGTATTGATAATCGTCTGCGTAACTACGGCAAGAATCTCTGGGTGCCCACGCGAGAAGAATATCTGGCTCAGAAGGAGCGAGAAGAGGAGATTGCCAAGGCTCTTGCTGCCGGCGACACGATTCCCGACCGGACTGTAGTCAAAGACGATGGGGTCACAGAAACCAAGAAGGCGAAACCGCGGAAGACTACACGGAAGCGCTCCGCGAAGAAACCTAAAGTTTCCGGCTCCGGTTCCTCCTCATCGACACCGAACTCGAGTGCGGCAAAGTCAGTCCGTCGCCGCAAGAAATAACCCCATCACCTCATAGGTGGCAACTTAACAAACTCTACATACATGTGAAAGTTGTATCACTAAAAGTCAAAAAGACAACAAAACGGGTAATATTGTGATAATATGTTATCCGTTTTGTTGTTTTATTTTGCATAGTTAAGTAATTCGTTTTATTTCTTTCGCAAAATAAATCGTTAAAATTTGCTCAAATATTTGGTAAATTTGTTATAAAAGTTTAAATTTGCAGTTACTAAGGATTCTGCATATATTTTAACAAAGGTCTGTAAAGAGCCTAAAAGAAGGTTGAAAACTAACCTTTCTTGGAGTTAAATGGCTGATTCTTAGGTTGGATCGAGAATAAATTAATTACTTAACTAACTAATTAAGGTATGAGAAAACTCTTTTTAATCATGATGACGCTTTGTGCGTTCAGCTGGAGTCTTATGGCCCAGACGCGCACAGTCAGCGGCACCGTAGTCGACGCGGCCAACAATGAGCCTCTGATCGGCGCTACTATCATGCCGATAGGTGGTGGCCAAGGTGCGGCTACTGATGTCGACGGTAATTTCACCCTTAACGTGCCCTCAAACGTGAAAACCGCAAAGGTTTCTTACGTGGGTTACAAAGAGCAGACCGTCACCCTTACCAATAATATGGTAGTGCGTCTCGCTGCGTCTTCCACAAATCTCGATGACGTGATTGTGGTAGCTTACGGTACTGCAAAGAAATCTGCCTATACCGGTTCAGCTTCTGTAATCAAATCAGAGACTATTGAAAATGCTCTCGTGTCTACAGCTACCGATGCTCTTAATGGTAAGATGGCCGGTGTGCAGGTGCAGAGTGCTAATGGTCAGCCCGGTACAGCGCCTACTATCCGTATCCGCGGTGTCGGTTCTATCAACGCCGACAATAACCCTCTCTACGTACTCGATGGTGTGCCTTATGATGGCGATATCTCCGGTATCAACACTACAGATATCGAATCAATGACTGTCCTCAAGGATGCTGCTGCTGCTGCCCTTTATGGTGCTCGTGGTGCTAACGGTGTGATCCTCATCACAACTAAGAAAGGTTCTGCAGGCGATGTTCGCGTCACTTTGGATGCCCGTTGGGGTGTAAACCAGCGCGCTGTCCCCAATTATGATGTCTTCACCTCTACCGACGGGTATATGGAGCAGGCATACATCGCCCTCCGCAACAGTTATTTCTACAACGCTTCAATGAGTGCTGAAGAAGCAACTGCAAAGACTAATGCAGAAATTTTCAACCGTCTTGGTTATCAGTGCTACACCGTTCCCAAAGGTGAGGGTCTTTTTACCAGCGATGGTAAGATCAATCCTAACGCAAGCCTCGGTTTCTCCGACGGACGTTTCTATTATACTCCCGATGATTGGTACAAAGAGCAGATTCGCGATGGCCTCCGTCAGGAATATAACCTGAACGTGAAGGGTGGTAACGAGAAGTTCCAGTTCTACATCTCAGGTTCTTATCTCGGTGACCAGGGTCTTATCGAAGGTTCTCACTTCAACCGTTTCGCTACACGCGCTGTCGGTGACTATCAGATCACTAAATGGTTGAAGATCGGTACAAACCTCAGCTATACTTACACCAACTCCGGTTATCCCGATGATCAGACTGAAGCCGGTTCATCAGGCAATGCCTTCCTTATGGCCGACCAGCTTGCTCCTTACTATCCTATGTATGTCCGCGATGCTTCCGGCAACATCATGTATAATGAAGGAACAGGTAAGAAAATCTACGACTATGGTGATCGCAAGGTTGTGCCCTACGCACGTAACTGGATGTCTTCATCAAACCCCGCCGGTAACCTCGTATATGATACAGAGGATTATCTTTCCGACCTATTCAACGGTAAATGGTATATCAACCTGACTCCGATTGAAGGCCTCAGCATCACAGGTTCTGCCGGTCTCTTCATCGACAATACCCGCTATCATAACCTCGGTAATCCCTATTATGGCCAGAGTGCTGACTACGGCGGCTCCGCATCGCAGTATTTCGCTCGCTTGCGTACGCTCAACCTCCAGGCTCTTGCAAATTATGCCCGCACATTCGCTGAAAAGCATGATATTGATATTCTTCTCGGTTACGAAACTTATGACCTCGAGAATGAAAGCCTGCAGGGCGTAGGTTATAACCTCTATCTCCCCGACAGCTGGGTTATCAACAATACTATCGATAACAAGAATCCTTACGGTAACGTAAATAAGTATGGCACTCGCGGTATCTTCGGTCGTGCGAACTATACTTTCGACAGCCGCTACTTCTTCAGCTTCTCTGTTCGTCGCGACGCTTCTTCACGTTTTGCTCCCGACAAACGCTGGGGTACGTTCTGGTCAGTTTCCGGAGGTTGGAATATCGCAGGTGAGAAGTTCATGGAAAGCTCACACAACTGGCTCGATCAGCTCAAGTTTAAGATCTCTTTCGGTCAGCAGGGTAACGATAACGTAGGTCTCGGTTACTATCCCTGGCAGGATCAGTACAAGATCTCCGGTGGTGACGGCGTTTGGTCAGACGGTGTTCTTTACAGAAAAGGTAATAAAGACCTTACTTGGGAAACTTCCAATAACTTCAACGTCGGTTTCGACTTCAGCTTCTTGAAGGGTATGGTCTACGGTACAATCGAATACTTCAACCGTCAGACTTCCGACATGCTCTACAACAAGCCTGTTCCCCCATCATTGGGTTACAGCTCGATTCCTATGAACATCGGTTCTATGCGCAACAATGGTGTCGAACTCGAACTCAACGTCCGTCCTATCGAAAACAAGAACGTTACATGGGATATCAACTTCAATATCACAAGCGTCAACAATAAGGTGCTTGAACTTCACCCCGACCTGAACGGCCAGCTCATCAGCGGCAGCCGCATATATCGTGAAGGCGAGTCGATGTATAACCTTTACCTTGTGCAGTATGCAGGCGTTGACCCCGCTACCGGTCTTGCTCTCTATTGGGATGCCAAGCCTATGAAGGATGAACAAGGCAATCCGATCAAGGACAAGTATGGCAAGCAGGTTTATGGTGATGAATTCCTCACTACCAATGCTTCAGATGCTTACAGCCACAACCGTAAGGCAACCGGCAACATCATGCCTAAGGCATATGGTGGTTTCGGCACTAATGTTTCTTTCTTCGGTGTTGACCTCTCGCTTGCTTTCGCTTATCAGTTTGGTGGAAAGATCATCGACTATACTTATCAGTCGCTCATGCACAATGGTGGTCAGAACTTCGGTCAGAATTGGCATAAAGACATGCTGAATGCATGGACTCCTGAAAATCCCAATACCAACGTGCCGCGTCTCGATGTTTCCGACGAGTATACCAATTATACTTCCGACCGCTTCCTCGTTTCCAGCAATTACCTTTCACTCAACAACGTGACTCTCGGTTATACATTGCCGAAGAACTTTGTCAACAAACTTCGTCTGCAGAACGTACGCGTTTACTGCTCTGCTGAAAACGTATTCCTGATTTCCGCACGCAAGGGTATGGATCCGCGCCAGGGCTATGTGAGCTCGGAGGGTGCCCTCTATAAGGCTTCACGCTGTATCTCCGGCGGTATCCACGTGGAATTCTAAATTTCTTATTTTTACTTAAATTATTAAAGCAATATGAAACTCAAGATAAATTATCTCCTTGCGCTCGTGCTGGGTTCCATGGGTCTTGTAGGTTGTAACAACCTCGATACTGAGCCCTGGGACAACTACGTGACCGCCTCAGAAAAGGAGGACGCAATCGGTTTGAATCCTGAGATCGCATCGGCTGGTATCGTCGGTATTTCTTCGGTGATGCCCCAGTGCTGGTCAGTTCTCAATGATACCTATCACAATGACTTCGGTTGGCCGGCTCTGATGATGATGTTCGACAGTATGTCGCCCGACTTTGTCAGCCGTAATATCGGTTACAACTGGTTCGGCACAATGGCTGGTTATCAGGTTGGTACAAACAACAACGTGCTCAATACCATGGGTTGGTATCTGAGCTACAAGATTGTCAAGGCTGCCAACAGCGTGCTCGAGACTTTCCCCACTGTCGACACTCCTGAAGCTATGCTCTACGCTTCGCAGGCTCACGCTAATCGCGCTTACGCATATTTTATGCTCGCTCAGATGTTCCAGTACACTTATGTGGGTCATCAAGATATGCCATGTGTTCCTATTCTTACTGAAAAGAATCAGAAAGAAGTTGCTGAATCCGGTGGTATCGCCCGTTCTTCTGTTCAGCAAGTTTATGATTTCATCCTTGAAGATCTCGACACAGCCGTTAAATATCTTACAGACTGTAAGCTCAAACCGGATGCAATCGCATCTGTGGGAACTAAGCGTTTCGTCTCTCTCGGCACAGCCTATGGTCTCCGTGCCCGTGTGAACCTCGTGATGAACAAGTGGAAAGAGGCAGCAGAGGATGCTGACAATGCTATCAAAAATTCCGACTGTACTCCGCTTTCTTTCGCCGAAGCTGCTCAGCCCGGTTTCTATGATTCCAATGACCACGAATGTATGTGGGCCATCTATATTCAGGAGACAGACCGCTGTGTTACTACCGGTATCGTGAACTATCCTTCTCATATGGGTTCGTTCAACAGCAACGGTTACTGGACTGTAGGTGCCAACCGTATTATCAACAAAGCTCTGTTTGCATCCATCCCGGCAAGCGATGCCCGCAAGGGTTGGTGGCTCAGCGAACTTGGAAAGAGTAAGAATCTTACTGACGAGCAGCAGAAATTTGTCAAGAAATATAGCCCCGAGGGTCTTACCAACGTGAAGTTCGGTCCCTACGAGGGCAAGGTCGGTACGACTTTAAATGCCAATGACTACTTCCTGATGCGAATCGAAGAGATGTATCTTATCAAAGCTGAAGCTACCGCTATGGCCGGCAATCCCGGACAGGGTAAGCAACTTCTTATAGACTTCGTAACAACCTATCGCGATCCCAAGTACACTTGCAAGGCAAATACAGCTGTGGATGTTCAGAATGCAGTTTACGAGCAGCGTCGTATCGAGTTCTGGGGTGAAGGTGTCAACTACTTCGATTTGCTCCGTCTTAACAAGCCTATGGATCGTCGCGGTGGCGGTTGGGAATCCGACTGGGTTTATTATGTTGAAGCGCCACTTCCTCCGCTCTTGATTCCAAATGGAGAAATGGAGGCCAATAAGCTTATCGGTGAGAACAATCCTTCTTGGAGTAAGCCAAATCCGGTGGATGATAAGTAATAATAGGTTGTCGAATCAACCGAATTTGAATTTTGCTTATATTTTTTAATATTGAATTAATTATGAAGTTTAAGAATATAACATTGTCAATGCTTGCCGTAGGTGCGTTCGCACTGACAAGCTGTTCGCCCGGCCAATATTGGGATGAGCCCTCACTGAGCTCGGATGCCTTGGCTTTTGCAAATCCAAGCCAGGTCACCCTGATTCCGGCAGAGGGGGCATTCCCTTCAACTTGCACCGTAACCGTATCTCGCTCTAATGCGGATACCGAACTTATCGTGCCTTTGTTTGAAGGAGCTGTAAAAACTCCGACCGATGCCGAGAAAGATCTGCTCCAACCGGGTCAGGTGCTTATTAAAGTCGTTGGTCAGACTGATCCAGTGGCAGTGACTCCTCCGGTAATTCTGTTCTCACAGAAAAGTACTGAACTCTCCCTGACTCAGACTGAGGTTAAATTTGCCAAAGGTAGCTATACTGCCGATATTAATCTCAATGTCGATACAGAGCTCGTTGAACCGGGTTTCGACTATGAGGCTAACTTCTCGCTTGTTTTGCCTGATGATGTAAACATTACCGAAAACAGTGCAAACAAAAAATGTAGCTTCACTATCCGTCAGGCCGTGATTCTGAAATGGGAGGATGCCGGTACAGCTTCTCTTACATCTGCAATAATGGGCAATAAGGAGCCTATTGAGGTTAAGGTTGAGGTTGCTTCTAATTATCCCGATAAGAAGTATGCTCTTTACCGTCTTGTTTCTCCTTATCATGCCATTGATCCTGAAATTCCGGAAGGCTATGATATCCAATTCCTCTGCAGTAAGGGTAGCTTCAGAAAAGCTTATAAGCCTCTCGAAGGCTGGCAGGAAACCGGCTTGAAGGTTATGAACGCAGAAGGTTATGAAGAGTTCGTTTATCTTGGTAATACTAAGGAATATGCCGGCTCGTTCAACAATCAGAGCAAGCGTTACATCCTTACTGAAGCAGTGGGCTTAAATACCCTGACTGACGCCACTACCGCTCAGCCGGAGGATGACGAGAATCCCGAAATGGAAACTCTCTCATTCACTTGGAATTTCTAAAATAAATTATATGTGACTTTCCGTCTAAGGATTATCACTGATTAATACACTGAATCTTTAATGGCGTATCGGAATTCATTCCGATACGCCATTATGTTTTTTATCTATTTATTCCCACTATTATTATGGCAAATAGAAAGATTATTTGTGAAATCAAAAAATTATTGTTAAATTTGCCATTAGCAATCAGTATTCATTTTATTGCGTAGTAGCAATAGAATCAAATCCTAAAAACTTTTTCAGATGAATAAATTCCTGTCATTAGCTCTCGCATTATTAGCAGCTTCATCTGTCGCAGCTGCCCCACTTACTCCGGCAGAAGCATTATCAAGAGCATCTAAAGATTCCCGCCAGAAGATAGGCGCGAAAACGTTTGTTGAAGTTCCGGCCTATGTGGTGAAGTCCGAGTCAAAGGATCCGGCAGCATATATATTCAATGCCTCTGGCAGAGAAGGCTTTATGGTCGTTCCGGCCGATGATGTGGCCTATCCTGTTCTCGGATACAGCGACTCCGGCGAGTTCGACCCGAATAATATTCCTGACCAAATGCAATGGTGGCTGTCTGAATACGCACGCATGATAGAATGGGCAGCTCAGAATAATTTTGCTCCCGCAAAATCTCCGGTTACCAACGAATCCTGGCAAAAAATCAATCCTCTATGTGCAACCAAATGGGACCAAGGCGCTCCATATAATAATGAGTGCCCGATAGATAGACGGACCTCAAGGAGGTGTGTTACGGGATGTGTAGCCACATCGATGTCTCAGGTCGTAAAGTATTTTAACTACCCGACCACAGGGCAGGGCTCAATCTCCTATTATCCTACTAATGTCGGGAAAACGATCACAATGGATTTTTCTCAGACCACATTTGATTGGGATAATATGCTCAATATATATGAAAAGGGAGGATATACCGATAATCAGGCGCTTGCAGTGGCGACTTTGATGAAGGCTTGTGGTTACGCTGTGGAGATGAACTACGGTTCTGATGCCTCAGGGGCTCAAGGCCGCGATATCGCCAAGGCTCTGAAAACTTATTTCAATTATGATGGTAATTGCAGGGCTGAAAATCGATTTATGTATTCCATGTCAGATTGGTCAAGCATGGTTTATAATAATTTGGCCAATATCGGGCCGGTAATCATCAATGGTTCTGACCCGGGCGATGCAGGCCATTCATTTATCGTGGATGGTTATGACGGCAATGGCTACTTCCATTTAAACTGGGGCTGGGGCGGTATGTCTGACGGCTATTTTACTCTTGATGCATTAAATCCGGATTCAATGGGAATTGGTGGTTACGGTTCCGGATTCAATTATACTCAGAATGGTATTTTCGGTATTCAACCTCCGACGGGTCAACCGGCTACTCCGGCAATCCCGAACCTGGTTCAGTCCGGTAATCTCCAGGCAGCCATTTCAGGCAGCCGCCTTTCTCTTACTGCAGCTGATTATAATTTCTATGGTTATCAGGGATGGTTTAATTACACCGAGAATTCAATTTTAGGTAAATTCGGTGTTAAATTCGAACCGGTTACAGGACAGGGCGAAACTACAATAATAGATGCAACTTACGGTACGGCCACTTCCGTCAATGTTTATCCTAACGGCATCTGCTCTTCCAGCAAGAAAATTATCTCTACATTACCGTCGGTCGCAAATGGTAAGTATAAGGTAACCTTGATGTTCCGTGCGGATGGTTATGAATGGCAGGATATTCTCGTGCCATGGGGATATAATAATTATGTGTACCTTGATAAATCAGGTTCTGACTGGACTATTTCATATCCCGACTGGAACCGGATTACAATTGAAAGTGCCTCTATCGATTCCGACTTATACAACGGATTCAACGTATTGGTAAAAACAAAGTTTGTAAATAATTCTGATCTGGAACTTACGCAGGGTGTCACTCCGTGTCTGATGAGTGGAAGTGAATTCAGGTTCCTTGGGCCGAACCTTCTAATTACCCTGCAGCCCCACGAAACTGTGGTTAAGGACCTGATTTTTGTTTTCAGCCAGATGTCCGGCACTTCATTTGTAAGTCCTGCTGAATACACGCTTCGCTTCATAAATCGCGACAACAGTACAAATTATGGAGAGTTCGGCACATATACAATGTATGAAGGCCCTAAGAACACTATACTGAATCTTAATGAGCTTTCAATCGAAGGAGCCAGCAAAGAAAGTGTAGAATATGCCAACGCATCCCGTACAGCATACATAGTAACGGATCCTTCTGATTTCACCATAGATTTTAATTTCAGTGTTCGTGTAGGATACTTCGACAAAATTATGAAAATTTCTTTCTATGAAGTCGATCCTGAGAAGATAGCAAATCTTATTCCTGTTGCGGATCATGAGACCCTATACTCTGATTTCCCCTTCCTGAATAAGGATGAGGTGTCGGAAAATCAAGTTCATGTCTCCTTCCCAGAAGCAAACCGAGACAGACTCTATGCTATACGCGCTGAATACGGAGGCGGCGGAAGCTGGAAAAATCTTGGCGCGGCAATTTACATCAAACCTTATACTTCGGGTGTGAGTGAAATTATTTCCGATTCATTGTCAGACACCCCGGTATATTTCAATATGCAGGGACTACGCGTTGACAAACCTGTTAAGGGACAGATTGTAATACGCCAAATCGGCGACAAAACAGAGAAAATGGTTTATTAGACTGAAACATATCCCCATCGAGGGGAAAAGAGAGAATATGTAGCTTTTATGCTAATTATTTTCAGAATATTTCAGCAAAAATTTGGATATTGAGTTTTTTTAATTTAAATTTGCAATAGGAAATAGGGCTAATAAACCCTATTTCCTAAATAAAATTGAATTTATTACACCAATTTAATTATTTTACTTATGAAAAAGTTCTACTCAACTCTCGCACTCGTATGTGCAGTAGGCGTAACAGCATTTGCTGCTACTCCGGTAGCTGAGCAAAAGGCTTCTAAGCTCGTAAACGAAATCCAGACAGTTGAAGCTATGCAGGTAGTACCCGGTGCTAAGCAAGCTAAGGCTGCCAAGGCTCCTCAGAAAGTAGCGGCTTCTGTAGAAGAAATCGAAGGCTTCTACGATGTGGATTATGAATCAATGTTCACAAGCGGCCGAAAGGATAAGACTACTGCAACAATCGAAGCTGCCAGCGAGGACCAGATTCTTATTTCCATGGAACCATATTGCAGCGGTTATTCTAATATGTCAATGGATCCGCTGATTGCTTCCTATGACGCATCAACCGGTACTATTACTCTTAAAATGGAAGAGAACGAGACTCTCGGTACGTTTGAGGATTCAGACGGCACTGTTTACACCTTAGGCCTCAATATGTATGAAAGAGTTCCCAATCCCAACGAACCCGGTAAGTACATGGCTCAGCCTATTGATGAAATAGAAGCAGTTGTTCAGGCTGACGGCTCAATCGTATTCGGTGATGATGCGACTTGCTTCGGATTTGCTCTGCTTGAACTGCCGGGTTCTTATGCCGGTGGTTTCATGGGCGCTACTTTCGTTGCTCCTGATTTCTTCAAATTCGTTGCTTCTGAATGGGACAACGTAGGCGATGCTCTCTTTACTGAAGACTGGATGAACCTCTGGCTATATGATGATGAGCCCCAGGCTGTTCTTCAGCCCCGCAACAGAACACTCTACAGAAATATTGCAGATAAGAACGTCTTCGCTGTAGAGAACCCGTTCAAGGGCTGGAATGCATGGAATGAAGATCCTAATGCTGACGGCTTCATCGTATTCTCAATCGAAAATCCTGATTTGGTACCGATGCGTCCTCTTACTCGCTCAGGTCTCTGGCTGACTCTTACTACTGGTGGATTCCCCCAGGAACTCTACATCTTCAACCAGGAAGGTTTCTATGTTTACAACAATGGTATGTCAATCGCTGAGACTCTCAATGCTTTCGTAGCTAACGATATCGAAGCTTCTGTATTAGACAAGACTACAAGTGAAGTGACTCTGAAGAATCTCTGCTTCGGTTATACTGATAAGCCTGCAGGTTCTACTTACTATCCTACAATTGAAGGTGGTGTTTACAAAATCAAGGCTGATGCATTCACTAAAGGTGACGGTGTGAACAGCGTTCTTAACGACGCTAATGGTCCCAAGCGTTTCTTCAACCTTCAGGGTGTTGAAATCGCTAACCCTGCAGCCGGTGAACTCGTTATCGTGAAGGAAGGCAACAAGACTTCTAAAGTTATCTTCTAAAGTCAACTTCCGATAATTCAGATTATTCAACAGAATTTCGAGATTTAAAACAAAGGCGTGCCTTCGGGCGCGCCTTTTCCTTTAAAAATCTTTTGTTTCTATCGTCTGAATGTGCCTTAATCAAGTTTCTACGGAATATGGATGAAGTTTGATTGTTACGCCTTTTTTCATTACTTTTGCATAAGATTATAAGAATAGGAAAAATAAATTATCTCTCAATATGAAAAAGTATCTATTTCTGGCAGCCGGTATGGCTATGCTGTCTGCCTGTTCTCACAAGACCCAAAGTGTCGGAGCTAACAGTGCGACTGCGCAGGATAACGGCAATTCAAACGTTATGGAGGTTATCGCAAATCAGGCAGTTCCCGCCAATGAAATGAACTCGAGGCCTCATTTCGCGCGCCTTAAAGCTACGCTTTTTAAGATGAGCGGAGATTATTCGAATAATGTGGCGGTTACGCTTGGACCCGATGGCTCACTCCGCTATTTCCCGGCTCCTTCAGACATAAGCGAAAACTCAAGACCCGAGGAAGTTGGGGAAGGTTGGTGGCTCAACCGTCAGGGTCTCGGAGCAAATTCGGTTTTTACGAAATGGACGTTTGATGAATACCGGAATCTTAAAGAAGTGCCTTCGCCCGAAGAAATCAAAGCAGCTATAATTCCGGGAGCTTGTGTGACAGAATTCCGCCAGCTGGCAATCCCCGCGGAAGAAGCCCGCGAAATGAAGCCCTCCGACCTCCTCCTTCTCCTAAAATAATCTCACAGCTGTGAGTTCATCGGATTTCCAAAGATCAAAACCAATATCCCCGATAAAGCACCAATACACGCGGCGCGCTGTTTTTCATGATTACAAAAAGCCCTGCATGTATATGTTTACTGTAACTAAGGAGAAAAATACTCCGCGCTTCTCCGATATTTCAGGCAATCCTCATGTATCGTGTGGCCCGGAAGCTCCTCATGTAATTTACACGAAAGTGGGGGAAATAATTCAAGAAGAATTAAATAAATTTGAGAGTTTCAGGCCCGATAAGATCAAGATACTTAAGTCTGTGATAATGCCTGATCATATACATTTAATTGCATATGTTAAGAAGAATCTCGATTTTCCTGTAACCACATATTTTGCAAAGACTTTATCTGCATGTACCGGCCGCTTGATAAAACAAGGGCTTATACCTAAAGAGACCGGTTGTTTCAAGCCCGGTATCTGTGACAGAATAATTAACCGAAAAGGGCAGTTTTACATCCTTAATCGTTATATTGAGGATAATCCAAGGAGATTGTTGATTAAACGTCTCAAAAAAGATCTATTTTCGAGATTAATTGGAATAAAGGTTGGAGAGTATGAGATTAATTCATATGGCAATTTATTCTTGTTGAGATTGCCTTTGTTTGCAGTGCATGTAAGGCGCAAATGGAGCTTCCATGAAGTTGAAGAGTATAAAGCTCAATGCATGAAAGCTGTGGCAGAGGGGTATGTATTAATTTCACCATTTATTCATCCGGCGGAAAGGGAAATAAAGAAGGCATCATTGCAAGCCGGCGGGTCAGTGATAAAATTATCCGATCGTGGTTTTGGAGAGCGATGGAAGCCTCCCGGAATTGAATTTGATTTATGCGCGAAAGGAAGGATTCTCTATTTGGCTGAATCTGAATCTCCACTGCACAAGGAGGAGTTGACCTACAGAAAGGCTTCGCAATTAAATGAAATAGCTGAATTCCTATCTCAGACTCCGGAAATCAGAATGGTAGTAAAGGGTAGTGCTGTCGCCGCAGGCGCCAGCCACTCAACCACCGAGCCTCCGGAAGTCAGAAAAAATAAGGCTGAAAGAACCCAGAAGCCTCCGGAAGTCAGGGAATGTGATTGGGGGTTGAGTGGCGCGGGGCCGCGCCCCGTGCAAAAATCAGGCTCGTTTATCGATCCTGTATATGATGCTTGAATGCACGGGCCGGTTTAATTATTTTTAAGTTTCTAATATATCTCAATAATCTCAATAATCTCAATAATCTCAATAATCTCAATAATCTGTTATTATGGATTCTAATGGTTCTTCCGTTTTTTCGCAGTCGTTTTTTCTCTCGGCGGGTGAGACCAATGCCGAGCAGGAAATGTCGTTGCCATTGCTGACCTCGAAAATTATTGATATCGCTACTGCTCATGCCAATTCTCTCGGTATAGGGAATCCTTCTATGGAGTCCCTGGGATGCGGCTGGGTCCTGTCGCGAATTGCTATAGAAGTAAAGCGCTACCCTAAAGTAAATGAAACCTACACTCTGAGCACCTGGGTGGAAGCCTTTAACCGGCATTTCTCAATCCGTAATTTCAAGCTATCGGACACTGAGGGGAATGCTCTCGGTTATGCTACATCAGTGTGGATGGTCCTGAATATGAAGACACGCGAGAATTTCGGTCTTTCTCATCTATCGCTCGCTCCGGATATGATTGATGGCTCCAAGTGTCCAATTACCGGCATATCGAAACATCTATCAATTATCCCGGAGAACGAGAATACTGAAGGCGAATTACCAAAGGGGGTGATACGTGCTACTTCCCCGGCCATTGATTACAAGTTTAAATATTGCGACCTTGATTTCTATCGGCATGTGAACACGGTCAGATACGTGTCGATGCTTCTTAATCAATACTCTCTGGAGGAAATGGACGCAACCCGGGTGCATCGAATGGAGCTTTCGTTCTTGCGTGAAAGCCATTATGGCGAGCGTGTCAGGCTTCTACGGCATGATGAGGGCCTTCACACTTCATTCGCATTGTCGGATGCCGGGGATGGAACGGCGTTGTTGTTTGCCGTTGTGGAGCGAGAACCTCGGAATTTCTCCTGAATCCGCTGCATCACGACCCAGAATGCAGGGACACATGTTGTCCCTATCAGGGCATTTATGATCATGCCGAACACGACCACAGTGCCTAAGTCTATCCGTGAATTGGCCCCGGCTCCGGTGGAGAATAGCATCGGCATGACGCCGAAGATAAAGGCCAAAGCCGTCATCATAATCGGTCGGAAACGGATCACTCCGGCATCGTGGGCAGCCTTCACTATCGGCTGACCGGCCTTCCGGAAATCCATTGCATATTCTACAATCAATATCGCATTTTTGGCCGACATTCCAAGCACAAGTATGAGTCCGATCTGCGTATAGATACTTATTGTCTGCTGCATGAGGATTGTGCCGAGAAGCGCGCCCAAAACAGCTATCGGCATTGCGAGAACCACAGCTATAGGGTCAGTCCAGCTCTCATACTGTGCTGCCAGTACAAGAAGTGTCATGATTATCGCGAAGATGAACACTACCGACACGGATGTGCCCGATTTGTTCTCCTGGTAGGCCATCCCTGTCCACGCGTATGAATAGTTCTGACCGAGTGTGGAACTTACTATCTCCTCCATCGCCTTTATGCCCTCGCTTGAACTGACACCGTGTGCCGGTGTTGCGGTCACTGAGGCAGTGGTGTACATATCATATCGGTTCACATTCGATTCTCCCATCGTTTCCTTAACGGATGCGAAAGATGAGAATGGCACCATCTTGCCTTCACTGTTGCGGACGCTAAGCTTCAGCACGTCTTCCGGATTCGCGCGTGCGCTGCCATCTGCCTGCATCGTAACCTGGAACGTGCGGTCGAAATCCACGAAGTCGTTAACATAGCTTGACCCCATATATTGGCTGAGCACAGTATAAATATCAGATATGCCTACGCCCTGCATTTCGGCCCGATCGCGGTTGATATCTATCGAATATTGGGGGACAGTGCCTTGATAGAGCGATGAGACAGAGGCTATACGCGAATCTTTCTCCGCAGCCAGGGTGATGTCGTCTATTGCCTTCTTCATTTGCTGCGCTCCGAGATTATTGATGTCGAGCAGCTGCATCTGAAGACCGGAAGAAATGCCCAGACCCTGAATAGCGGGAGGATTCAGGAAAAAGCATAACGCCTCCTGATGGCGAGAGGCTATTTGTTGTACGCGCTCCATTAAATCATTTATGCTCCCATCCTTGCCCCTGTCTTTCCAAGGCACAAGCATGATATTGAGCGAAGCCATATTCGAGGCTGCCCCTCCTCCCATCATAGAGAAGCCGGTGATGGTCATCACATCCTTTACCTGCGGAACTTCTTTCTTTATATCAGCCGCAATGGCATTTACCACTTTCTCAGTGCGCTCCATTGAGGCTCCGGTCGGCAATTGAATAGAGCCCATGAAATAGCCCATATCCTCCGAAGGAATGTAGGTCGACGGGCGATTGACAAACCATATAAGAGAGCCAATCGCCAATGCTCCGTAGATGGCAAGCGTTATGCCCGGAACACGGAGCAGGCGCCCTATGGTCCGTTCGTATAGATTGAGAGTGAAATTGAACCCTTTCGTGAAGCCACTGAACAATATGAATTTTGAAGGCTTTTTAGGCTTCAGCATCAGCGCGCAGAGTGCCGGAGTTAAAGTCAATGCATTGAACCCGGAGAAAGCAGTCGACACCGCAATCGTCAGAGCGAACTGCTTGTAAAGTTCTCCCGTGATACCGGATATAAAGGCTGTCGGAATGAATACCGCCATCAGGACCAATACCTCGCCGATCACCGGACCTGTCAGCTCGTTCATGGCCTTCGTAGCCGCCTCCCGTGGTGTCATTTCACCCTTATCGACTATTCGCGAACAGTCTTCCACAACCACAATGGCATCATCGACCACAATGGCAATGGCGAGCACCAATCCGAACAAGGTCAGCGTGTTGAGCGAGAAGCCCATAATCTTCATCACGGCAAAAGTGGCTATAAGCGACACCGGAATGGTAATCATAGGTATCACCACTGCCCGCCAGTCCTGAAGGAAGAAGAGTATCACTATCATCACAATCAGTGTGGTCAACAGGAAAGTGGTGAGCACATCGCTCAATGACTCCTTCACATAGTCGGTTGAATTCAGGATGACGCGATAGTAAACTCCATCAGGGAAATATTGTGCGAGCCTGTCAAGCTCCTTTATCGAGCCATCTGCCACTTCTATAGCATTCGCTCCCGGCAGTTGCTGGACGCCAAGCAATGCAACTTCCTTGCCATTGACGCGCGACACCATATCATAGCTGTCGCTTCCAAGTTCTACGCGGGCCACATCCTTGAGACGAAGAATGCCGGTCTTGTCAGTGCGCAAAATAATATTTCCGAATTCTTCCGCACTCTTTAACTGGCCTTGACTCGTAAGCGTGAATTGAAACTCCGTTGAGCTGTTGCCGGGCTGATTCCCTACCTGGCCTGCCGATACCTCGATATTCTGCGAACTGATTGCCGCGCTTACATCCGAAGGGGTAATTCCGCGGGCCCTCATAGCCTCAGGGTCGAGCCATACGCGCATACTGTATTCCCCCGCTCCGAAGGCCTGAACTCCACCTACACCTTCCACGCGCGACAATGGGTCTACAAGATTCAATTGCGCGTAGTTGGCCAGATACAATGCATCATATCTGTCAGGGTCATCGCTTTCCAGCGTGCAGAAAAGCACCTGATTTGTAGATTCTTTCCGCACGCTGACTCCCTGCTGTGTAACAGCTTCCGGCAAAGTGCCCGTAACTTCCGACAATCTGTTCTGGACATCAATGGCCGCTTGATCAAGGTCGGTGCCGTTCTCGAATGTAATTGTAAGAGAATAGGAGCCATCGGAACTCGACGAGCTCATATAGAGCATTCCTTCGACGCCATTGACCTGAGCCTCTATAGGCACTCCTACGGCCTGAGCTACAGTCCTGGCATTCGCTCCAGGATATGATGCCATGACGCTTACCGTGGGCGGCGTGATATCCGGATATTGGGCTATCGGGAGTGAAAAGACACATAGCGCTCCCGCAATCACCATCAATATGGCAAGAACGGTTGCGAATATCGGGCGGTTTATGAAAAATTTTGAGAACATAGGTCAACTGTTGCGGGCGCGTGAGGATTATTCTTTCTTAAGAACCGGTTTAACGGTCATGCCGTTGCGAACGGTCAGAAGTGCTTCTGTCACATATTTTTGTCCGGGTCTGACACCTTTCTCGATAACGCGCAGTGAATCCTTGTATAATGGTCCGACGGTAACCGGGGTATATACAACTTTGTTCGAGTCGTTTACCACATAAAGATATTTGCCCAACTGATCTGTCGACAATGCCGCATCTTTGACAATCACGGCATGTGGCTCAGAGCCATAGGGAAGTGATACGGTGACGAACATTCCATCTTTCAACTCGTTATCCCGGTTAGATACTTTGCCCACCAGCTGGAGCGAACCGGTGGATGAATCCACCGAGGGTGCCACATAATAAAGGTCTGCTGAATATGAGTGGGGCAGTGGCGTCTGGAATTGTAAAGGCATATTGCGGTAGATGGCTTTGCCTTGTTCTCCCTGGGAACCTAATAATGTCGGGTATTTGTCATCCTCAATAGAGAATATCGCGTCAAACAGCGAATTGTCGTATATGGTGGCAAGTGTCTGTGGGGCCGCCTCGCCATTTATATAATTGCCTACAGAAACTTCATTAAGTGTGATATAACCCGAAATCGGGGCCCTTACCGTGCATTTGGACAGAGTGGTTCGGGCATCGTCGAGTTGCGCACGTGACGTAGCTATTGAGGCTTCTGCCTGGCGCAGGGATGCCTGAGCCTGAAGCAGTTCCATCTTTGATACTGCCTCTCTTTCGTATGCTTTCTGCAAGGCTTGTGTCTGATTCGTGTAAAAGTCGCGCTGGCTTATCGCACTTGCAAGCGACCCTTCCGCCTCTTTTACTGCATCGCGATAACGGTCGGTGGCAATCGTGAAGAGTACCTGCCCTTTGCTCACATAACTGCCGGAAGTGAAGTTCTGTGTGAGCAATTTGCCACTCACTTCACCTACTACCTCAGCTTTCGTGTGAGCCTGAAGATAGCCGGGATAATCATTGTGCAGAACGATAGAATCCGTCATGACTTCCGCCACTTCAATTTCCGGTATGGCTTCTGCATGTTCAGCATCCTTTATTCGACATCCGGAAAATAATACGGTGATTGAGATTAGCGCGAGGTAAATGTATTTTCTCATTCTGAAGAAGTTTGAAGTAAAGGATATTCGGTCGGATTTGTTATCAGTAGCCTCCTCCCAATGCTGTGTATAATGTGACTACGCCCGCTAATTGCGAGGCCTTGAGCTGTACGAGTGAATTTTCATATTGAAGCACTGTCGCTTGCGAGCCCGCTATGTCAGAGAAACCCGTTAGCCCCTGAAGAAACCGATCTGTCTGAAGTTCGAGCTGTTTTCTCGCCTCCTTCAACAGTATTTCCTGATAAATCTGTTGTTCCTGCAATGACTTGAGCGCAATCATGGCATTGTTCACTTCCGAAACCGCATTCATCACCGTCTGATTATAAGAATCAATCTGGGCTTCCATATTAAGGCGCGCTTCTGCAAGTTTGGCATTGCGGGCCATCCCTTCGAATATTGACCATGTAAGACTCGGAACTACACTGTAGTAGTAGGAATCAGGCCCGTAGAGATCCTTGAATGTATGGACTTGAGAGCCCACAGCTGCGCTTACCGACAGAGTAGGAAGAAAATCCTTTTTCGCGATGCCTACCTGTGCGGCCATAGCCGCCAGCTGCTTCTCTGCCGCAACGATATCGGGCCTGCGCCGTAACAGTGTCTCAGGCGTACCGATATTGCCGGGTGCAGGAATTTCGGGGAGCTCGCGTGGATTAAGCAAAGCTTCTAATTTCTCAGGATATACTCCGACGAGCATGGCGATCTGGTTGAGAGCGGTGCGCACGTTGGCCTTATGTTGGGGAAGTGCGCTGCGCGTCTGCGCAATCGACATCCGAGCCTGAACAACGTCAAGAAGCGGTCGTAACCCGGCCTCATAGCGCGCGTCAGCAAGCAATTTCTGTTCCTCGACTATTTTCACCGTCTCTTCAGCAATCTTAACAAGCATCTGCTCCTGACGCAACTGAAAATATGCTTTCGCCACGTTGGAGCAAAGCGATATCATTGTGGCGTCATATTCGGCTACAGATGCATCGTAGTTTGCTTTGTCGGCTTTAAGCTTCGCCCGAATTCGCCCGAAAATATCTATCTCCCAGTTTGCAGTAAGCCCAAGATGGAAATAGCTGATAGTCGATTCGTGAGGGTGCTCACCATGTACGGTGGTTGAGGTCATTTCTCGGTTCCATCCGCCTGATATACCCAGCGAAGGGTAGTAACCCGACTTAGTATATCTCTGGTTCTGGGCTGCTGTCTCTATGCGACGTATCGCCGTCAATATGTTGAAATTATTGGCAACTGCCTGCTGAATCAGTGATTCAAGTTCGGGGTCACTGAATGATTTCCACCAATTGTCCTCGTCAGGAGCCGTCTGGAAGAACTGCTGCTCCAATTCCCATTGGTCAGGTAATGAATCGCGCAACGGATTCTCGGCACTGTGAGGCTGGGGGTCGGCGGTCTTCGCGGCGGCGGATCCTTGACCTGATATCAGCACCAAGACGGTTGCTATCATTAAGGCGGAGAGTAGGTGTGTTTTCATCGGAGCGTGGTTCCTTCCAAAGAGATTTAGATTGGCTATATAATTCTAACCACGGGAATGCCATTGCGGTTCGAAATGCATGACTATAGAAATTGGAATCTTTAACTTTTATTAACATCGGTATTTAGACAAGCAACTCAATAGGGCGTTGATAAATAAAGCGAACTTATGGAAAATAAACGGACCTATTGGAATCTTGACCGCATAATGTGGCTCATTATAGGCATAGCTATAGCCGGAGTGCTGGTTATGCTGATACGGTATTTGAGTGATGTGTTGCTGCCATTTGTTGTGGCTTGCTTCTTCGCTTATCTTTTGCAGCCTCTCGTAGAATTCAATCGTAAATGGCTCGGCACAAAAGGTCGGGTAATTGCATCGATTGTCACTATTTTAGATCTTACGCTTCTTTTTGGCGTATTTTGCTATATCTTCGTGCCGACCATCATATCTGAGGCCGAAGTGCTTGGCAATATTGTAAAAGAGGTTACGGAAGGGCGGCGCCCCGTACCGGAATATTATCGGTCAATAATTGCTTTTGTAGAGCGTTATGCGAATCCATGGCAGTTACAGCGTATGCTTGCATCGATGCATATTGAAGAAATAGTGGCAAAGGGGTCATCCATACTCGCTGAATCAATCGATGTGATTATGCAGGCACTCGGCTGGGCCCTGACGCTCATCTATCTTCTCTTCATACTAATCGACTATCCGAGAATAGTCCGTGGTTTCAAGTTAATTTTCCCTGCCCGTTATCGCGATAGGGCACTCGTAGTGGTCAATGACGTTAAAACCAATATGCAGAGCTATTTCCGCGGGCAAGGGCTTGTGGCCATATGCGCCGCTGTCTTATATTGCCTCGGCTTCACAATTATAGGGTTGCCACTGGCGATTCCGATGGGAATTATTGTCGGAATCCTGTATATGATTCCATATTTCCAATATGTAACGCTCATTCCGGTAGCGATAATCTGCTTTATATATTCGCTTGGAGGGCAAGTGCATTTTTTGCCCCTTTTCGGCAAGAGCTTGCTGGTATATCTTGTTTCGCAAAGCGTGTGCGACTACATAATAACCCCTCGCATTATGGGGAAGGAGCTCGGACTCAATCCGGCAATGATTCTTTTGTCGCTGTCAATATGGGGAAGTCTGCTCGGCATCATCGGAATGATAATAGCTCTGCCCGCAACTTCACTTATCCTTACATACTACGAGAAATATATCTCCAACCCACGTCCGAAAAATCAAGCGGCAGCTGCAACACAGGTATCTGTAGAAACGAAGATAGATGAAGCAGGTGGAGTAAAAAATACCGAAAGCGATTGAGATGGAGCTGGCGAAAGAACAAATGCGTGCGATTGAAAATAAAGCGTGAAAAAACAACTGAGAAAGTAGAAAAACTGAAAGCCGAATAAAACAGAAAGCCGAATAAAACGACTAAGGGACGACTTAGAAAATAAAAAAAACTGATAAAGAATAGCGTCAACTCTTGCATGATTCAAAAATAATAGCTAAATTTGCATCCGCAAACCCCATAACAGGTCCTATAGCTCAGTTGGTCAGAGCACCTGACTCATAATCAGGGAGTCCCAGGTTCAAGCCCTGGTGGGACCACCAGCAAGAAAAGCACTGATTATCAGGAAATAAATCACTGAAATCAGTGCTTTTTCTTTTGACTTTCTCTCCTCAAACCGCATAAAAAAAAGAGGTCAAAAGCACATTTTGGATGAATTTGGATGAAACCTGCACACGTTTGTTTGTACATCTGTTTGTACCTCACAAACGCTTGGCTTCCTCTGATAGAGTCCTGAAGAAGCTACC
>JAIDDJ010000024.1 GCA_029055345.1 Muribaculaceae bacterium | reverse complement strand
GGCTCAAATATCCTTTTTCCTCAGTCGCAACTCAAAGGTTGCTCCTTCTGAAAAAGAATATTTTAGCTCGAAGATAGACGCTCTGGCATTAACATATTTTATTGAATGAGGTCTAAGTTCACCCTCTTCTTCCTTTTGCGAAAGTTGAGAGTCTTCAAAACCTCTTTAATTATAGAACGTTTATAATTTATAAGAGTTCAGAAATGGCTAACCTTTACCATATCGCTCTTTTCAACCGAACGCTCAAGATTTCCAACTATAAATTATAACACACATACAATATGGCAGCAATTTACACAACTAAGCAAGTGGTCCGTGAATTCCCGCGCACATTCTTTCGTGGAATAGGACAAGTATTTTTTCAAGACAGCCCGTGGACCGGTATTCTAATCTTTATCGGTATATTCTGGGGAGCCTACGCTGGACACACACCGGCAGTAGCATGGGGAATGGTGGTCGGCACGTTTGTATCAACCCTTACGGGCTATCTGCTTCAGCTTCCGGATAAAAATGGAGCGAACGGATTATGGGGATTCAACGGATGTCTTGTCGGATGTGCATTCCCAACCTTTATGGGAGACACCGTATGGATGTGGTTTGCCCTCGTGCTTTGCTCGGCATTCTCCACGTGGGTGCGTACAGGTCTTGATAACGTGATGGACAAATGGAACGTCAGTTCGCTCACATTCCCATTCGTGCTTTCCACATATTTCTTTCTTCTGGCATCTCGTCTTTTCCAGGGAATGCCTCCCGAATTCATGGGTTCTCCCGAACTGCCCCACGCCGACGGCGGAGTCCTGAATGTAGAATTCGGCAATCTCGTTGAGTATTGGTTGAAAGGAATTTCTCAGGTATTCCTTATTAATAATTGGGTTACCGGAATTTGCTTTATAGTCGCATTGGCAATAAATAATATCCGTGCCGCAGTATGGGGAATGATCGGGTCGGCGCTTTCTCTGGCTGTGGTCATCATGTGGAAGGGTCCTGCCACTGATATCTCCAGCGGTCTTTACGGATTCAGCGCTGTTCTTACCGGAATTGCTCTCGGAGCCACATTCTGCAACAAGTCATGGCAGACAGTCGTATGGGCAGTAATAGGAATAGTTGTTACCGTTTTCATTCAGGCTGCGATGAACGCTTACTTCTCCCCCATTGGTCTGCCGACTTTAACCGGCCCCTTCTGCGTGGCAACATGGCTGTTCCTTTTCCCAAAAATTGAAATGTTTCAGCCAAAACCGGTTCAACCTGCGCCAACTGATAAAAAATAAATTTCCCTCACATTCATAAATTTAAGTATATGGCATCCGGCAATACTTCTAATTTCAATTCATCGGCAAAATATAATGTTGCTACCATGCCTCTAACCGGGCGTCACATATGGATTGTGACGGTCGCCTCATTAGGTCAGCTTATCGGGACAGCCGTAACAACCATAGTCGGCGTCATAATCCCTATGCTGAATATCATTCTGCATCCCGAATTGTCAGGCTTCATGCAAGGGTTACTCGGCGCCGTCGACCTTATCGGTATCTGCATAGGAGCCATCGTATTCGGACGCCTGAGCGACAAATACGGATATCTGCTATTCTTCCGGTTATGTCCGGCACTCGTTTTCATTGCCTCTACAATCGCCATATTCGCTGCCGATGTGGCAGCTCTGACGGTCTGCCTATTCTTTGTCGGATTCGGAATCGGGGGCGAATACAGCCTTGATTCTGACTATGTATCTGAATTGATGCCCGACAGATATAAAGCCCTGATGGTTGGAATCACGAAGACGGCAAGTTCATTGGGCAACATAATAGCCGCTGCAATATGCTTCGGACTGCTAATGTATTGGAAGGATGCTGAATTCTGGCCAAGACTTATGTGGATTATCAGCATTATAGCGGGCGTTATGATCCTGCTCCGCATAAGGTTTTATCAGAGTCCGGGATGGCTTATGTCGAAAGGTCGCACGGAGGAAGCTGAGATAGCTGTCAGGAAATTCTTGGGTAATAATGTTGAAATCACTGCCGAGACTCCTGCGACCTCATCGGCACCCGCGCCCGTAAAAATGGGACTATTCAGTTTTGTTGCAAAAAACTGGAAAAAGGTCATGCTCAGCGGTGTCCCTTGGGCGTGCGAGGGACTTGGAGTATACGGAATCGGAGTCTTTCTGCCTATCCTCGTAATGGCGCTTGGGCTTGAGCACTTTATTCCGGGCCAACCGGAAATATTCCATATAGCTGATTCGGTAAAGATTACGCTATATATCAGTGCCATAATGTTCCCCGGCTTTGTTCTCGGACTATGGCTTATCAGAAAAAGACTCAATATAGCTTCCATTCAGACGTGGGGATTTTTGCTTTGTACGCTTTGTCTTGCAGTCCTAATGCCGGCCTATACGCTTCACTGGAACAAATGGATTGCCATAGGTGCTTTCATGGGCTTCGAGTTATTCCTTAACATGGGTCCGCATCTGATTACCTATGTTCTTCCGCCGAAGATATATGATGTAGAAGAACGAGGTCAGGGAGTGGGCATAGCAGCGGCGGTAGGCAAAATCGGGGCAGTATTGGCTGTATTCATCATACCGATTCTTCTCCACGCCGGAGGAGCGATGCTTGTGCTCGGAGTCTCGGCCGGAGTAATGGCCGTCGGCGCCCTCATAACTTTCTCTTTCCGCCACACCCTGAAGGAATAATCAGGAATTAGGTTACAATCTTATTTCTAAGACCTCATTCAATAAAACATGTTAATGCCAGAGTCGCGGCTGCACCTCGGCTATCTTTTTTTGATTCAGTCACATAGCCCGTTATGCTCCTGAATCTGCAAAGCGATATCCGAGGCACATCTGCGACTCTGGCATTAACAGATTTTATTGAATGAGGTCTAAATTAACACAGGTCCATTTTTTGAAAAACGATTGTCGAAAAATAAGGAAAAATAAACGGGAACATATCTTATTTTACCATGAATCTCCACCTGATTACTATTGGAAAGAATATAAGCACATTTAACTCCGTATTCTTCTGTAGAGACCATTCGGCTAATAGCAACATGCCTCTTGTAATCTTTCCCTGATTTTACCTCAATAGGCACAACGGAAAGCGTCTCGAAATCATCATATAGAAAGTCTACTTCACCTCGCGATCTATTGTCATAATAATAAAGCGTGTTATCGTTGGCTGCAAGCTGACACGCCACAGCACATTCATAAACCGAGCCCAAATTTATGCTTGAATCTGTATTTAAGACAGGAATCGGATTATTATGATACAACACCCCTGTGAGCAACCCCGGATCGTTGAAATATAATTTGACAAGATTTTTTTGTTCGGATTCTCCCAATGGGAACTTCGGATTTGATATGGCATTCACACCCAATGCAATACCCGAACTAATCAGATATTCTATCTCTTCTTCATAATCCGAGTATCTTTTACCCTTAATGTGCTCAATATCTTTATATACAACTCTCTTTTTCTTGTTTTCCATCACAGAAGGAATAAGAGAATAAATCTTGCTTATTTTTAATGAATTCTCAGTATCATACTTAGCCGCATCTACTTTATATAAGTCCAGTATCGTATGCTGAATTGAACGCACCTGATTAAGATCTCGGGTTTTGAGGAATATATTTACAGCTTCAGGAAGCCCTCCGACTAACAGATACCTCTTATATAAAGCCATAACCTTACTATGAATACCCTCAGCCACACTTTCCATATTAAGGAAGTTTTCCCTAAGAGCATTAATAGCCAAGCTGCCAAAGTCATTAGCGAGTAGAAATTCCTCAAAATCAAGAGGATACATTTTAAGAATATCTATACTACCGAGCGGCACAGAAGATGATTTACGCAGAGTGACACCAAGCAATGATCCACTTGCTACATATCGGAATCTCCCTTCCTCCCGCAGGAATTTAAGCATTGTAAGAAGATGAGGATATACCTGAATCTCATCAAGAAATATTAGAGTATCATGCTTATTACCCAAGGGTGCGGAACTAAAAGCTGACAGCGCAAGATAAAAATCTTCCGTAGTTCTTACATTCTCAAAAATCTTATGGCCTTCTGCATCCCTGATGAGATTAATCTCAATTACATGAGGAAAATATTTTGACGCGCAATATCTAATTATATAGGATTTCCCTATTTGTCGGGCACCGGTAACAACCAACACCTTGTCAATATCTTTAGAGAAATAATCTTCGATTAGTGGTTGAACTTTTCTATATAGCATATTATAAATAATTTACAGCATTCAAATACACTTTTCAAGCCATTTTTGCCTTGTAAAATTACACTTTTCAACCCAAAAATGCAAACTTTTCACTCACTTTTCAATCCTCTGGAATAAATTTAAATAAAGCGAAGATTAAATATGGAATGTGTCTTTAGAGCGAGTTCATTACTCTTCTACTCCAAATCTTCCGATAATTAGAGCGAGTCCCTACGACCCCGAAATTTTAAGGGACGCGCTATAAAGTATTGCTGTCCGATAAAAATTTTTATCGAACAGCAATACTTTAAGGAAACTTCAAAATAGGTACAGTTTATGAATAATTATCTCCAAGGGAACTCTTCGGGAAGGGGTTTGCCTTTGACTGCCATCCTGACTTTTGAAGCAAAATCCCTTATCACTTTCTTTACCCGACCGCTCTTCGAACCTAACACCTTGAACAATAGTCCGGCTTCATTCGGGAGCGTGGTTATACCAACAGCAATACCCTGCTCTTTATCGACGAAGGGTTCGGTCTCGGCATACACCTTCTCGTAAACCTCTTTCGGAGCCATCACGATGACATTGGCAAAAATTTCATATTGCCCCATCACTCCGAGACGACGCGGATCATATTTCGATGGTTCTATTATAAACTTCTCGTTGAAGAGCTGTTCTCCTTCGGGCCTGTGACCATGACTGCATACGGAAAGTATATCATAGTCGAACATCTCCCCTTTTCCGTAATATTTCCTGCCGCTCATATATATTTCTGAGTATATCACGGTAGCTGAGGGATGAACAGTCAGACGTGTATCGCAGATATATCGTGTGTGCCGACAAGGAAAAATTGGCTCAGGCAAATATTCTAGATAAGCCCCCTCCTCAAGAATAATGTTCTGAATCATTCCCGAATAATTGAACTTCATCTCGGCCAACTTGGTGGCGGCGCCGGTCGAAACCCAGCCCATTGCATCTTTCTCGACAATTATATCCTGCTGATAACGGTCGCCATCCACATTAGGACCACCCG
The DNA here is from genome assembly GCA_029055345.1 of Muribaculaceae bacterium. Taxonomy (GTDB): domain Bacteria; phylum Bacteroidota; class Bacteroidia; order Bacteroidales; family Muribaculaceae; genus Lepagella. The sequence continues at coordinate 53,790 of JAIDDJ010000024.1, read as the reverse complement.
ATGAGAGTATGTAAAGACATGGCATACCTGGCAGTTCCTCATCGAAATACAAGCCCTGCTGCGCTATCAGAGGAACTCGCCGGTCAATTTCCTTAAGCACACTCTTACCAGTAGAGTCAAGGGCAAACCGGAGCTTGAGATAGCCATGCTTTCCCGGAGCGCCAACATACATCTGATCAGGCTCCCGCAAGTAGGGATGCATCTCCGGAACATTGGAAAAATCCACTTCCGGAACAGCAGCCGTCTTATGCTTCATGGAAAATTTCTCCATAACGCTCTATTTCTCTATCTTATCAAAAAGCGCCATCTTGAAAATCAAGTCAACAAGTTCGTTGACCCCCTGGCCTGTCATACAATTGGTGAACACGAACGGTTTGCCCGGACGCATCAACTTTGAATCATGATCCATCACCTCCAGACTTGCACCCACATAAGGGGCGAGGTCCGTTTTATTGATTACTAAAATATCACTTTGTGATATACCCGGACCATCCTTGCGCGGAATTTTGTCGCCTGCAGCAACATCTATCACATAAATGAAAAAGTCGACCAATGCCGGTGAGAAGGTCAGCGTGAGATTATCGCCTCCCGACTCAATCAAGACAATATCGGCATCAGGAAACTTAGCTTCCATTTCCTCGACGGCGGCGATATTCATTGATGGATCTTCACGGACAGCCGTGTGAGGACACGCGCCTGTTTCCACGCCAATAATGCGGTCGTCGGCAAGAATTCCATTAAGAGTCTTGCGGACATGCTTAGCGTCTTCGGTTGTCACTATATCGTTAGTGATAATCAGGACCTTCTGTCCGAGTTCAAGAAGACGCGGTGTAATGGCTTCTATAAGAGCCGTTTTGCCGGAGCCCACTGGGCCCCCTATTCCTATTCTACAGGTCTGAGACATTTCAATTTATTTAAATTCGTTTTGCGATCTACTCTTTGCAGGCCCTATGAGTCCGGATTAAAAAAATAACTTTTACAAGATTATAAAAGTAACATAATCACAGGTCAACAATAAAACCTTATCAGCTTTTAACATTATAACCTTCAAATTTTGCTCGCAAAATTTGAATAACTAATTCATGAACATTCGCATATTGCCTTTTTCGTGGAGAGAGGCAATGATATCAAGTTGCGGGAAGAAAGCATTCATATCCCTCAACTCCATCTTGGCAGCTTCCTCATAATATCCTGCCGTCTGCGAGGCGAGGTCGAATAGAATCTTCTGAGTATCATAATGGGATACCCTTACAATTCTTAAAGCTGCCGACAAAACCATGTTGATCACACCATACTGGTGAGCGCAGAACATATCCATTTCGCTTACACCAGCTGCAGCATATGTTATGCCTTGGCCGACTGGATAAGTGCCGGGCACTTCTGAATCATTGATTCCCTGCAACCAGCGGGCTATCAGCGGAGAGTTAAACAGCTTTGCCGCCAGTTCGGCAAGTTTCTTGCCCATTCTTTGCAACATCAGTCGGGCCTCGGCATTCATTTTATATCGAAGAAGCATCCTGTCTGCTTCAGCTATTCCCTCGTAATTACCTGCGAGAAAATTCCGGTGAGAATGAATAGCCGCTACTCCATCAGTAAAGGCGGCCTGTCTTGCCTGAGATTCAGTAAATTCCCTCAGGGTTGCCGCGTCTGTTACAATACCGGCATATGCCGCTGTTTCCAATCCGTTGGAAAAGGAGAATGTGCCCACCGGAAATGTCGAATCGGTGAATTGCAGAAGATGCATCACGCTTTCAATGGGTGTGCTCATAAGGATTTCCGTTTTCATCGTAATGCACATGAGGCGTGCCATGATCATGGTGATCATGGTGCCCATGATGCTCATGACCATGCATATTTGGATCTGCATGGATATGAGAGTGGCTCTCATGACCTGCCCCTCCAAACAGTCGCCGGATTTCGTGAGGGGCGAGGAATGGAATTATGTCTATGCCCGTCTGAAACTCGAACTCCACACCTTCGAGATGATGCGTCTCCATCACCGAAAGCATTACTTTCTTATCGACAGTCAACGGCACATAGACTTTTGTTCCTTTCACAACCGCCGGCCAATGCTGATTTCCGATAGCGTGTCCGAGCTCAACGGAACGACGGATAATAGTCTCCGTGTCTTGAGAAGCCAATGCATTGAGATCTATCACCAGCACGGGGCTTAATTCAATACGCAACACTACCGCTCTGCCTGCTTCCGGATCATAAGCGATTACATCGCCATCCACTACCTGTGTATGGCGTTTCAACGCAACGGGATATTCCTCACCCGTCAAGCCTTTTCCAAGAAACCGGCTCTTCTGTGCGGTCCATTGGTCAAGCATCACATAATCAACCTCAAGGCCTTCGAGTTTTTGGGCCCATTCCTTATCTCGGTTGATATTGCCTAATATTTCTGTATATACAGTCATCTATATTCAAAAGAAAAAGAGCGTAACAAGTACACTGCTTCATGCGAAAATAAAAAAATAAATGCCGGGAATCCCCGCCTTTGGAGGTAATTCCCGGCATACTTTGACTTATGAGAACCAATAGAGCTGAGCGAGCGGTAACTCGGCAGCAGGAGGCACTGTGCACTTATATCCGTCGACAGTAACCTCGAACGTTTCGGGATTTACTTCGATAAACGGAGTCGCCGTGTTGCGTACCATATCTTTCTTGGTTATGCAACGAGTGCGGTGAACAGGATAAATGATACTCTCGAGACCGAGACGCTGCTTGATACCGTCCTCATGGGCAGCCTGCGAAACGAATGTCATTCTCGTCTTTGCGAGTGATTCGCCGATTGCGCCATACATCGGACGCATGATCTTTGGCTGCGGAGTGGTCAGAGACGCATTCGGGTCGCCCATATTCGCCCAGTTGATGAATCCACCTTTGAGGACCATCTTTGGCTTCGTGCCAAAGAACTCGGGTTCCCAAAGCACGAGGTCGGCCATCTTTCCTACTTCTACAGAACCCAACACATCAGATATACCGTAAGTGATGGCAGGATTAAGAGTAATCTGAGCCAGATAGCGGAGCACGCGGAAGTTGTCATTGTAATCTGAATCTTCGGGCAATTTGCCGCGCACGGACTTCATGTATGAAGCCATCTGGAACGTACGCATGAAGGATTCTCCTACACGGCCCATAGCCTGTGAGTCGGAAGATACCATTGATATGATTCCCAGATCATGGAATACATTTTCAGCTGCCTGAGTCTCGGGGCGCACACGGCTTTCCGCGAATGCCACATCCGAGGGTATATGAGGATTAAGGTTATGGCAGACCATGATCATATCGAAGAGCTCAGCCTGGGAGTTGATACCGAACGGAAGCGTCGGGTTGGTCGAAGACGGGAGCACATTATTCAGAGAAGCCACCTTCAGAAGGTCGGGAGCATGGCCGCCGCCGGCACCTTCCGTATGATAAGTATGGATCGTGCGACCATCGATTGCAGCTATCGTATCCTCTACGTAACCACTCTCATTGAGCGTATCGGAGTGGATTGCCACCTGCATATCATAATTGTCGGCAATCTCCATACATTTACGGATAGCGGCCGGGGTAGTTCCCCAGTCTTCATGAAGTTTGAAGCCACAGGCACCGGCAAGAGCCTGCTCCTCGAGAGATGCGCCAACCGAACAGTTACCCTTTGCAAGGAAACCGACATTGATGGGAAGTCCATCAGCACTCTGAAGCATGCGGGCCAGATTCCACGGTCCGGCGGTGATAGTCGTACCATTGGAACCATCAGTGGGACCTATACCGCCACCGATAAGGGTGGTGATACCATTTGAAAGGCAATTTATTGCCTGCTGGGGAGATACGAAGTGAACGTGGCCGTCAATACCCGCAGCAGTAAGAATCAGGTGTTCACCCGAAATGGCATCAGTGGAAGGACCGGTTACAATAGTCGGGGTGACATCCTGCATCACATTAGGGTTACCAGCCTTACCAATACCGGAAATCTTTCCATCCTTGATACCGACATCAGCCTTCACCACTCCAAGAACGGGGTCAAGTATTGTAACATTTGTTATAACGAGGTCCACGCTTCCGCCCGCAGATGTGCATTCGTTAGCGAGACCCATACCGTCGCGCAAGGTTTTTCCTCCTCCGTAGACAGCTTCATCGCCGAATACACGAAGGTCCTTCTCTATCTCAACATATAGATCGGTGTTGCCGAGTCGTATCTTATCGCCCACGGTCGGGCCGAAAAGCATATTATTCTCTTGTCTTGATATAGTAGCCATGTGGATTTACTTTTTAATTTCGTTTTGGGTGTACTCGGCTTCGGCATCATCTTCTGAGATGCTCTTATAACCATATTCTTTCATTTTGCGGAGAGCTTCGATTCTCTTGGGATAGAATGTCGGGAAGTCTTCCAGACCGGTATAACCGTTTGCGAGGTCATCGAAACCAATCACGCGGTGCTTGCCGGAGTAAGCCACAAGTTCAACTTCCTTCTCATCGCCGGCTTCGAATCTGACAGCAGTTGTAGCAGGGATATTAAGGTGGTAACCGAATGCTTTCGCACGGTCAAACTCAAGATATCTGTTTACCTCAAAGAAATGGAAATGAGAACCAATCTGCACAGGACGGTCACCGGTGTTGCGGACAGTCAGTTTGACTGTGCGGCGATTGGCATTATATGTGATAGGTTCGGAAGCAAGAATCACGCCTCCGACCGGAACGTAATCCGTCGGTTTGAAACCCGGAGTGTTAGGATATGCGATTGGAGGATTGCCGGGGAAAATCCCGTCCGGCTGGGCATATGTCGGCTGCTGGTTGTTGGCATCCGGCGTCTGGTTATTGTTGGTGTCAGCCATGATAGTCTGTTTTTTGATTGTTAATTAATAGGATGATGGATGCTGACAAGACGCGAGCCGTCAGTGAAAACAGCCTCTACTTGGAGCAGTGATATCATATCGGCCACACCTTCCATTACCTGATCTTTGGTAAGCACCTGGGCGGCCTGGTGCATGGTCTCTTCTACGGTTTTCCCCTCACGAGCCATCTCAAGTGCGGCACTTGTGATATAGGCAACGGCTTCTGGATAATTAAGCTTCAGTCCTTTCTTTAGACGACGCTCGGCGATAATGCCTATTCCGAGAAGAATAAGCTTATCTTTCTCTTTTGGCGTTAAATGCATGGTTGTTATTTATTTAGGTTTAACTATTCAAATGTAGGCAGACAGGTATCAAATAGATTAATGATTTTACATAACCTTATACCATATTAAAAAAACAAAAAAAATCGCAGTATAGTTCTGCGATTTCACTTCTTTATACAGATGTTTTACAACATAATTTGTTTTATCCCATAATAATCCTTTTTCCCTTAATCCTTGCATTGCATTTCCGCGCCACACATTATTGAGAAATGCCAATCATTTATTATCCCTGACTTTCACCTTCACGAGTTCTGTAAAGGCTCCATTGTTGGAAATAACTTCATCCGACTCGTTGACTTCCTGTCTCAAATCGTCCATATCTGACGAATCTACCGAAAAATTGCCCGAGAATATATGATTGATACCAAGGAGAACGAGAATCATAACTCCGAGAATCACAACTACGAGTAATGCTTTTAGTATTGGTATTGCCATAATATGTGACTGTTTATTTTATGATTGACTAATGTTTTCTGCAATTCAAACACTTCACTGCAAAAGTTTGTTCATCATCTTAAAAATTTTTCTTTAAAAATTTGATTTTTTATAAATTATTATAGTTATATGCAAGCAGAGTGAATACAAACTCCATTTTGTATAATAAAATTGTCTGCAAAATTATAATAAAAGATTCTGCAAACTAAATTTATAAAAACTTTGTTTACAAATCAAATAGGACAGCAATTAGTCCTATTTAATTAATCCAGAAAACCATTTCTCGTAAATCAATTAATGCGAATATATTATGAAAAAGACAATCTTAATGCTCGGAGCGGTATTAGCTTTAGCAACCACAGCGTTCTCCCAGAACATCAACAAGAATGAAACCAAAGCGCTTGTGTCATTCTTAAATCTTACCACGTCTGACGGAAGGACGAATGGTGCTCATCTCGGCGTGCAAGGCACCAATCTCTCTACTCTCGAAGGCATTAAGGTGGATGCCGGGCATATCACCGAAATAGACTGGCGTGGGAAGGGCCTTGCCGGAAATCTGAATTTAAGTAATTTCCCATCACTTACTAAAGTAAACGTATCGGATAATAAACTGACCGGACTGACTCTCACCAATAACCCGTTGCTTGAAGAAATCAATGCAGGCAGGAACAGGATTACTGAACTGACGATTACTTCTTGTCCGCAAGTGCAGGTGATTCGGGTAAACCGCAACCGACTTGCCAACATGGACCTCGGTGCTATCCCTTTCCTTAAGAAACTGAATATCGCCGGAAATCAGTTTGAAGCTCTTGACGTAACTAACGCTCTCAATCTTGAATCACTCAATTGTATGAGCAACCGTCTGCAAAGCATCAGTGTCTCCGGGGCTCAAAATCTGAAGAATCTATATGTCGGTTACAACGAACTCAGCGAGCTTGATTTGTCGGGCTGCATCAATCTTCAGAACATCAACGCCAACAGCAACCGCATAATGAAACTCTACCTGCAGAACCTTCCTTCTTTGGTGAGCCTGCTTTGCAGTGACAATCATATGCAGGCGCTTGTGCTCAACAACTGCCCTGCAATCAACGAAGTATGGGCTCCCTATAACGATCTTACACAATTCCAGGTAGGTGATGCCCAGCGTCTTGCTTACGTCAACGTTGAATGGAACGACTTGACTTCCCTTGATCTCAGCAACCTTAATTTCCTGCAGAGAATCAATGCCTCCAACAACCAGCTTCTGACCGTGACCATAACCAACGATCCGATGCTGACTACCCTGAATGTCACCAACAACTATATGCTGACATCTATCAATGCCGAGATGTGCCCGATGCTACGTAACGTCATAGGTGACCCCAACTGGGAGATGTTCTAATGATAATTTTGGATAATATGACCCAATAGTCCTATTCGGCTAATTTTGAAATCACAAATGCCACTGAAAAATTCAGTGGCATTTGTTGTATATTTACGGAATATTAATTAATTTTGCATTTGTTGCCCCTTCGTGTGTCCGAAGGTGCACATGATGCCTCGAACATGAAGGAATACCAACGCATACTCATAATGGATGTCGGCTCAACGAAAGCTGATTGCGCTTTCATTGATAAAGTCGGCGACAATATTGTAAGATTTGCATCCGGAGGACTGAACGCGCTTGCTGCCGATGACGGGAAGGTAAATTTATTCCTTAATGAAACCGCTTCGTCCATTCCTCAGAATATGCAGCCCGATTCGGTCTTCTTTTATGGAGCAGGCTGCTCCACTCCCAAAATATGCCATGATCTCGAAGCGAAGATTGCATCCCGTTTTGATTGTGACAAAGTATATGTTGAAAGCGATCTGCTCGGAGCTACACGAAGTTTATTAGGTAACTCAGCGGGAATCGCCTGTATACTCGGCACAGGAAGCAATTCCTGCCTTTACAATGGGAGCCAGATCATAGATCAAGTTCCTTCGCTTGGATATGTGCTGGGGGATGAGGGAGGAGGCGTCGCACTCGGCAAGAGACTTTTGGGAGACTATTTCAAACGTATGCTCCCCTCCGATCTGCACATTGAATTTAATGAAGAATATCACTTAGCGATAGCCGATGTGCTTGAAAATGTTTACCGCAACAACACCCCCGGGAAATTCATTGCCTCATTCGTTCCTTTCATCAAGCGCCATGAAAGCCTTCATTACATGAAGAATATGCTTCAGGAAGAATTCACTCGCTTTTTTGTTAGAAATGTGGGAGGTTATGAAGATTCGCATCACTACCCCATCTGTTTTACCGGAGGAGTCGCATATAATTTCGGCGACCAATTGCGGGAGGTTGCAAATAATCTACATTATTCCATAGCGAAGATTTCAAACAGGCCTATGGACGATCTCATAAGTTTCCATTTTAATAAAGACTGAATAATGATACGATACAGCAGATTAAGGACTTTTGCAGCCGGATTGTCAATGATGATCTCGGGCGTCTTTCTCACTGCCACTGCCACAGCGGATGTCTATTGGGATCAGAAGACGTCTCTGTTTGAATTGCTCCCTATCGAAAATGACGATATTGTGTTTCTCGGAAATTCCATTACAGATGGAGGAGAGTTCAATGAACTCTTCGGAATGAACAATATTAAGAACAGGGGCATTCGTTCGGATGTGATTCCCGGAGTGGAGAAACGGCTGCCTCAGGTCACATCGGGTCACCCAAAGAAAATTTTCCTTCTCATAGGTATCAACGATGTATCTCACGGCCTATCGGTCGATCAGCTTGCAGCGAGGTATCGGAGTCTGGTGGCCAAAATTAAGGAGCAGTCGCCCGACACCGAGCTATTCATCCAGTCAGTTATGCCGATAAATAACAGTATCACCAAATATAAGTCACTGATTGGAAAAGAAAAGACAATTCGCCAATTTAATGAGAGAATAAAAGCAATAGCTGAATCAGCGGGAGCAACTTATGTAGATCTATGGCCGGCACTTGCCGATGGGAAGGGAAATCTGAAGAAAGCCTATACGAATGATGGCCTTCATCTCACGGGAGCCGGATACAAAGCCTGGCGCGACGCTATAAGGGAACTGGTAGTGTCGGAATAATTATAAATTAATAATGCAAGACTAAATATAATCCTTGATAATTTATACAAGGCATTGGTCAGATACTTTATTGAAGATTGAAGAATGAAATTCAACCGTATATTTACAAAAAGAGGATTGGGATTAGCATTGGGGACCTTAATGGCTTGCTGGGCATTTTCTCAGAATAAGGATGTACTGGTCATAGAGCCATTATTTGATTATCCGGTTGCCCCGGAGGAAATTGAAGGTCTGGAGGAAAAATCCGATTACCTGATGGAGCATTTCTGGGATAAGATGGATTTCAAGCAAAAGGAATCGGTAGATCAGAACGCTCTCAATGACGCATTCAGTGTCTACACCATTCCCATGCGATGGGCCGGGAATGAAAAGACAGATGCGTCAGTCGATCGTCTTATTGAGAGAATATCTAAGAATCCGGTGCTCTCTCTCCAGTTTGCAAAGGCGGCAGAAGAGGCATTATACGGGCCACGGGCTGGTGCCTGGAATGACGAGATTTTCCTGAAGTTCCTTGATAATGTCATCAAGTGCAAGGGCATTAAGAAAGAGCGTAAACTGCGTTATGAACTTCTGCGCAATCAGGTTGGTTCGACTTTACGCGGCACAGTTCCTCCCGAATTCAATTATAAAAGGAGCGATGGCTCGACTGCCCATTATCACCCCAATGGCGTAATTACGCTGATTGAATTCGGAGATCCCGATTGCGATGACTGCCGCCATGCGAAATTGAAAATGGAAATGAATGTCAACCTTATGCAACTCGTGGAACGCGGAAAGGTGAATATTCTTTTCATTTACGTTGACCCTGAAGATGGATGGGAGGCAAAACTTAAGGATTATCCCCCAGCATGGCATGTCGGGGCCACCGATGAAGTGAGCGACACATATGATCTGAGATCCACTCCGTCAATCTATGTTGTCGACAGGGAAGGACGCGTTGCCGCCAAGAATGTTCCGGTTACCACCGCTATCGATATCGCAGTCAACGCAGCCCGATGACAAAAACGTTCTTTCCAATATACCTTTTTTCAAGGGAGGAATGAAACAAAAATCCGGTAACGGAAACATAAATTTAATATTTCGATTCAACCAAATCATAAGATGAAAAATATTTTCAAACAGGCCTATATAAAGACCACCGGATACTCCTATACAAATATGGGACGGTTATTCCTGCGACTTTTTGTAGGTGTGATGCTTATGCAGTTCGGACTCCGGCAATGGATAGGATTCGATGGCTACAGCAGTGTCTTTCCAAGCGTATTGGGGATGGAACCCTCGGTGAGCCTTATTGTTATGATCATCATTGAAATGGTAAGCTCATTATTCATCATGGCCGGATTTTGCACCAGGCTTATGGTGCTTCCTCCGTTTGTGGCGATGATATTTTGCGAATATTATCTGCTCCATCGCGCTCATGAGGCAACCTATATGATGAGTTGGAGCAATCCGGCGTACCTTCCTGTGATGTTCATGGGGATATTCTTTTTCATTCTGCTTGTGGGTCCGGGCAAGATATCCGTTGATTATTTCCTTTCGCTTCATTTCATCCATAGTGATAACGAAAGTGAATCAGAACTTGAGGAAGTATGAGGATAGCGGTTCTCGTCTCCGGAGGAGTTGACAGTGCGGTGGTTGTTGATATACTGAGCCGCCGCGGACATCAGCTTGACCTTTACTATATACGGATAGGTCGCGATGACGGCGAAGGCGACTGCTCGGCCGATGAGGATATAGAGATGTGCACCCTCATCGCGCGAAAATATGGTTTGCCATTGAAAGTCGTATCTCTGCATGAGGAATACTGGGATAGCGTCATGCAATATACACTCCGGACAGTCAAGGAGGGGCTCACACCCCATCCAGATATGATGTGCAACAAACTGATAAAGTTCGGTTGCTTCGAACAGCGGTGGGGAAAAGATTATGACAAGGTTGCGACCGGACATTACGCCTCCATCAAGGAAATCGAAGGACGCTATTTTCTGGCCACTGCAGCCGACCCTGTAAAGGACCAGACTGATTTTCTGGCTCAAATCAGTTATGAGCAGCTAAGTCACCTAATGTTCCCGTTGGGTGAGTTTCCGAAGAGCGAAGTGAGGAAAATGGCTCTTGAAGCGAATCTACCCAACGCATCGCGAAAGGATTCTCAAGGAATATGCTTTCTTGGCAAAATAAATTATAACGATTTCATAGAGCGTCATCTTGGCGTCCGTCCGGGTCCGGTGATTGAAATTGAGACCGGTAAAAAAATCGGAGAGCACAAGGGCTTTTGGTTTCACACCATTGGGCAGAGAAAAGGGCTTGGTCTTGGTGGAGGTCCCTGGTACGTGGTCAGAAAAAATGTTCGCGACAATGTGATTTTCGTATCGAATGGTTACGATACAAAAAAGCAATACGGACGTATCATTCCTCTCGCGGAGATGCATTGGATAACATTCAATCCATTCGAGGAGCCGGATGATACCATTCTTATAAATAAGCCGGATATCCTTGAAAATGGACTGGAAGTTTCATTCAAGACCCGTCATACACCGGAGTTCCTCACAGGGCGTTTATACCGTACCGGAGAAACGGATTATCGACTTGAATCATATTCTGACGTTCAGGGAATAGCTCCAGGTCAGTATGCCATAATCTACACACCTGACAGGCAGTTGTGTCTCGGATCGGGAATGATCAGCGTGCCTCACGGGGCGGTTAAGAAAACGTCAATGAAAAATAATGACAATGAAAAAAATTAGACTTGAACTTATAGGAATCACATACAACCAGATTGAATCAGGCGTTTATGCAGTAGTTTTGCAGGAAGCCGGAGGGAACCGCCGGATACCAATCATCATTGGCTTTCCGGAAGCTCAGGCTATTGAGTGCAAGCTCCAGGAGGTGATCACACCCCGGCCACTTACGCATGATCTGCTTGCGAATATCATGTCATCTTTCGGACTCTCCCTTCAGGAAGTAAATATATACCGACAGGACAACGGAGTGTTCTGTGCTTCCCTATCAATTAGCGACGGCCTTAACACACATGTGATTGATTCGCGTAGCAGTGATGCCATAGCGCTTGCGATAAGAGTTGACGCTCCGATTTTTACGAGCGAACAGGTTCTCGAGGAATCAGGTTTTGACGCCTCGGAGACTCCCGGAAAGACAACTCTCAGAGAGAAGGATTCGGGGAAAGTAAAGTCGGTGAAGCCGCGAAAAGCTGATGATACCAAATCATTAACTCAACTTCAGGCTGAAATGCAAAAGGCCGCTGAGGCTGAGGATTACGAAGAAGCTGCCCGGTTGAAAGCCTTGATTGACAATAAAAAGAATAATAACTCGCGTCAGCCAGAATGACATTTACAATCTTCATAAGTTTATGAAAACGAATAATAGGAAAGAGCGAATTTCGGCGATGGTCGACCTTATCACCACGAAATGTATCGGAAGTCAGGAAGAGCTTGCGAAGCTACTTGCGGAAAAAGGCTTCAACGTGACGCAGGCTACCCTTTCGCGGGATCTCAAGATGCTTAAGACCACCAAAGTTCCGACAGACGTAGGCTCTTATATTTATATTCTTCCCGACAGTGATTCCTTGAAAGACAAATTACTATCGAAAGGGATGAGCAAGACCATGCCAGATTTCCAGAGCGGTTTCATTTCCATCCGGATTTCAGGGAATATCGCAGTCATCAAGACCCGAAACGGATATGCATCAGGACTGGCATATGATATTGACATGAGCCACACTCCTGAAATTTTAGGCACCATTCCGGGTAGCGATACAATTTTTGCCGTTCTGGAAGAAAATCTTTCGCTTGAAAGATGCAGGGAGATATTTTCAAAAATATTGCCACTTGACCGACAACACAAGAATAAATGATAAAGGTAGGAATTTTAGGCGCAGAGAGTCCGGCCGGAGGAGAGCTTATCCGTATTCTGGCGATGCATCCGGAAGTGGAGATTCTTGCAGCGCAAGGCAACGGGTTGGAAGGCATTCCACTCTGCCGCCATCACCACGGATTGATAGGGGAAACTGGCCTGTCATTTACAGGCGCAGTGGATTATTCGAGAATCAATGTGCTGTTCGTATGCAACCCGATGAGTTTCGGTTCGGCTGAATACGCGCAGATGCGCATAGTCAGGCCCGACCTGAAAGTGATTTTACTCAAGGCACCCAAAGGTATTGACCTTGAAAGTCACGGCGTGGTTTACGGGCTTCCGGAGTATAACCGGAAATTACTTGTAAGGGGTGCGACGGGCGCTATGGTGCCTACTCCTTTTGCCTCGATGGCCCTTGTGGCTCTATTCCCTTTCGCTAATCATCTGTTGCTCAACGGTGACATACGAATAAACGTTTCAGCTCCCAAGGCCATTCTGGATGAAACTGACCTGAAAGCTGTTGAAGCAGAGATCCTTCTTCGGCTCAAAGAAATGCAACGCAGTTTTGCCGGTTCAGTAAGCATAGACGCGGAAGCTTCAACGGCCCGAAGAAGCTCATTGATGGAAATAAGGTTTTCCTGCGGACTTACTCTTGGACAGATGGAAGGACTATACAACGTATATGACGACCATCATTTCTCGTTTGCCACACTGTCGGAAGTTGAAGTATCGGAGGTTGCGGGAACAGATAAATGTGTTGTGAGTGTCGGTCAGGGAAAAGAAGGCGAGGCCCTTTTGAGGGTCGTAGCCGACTGCCGACTTCGCGGAGGTGCGGGAGAAGCGGTGCATATAATGAACCTTATGTTCGGCCTTCATGAAAAGACCGGGCTTGCACTCAAAGCAATTGATTTTACCAAAACTCCATCCGAAAATTAATGCCTTGAAAAACAGATTGAGTTATGTCGGTAAATAAAGTTATCCTTCTTGGTTACGTCGGAAGCGATCCTGAAATCAGGTATCCGGAAAAAGACCGTGCCGTGGCATTCGTATCTCTGGCTACCAACGATTATTATTCCGCCTCATCTACAGAAGTGACAGAATGGCATCGTCTAATCATGGGGGGTAAAAATGCGGAAATAGCTGAGAAATATATCCGTAAAGGAACACGACTATATGTCGAGGGAAAAATCAAATCCCGAGAGTATGAAGATAAACTTAAAATAAGAAGGCGAGTCACTGAAATCATAGTGGAACGGCTTGAACTGCTTGGCCGTAAACAAGACTGATGCGGACCTGTAAATTATCTAATAAAGAAGAAGAATGAGAAAATGGCGAATCGAAGACTCGGCCGAACTGTATAATGTTCCGGGCTGGGGACTGAAATACTTTTCTATTAACGATAAAGGGCATATGCAGGTGACACCGCGACCGGGTTGTCAGCCTGTGGATATAAAGGAGGTGATGGATACTCTGCAGATACGCGATGTAGGCGCTCCCCTGCTCCTGAGATTCCCGGATATTCTTGACGACAGAATCAGAAAGATATCAAATTGCTTCCAGAAAGCTGCGCAGGAATATGGATATGAGGCGCAGAATTTTATCGTGTATCCAATCAAGGTGAATCAGATGCGCCCTGTGGTAGAGGAGATTGTAAGTCACGGGAATAAATATAACGTAGGTCTCGAAGCCGGTTCAAAGCCGGAGCTGCATGCGGTATTGGCGGTTAATACTCACGCGAATTCAATAATCGTATGTAATGGATATAAGGACGAGGACTATGTGGAGCTTGCATTGCTCGCCCAGAAGATGGGACGACGCATTTTCATCGTCGTTGAGAAAATCAACGAACTGAAACTTATTTCAAAAGTTGCGAAACGACTGAATATTGAGCCCAATATCGGTATAAGAATCAAGCTCACCTCGTCAGGTTCCGGCAAATGGGAGGAATCAGGCGGGGATGTAAGCAAATTCGGGCTCAATTCGAGCGAGTTGCTTGATGCCCTCTCCTACCTTGAGAAGAATAAGATGGAGAATTGCCTGAAGCTGATTCATTTCCATATCGGCAGCCAGATAACCAAGATACGCCGTATCAAGAATGCACTTCGCGAAGCAATGCAGTTCTACGTGCAGCTCTCGCGTATGGGCTTCAATCTCGAATTCGTGGATATAGGAGGAGGACTCGGAGTGGATTATGACGGTTCGCGCTCTTCAAGTGGAGAAAATTCCATGAATTATTCAATTCAGGAATATGTCAATGACTCTGTTTCAGCACTGGTGGATGCTTGCCAGAAGAACGGCCTGCCCCACCCCAATATCATTACGGAAAGCGGAAGGTCACTGACGGCCCACCATTCTGTTCTCATCATTCAGGTACTTGAGACCGCACAGCTTCCTCTGTGGAAGGATGATGATCAGCTTGATGAGAATCCTCACGAACTTGCGGCTGAGCTTTATAATATATGGGATAAAATCGATTCGGCAAGAGTATTTGAAGACTGGCACGATGCCCTTCAGATTCGCGAGGAGGCTTTGGAGAGATTCAGTCTCGGACTTCTTGACCTCAAGACGCGCGCCCAGATAGAGAAATTGTTCTGGAGCGTGGCTCGGGATGTCCGCGACCTGACCCGATCCATGAAGCATCCACCGGAAGAATTGAGAAAAGCAGCGAGAATGTTGCCTGAAAAGTATTTCTGTAATTTCTCAATCTTCCAGTCGCTTCCGGATTCATGGGCTATTGACCAGATGTTCCCCATCATGCCGATAATGCGTCTTGATGAAAAGCCCACGCATCAATGCACGATTCAGGACGTCACCTGCGACTCCGATGGGAAAATCAATCATTTCGTAGCTCCGAGCGGGAGTTCATATTCATTGCCGGTCCACGACCTTAAGCCAAACGAGCCATATTATCTCGGCGTATTCCTTGTAGGTGCCTACCAGGAGATTCTCGGAGACCTGCACAATCTTTTCGGAGATACTAACGCAGTGCATATTGCATTGACCAAGGATGGTTATGAAATAGCCCAGATAATTGACGGGGAAGCTGTAGCAGATGTGCTCGATTACGTGGAATACAATCCAAAGAAACTGGTTCGTAACCTTGAATCCTGGGTGACTTCTTCAATGAAACAAGGAGTAATCACTCCCGAAGAGGGGCGCCAATTCCTGAATAATTACCGTTCCGGACTTTACGGAAGCACGTATCTTGAACGCGACTGATGCGAAGATTCATTCAACTGAGTTATAACGGGCGCGGGTTCCACGGATGGCAACGGCAGCCGGGAGATGACAGCGTGCAGCAGCGGCTGGAGGAATCCCTGGCTACCATCCTTCGTGAACCAATATCAGTCACCGGCGCAGGCAGGACTGATGCCGGAGTTCATGCGCGGAAAATGTATGCCCATTTCGACTTTGCCGGGCAACTTCCCGACCGTTCAAGGCTGATTCGCGCACTCAACACTCTTGTCGGACCCGCCATAGCCATTGAAGATATTATTGATGTTCATAACGATGCTCATGCGCGCTTTGACGCAGTCGCAAGAGTTTACAAATATTTCGTTATGTTCGGGAAGTCTCCCTTTCTTAGTGAAATGGCATGGTATTGCCCGAACGGCCTTGATGTCAACAGCATGAATGAAGCGGCAGAGTTGCTTCTTAACACCGCAGATTTTACATCTTTTGCAAAACTCCACAGTGATTCCAAGACCAACATATGCAAGGTGGTGCGCGCCTCATGGGATGATTGGGAAAACGATTTCGGAACTCCCGGCGTTGTATTTACTATAGAAGCGGACCGGTTTCTGCGCAATATGGTCCGTGCTGTAGTAGGCACACTTGTCGAGGTCGGGCGCGGAAAACTATCGAGAGATGATTTCGCGGAAATTATCAAGAAGAGAAACCGATGTGCCGCCGGCACTTCTATGCCTGCACATGCTCTGTTTCTATGGGACGTGAAATATCCCTACTTGAATTAATTCTGTAAAAACCAGTGATATGGATATTAAAAACCGGATAGATGAACTTCGCGAAACGCTCCATCGCCATAATCATAATTACTATGTGCTGAATAATCCTGAGATCAGCGACAGGGATTTCGACATGATGCTCAAGGAGCTCGAAAGTCTTGAAAGCGCCCATCCGGAATATTATGATCCGTTGTCGCCCACTCAGAGAGTTGGCTCTGACCTTACTAAAGGGTTCGAACACGTGACACATGAACGGCCGATGATGTCGCTTGCCAACACATACTCCATTGAAGAAGTGGATGAATGGGCGAAGCGGGTAGACAAGACCCTTGAGGGGGAAGATTATTCAATTGTCGGAGAGATGAAATTCGATGGCACCTCGATATCGCTCACATATAAGGGTGGACGGCTTGTAAGGGCCGTGACACGTGGAGACGGCGCTCAGGGAGATGATGTCACCGCGAATGTAAAGACAATCCGGAGCATCCCGCTACAGCTTATGCCGGGCGATTGGCCAGATGAATTTGAAATCCGCGGGGAGATTCTTATGCCCTGGGAAGTATTCGAGCGCCTGAATGCCGAGCGGGCGTATAATGAGGAACCTCTATTTGCCAATCCGAGAAACGCAGCTTCTGGCACTCTGAAGATGCAGGATTCCCGTGAAGTGGCAAAGCGTCACCTTGACGCCAGATTCTATTATCTGCTGAGCGACAATCTTCCCTTTGACAACCATTATGAGAATATGCTCGCCGCCGAGCATTGGGGATTTAAAGTGTCGAAGGCAATGGCTCTGCTGAAAAGTCTCGGTCAGATTGATGAATATATATCTTATTGGGATGATCATCGTAAGGAATTGCCTGTTGCGACCGACGGGCTCGTATTCAAAGTCAATTCCTTGCGCCAGCAATTGAATTTAGGTTATACGGCAAAATCTCCCAGATGGGCGGTTGCCTTTAAATTCAATCCGGAAAGAGCTTGCACTCCACTGAGGTTTGTCTCTTTCGAAACCGGAAGAATGGGAATCGTGACACCGGTGGCCAATCTTGAACCTGTTCAATTATCGGGAACGATTGTGAAGCGGGCTTCACTTCACAACGATGACGTAATGCAGGAACTTGACATCCATGAGGGTGACAGCCTTTATGTGGAGAAAGCCGGAGAAATAATTCCGCAGATTACGGGTGTCGATCTATCCCTACGTCCATCGGGAGCCAAAAAGGTGGTATTCGTAAAGAATTGTCCGGAGTGCGGCACACCGTTGACTCGTATTTTCGGCGAAGCGGCTTGGTGCTGCCCTAACAAATATGGTTGCCGCCCGCAGATAACAGGTCGAATCGAACATTTCTGCGCCCGAAGAATGATGGATATCGACGGAATCGGAGAGGAAACGGCAGAACTCCTATATGCAAGCGGCCTTGTCACCACGATAGGTCAGCTGTATGATCTGAAGGAGGAACAGCTTGCCGGCCTTGACCGAATCGGGCCCAAGACAGCTGCCAGAATCATCCGAGGAATCGAGGATTCTAAAAAAGTTCCTTTCGAAAGAGTCCTGTATGCGCTTTCAATACCGAATGTCGGCGAGACAACCGCTAAGCGAATCGCCATGAGCGTCGTCAGCATGGAAGCTATGGAGAAAATGACCCTTGAGGAATTGACGGCCATTCCTGATGTAGGCCCGATTATCGCTCGGAATATCTATGATTTCCTGCGGGAGCCCATCAACCGGGCAAATATCGCAGCCTTGCGCAGAGCGGGCGTTCAGCTTGAAGTTGCAGCTGAAAAACTGATCCCTTCTGGCGATGCACTTGCTGGCAAGTCTATAGTTATTTCCGGCACTTTCTCTCATCACAGCAGAGATGAATATAAAGAGATTATAGCTGCGGAAGGAGGCAAGAATGTTGGAAGCATATCTAAGAAGACATCTTTCGTGCTCGCCGGAGAAAATATGGGCCCGGCAAAAAAAGAAAAATGCGAGCAGCTCGGAATTCCAATGATCTCTGAAGATGAATTCCTTAAAATGATTCAGGACAATTGATAAGAAACAGAAATCGATTGACAGTTAATTAAAATTCACAATGAAAGTATCACCGTCACTCTTATCAGCAAATTTCGCCAATATGCTTCCCGACCTCGAAATGATTAACCGGTCGGAAAGTGATTACCTTCATATGGATATAATGGATGGAGTGTTCGTTCCAAACATATCCTTCGGATTTCCGGTGATGAAATCCGTATCAAAAATATGCAATAAGCCTCTCGATGTCCATCTTATGATAGTGGAGCCCCAGAAATGGATATCACAAGTGCGCGACTGCGGAGCAGAGATTATGAATGTCCATCAGGAGGCCTGTCTTCATCTTCATAGTTGCGTTCAGCAGATTCATTCGGCAGGCATGAAAGCAGGTGTAACACTCTGTCCCGCAACTCCCGTATCGACTCTTGAGGATATTATCGCTGATGTCGATCTGGTGTTGCTTATGTCGGTCAATCCCGGGTTCGGCGGCCAGCCTTTCATACGCCACACGTTGAAGAAAACTCGTGAATTGCGCTCCCTCATAGAACAGACAGGTTCCAAGGCAGAAATAGAAATTGACGGAGGAGTTAATCTTCAGACCGGGCAAGAGCTCGCGGATGCCGGTGCTGATATATTGGTGGCAGGGAGCTTTGTGTTTGGCGCCAAAAATCCTGAGGAGACAATAAGCGAACTTAAAAAACTCAAATAAACGATAATCACATACTCAATATGATAACATTGGCAATTTTCAACGCCAGCGACTTCTTCCAATGGTTTGTTGAGAATGCGAATTATTTATTCGTATTCTGCTTTATGGTTATAGAAAGCAGCTTTATACCATTTCCCTCTGAAGTAGTAGTTCCCCCGGCGGCATACCTTGCATGTCGTAATTTCGGTGTAGGAGCCGACATGAATGTCTATATGGTAGTAGTGGTTGCGACCCTCGGAGCGATGGTGGGAGCGTTCATCAATTATTATCTCGCTTTGTGGGTGGGCCGACCTGTAATCTATAGTTTTGCCAACAGCCGTCTGGGGCACGCCTGTCTCATAGATCAGGTAAAAGTGGAAAAAGCTGAAAAATATTTTGATGATCATGGTGCGGTCTCCACATTTATCGGACGTCTTATTCCTGCAATCCGTCAGCTAATCTCAATTCCCGCAGGACTATCAAGAATGAATATCGCACAATTTGCCCTCTACACAGGTCTGGGGGCGTTACTTTGGAATGCAATATTGGGTGCTCTTGGTTATTGGCTCTCACTTCATATTGACCCCGAAATGCTGTTCGAGAAGGTTGAAGAATATAATCAGTATCTAAGTTGGGCCGGATATGGCTTATTGGCTATATGCATTGTTTATATTCTTTGGCAGGCATTCAGAAAGAGAAACCAGAAAACAGTTACGAAGGAATAATTACACTGATAGTGTGATCAAACGGCTCGATTTCATTAGAGCGCATGATAAAAAGCAGGCGACACGCAGTATTATTCTGCACATCGTCTGCTTTTTTATATTTGCTTCAACTTGAAAAGTTAAAGGAGGTGTGTCTTTAGGAATGATGAAGTTTGTCTTTAACAGAGTTAAGGATATCTTTACCCTTTTCGGTGTCAAGGAAATCCTTGGCTTTATCAATGGTCTCCTTCACTTTTTCACTATTAATCGCATTCTTAGCTTTGTCGAGGGCTGCCTTAGCCTTATCGGAATCAATCAGGTCGGCTGCTTTATCCATGACATTCTTTACAGCATCGCTGTTCATAAGGTCTTGTGCCTTGTCTTTCAATTGGTCCAACATATCTATAATGGTTAGAGGATTAATACTCCGACCCCCATTAAGGCGGTCAATACGGTATTATAACGCGCCATATCTATTAAAAGTTGACTCTTCGTTTTATTTTGGGAGCAATCCGACTTCACCTCTTTCCCTTATATCGGGCTAACACTTTTACAAAGCCTATCACTTCATATTCATCAAAAGCGCACTCTTAGCGATAGAAGAGGATTAGAACCAAAAGACGATGGAGGTTTAGAATCAAAAGACGATAGAGGTTTAGAATCAAAAGACGATAGAGGTTTAGAATCAAAAGACGATGCGACGGTCTTCAACAGACAGTCGCATCGTTATGGAGTATGAAAGCAAAATTAAATTCTCTGGTTGATAATTGGAGTTCGTTCTGAATTTCCGCAATCAAGCATTCTTTGGGAATCAGTCGGTTATGATTCTACGGGCTCCTACATAACGGCCTTCATAATAGCCCTCGCATTTGGAGATTACCACTCCGCGGATGCTTGCATGAATGAATTCAAAATCTCCGGTCTCGTTGTTGGCATTAACCACCAAACCGACATGGCCGACATTCTTACCGCTGCTGCGGCTGGTGAAGAACACCAAATCACCTTTACGCAGGTTCTTGCGGTCAACGGATACACCGTCGGTGTACTGGATTCTTGAAGCGGGGCTTAATTTATAGCCGAACTGACGGAACACATAACTGGTGAATCCTGAACAATCAAAAGCGCTCGGACCTTTCATGCCATGTCGGTAGGGCTTGCCGATGTGCTTGTTGGCCTCTTTCAGGATATCATTGATGAGAAATGCATTTTCATTAGAAAGCACTGACATAACGGCGTTCTCGCGGCCTGCCACATCTTCTTTAATGAGTTCATTGACCACTGAGCGGTCAAGTTTCGAAGATTTCACATTAGCCAACTGCTGTTGATGCGCACGCTGATGAGCTGTAAGTGTGGATTCCGATGCAGGAGTCTGAGCCGCTGCCGCAAATACACATGATGTCAGGATAAGGGTGGAAAAAAGTTTTCGTAATTTCATATCTGTCAGGTAGTCCTCTATATTCTCAGGTTATTTATTGGCTATAGAGGTTGAGTTTCACATTGCAAAGTTAATATATTTTTAAGTGAATTCCAAATCTAACTATCTTAATTATCAAGAATTTAAATTTTATTAGCATTTCGCACACTTTTTCGTAAATGTGCAATAATTTTCAATTTTTCTTGCTTATACATCTCTTTAAGCCCTCTATTATCAAAAAAATGCCATATTTGATAGGCAAAATCAGGTCTTATACGTTATTAGTTTAGGGGTTCTTGAAACCCGATACAGCTTTAACAAGTTAACGTAAATCTAAATAACCCGAAACAAACTTTAGAATGAGACACACTTTATTAGTGGCAATAGCCGTAGCTTCGGCAGTGCCTTCGGCTATTGCAAAAGACAGAGTCACAGTGAATCCCGATGCCGTGAATACGGAGACAATTCTTCACGCATGGAGCTGGAACTTTCCTGAAATGGCCCGCAGCATGAAGGAAATTAAGGATGCAGGTTTCACTATGATTCAGACATCTCCGGTTCAGCAATGCTATGCTCCCGAGGGTAGCGGTAAGAAAATTTTTGACGAAAATGTCACTGAAGGTAATTGGTATTATTACTATCAGCCCACCGACTGGAAAGTCGGCAACAATATCCTCGGCTCCCGCGAACAGATGGTGGAGATGATGGATTCAGCCGCAAAATATGGCATTAAGGTAATTGTAGACGTGCTTCCCAACCATACAGCATTCGATATCGATGCTGTTGCAGAAGATTTTTACAAAGCTGTCGGAGGGCGCGACAAGATGTATCATTCGGAAGGCCTCACTCCGGTAAGAGACTATAACGATCGTCTTGAATGCACACTCTGGGGTTCCGGCGGACTTCCTGATGTCAATACAGAGAATCCTGATTTCCAGAAGTATTATATGGAGTTTGTCAATGACCTTATTAAAATGGGCGTTCGCGGATTCCGGTATGATACTGCTAAACACATCGGCGTTCACAGCGATCCGGTGGATACTAAAGCCGGTGTAAAGGAGAATGACTTCTGGGACGTAGCGACCGGTCGCAAGTCGGTGAAGGGTGTTAAACTGGCTATACCTTACGATTCCCTGTTCGTTTATGGAGAGGTGCTTCAGGATAAGAATGTTCCTGAAAAAGAGTATGCAGATTACTTCGGTCAGACGGCTTCCGGCTACGGCTGGATCCTTCGTGACGCGCTTGAAAAGCACTCCGCAAAAGGAATTGACCTTAAAAGCTTCCACCATGAGGCAGCCCCCGAGTATCTGACCACATGGGTTGAAAGCCATGACACATACGCCAACGCTCACGAGTCAGCTCATCTAACCGATGACCAAATCAGAATCGGCTGGGTTTTCCTTACCGCCCGTCAGAACGGTACTCCCCTCTTTTTCAGTCGCCCTGCAGGGTCGACTCGAAGCAATTATTATGGCGATAATATCCTTGGTGCCCGCGGAAATGACGAGTTCAAACATCCCGAGGTGGTGGCCGTAAATAAATTCCGCACGGCAATGTCAGGACAGAAAGAAGACGTGCAAATCAGCGATAGCGGTGAGGTCCTCCTTGTCAATCGTGGCAAAAAGGGCGCTGCCATGGTCAATCTCAGTAAATCCGCCAACTTTATTGATCTGCCGACCAATCTTCCAAACGGAACATATAAAGATGTGGTGTATGGTAAAGAGTTCAAGGTAAAGAATGGCCGCTTGCAAGGTGCGCTTGCTCCCGAAAGAAGCTATATAATTCAGAAATAATTTAAGAGAACCATTACATATTTATCTTAAATTTCCAAAGGGCTGTGTCAAAAAATCTTGGTGCAGCCCTTTAAAATTGGTCAGAACAGGCCGGACGCAAGACTCATAGGTACAGGACAGCTGCAAGACTCGAAGGAACAGGCAGTAACGAGGATTCCTTAAAAACTTCGTGAACATGCGGGCATCGTTTTTAAGGAACGGGGTTTAAACTTTTTTGGCACGCAATTTGTAATATCATTGAAGAGGAAAGGTTCTGCTTTTCCAGTTTATTAATGTATTAATCTAAATTATATTTATAATTATCATGAATATCAAACCATTAGCAGACAGAGTTCTGATCGAGCCCACGGCAGCCGAGGAAACCACAATGTCAGGTATCATCATTCCTGATTCCGCAAAAGAAAAACCATTGAAAGGCAAGGTTCTTGCAGTCGGCAACGGCACTAAAGATGAAGAGATGATCCTCAAAGAGGGAGATACTGTTCTTTATGGAAAATATTCGGGAACAGAGATCGAATTTGAAGGTAAGAAGTATCTCATGATGCGCCAGAACGATGTTTTAGCAATCGTGGAATAAAAAAATACTATAACTTAGTAATCAGAGACCTTAAATTCTGATAGCAAACAAAAATAACGAAACCATGGCAAAAGAAATAAAATTCAATATCAAGGCTCGTGAAGAGCTTAAAAACGGCGTTGATGCTCTTGCGGATGCAGTTAAAGTGACACTTGGTCCTAAAGGCCGCAACGTTATCATCGAAAAGAAATTTGGCGCTCCCCATATCACTAAGGATGGCGTGACAGTAGCTCGTGAAGTGGAATTGGAAGATCCGTTCCAGAATATGGGAGCGCAGCTTGTAAAGGAAGTCGCATCCAAGACCGGCGATCAGGCCGGAGATGGCACTACCACCGCTACTGTACTTGCTCAGGCTATTGTGAATGTCGGCTTAAAGAATGTTACGGCCGGCGCCAATCCAATGGATTTGAAGCGCGGTATCGACAAAGCAGTTTCTTGCGTGGTTGAAAGCATTAAGAGCCAGTCGCAGGAAGTTGATGATGATATCAACAAAATTGAGAATGTGGCCCGCGTATCTGCCAACAATGACGAAGAGATAGGCAGACTTATCGCTGAGGCGATGGAGAAGGTGAAGAAAGAAGGCGTGATCACTGTGGAAGAGGCCAAAGGCACCGAAACTTCAGTAGAGGTTGTAGAAGGAATGCAGTTCGACCGCGGCTATATCTCTCCCTATTTCGTTACCAATTCCGAGAAAATGGAATGCGAAATGGATTCTCCTTATATCCTCCTCTATGACAAGAAGATTTCCAATCTGAAGGATATGCTTCCAATTCTTGAGGCAGTCGCTCAGTCCGGTCGTCCGCTTCTCATAATTGCGGAGGATGTCGACAACGAGGCACTCGCCACTTTGGTGGTGAACCGTCTGCGTGGCAGCTTGAAGATTTGTGCTGTGAAGGCTCCCGGGTTCGGCGACCGTCGTAAGGAGATGCTTGAGGATATCGCAATCCTGACTGGTGGCACTGTGGTTAGCGAAGTCAAGGGTATGCAGCTTGCTCAAGCAACTGTGAACGACCTTGGTACAGCCGAAAAGGTAACCGTCAATAAGGATAACACCACTATCGTGAATGGCGCAGGTTCCAAGGATGCAATCGCGAACAGAGTGAACCAAATCAAGGCCCAGATTGAAACCACTACCTCCAATTATGACAAGGAGAAGCTACAGGAGCGTCTCGCTAAATTAGCCGGCGGCGTCGCAGTCCTTTATATCGGAGCTCCCTCGGAGGTTGAGATGAAGGAAAAGAAAGACCGTGTTGACGATGCTCTCTCCGCTACTCGCGCGGCTATTGCCGAGGGTATAGTCCCCGGAGGCGGTGTGGCTTACATCCGCGCTCTTTCCTCACTTGATGAGCTCAAGGGTTCAAACGATGACGAGGACACCGGTATAGCTATTATCCGCCGGGCTATTGAAGAGCCTATGCGTCAGATAATGGAGAATGCCGGAGTTGAAGGCGCTGTTATCATTCAGAAAGTCAAGGAAGGCAAGGGTGACTTCGGTTATAATGCTCGCACTGACACGTTCGAGAACTTCTTTGAATCGGGTGTGATTGATCCGGCCAAGGTGACACGTGTCGCACTTGAGAATGCGGCCAGCATCGCAGGTATGTTCCTTACTACAGAATGCGTTATTGCCGATAAGAAGGAAGAGACTCCCGCCGCTCCCATGGGTGCTCCCGGAATGGGCGGAATGGGCGGCATGATGTAATTCCGTTCCCGAATAAGTCATAAAGATTTTTCAATATATTTTAAGGGGCTGAGTCAATTATTTGTGACTCGGCCCCTTAATAGTTCATAATAATATGGGTCATTTGAAATAACAGGTCATTTAACGCACATTGCTTAAGTTAGCCATATCATCAAACTCAATTCACGCCTCGCTGAACAATTATTTGAGGCGGAACCAATAGCCTAAGGAAACGGATATGGTCATCGGATTCGAGCCTCGGATTGGATCAGTTCTGCCTGATTTAAGCATATTTCCAAGACCGAAATAGAATCGGGCATCCAGATAAATAGAATTGTTTCGGTTTATGCTATATTCTCCCCCAATTCCTCCCTGGATTCCATAATCTACTTTCAGATCTACCTCCTGATACATCTGATAAGTAATGCGGCTTTTAAAATCAGGATTAGAAGAAACGGAAGATAAATCAATATTGGTGCTCGTAGACTCCCCTACCTTAAAACTTACGGAAGGCCCGGCATTGATAAAAAACTTAGCTCTGGAGCCGAAATAGACATGCGCCAGGAAGGGTAGCTGAATATAGTTGGCGGTTCTTGTATAATTATATGGAAGATCTTCGAAATCTTCTTTCCATCCGCGTTGCTCCCAATTCAATTCGACTATAAACCCGAAATGTTTCTCCTCGACATATCTGAAATTAATACCGGCGTTCGCACCCAGATTGAACGATTGAGTAACTGAGGGAGTAAATTCTACCCTCGACATATTCAAGCCTCCATGGGCACCGAGATATACGCGAGATGAATAATGAGATTGGGCCGAGGCTGTTACACCGAGTATTGAAGCGCACGCCCCAAAAACCGAGATAGCTAATGTTCTGCTTGGCTTAAACATGACGTGATGATGGATTACTGAATCACTATCTTGTCTATTGTATCATAGGGCGTAAAATTCACCAGATAAACAGGTGGATTCATCAGACCTCCCCAGTTACTTACTCTTTTGAGATCAAACTCGTTCTGTATAGTTCTTGAAGAGGCACGCAACAAGTTGATATCGTTTGACGCCTGCCCCATTGCAGGGATAAAATAAGTTGATGTGTCATAACCCACCGCCGCATAAAGAGGCAGGGATTTTGACGGCATGTAATTGAATAAATTCCTATATGCTTTATAGAACTCCTTTGCTTCCGGTGAGTTTCCGTCAAGGTAGAAACGCGAGGGGATGTAAGTATTGACACGATGGAATTCACTGGCCAGGGCTTCATCAAACATAACCCAATTCGGACGCCCGAGTAGCGCGATATCCGCAAACGGCAATTCCTCTTTTACGGAAGCCACATCCTTCAGAACTGTCTCTACTTCCTGACGTTTCACCGTATAAGCATAAAAAAGATACTTTTCATTGTCTGCGAACGTTTCAGGCCCTCCGACTCCTTCAGGCAAATATTTTATTCTGCGCGGATCCCATAGTCTTACCAATTCAGTTGCGAGCTGGTCACCCTTGTCTTCCTTTCCAATTATTACCAATAATCTGTCGCCGAATTTGGAATAGGCATTCGAAGCAACACATTCGTTGAAATATGATGATGGAGAGAACAATTGAATTATGTAGGGATTGTGAAGATAATCCTCGCTTTTGACATCGAATGTATTTACCACCGGAGTCATATTCGACTCGGCATATGCCTTGACATACTCGGGTAAATTTCGGTCGCCGGTGAAAAACACGAGATTAGGGTTGAACGATTTTAGAGAATCCACTGCAGAAGCCTCGTTGCCGGCGCCATTGACCACTTTGAGAACAATCCGATATGAACTGTCCTTCATCCGATTCAATCCTGTAAGGAAGCCACGGATAAACTCAGTATCCTTTCGAGCCTCAGGCGACTCCGCGAGAATCGCCACTTTTACGGTCTTCGTAAGCTCATGAGGTGAAGATACCTTGTGGACATCCTGATAAATGCTTCGGATACCTTCGGGGGTTGTTTCCCTTGCATCGCGTTCTGTAACTTCCTTTTGCTCCGTGACCGTAACGATTTTTGGAACAGCGATTACCTGCTTTTTCTTAATATTCTTGACATCGGGATTAGCTTTCTCTAACATCTCTGACTCAATGCCGTTCATCTCGGCTATGGTTTCCCATGTATCTTTCGATTTAGCAGTGTATATGTCGAAATTTTCCACCACAGGAGTTTCTACAACTTTTGAAACCGTAACAAGACCACTCCCCTTCTTCGGGAGCTTGATTTTTGTTCCGGCAACAATTCTATCTGGAGAAATGCCCGGATTTAATGCAAGAATAGAGGCCACGGATGCATTATATCTGTCAGCGACATCCTTAATGGATTCATTGGCTCCCAACACATAAAAGTTTGGGTTGCGGTCTTTTACTTCCGAAAGGACAGGGGCATCGGAAGGTGAGGGCTGCAACGCGAGGACCTGTCCAACCTTGACACCATTCCTTGCTGAAGGGTTGAACCGGTAAATCTTTTCTACGGGCATATTATATATCTGGGCGATACTATATACATTTTCGCCCTTCCCGACAACGTGGGTCAATTCTTTGACTTCCGATTCCGATGACACGGCAGGAGCCGTTCCTGACTGCGCCCCGTCATTGTCAGCAACAGGATAAAAAATCTTCATTCCCTTCTTTAATGGAGATATGGCTTGAGGATTTATTCTCTGCAGTTCAGAATCATCCCAATGCCGGGCTCTTGCAATACCGAAAAGGGTCTCCCCTTTTTTCGATTCATACATATAATACTTATTGCCCATGATTTCAACCACCGGCAGAGGCTTCTGCGACGCGGCAGAAGAAACCAGCAAGCATAGAGAGAAAGAGAGAATGAGAAATAATTTTTTCATTGCATGAAAATTCTTTGAAATGTCAGCATACAAAGGTAATAAAACTTTGCGACACTCCCAAGAAAAGTTTGAGAGCACAGGGGAATCCATCAGATAATCAATATTTATTGTTGGCAAAAGGTTAATTTTTTATGGGAAGGGGTCTAAAATAAAGGATTGATTAAAAAAACATAAAAGTTTATCCTCCAAATTATGAAGATTCGGGAGAAATTACTAATTTTGCACTTGGAAAAAGAATAACGCATTAAATCTTTTATCATAATGACAAAAGCAGACATTGTAAACGAAATCGCACGGAGCACCGGTCTTGAGCGCACTGCCGTGTTGACTGTAGTAGAGAAACTCATGGAAGTCATCAAAGACAACATGGCAAATGGCGAGAACATCTATCTTCGCGGTTTCGGCACATTTGCAATCAAAGAGCGTGCTGAGAAATTGGCACGTAACATCACTAAGAACACATCAGTTGTCATTCCGGCTCACAAGGTTCCGACCTTTAAGCCTGCACCGAGTTTCAAAGAAGCCGTTGCGAAGTAAACCACTTCCCTATCGGCAATTTGCCAACTAAAACTTCCCCGCCCGGTTATTACCTCAGGCGGGGAAGATTTTTTATTTTAAGATACCTTAAACCCGTATCTATTATTTGACCCCATCATTAATTGTCTGCCTCAGTTTTTTCAACTGTCCCAACTTTATTATTCTATCTCATTTATATTGTCTCACTTTTTCCACAGTGCCAACTCTAAAATACTATTCGCCCTTTTTTGGCTTGATCAAGCATTTTTTTCCCCGGCACAAGATAGACTTCAAGCCTACGATTCTTAGCCCTGTTAGTCATGGAATTATTCTTCACCAGCGGCGAATCGTCACCATAAGCGAAAGGAAAGAGAAATTCCGTATCGGAGCCATGGTTTTCAAACCAATCTGCCACGGCCTGCGACCGCTTCTCTGTAAGCATATCCCTATATGCATCGGAGCCGGTATTATCCGTATGCATCACCATCAGGACGCGATACATGTCGGGTTCTTTCAGATACCGACGCAAGGGATTGAGCAAAGCATCTGCAGTCGGGCGCAACTCTGTGGAATTGGGAGAAAATAGCTTGTCGGCCGGAATAGTTATCAGCAAAACCTCCTTATTTCTGAAAGTCTCGACCGTGCAGCCGTTCTTATCATTGAATTCGCGCGCATGCAATCTATTGCGCCCCTCCTTCTCCTGAAACTTGCGAATAAGCTGGGCACTCTTCTCATCAAGAGGAACGGAATTGAGTATCTCGAGAAATTCTATTTCATCCAAATCTATATTCGGATTGGCGCCATTATCCGCGGCTATCTCTTTTTTAACAGCCACATCGTCCTTGACGCCAATTTTAATCATTTTGGCATTAGCACCTCCCGAAAGGAGTCCGACTCCTATAATGACAGTAGCTATTCCTTTAAGCATCCTCGATTGATTCTTCATATTGCAATTCGGCTTTCACTATGGGTTCGACGTCTTCCGGAACCAGCATTATTTCATCGGCTCTTTTGAGTTCTTTCTTGACATATGCGACAAGTTTGTCAACATCAAGTTCCTCCTCATCGGTAACGTCTGCATTGATGGCAAGATAGCCGTTTTTCTCATACCAATCCCATATGCAATCAATTATATATAGTATCTCATCATCCGAAATTTGCGCATTCTTCTCTTCGGACAAAGTGGAGCGTATGAATTTCACAGCCTGCTCCTCGTCAAATTTAGCAAACTCACTCATATCAATTTATTATTAATCGTTCAAATTAAGGAGGCCCTCAGGTAATGAAGTCTCTATAATCCTTTCAGTGTCATCTATGTTACTGATAAATTCCTCTGCTGCTGGAATATAGATTGTATTTCCCTCTCCTGCATCCACAAGAAATAAGACATTCTCTGTCGAATCATCCACTCCTGTCACCATTCCAATCTCTCCCCTCTCCGAATCAATTACCTTGTAACCTATAAAGTCCTCGGGCAATTCGAGACCTTGCTCACCATAATAATCAGCAACGTCCTCCCTTTTGGCAAATATTGGTTTATTGACAAAAGCTCCGGCCTCATCAGCCGAGTCCACCCCTGACAATTTCAAAAGAAATGAATCTTTCCCTTTCGTTCGGACCGATTCCACAAAAAAGGGTATGAAAATTCCATCGATTTCAATAATGAGCGCGATATCCTCATCAAAAAAATCTTCGTCCACATCAAGCGATGCATTCAATTCGCCCTTCAATGCATGGGTCCTTCTAAATTGACCGATCTCTATAATATCTTCTTTATTGATCATTGCTATGATTCCGAGTTATTTTAGACAAGAACGGAACATTCTTTTGGAGAAAAAGGAACTTAATCTTCTATTCTAATGATTTTGGCCCCAAGTTTGTTGAGTCGCCGGTCGATATTTTCATATCCGCGATCTATTTGATTGATATTCTGAATCCGGCTTGTGCCTTTGGCTCCCATAGCGGCGATAAGCATGGCAATACCGGCGCGGATATCAGGCGAGACCATATCCGTAGCTCTCAGACAATGGAATTTCCCCGCTCCGATTACAACGGCTCTGTGAGGATCGCATAATATGACGCGAGCACCCATATCAAGCAACTTATCCACGAAAAAGAGTCGGCTTTCGAACATCTTCTGATGGATAATCAACGAGCCTTTTGCCTGAGTTGCCACCACGAGGAAAATACTGAGCAAGTCAGGAGACAGTCCCGGCCACGGAGCATCCGAAACCGTCATAATCGACCCGTCAATGAATTCATCAATACAATATATTTCCTTCTGATCAATACGAATATCATTGCCGCATATCTCAAGATTTATACCGATTCGATTGAACACGGAGGGCATCAAGCCGAGATCATTTATTCCGACATCCTTCAGCAATAGGTTCGAGCCTGTCATCGCTGCCATCCCGATAAAGCTCCCTACTTCAATCATATCAGGCAACAGACGGTGACTTGCTCCATGAAGCTGCTCCACTCCCTTAATATGAAGAAGATTAGAGCCCACACCTTCGATGGATGCACCCATCTTATTGAGCATAAGACACAATTGCTGGATATAGGGCTCGCAAGCAGCATTGTATATGATTGTTTCTCCCTTAGCAAGAACAGCCGCCATAATTATATTGGCGGTGCCGGTCACTGAAGCTTCGTCAAGAAGCATATAACAGCCTTTCAAGCCATCTTCGGGCGCAACGATCTCGTATGTATGCGTCTCCCGGTTATAATTGAAAGAAGCTCCGAGATTCTGCAACCCGACAAAATGCGTGTCCAGGCGCCGGCGTCCGATTTTGTCTCCACCCGGTTTAGGAAGGATAGCCGAACCGAACCTGCTCACCAGCGGACCCATTACCATTACGGAACCTCGCAATGATTCGGCCTTCTTCCGGTATTTGTCACTATGTATATAAGCGATATCTATGTCATCGGCCTGGAACTCTACCTCCGACGGTGAAAGATATTTAACTTTCACTCCCATCTCGGAAAGTAGATTTATCAGATTGCGCACATCAGAAATCTGCGGCAGATTAGAAATCACCACCTTATCTGAAGTAAGAAGCGTAGCGCAAATCACCTCCAGAGCCTCATTCTTGGCTCCTTTGATTTTTATCTCTCCGTTCAGACTATGTCCGCCTTCAACTATAAAACTACTCATGGATTTTTTCTCTTTTTCTTTTTATTGGTCTGCGGCACCGGTATCTCCTTAAATTCATGAAGCACATATTGCTTGGGATCCAATGATATCCGACCCTTTGAATACAAAGCCAGATCTCGCAATATCTTTGCATCATCCACTCCCTCCGGATTGTGCTGGAGCATTAGCTTTTTCATATGGTTGGCTATCATGGATATAAGAAGATTTTTTTCTTCTCCTTCCTCCAGATTGGCAACCACCTCGATCATTTTCTCAATATTCTTACCATAATGGCGGAATCGCATATCCGATGCCGTATAGGGTAAAGCTTCCGGTTTGGGATGAAGCTTATCTTCAGTCACAACGGTGCATGGGAAATCAATGTCAAGCTTGAAACCGGCCATGATGTTGATCTGGTTCCATATTTGGGAATAATCCCTATTATCTCCAACAAGTTCGGGGAATAGGCCTGCCATTGTATCGGCTATAGCATATGCACAAGCAGTCCGTTCTTCACGATCGGGTATATTGACACAATAATCCACCAATCCCTGAAGATTACGTCCGTATTCCGGTAGAATCACCGGCGCCATATCGGTATTATAGGGTAACATAATTCGAAATTTTAAAGCGTTTCGAGAGGGTTGCGTGCAACCGTTGTCTGATATTGTTTAAGATAATTCGGAGTAGAATAAGCTATATCGATGAAATCCTGCTCCCTTAAGGCCTTCTCCGACAGGGCCATCATGTCCTTGGCCTGAGGCAGCAACCCGTCAATCCAATGTGCATTGGGATGAGTTAATACTTTTTTTGCCTTATCGGCGCCATCACCAAAGAAATATAGCTTTTTCCCCTCATTAAGAAGATTCTCAAAAGAATGCTCGTCAAGTATCATAGGGGCAGCATCGACAACAGGATTCAGACTGAAATCATACCCCGCTGTAAATACCTCCATTCTTCTGGCATCTACCATCGGAACGAGAATCTCATCTCCATTCCAGGGGAACGGACGGAACATTGCCTTCACCGCAAGAATCTTCAGCGTGTCAACTCCGATAAGAGGAAGATTAAGACTGAATGCGAGCCCCTTTGCCAAAGAGAGCCCAATTCTCAGACCGGTATAACTTCCGGGTCCGGTACTCACGGCAATCGCATCGAGTTTCATATCCTTGCGATGCACCTCCTCCATCACTTTCTCCACGAACGGAGCAAGCTTGGTGGCATGCTGCATACCCTCACTATCATCAAGCTGCAGTTCAAGAGCCCCGTAGGAGGTCAGAGCCACACTGCAGATTTTTCCGGATGTCTCAATATTTAAAATATTCATACTTCTTAGCTTGAATCATAATTAGCTTCCTACGGCAAAATCATAATTAAGAATCTTTTGCAGCCGGATGATCTTCATCATTATGATGTGCGAAAGCCCTCACGGCGCGTATACCGTCGATAGCTGCCGAAACAATTCCACCGGCATAACCGGCCCCCTCGCCTACCGGGAAAAGTCCCCGCAGAGCGGTGCTCTGCAAATTATCCGAATTTCGTTCTATACGTACCGGTGACGATGTGCGCGCTTCCAGACCTAAGAGTATCGCTTCATCAGTTACAAAACCCTTAGCTTTTCTACCGAATTCGACAAACCCCTTTTTCAAGCGCTCTGAAATGAATGGGGGAAGGATTACATTGAAATCTGCCGGCTGAATGCCGGGAGCATATGAACTCTTAGGAAGAGAATCAGAAACCTTACCCTCCACAAAATCAGTCATCCTCTGGGCCGGAGCTATGATTGAAGACCCCGCGGATTCGTACATTTTCCTTTCGAGCGATTCCTGCAAATCAAGCATCTGGAGCGGACCCGATGCAGAAAACTCCGGGAAATCACCCGGATGAATCTCCACCACCATACCGGAGTTAGCCCACTTTCCGGATCGGGCTGAAGCCGACATACCGTTCACCACAAGTTCTCCCTCGGCACTTCCGGCAGGCACGACTACTCCGCCGGGACACATACAGAACGAATAGACTCCCCGCCCATCCACCTGAGTGACGAAACTATATTCAGCGGCCGGAAGATACTTTCCTCTTCCCTCCGGATTATGATATTGTATTGAATCAATCAAATGTTGGGGATGCTCGAGTCTAACCCCTATTGCAATTCCCTTCGGACTCATAGGAACTCCGCTGTCATGAAGAGCCCGGAATGTGTCATGAGCTGAATGGCCGGTAGCGAGTATTACTCCTTCACCCTTAAAATCTCCTTTATCAGTGGTAATGCCGATTACCCTGCCTTTTTCAATAAGCAAACCTGTAAATCGAGTTTCGAACCGGACCTCACCTCCGTTATTGATAATGGTATTGCGGATAGCTTTTATCACGTGAGGTAATTTGTCCGAACCGATATGTGGATGGGCATCAATCAAAATTTCCTCTGAGGCACCATGCTGCACGAAAATCTGAAGAACTTCCTCAACGGAACCTCTCTTTTTACTGCGGGTGTATAATTTCCCGTCACTATAAGCACCGGCACCACCCTCACCAAAACAATAGTTCGAAGCCGGGTTAATTCTTTTATTACGAGATATATTTGCCAAATCCAACCTCCGGGAATCCACATCCTTACCTCTTTCTATTACGATTGGACGCAGGCCAACCCTTATAGCTTCCAAAGCTGCAAACAGGCCTGCGGGGCCTGCACCAACTATCAGTATAACCGGAGCCGTTGCACCGACAGGCTCATAACTAAAAGGATTAATAACAGGAGAAACAGTTTTATCCTCTCCGAGAGCCAATCTGACGAGAAGGTTTAGGAAAACCTTATGTTTACGGGCATCAATCGAACGGCGGATAACGCGGATATCATTAATATCCTCCTGACTTATTTTAGCAATACGAGCTGCCTCACGCCTCAATTTTACAACTGATGCGGCTTCGCGAGGACTTATTCTTATAGCAACGTCTTTATACACTTATCGCGATTCAATACTCAGCAGGAATTCATTACGCAGCGATGCGTCATTTTCGAACACTCCGTTGTAGTCATAGGTGGTGGTCTTTGAGTCTTGCTTTTCGACACCACGCATCTTCATACACAAGTGTTCTGCCGTACAGGCCACAATAACTCCTTTAACCGGCATAACTTTTGGAAGGAGGTCGCAAATCTGGCCTGTCAGGCGTTCCTGAACCTGCAGTCTTCTTGCAAATGTTTCCACAATCCTGGCCAGTTTTGAAAGGCCGATAATCTTGCCATCTGGCACATAACCTATCGACACCCGTCCAAAAAATGGAAGGATGTGATGTTCACACATACTGTAAAATTCGATATCGCGGACAATCACCAATTTCGAGCCTTCATGTTCGAATACAGCCTGACCGGCGATTTCAATTGGATTCTGCGAATACCCTTCCGTGATATCCAGCAAAGCCTTGGCTGCCCTCACAGGCGTCTTTACAAGGCCTTCCCTATCAGGATCCTCCCCTATAAGTTCAAGGATAGCCCTATAATGGGCTGCAATTTGCCCGACTTTTTCAGGGTCGTGTCTGAAGTGTTTCATTTTATGATTACTATCTGCGATTTTACCACGCGCATCTCTCCTGAAAACTGAGGGAACGCGCGTTTGAGCTCCATAAGCGCTGCCGAGGCCTCTTCTGATGTTTTGAAATTCCCTACTCTTGTGTACCAATTCGGCGAACTGGAAAAAGAATAGATCTGTCCCCTGTATTTCGGGAATCTGGCCACAATAGCACTTCCTCTCGCCCGGGCACGCGACTCGAGTGAACTCTGATGGCTGCCATCGCTAAATACCTGAATTCTGAAACCATCCACCTTGTTGATGCCCGGCTTAAGGTTCGTTTTCTTTGAGCGGGAAGTGGCTTTGGGCCCGTCATCCTTCAATATCCGATGCAGAATGTCATCGGGCATGTCAATTATGATGTTCCCCTCCGATTCCTGCATTATTTTTTCTACGGGATTTGCTCCGGATTCCGGATTCTGGGTATCGGCAGCCACAGGAGCCGGAGGCATAAGGCTCCCGGCTCCTATCACTGCGGATACTATTATCAGTTTCAGATTCACGACATATTACATAAGAGGAGATAAAGATTCAGTGAATCTCATTCCCCGGTAAATATCAATTAAAAGCCTCTACGATGCCGAGGAAATCCTCTGCTTTAAGAGAAGCGCCTCCGATCAGACCGCCGTCTACATCAGGCTTTGCAAAAAGCTCCTTAGCATTTGACGGTTTGCAGCTACCGCCATAAAGGATTGAAGTATTATCGGCAATCTCCTTGCCATACTTCTCCTCCACAACCTTACGGATATGAGCGTGCATGTCCTGAGCCTGCTCGGCGGTTGCAGTCTTACCGGTGCCGATAGCCCATACCGGTTCGTAAGCTATTACTATCTTTGAGAAATCATCGGGAGAAAGAGAGAACAGAGCCTCTACCTGAGATTTCACCACATCGTTGTAAGAGCCGTTCTCACGCTCTTCAAGGACTTCACCCACGCAGAAGATAGGCTTCAGGCCATTTGCGAGAGCAAGCTGAGTTTTCTTGAGAAGCTGCTCATTATTCTCACCAAAATATTGACGACGTTCGCTGTGGCCGAGAATCACATAGTCCGCACCCGTGGATTTAACCATCGCAGCGCTTACCTCACCGGTATAAGCTCCCTTTTCATGCTCCGAACAGTTTTCTGCGCCCATCTTTACAAGCTCGGGCTCTATAACGGCATTTACAGAGGTGAGATGAGTGAAAGGAACACACACTATCACTTCGCAATTTGCCTTAGTGTCTTTGAGTAAGGCATTCACATTGTTTGCCAGTTCCACTCCTTCTTCGAGGGTGGTGTTCATCTTCCAGTTGCCTGCTACGATGTTTTTTCTCATTTCTTTAATTCCTTAAAATTTCGTTTACGATAATGCTGTAGATAATCTGTTTTAGGGTAATCTACGCTTTGACTCACAAAATTAATCTAAAAAGTCGAAATATCAAAGATATTAAGACCTCATTCAATAAAATCTGTTAATGCCAGAGTCGCAGATGTGCCTTGGATATCGCTTTGCAGATTCAGGAGCATAGCGGGCTATGTGACTGAATCAAAAAACGATAGCCGAGGTGCAGCTGCAAGAATAAGGTATTTCTAATTACCATTAGATTTTAATAATTTTAATTAATTCCTCAATCAAATGTTTTTAAGTTACCATCCGTCCGGCTCTCTTCGGCTCAAATATCCTTTTTCCTCAGTCGCAACTCAAAGGTTGCTCCTTCTGTAAAAGAATATTTTAGCTCGAAGATAGCCGCTCTGGCATTAACATATTTTATTGAATGAGGTCTAAGCCTCCATTCAATAAAATTTTCGACCTTTCACTCCGTGATTGCGTCTGCTCCTTCAAGATTAATGGTGAGATATTATATTTTGCTTCAACTTTCAAGTGAGATAGAAGATCCGGCATTAATGAAAGCGTTAAGGAAAGTGGGGCTATGCGGTTATCATCCGGTTATCATCCGGTTATCATAAAAAATATTATTGATTTAACATATTTTATTTAGTAATGTCTGAATAAATTCATTATCTTTGTAGGTTACTTGAAATTGCAATCCCTATTCAGGCAACATCAGCAACCGATATGGAATTTAAACTGACATCCGATTATATGCCGACAGGCGACCAGCCGGAAGCAATAAAAGAGCTTTCGGAGGGTGTTCTCAACGGTCTTCCCCATCAGACGCTGCTTGGCGTGACGGGAAGCGGCAAGACTTTTACCATGGCCAATGTGATTCAGAAAGTGCAGAGGCCTACCCTAATCCTTTCCCACAACAAGACACTGGCTGCTCAGCTCTACACCGAGTTCAAGAACTTCTTTCCTGAAAATTCGGTGCAGTATTTCGTAAGCTATTACGACTACTACCAGCCGGAAGCATATATTCCCGGCTCTGACAAATATATCGAAAAGGATTTGATGATCAATGAGCAGATCGACAAGCTCAGGCTCTCCACAGCCGCTGCCCTGCTTTCGGGTCGTCGCGATGTCGTGGTGGTATCATCGGTAAGTTGTATCTACGGTATGGGAAATCCTGAGGATTTCGCCCAGACTGTGGTTAAAATCCAAGTTGGCGACCGCATGTCGCGCAACGTTTTTCTACGAAAGCTTGTGGATTCTCTGTATTCGCGCACTGAAACCGAACTGATGCGCGGTCAGTTCCGTGTCAAAGGCGACACGGTGGATATTATGCTTTCTTTCGAGGAAATCCAGCTTCGCGTCATGTTCTGGGGCAACGAGATTGAAAAAATACAGACGGTAGACCCTACTTCGGGAATGCCACTTACCGACTTGGAAGGGTTCAATATATATCCGGCCAACATCTTCGTGTCATCGAAAGAACGGACTGCAAAGGCTGTTGACCAGATAACTCTTGACCTTGGCGCGCAATGCGAATTCTTCCTCAAGGAGGGCCGCGTTCTGGAGGCTGAACGCCTTCGTGAGCGAGTCACCTATGATGTCGAGATGATTAAGGAACTCGGCCATTGCTCCGGGATCGAAAACTACTCCCGATATTTTGATGGTCGCGAACCCGGAATGCGTCCTTTCTGTCTACTCGATTACTTCCCGAAAGATTTCCTTACTATTATAGATGAAAGCCACGTCACTCTCCCGCAAATCCGCGGAATGAACGGTGGTGACCTTTCACGAAAAATGAACCTCGTTGAATATGGCTTCCGCCTTCCGGCGGCCATTGACAACCGTCCGCTGAAATTCGAAGAATTTGAACGACTTACGCCTCAGGTAATTTACGTGAGCGCAACGCCTGGAGATTATGAACTCCAGCAGACCGAGGGAGTCTTCACTGAGCAAGTAATCCGGCCGACAGGTCTGCTTGACCCGGAAATAGAGGTAAGACCTACGCTCAACCAGATCGACGACCTTATGGAAGAGATTCAGGAGCGTATCGAGGCCGGGGAACGTACACTTGTCACAACGTTGACAAAGCGCATGGCCGAGGAATTGAACAGCCATCTAATCAAATGGGGTATCAATTCGGCTTATATCCATAGCGATGTGGATACGCTTGAACGCATCAGGATTCTTGAAGATTTAAGAGAGGGCCGCTATGACGTACTGATTGGCGTCAACCTTCTCAGGGAGGGACTCGATCTTCCCCAGGTAAGTCTGGTAGCGATTCTTGACGCCGACAAGGAGGGCTTCCTGCGCAACCATCGTTCGCTGACGCAGACTGCCGGTCGCGCCGCAAGGAATGTCAACGGAAAGGTGATAATGTATGCCGACAAGGTCACGGATTCCATGCAACGCACTATTGATGAGACCGAACGTCGACGCTCAAAGCAGAAACAATATAATCTCGATAATCATATCACTCCAACTCCTATCGTGAAGAAAGGGGGCAACGATCTTATCGAGATTTACGAGAGTTCCGAAAGCAAGAGGGTTGACAAATCGAAGCTTTCAAAAGGTAAGGTTGCCCATACACAGCAGCCTAACGCCGCGGGGAAGAATATTTCGGGCGCAATGGCGGGAAAGACTCCACGTCCTTATATCGAAGAAGAACATAAGGTGGAATTTGCGGCTGATCCGGTGCTTGGATATATGTCGGAATCAGAGCTTGAGAAGCGCCTTGAACTTGTGAAGCGTGATATGATTGCGGCGGCCAAACGCACTGACTTCATAGAGGCTGCTCGTCTTCGCGATGAATTGATTCATCTTCAGGAAATGGTGGATAACAGGACTTCAGATGGAAAAAAGTCAGAATAAATCCGGCGTTTCTCTTCCCAGGGAAGCATACGATAAAACACTCTACCTTCCTACAAGTCGGGAAGAGATGAATATGCTCGGCTGGGACCAAGCCGACATTATCCTCTTCAGCGGGGATGCATATGTGGACCATCCTTCATTCGGAGCGGCAGTAATAGGGCGCACACTCCAGAAAGCCGGGTATAAAGTTGCGATAGTGCCGCAGCCGAACTGGCGGGATGACCTTCGAGACTTTAAGAAACTTGGTCGTCCGCGACTCTTTTTCGGCATATCGGCCGGTGCGATGGATTCAATGGTGAATCATTACACTGCCAATCGACGCCTGCGGCATGACGATGCCTACACCCCCGGCGGGAAACATGGTATGAGGCCCGACCGTCCCACGGTGGTCTATTCAAAGATACTTAAAGAACTATATCCTGACGTTCCGGTCATTGCCGGTGGCATAGAGGCATCTCTGCGGAGAGTGGCTCATTATGATTACTGGGAAGACCGACTCAAGCCGCCGGTATTGGTGGAATCCGCCGCTGATATGATAAGCTATGGGATGGGAGAACGTACAGTTCAGGAGATAGCGCGTCGTCTCGATGCAGGCGAACGCATTGAAGAAATGACAGATATCCCTCAGACTGCTGTCATATCATCCGAGCCCCCCGGGCCCGATGATATTCTGCTCAACAGCTTCGAGGATTGTCTGAGCGACAAGCGGTTGCAGGCCGCTAATTTTCGGCATGTCGAAGAAGAATCCAATAAATATCACGGCAAAACAATATGGCAAAGCGCCGAAGGGAAATTGATAAAGATAAATCCCATGCTGCCTCCCATGACTACGGAGGAAATCGACGCATCGTTTGATTTGCCGTATACCCGACTCCCGCACCCCAGATACAAAGGGAAAAATATTCCGGCCTACGAAATGATCC
The DNA here is from genome assembly GCA_029055345.1 of Muribaculaceae bacterium. Taxonomy (GTDB): domain Bacteria; phylum Bacteroidota; class Bacteroidia; order Bacteroidales; family Muribaculaceae; genus Lepagella. The sequence goes on along the minus strand of JAIDDJ010000024.1, from coordinate 13,181 downwards.
GCCATTCGGTCAACATGCACCGTGGATGCTTCGGGGGGTGCGCGTTCTGCACTATATCTGCGCATCAGGGGAAATTTATTGCCTCACGCTCGAAGGAATCAATATTGGCCGAAGTAAGGAAAGTGACGAAGATGCACGATTTCAAGGGTTACATCTCGGATCTCGGCGGCCCATCGGCAAATATGTACGGAATGGGTGGAAAGAATAAGGAGATATGTAAGAAATGCATGCGGCCCTCCTGTCTTCATCCTCAGGTTTGTAAGAATCTTGACACCGACCATTCCGGTTTGCTCGAAATATATCGAGAAGTCGACAATATTCCGGGTGTTAAGAAATCATTCATAGGGAGCGGCGTGAGATATGATCTCGCCATGGCCCCCACAGGCTCCGAAAAAACAGATGCCACCAACCACGCCTATATCCAGGAATTGATTGACAGGCACGTAAGCGGTCGGTTGAAAGTGGCCCCGGAGCATACATCGGATGAAGTGCTCCAGGTGATGCGGAAACCATCTTTCTCCCTTTTCCTTAAATTCAAGGATATTTTCGACAAGGTGAATAAATCCACCGGAAAAAACCAGCAGCTCATCCCCTATTTCATTTCATCGCATCCTGCTTGTCGGGAAGAACATATGGCGGAACTGGCGGTGGAGACAAAGAAACTGAATTTTCAGCTTGAGCAGGTGCAAGATTTTACACCTACGCCCATGACCGTGGCGACCGAAATATATTATACGGGCTATCATCCATATACCGGTGAGAAAATATATACAGTCCGGAGTGAAAAGCAGAAACTCGCCCAAAGGCAATTCTTTTTCTGGTGGAAGCCGGAAAACAAATCTTCCATAATCAGTGAGCTCCACAAGCTTCACCGGCCGGACTTGATAAAGGGCCTCTATCCGGGTAATCCATCGGGCGGATTTCATAAATCCACATCTGGCGACAGGACGAAAGGCAGACAGAAAGGGAGGAATGAAAGGAATTTTAAATCTAATGGAAAATAAATACTTTGTACTAATCTTAAATACTGAAACATGAACAAAACAGGAATTACAATGTGTGCAATGCTTTTGCCGCTAGCTTTGACGGCATGCTCCGACAAATCCGGAGACTCGAAAATCATTGACAAACCCGAAGTGAAAGTAGAGAACGGAATGCTCACTCCCGAAATTCTGGAAGCATTCGGAAGAGTTGCCAATGCTGTGCCTTCGCCCGATGGCAAATGCGTGGCCTTCACGCTGACCTATGAGGATATTGAGGAAAATAAAGGGAATTCCGAGATATACATCGTCAACACGGATGGCACAGATATGCGCCGTGTCACCAAGACAGCATCTTCTGAGAGCAACCTTCAATGGCTCGAAGGAAATAAAATCGCATTCATCCGCTATGATGAGGATACGAAAGCGACACAGATTTTCAAAATCGGTGCAGACGGCACGGGTGAGAAACGACTTTCGAAAGTAGCCGATGGCATTGAATGTTTTGTAATCAGTCCGGATGAGAAGAAAGTTGTCTATGCCTCCCCTATTGCAGCTTTCGACAAGGATTCGACTCTATATGCCGGTCTTGATAAAACTACCGGCCGCGTGATAGATGATCTCGGCTATAAGCATTGGGATGAATGGGTCACCAAAATTCCCCATCCCTTCGTAGCGGAAATCAATGGCGATGAACTGACAGATGCAAAGGATATCATGGCCGGCGAGCCATATGAATGTCCTATGCGGCCATTCGGAGGTGCCGAATCTTTCGCCTGGAATCCCGATTCCAAGTCTCTGATTTATGTCAGCAGAAAACTTACAGGAAAAGATTATGTGTTCTCCACGGATTCCAATCTTTACTTGTATACTCTTGAGAGTGGTGAAACCGAACAGCTTACCAAAGAGGATGAGTATCCGGGCTACGACACCGACCCCGTTTTCTCTCAGGATGGCACCAAGCTCGCCTGGCTCTCTATGCCAACTGCCAAGTATGAAAGCGACAAGAAGCGCCTGTGCGTAATGGACATGAAGACCCGACAGGTTCGCGATCTGACTGCAGAATGGGACTATTGGCCCGAGCAGATAGCATGGGCCCGCGATGGAAAGAGCATATGGTTCGTAGGTTACCATCAGGGCACGGAGCCGATGTTCAGCATTGATGTGGAGACATGTGAAATCAAGACGGTGGCTGAAGGGCAGTATGACTATGCGAGCGTATTGCCGATAGACGATAACACGGCTGTGACACTTCGCCACTCCATGCGCGAACCAAACGAAGTGTACGTTGTGAACCGTAATTCCAAAGAAGTGAAACAGATTACTGAGGTGAACAAGGAATTACTCTCACAGCTGAAACTCGGCGAAGTTAACAAAGTTTTGGTGCCCACTACTGATGGCAAGGAAATGACATGCTGGGAGATTCTGCCTCCCGACTTCGATCCGAACAAAAAGTATCCTGCGATTCTTTATTGCCAGGGAGGACCGCAGCAGGCTGTGAGCCAGTTCTGGAGCTATCGATGGAATTTCATGATAATGGCAGCCCACGGATACGTTGTCATCGCTCCGAACCGTCGGGGACTGCCCGGTTTCGGCACGGAATGGAACCGTCAGATCTCCGGTGATTACGGCGGTCAGAACATGCAGGATTATTTCTCCGCTACCGATTATATAAAGTCGCGTCCTTATGTAGATGCCGACCACGTGGGTGCTATCGGAGCAAGCTACGGAGGTTTCTCGGTATATTGGCTTGCCGGGCATAACGACGGCAGATATGCAGCTCTCATTTCCCATGCCGGCATTTTTAATGTGGAGGCCCAATATCTCGAAACTGAGGAGATGTGGTTTGCCGATTTCGATCTCGGAGGCCCGTATTGGGAAAAGGATAACGCTGTGGCTCAGAAAACTTATGCGAACTCCCCCCACAAATTCGTTGACAATTGGACTGCTCCTATTCTTGTCACCGTAGGCGAACTTGATTACAGAATTCTTGCATCTCAAGGAATGATGGCCTTCAATGCCGCCAAGATGCGCGGTCTTGAGACGGAAATGCTCGTGTTCCCCGATGAGAACCATTGGGTATTGAAACCCCAGAATGCAATCCTGTGGCAGAGATGCTTCTTCCGCTTCCTTGACAAATACCTGAAGACTCCCACAGGACAGGCAGATGCCGACAAAAAGTAATTTAGATTTCGTCCACTAATATTAAATCTAATATTAAATCCGGCTATCGCAGACGAGCGGTAGCCGGATTCTTTATGTATACCGGAATAGAATCCGGTTATTTTAGGAAGTGCATCCGATTAGAATTTGTAACCCATTGTCAAGGCGAGGTTGTTGTTCTCGAAAGTAACTTTAGATTTGGGTGCTGTCGAAGGATCTGCGATATCCACCGAGAAAGGATAATAATCTGACGACATGTTCTTATACATATAAGCGAGGTCAGCATAGAATCCTTTGTAACGATAGCCTACGCCACATGAAACGATATTGGTGGAATTGTCAAGCGAATAATTCGTAAGAATACCCGTACCTGGCACACTCACGCGGTTATTTCTGGCGGCATCCGACACCGGAGAAGTCGAGAAACTATAACCGGCGCGAATGCTGAAGTTTGGCAATACGCGGAATTCCGCTCCCAGACGCAGGGTGTGGGTGTCACGATAGATTTCCTTTATCTTTGCATTCGCATAATCGTTGGGAGAAGTATAGGAATATCTGGAATCGTATCCGTCGGATCTCGATACATTATTCTTTGCCGGCTTTCCATACCAACCGTCCCATCCCCAGTCGTTCCACGGATTATCCCAATCCCACCAGGGATCGTAATAACCGTAGTTGGAAGCATCTCCGTATTTTATCGAGCCGTATGTAGCCCATTCATAATCAGCTGAGATAATCAGGTTTTGGCCGATTACTCCAGCCAGACTTGCAATCAACCTCCATGGAGTGGTCAGACTTAATGAATTCACGGCAGACTGCCCGTCGTTGGCCCATGTGGAATGATTCTTGGTCGGGAAAGGATAGGAATAATCAAGATGCTCATCGTAATAAGTCTCATTGAGAGTATAATAAGTCGGTGTGTGGAAAGCAAAACCGATTCTCAGCTCCTGAATAGGCTTAACGATTACACCGAGCTTGAAATTGACACCCGTGCCATTCAGTCGGTAATTGTCGAACATGGCCCAATTAGCCGACATCTGCCCTACTTTCTCAGTATTCGGGTCGAAGACATAAGCATCGTGCAAATCTTCTTCCCAGATGGTTGAAATTCTGTAATCAAGGGAAGTGATACCTAAATCGGCTCCCCAGAACACGGTATTGGCAATATTTCCACCCACGGCTATATTATATTCATCCACTGAGCCTTTCTCCTCGACATCGAAATATCCGGTTCCCTTCGTGTCATCACCGAACTGTCCGTACCATTGAGGATTTTCCGGATCTCCTTCGGGAGTGGTGAGGAAACCATAATAGCCCAGAACAGTAATCCAAGGCACTGCCCTGTTTCCTACCGGAGGGTTATATGGATCGTAATTGTCGCCATAGCTGACATCCCACTCATTCAGCCCGTACTGATTCGACACACCGGCGATATAATTACTGAGCGACGTGCGCAGCTGAGGCACTGTCCCTTTGAATCGCCGGTCGAAATCCGCGACTTTATTATATGTGAAGCCGAAGTTGATGTTAGGAACTGAATTATTGTAGAGTTTCATCGTAAACACTCCGCCGATGTTGTTGAGATTAAACGAAGTGTTGCTGAGTCCTGTAGACAATCCCTGACTGTCGGAAGTGGAATTTTTGAAATCAAGTCCGAGCGTAAACCCGACATCATTACTACGGTATATTCCTATACCACCCGGATTCTGAGAGAGACAGGAAAGGTCTCCACCGAGCGCACCAAACGCTCCGGCCATCGACATAAATCTTGCTGTGCCCCTGAGATCATGTTGCGAAACGGTTATCGCCGCGGGAACGCTTTGGGCTGACACCGCTGCGGGTATGGCCGCTAAAGCAAGTAAAGTAAATAATTGTTTCATGATTTTAAGTATAAAACGAGAAACGTGCGTAGCAGTGGCTTACTCATCTGATACGCACGATTCTTTTTAATGACTGAATTTAATTATCATGTTAAAATTGTTTTGACTATAACCCTCATCAGGTTATCTGCGGCCTCCGCGACCACCACCGTGCGAGCCTCCGCTGCTTCTTACTCCTCCGCTACTACGGGATGTGCCGCTGCTGCGGGATGCACCTGAATTGTAGCTTCTATTGGACGAGCCGGTGCTGTAGCTTCTATTGGACGAGCCGCTGTTATAACTTCTGTTGGAAGTGCCGGAGTTCGAAGAGCGGTTGGAGGAACCGGAATTATATACCCGACTCGATGTGCCACTGTTTCTATTTGAACGGTCGGTAGACTTTACATCCCTTGTGTTAGTAGTCTTGTTTGGAACCGTCATGGTGGATTTTTCAGAAGTAGCCTTCTTATCGGAACCTATGGAGTAGCCCTTATTACTATTTATAGTAGCCGCGCCATTCACCGTGGCTTTATCCTTGACGACAGGATTTCTTCCCGGATTTCCGGGTCTATCGGGGGAAACAGGAGTCCCCTGGACGCCCGCTTCACCTTTGGATGGTCTTCCTGACTGTGTATGAGTGGTTTTGTTCAAGTCCACTCTGTTACCTGACGGACGGCTTACGTTTCCTGTCTGAATTCCTGCAGGACGGGTAGCGGTGGAGCTTGAGCCGGGACGAGCAACCGATCCGCTATTTCCAGGGTGCCCCGAAATGCTGCTACCAGGGCGACCATATTGTCCGGTAGGACGTTGCGAGGAGCCTGCCAGACCGGGTGCCGGCCTTCCTCCGGGGCGAGTCCCTGAAGACCAACCTGCTCCTGCAATAACGGGACGGCTTGCCCCCGGGCGGTTATAAGCCGCATAATATGGTCTGGGAGGAGGACATGGACGGTGATAGTGATAAGGCGGATACCAGGGTGAATAACCCCATCCGGGACCCCAGCCCCAATATGAACCGGGATACCAAGCCCATGACGGTCCGAAACTCCATGTCCATGACGGACCGAAATTCCATGCGAAACTTACCGGACCCCATGCGTATGACCACGTCCACGCCGGGCGATAATTCCAGTTATAATAACCCGGAGCCCAGGGATAATCCGAATAATATACAGATGTGAAGACCGGAGTATTGTTTTTCACTACTACCTCTACATTGCCATATGAATTCTCAAGGACATCCGCCAGAATATCGGAATTATCCACCACAATAGTCGGGTTGTAATATTTCTGTATCTGCTGGGTATAAACAAAGTCCTCTTCGGATTCCACGCGCGCACCGATGGTGTCGATATCCGTTTCATAATAGAAGCCTCTCTTGTTGTATTCGTCTATATCCATATCGCTGAAGTCTGCGATATAATTCGATTTCTTCTTTTTATTCTTGGATTTCTTTGTCTTCGAAGAGTCCGTTTTAGTCGAAGCCTTGGGAGAGGGATTGTAATAGATGTCGTCGAAGTCGTCCTGTGCAAACATTAAAGATGCACTCATGGAAACGATGGTTAGACCTAAAATAATTCTTCTCATAGCGTTTGGATGTTAAATGCCTTAATTCATCATTATAACAATTTAATATTTATAACGGAAGCAAGGCTATAGATTTTATTATAAGACAAAATAATAAAATATAAGTTTAATCTATATTAGCCAACCAAAAAGAATTTTGAGAATGTTCCTTAAAAATTCGGAGTCATAAGGGCAATAGGCTTACACAAGTGCTTAATTTGTATGCCTTTTCTCGGCATTTCTCAGCGATTTCATTGTGAAGAGAGAATATTGTATTAATTTTGCACTAACTTTGGTTATTTAATCTTATCTTTTGAATGATTGACCCAAAATTATTTATTTTACTCTCTGTTTCTTTGAGTGTAATTCCCTCGCAACTATTTGCAAAAGAAGCTGTTGATTCGATTGAGAATAAAATATTGGATGAAGTAGTCGTTACCGGCCAATCCGCCAGACAAAGAATCTCTACCGGCAAGCTCGGAAGTGAAAATCTGGAATTGAATACACTTGCCCTTACCCCTCAGATGTTCGGCGAAACGGATATAATCAAGTCAATCACGCTTTTACCCGGTGTCCACGGAGAATCCGATGGTGCGGGTGGTTTTGAAGTGAGAGGAGGCAATGCATATCAAAATCTTGTGATGATGGATGGGATGACACTCTACAACCCTTCCCATCTGATGGGTATTTTTTCCACATTCAATGATGACGCCATGAGTCGGGCCACTTTGCACAAGGGTCCGATCCCCGCACAGTTCGGAGGGGCCTCGTCATCAGTTTTGGAGACCAATGCCAGATCGGGAGATCTCGAGCAGTATCATTTTTCCGGAACAATAGGAATTCTAAACGCCAAGGTTGCGGGCGAAGGACCGGTAGTCAAAGACAGACTCTCTTTTGCAGTTGCCGCCCGTAGGTCGTATGTCGACCTGTTCCTTAAATTGATTCCTCAGTATCGCCACACTATCATGAATTTTTGGGATATAAATGCCAAACTGCATTATAAGATAAATTCCGATAATTTTATCAATGCCACTTTCTTTGTCTCGCGCGATAATCTCGCTATATCAGACCTTATGACAATGAATTGGGGAAATCTCGCAGGGAGCATCCACTGGAACTGTCGAACTGGATCCGGATGGAACTTCACGACTACGGCCGCAGTAACAGATTACACCACCCTGATGGGAATGGATATTATGGATTCTAATCAGGAGATGAAACAGTTTATTCAGTCATACTCTCTCAATGAAAGGGCCACTTGCAAATTATCCGACAATCATTCGCTTGAGTTAGGTATCAGATCGGAATTATTCAGGGTAAAATCGGGAGATATGTCGGTCGATAATACTCACTTCCTTGATTTGAAGAGCGGATGGCAAAATGCTTTGTGGATAGGTTACGAGGGCAGTTTCGCCAATCGCATTTCAATTTATGTCGGCAGTCGATTTTCATTGTTTTCAGCCTTGGGTGATGATCGATTCCATGATTTCACCGCTATCAATGAGGAGATGCCCGACTATGCTGACAAGACGTACTTCAATTTTGAACCGAGAGGAAGCGTGAGGGTGAATATTAACGAGAACCACAACATCAAAATCGGGGCCTCGGTCACCACACAGAATATCCACGGTGTGAGGTCCTCGTCAACTACTTTCCCTTTTGACAGATATGCCATCACATCAGTTCGGATACGACCCGAACATTCGGTTCTCTATTCAATAGGTTATGCTGGCATGACCCCTTCTGGTGGATGGGACTGGAGCATCGAGGGATATTACAAATCGATGAAAAATGTCTATGACTATAAAGATGGCATGACTATGTTTTCTCGTGTTAATATCGAAGAAATCATTCTCGGAGGCCGTGGAAGAAGTTATGGAATGGAGATAATGCTCAGGAAAAACACCGGAAAATTGACCGGCTGGATTTCATATACTCTTTCCAGGACACAGACCCGTATTCCCGGCATAAATGAAGACAAGTGGTATAATGCCTCCAACGACAGGAGGAACGACTTAGCGATCGTGGCTATATATGAATTGACGCCCAAATGGAACATTTCCGCTGCCTGGACATTCTCATCGGGGAGACCTCTGACCGCTCCCGATGAGAAGTATCAGATCGCCGGAATCACCTGCTATTATTATTCGGGAAGGAATACTTACGAAACTCCTCCATCCCATCGGCTCGATCTTTCCGCAACTTACACCCGGACCGGGCGTAAAGTGACTTCCATATGGGCTTTCGGGGTTTATAACGCTTATTGCCATTACAGCCCTTTCGTGATTTACTTTAAGGATGATCCTTCAAATCCTTCTGGTACCCACGCTGTGCAGCAATCCCTTTTCGGTATAATACCTTCCGTTTCCTACACATTAAAATTCTAAGTGGCTGTTAAGACCTCAGTCAATAAAATAAACATTTATCAATTAATTTTTACTTATTAATTTATAATGAAGGTTTCATCTTATACTTATACCAAAACAGCGTTAAGATGCATTTCGAGTCTGCTGCTGCTTTCAGTCTTTACGGGCTGCGAGAAGGAACTTGATTTCAAATATCACGATGTTCCCTCCCCTCTTGTCATAGAAGGAACGCTGACAGGTGAAGGCACTAACGTCAGGCTAACCTATGCCACACCGATGGATGAGGCGATGGACCTTACTCCCGTGACTGACGCAGAAGTCTTACTCACTGATATTACTGCAGGGATTGAAAGAGCTCTGCCGTTAAAGGATGACGGTTCTTTCGGTGATGTTACTCCCGGTGTGCCGGGGCATGAATATAGAGTCGATGTAAAGACCTCAGGTAAGGAATTCCGATCAGAAAGCGCGATGAAAGATAAGACGGAAATTGTCGACATGCAGTTTCAATGGATCAAGATGCCATACGACTATGTGGCAGTCCTGCGCGTAACTTTCAAGGAAATACCCGACGATGCCGACAACTGCTTTTGGGTCCGTATTCTACGGAACGGAAAACCATATAAATGGAGCGTAATCGACAGACGCATTGGGAACCAAGGCCTTATATCCTGTGTCATGATGACCTCGCGGAAGGATCTTGACGAAGAGGATGAGGCGGATGCATTGAGAGAGGGTGATGAAGTGACGGCACTGGTCATTCCCATCGACAGAAAAATGGTAGATTATCTGACTGCACTGGCGAATGACAGCAATGGCCCCCGGATGTGGCATGGTGACTTTTGTCTCGGTTACTTCCTGGCCGCACCCGTGGCGACAACTACAATCATTTTTCACCCGGATGAACTAACAGAATACAAATAACCTCCCCCCGTCCATTTCTGTCGGCGGAATCAGTAATAAAGATAGAAATCGGCGCAGAGAGTTCTGTGCGCAGAGGTCGGGACTCCCGGAGATTCTTCAAGAATCAGAAACTCAGGATCTACGGGAGCCAATGTTTCTTCCGGACAAGATGTTTCTTTGTGGTCGACGGTTCCGTTCGGCTTTTTTACGCGTGCAAATTCTACAAGGACTCTTTTGACCGGGGCATCCATGTGCCCCTTGACTTTGCATAATCGCATTACGGATAGTCCTGCGCTCCGGGCTGCTGAGCTTGCCGCTTCAAGTCTATCGGCCGGTAGCACCATTGCTATGCGTCCGGCATCGGTGAGCAATTCGGCTCCTTTTGTCAATAGTACAGCCGGGGAGAGGGTATCTTCATGACGAGCTTTTAAGCGCGGCGACAGTGGCGCATCGATTCCGGATTTGAAATAGGGAGGGTTTGAAATAATAAGGTCAAACTTCTGATGTGCATAAGAGTTGAAATCCACTACCCTTGCGTTGAGTCTTTCACGCCAGGGCGAAGCATTAAAATTCTCTATAGCCTCCGCGATTGAATCGGCATCAATGTCGATAGCCTCTATTTGTGCATCCGCATTTCTTTGGGCGCACATCAGCGCTATTATGCCGCAGCCGGTCCCGACATCAAGAATAGTGCGAACGCCCTTAATACCGGCCCAAGCTCCTATCAATACGGCATCGACTCCTATCTTCATCGAGCTCTTCGAGTGGGAACATTCAAATTGCTTGAAACGGAACACACTATTTCGCTTTGTCATAATTTTTGACTAATTTTGCATCTTCTAAGAGCAAAATTACAAAAAATGTCAAACGAGACAAAATTAAAGTATCCGTGTCTTCCCGCAGAGGGCACATCAATATATTGGACACCCGGTTCAGAAACCCAGGCTGTAATTCTTGACAATGTCAGGAATACTACCCTTATCCCTCTTGAAGACGAGGTGTTCTTCCCTTACCTCCGGGTAACGGCACGATTTACAAATCCGGAGACTATAGAATCCATAAAAAAGAACCGAGGCAAAAAACCGATATGCTTCTTTTTACCCGATGAAACTTTTCCGGCGGCTTATGCTCTTGTCAAGAATGAACATATCACAGATTATTTCGGAACTTTGGGATATATTGTCAGGAAGCAGGATATGCCGGATGGTTCATTGATGGTGGAGATAGATATGAGTCATCAGGTGCAGGTATTGGAGCTGAAGAACAGTGCTACCGGACTGAAGGGCACTGTCGGCGTGGTAATGCCTCAACTCATAAATCCTACTGCTGAAGACTTCGCTCAGGAGGAAAAGCTCGAGAAACTGTATGACTCCTTAAAAATGTTCCTGAGTGAAAGCGACCGAAATGACCTCACGAAATATATGCACGACATGCCGCTTCGGTCGATGAAGAGATTGAGCTTCATGATGCAGAATTCTCCGGTTCCTACAGATAGCCGCTATTCGCTGCTTTCCGAAACGTCGCTTTCCGAACGCAGGGATTATTTTATCGCACTTCTGGAAAACGAGCGTCAGAACCTCATGGTGAAATCGGAAATCGGTCAGAAGACAGCGGCAGAAATGGCCAACCGTCAGAGGGAGGAATTTCTGAGAACCCAGATGCAACAGATAAAACGCGAATTAGGCGATGCCGAAGATGCGGAGATTGATGAATTGTGCGCGCGTTCCTTGACAAAGGAATGGAGCGAAACCACCAAAGCCCGGTTCGAAAAGGAACTCCGAAAACTCGAGCGGTTCAATCCGAATACTCCCGACTATGCCGTGCAATATACATATCTCGACACTTTCCTGGGACTCCCCTGGCTTCATATGGATGACACGGATTTCACGCTCGACAAGGTAGAGGAGGTTCTTGACCGCGACCATTTCGGGCTGGAGAAAGTTAAGGAGAGAATTATCGAGCAGATGGCAGTGATGAAACTTCGGGGCGACACCAAATCCCCAATCCTGTGTCTCTACGGGCCTCCGGGAGTCGGAAAGACTTCTCTCGGTAAATCAATAGCTGAAGCACTCGGGAGAAAATATGTGCGAGTTGCTCTGGGAGGCTTGCATGATGAAGCGGAAATCCGGGGACACCGCCGCACTTATCTCGGTTCGATGCCCGGAAGAATCATTCATGCTCTCGAACAGGCCGGCACCGGTAATCCGGTGATGGTGCTCGATGAAATCGACAAAATAGGCAAGGATTATAAGGGCGATCCCGAACAGGCACTTCTTGAAGTGCTGGACCCGGAACAAAACTGCAAATTCCATGACAACTATATAGATGAGGACTACGACCTGTCTAAAGTGCTCTTCATAGCGACGGCAAACTCTCTCCAGAATCTTTCGGCGCCGCTGCTCGACCGTATGGAGCTTATTGAAATCGGAGGATATATCGAGGCGGAGAAACTGGAAATAGCAAAGCGACATCTTATTCCCCGCGACCTGAAAGAACTTGGTTTTGCTGAGAATGAAGTGAGCTTTACCGATGCAGCGCTTCTGGAGATTATCTCATTATATACGCGCGAAAGCGGAGTGAGACGCCTTGAGAAAAAGATTTGCGAAGTGCTTCGGAAACTTGCCCGCCTTAAAGCGTCAGGGAAAGATTTTCTCCACACGGTGGATGCTGCCGATATTCCGCAATTATTAGGCAAACCGGAAGCCTTCAACGACCAATATGAGGGGAATGACACTCCCGGCGTGGTAACAGGACTGGCATGGACTCAGAACGGGGGCGAAATTTTATTTATAGAATCTTCCCTATCCCCCGGCAAGGATGGAAAGCTGATGCTTACCGGCAATCTGGGCGATGTGATGAAAGAATCGGCCATGCTTGCTCTCCAATATATAAAGTCGAATCATGAACGCCTCGGCATACCGGAAAAATCGCTTGAATTCGGAACGGTCCACGTGCATGTGCCAGAAGGAGCTGTACCGAAAGACGGGCCTTCAGCCGGAATAACCATTCTGACCTCATTGGCCTCCACATTCACCGGCAGAAAAGTGAGGAATGGGATAGCCATGACAGGCGAGATGACCCTCAGAGGCAGAGTGCTGCCCGTGGGCGGCATCAAGGAAAAGATTCTCGCTGCCAAGCGCGCCGGTATCTCCACTATCCTTCTCTGTGAGAAAAACAGAAAAGACATAGAGGAAATCAAGCCTGAATATCTCGAAGGACTTGAGTTCAAATATGTGGAAACAGCGGAGGAAGTTCTCGACTACGCCCTACTCTGATTAAGGCTCCATCCACTAAAATTTCTTAATGCCAGGGTCGCAGATGTGCCTCGGATATCGCTTTGCAGATTCAGG
>JAIDDJ010000023.1 GCA_029055345.1 Muribaculaceae bacterium | reverse complement strand
TGCTATCCGAGAAATTGCCAATCCCGGCATCTATATCCTCGTAAAAAATGATGGTTCTTTTCATAAAATATTAAAAAGTAATTAATTATTTAACCGTAATAGCATATGAAGACTAAATTAACATTCCTTTTAGCGACAATAATGGGATTCCTGTTTGTTGCTTGTTCGAATGATAGTGAGAGTTATGATTTAATAGGTAATACGCCTTATAAAATCATTGAACTTGAAGCCGATGGAATAGAATTATCTTTTAATGAAAAAAAAGGTATGTATACCGGGACCATACCATCTGAAGGAGCGAATTTTAAAATCATTCCGGTAGGCCATAATGCCGGTGCATGGCCGACTTATGTCGAGGTAGACGGCACGTATTTCTGGTGGGATGAGGATGAGTTTAAGAAAGATATAGAATATTTTTCCGGAGACTGGGGAATTATTGAAGGGAAAGCGATAGAAGAAAATGGAAAGAAGGGTGAGTATCAAATAAGTTTTCATATCGAGAAGAACCCATCGTCCGCCCCACGTGAATTTATAATTTCACTTGAAGCAGGCAATCTATCCAATGATCTTAAACTGACACAAGATGGAGCCGATATAAAACCATAAATTCAGACCATTGACTCATAATGGGCGTCTTTCAGAACGAAAAACGCCCATTTGTCGTTCTATGGGTCATTTCGGACGCTATGATTTGGGAATTATGCGTCTTTAAGGAAATCTATGTATGGTGAGGCTTCGCTGTCAGGCATCGCATTCAATATCTTCTTTATAATGCGGTTTTTCTTTACATAAAAATAGTTCGGGGAATATCCGCACACTTCCGCTATATACCGAGGCATGAATCCGGCATAAATTAGTGTTGTCATCAGGAGGTCTTTTTCCGAGAGCGTATTGCATTTCTGTCTCAGTTCGGCTATGACATCGTCAAAGAATAGATTCACTTGTTGCTCGACTTCCCCGGACGTAATAGTTTTCTTCATATCTTCAAGCATTTCTTCAAAGTCGGAGACAAGAGTTTTCTTAACTTTGGGAGAATCCTTCTTCGTCAGATAAATATTGGAAAATTTATTGAAGTAATCCAACCGTCTTGAATATAAATCCCTGATACGTTCATTATTTTCCTTCTCCTTGATTTGTAGTTTTTCCAACTCCTTGCGTATAGTTGTCATGTCATAAGGACCGGTCGCATCACCCTTCTCGTTGGAAATTAATTCGCGATAGTATTTATCAGCTTCCTCCTTTTGCTTGATTTCCTCCTTCATCCTTTCGATATTCTGAAGGTTCAGTTCCAACTCGGAAGTTAGTTTATTTAGCGCCTCCTCTTGAGAATGGACAGATTCGTTCAAGCCGGAGTTCTCGTATGTCAGCCTGTCGAGATTCTGACTCAGATTATATATTTGATTTATTTTATTTTGTAGCTCAATATTTTTCAACTTGATATGGTATCTGTAATAAAATAATGCCAGGAGTATCAAAATTAACGCGCCGACTGAAACGATAATCAAGGTATTACGGTTATTTTCCGCTTTTAGAGCCTCTTCTTTAGCTACATCATCATAAAAATCTCGCTGCGCAGCCACTACCGATTGAGTAAGGAGAGCCTTTATCTTTTCATTTGATATAAGGATGATACTGTCTGTTACTTCGAGGGCCCTTTTGTAGTCACCTTTCTTTTTAAGATATTTTGATTTAGCATCAAGATATCTTACTTCTCCGATTCCTTCATCATCATCCTTTTCAATGGAATCAAGATATGCTTGTGCCTTAGGAATATTATTATCAAGTAATGAAATTTCAAATAGTGCATTATAATATTGTGATTGGAATGCTATGTGTGGATTAAAATTATCACTTTCTGCAAGTAGGCTTTTTGCGTCGGAGATCATTCCATTATCAATTAAACACAATACATATCTGGTTAAATTATAAGATATTAATGCACTGTCGTTTGTTCCAATCCATGCCTCATTATTTGCCAGAAATTGTTCTTGAGCATTTTGAATGTCACCACTACTTGAAAGATTCATTAAATAGTCCACTTTGGCGAAATTTGCATCACGTAAACGTCCTGCTTTTAAATACTCTTCAATTGTAACCGAGTCTTGTTGTAGGGCTCCTGGCCAATTGCAGTTTCTGCAAAGTATATCTCCTATCATCTGTGAATTCTTAGCAGTCCATAAGTGATCATTATATTTATTGGAAAGCTGAAATCCCTTCATAGCGTAGTTCATCGCTTCAGGATATTTTGCATCTTCAAAAAAATGAAATGCCTTTAGATAAAGATACTTGTAATATAAAGATGGATCCTCATTTGAAATCGAAATTATTTGTTCCCGACACGAGTCAATAAGATCGATATCATAGGGTTTATATAACTTATATTTAGCATATGCTTTGAGAATAGCGATTTTAGTTCTATTATCTTTAGATAAATTTGTTGAATCAATACCTTCAAGAATCGATAATGCCCTTTCAGGCATACTTATTTTGTTGACAGAATCCGGATATTCTTTTAAGTATGCTTCGGCCTCTTTTATAGATGGCTCGAATTTTGATTCGCAACCCATTAATAGTATCAATGACAAGGCTAAAATATATATGTTGGTTTTCATAGAAATTGATTTATCTATAAATTGGAATGCAAATATAATGGAAATCCAAAAAAGAATCATATTTAGAACGAAAATTTTATTAATTATTTCTTGATTTTTACTTTTTCTAAGGCATGATAGATATTTTTAATTTTTTTATTCTATAAATATTTGTTTTATAGATATATAAAATCAGGGATGATAGATATTTGAGAAGCCATATTTTGGGTTGCCTTCTAACTAATTTATTAAATTTGCACAAAACTTTAAAACCATGAAATTAGCCTTTTATTTGTCTTTATTAACTCTTATCCTTCCATTGAAGGTTTGTGCAGATTCCGGCTCTCAAGGGGAATCACGTCAAATTGTAATCAAGATATCCAGAAATTCTTCGACTGGTCGTCCTCGGATTCCTTCTCATCAGCGTATAGAGGCTTACTTTGAAGAGAATATTCTGCATATTGAATTCTTGAAATCGGAAGGAAAGGCTTATATTGAGTTCCTGAATCAAACCGGTATCCCAGGTTTGTCTGAGTCATTCGATACTGCGGAACCATTTGATTTCGAAGTGGAAGATATCACCTTCCCTGCGGAGTTCGAAATTTCTACTGATCTGCTCAATACCTATTCCGGTATCATCTCAGGAGAACAAAAATAAAAATTTTTCTTATATTTAAATATTTATAATTAAATTTATTATGAAGACTCGTAAAATCTTACTATCTTTAATAAGCTATGTCTTATTAATCTCATGCAGTAATGAAAGTGTAGATTTAATGTATGAAGCGACTAAACAAGATTTCGCAGACAATCCGTATTTAATTACATTAAATCAAGCACAAGAAGAACTCAATGGAATTATTGGACAACTCCGTAATTCTTCTTCTCGAGCTACTGATACCATGGAAAGGAAAGTATCTTATTCATATTCACTAAAGATTCCATATGAAAATACTAAGCTACAAAAATCAGACTCCTTACTCACTTATGTTATAAATTTCGAGGATAACAAGGGATTTGCTGTTATGTCAGGTGATAACAGAATTCCGTCTTTGATTGCTTATGTAACCGAAGGCAATCTCGCTCCTATAGATACAATTAAAGAACCAAGCTTAGCAAGTTTTTTAACTGCGTTACCTCCTTACATTGGTGATATCATATCTACCGAAAAATTTAAATGGTCTATCGATTTCTCTACCCCCTCTATAATAGGTAGTGGCTACTACGAATACGGAGAATGGGATAATAAAAAATATCCAGATTCTCCACTTTGTCCCGTTCAATGGGGCCAACTAAATCCATATAATAAATTTTGTCCAACTATTGATGGTAAGAAAGCTCCCACTGGATGTGTAGCTACTGCTGTTGCGCAGTTGATGGCTGTTTATAAATATCCTTCTTCATATAATGGAGAATCATTTCACTGGGACAAAATGACAAAATTCCCTAAAGGTAGTCAATGTAGCGAATTGGCGCAATTTGACATAGCACGGTTAATGTATCAACTGGGATTACCTACAAACTTGAATATGAATTATGGTATAGAAGAAAGTGGAGCACGGATAGAAAGTATTCCAAGAACTCTTAATTCTTTTGGATACAGGTCCTCTGGCATTATAAAGAAGTATAATACAGAAAATGTAATAGATGAAATTTTAAGTTATTATCCAGTAATTGTAAGTGGGTATTGTAAGAAAAAAGAAATAAAGTTTTTAGGATGGACTATTTATACCAATCTTTCAGAGGGTCATGCTTGGTTAATTCATGGAATGTTAAAACGATTTAGGGAAATTAAATGGTTTTCAGACGATGGTTACTTTATATCTTCCCGAATAGAAAATCAGTGGTATACTCTATGTAACTGGGGATGGGGCGGTTTAAGTGATGGTTATTTCCTCAGTGGTGTATTCGACACAGCAGCCGCTTTATCAGATTATTTAATAAATTCTGAAAATGACGAGGATGAAACTCGGAGTGGAACTTCTTCATATTATCAGTATAATCTCAAGACAATTTCCGGGATAAGGAAATAGCTGTGAAAATAACGATTGATTATTTTTATTAATTATTTTGAAATCTAATAATTTATATTTATTTTTGCTTTCACTTGTTAAAGTTAGCAAGTGAAAGCAATTAATTTAGTTCATATGAAGAAATTTATTGTTTTACTCGTTCTTTTGATGTTCGTTCCATGTGTATACGGGAAGGATAGGCGGCTTAAATCTACTATATTAAGGGGGTATTTTGATAATTATTATATTGAAGATATCGGATGTAATATTTCATATGATGAGGATGGCAGGTTATTCAAAATAGATTATTCGAACATGACAACGAGTATTGATTACACTAATATTGAAGATGGCTACCTCACTGTTAACGTCAATATTCCGGATGAAAGGTATGATGTGAACTATATTGCTACTCTGGATGATGATGGAAGGGTTGATATAGCTGAACGAATAGAACAATCATTTGGCGCTTGTACATATTTTTTTGAATACGCTCAAAACAGACTTAACTCCTTTATCCAATATGAAGACTCAGGTAATATATATACCAATTTATGTTTTGATGCCGGTAATCTGATAAAGTTCGAGTACTACAATGACCTTTATCCGGATGAAATTGACTGGCGAGAATATGAGTATTCGGGCGACTATAATCTTCATGGAATAAAGTTGCTTGAGTCTATGTGGGGAGTTCAACTCGATGGGTTGGAAATCCTCGCTCAAGCCGGATTCTTAGGGGATCCTCCCGCTCAGTTTCCTTCTTCGTGGAATGATAGTGATGGTAATGTTGTTGTCGGTGATTACGTATTTGATGAAGATGGCTATCTTATTCAAGCCAACGATAATAATGCCCCCGAATTATTCATTTATTTCTATTATGAAGATGTGCCCGATGATGGTGTCGAAGCCATTCATAATGAATGTGATAATTCATCACAGATTTACACCCTTGATGGCATTGCTATCCGAGAAATTGCCAATCCCGGCATCTATATCCTCGTAAAAAATGATGGTTCTTTTCATAAAATATTAAAAAACTAATTAATTATTTAACCGTAATAGCATATGAAGACTAAATTCATATACCTTTTAGCGACACTATTGGGATTCCTGTTTGTAGCTTGTTCGAATGATCGTGTGAGTCAGGATTTAATAGGTCTTACGACTTATAAGATCATTGATCTTGAAGTCAATGGAATAGAATTATCTTTTAATGAAAAAAATGGTATTTATACCGGAACCATACCATCTGAAGGAGCGAATTTTAAAATCATTCCGGTAGGCATTAATGCCGGTGCATGGGTGGCAGGTGTTATGGTTGATGGCATGGATTTCTACTGGGATGAGGATGAGTTAAAGAGAAGTATACATTATTTTTCCGGAGACTGGGGAATTATAGAAGGGAAAGCGATAGAAGAAAATGGAAAGAAGGATGAGTATCAAATAAGTTTTCATATAGAGAAGAACCCATCGTCCGCCCCACGTGAATTTATAATTTCACTTGAAGCAGGCAATCTATTCAATGATCTTAAACTGACACAAGATGGAGCTGATCTAAATCTATAAAATTCAGACCAATGACTCATAATGGGCGTTTTTCAGAGCGCAAAACGCCCTCTTGTCGTTCTATGGGTCATAATAAAATGTGTGTACCTGATAGTATAAGATTATAGAAGGAGGAAATAATTATAAATCATTAAAGTATGAAATTTAAATTAATCTTAATGACAACACTACTGTGCATCGTAACTCTCGCAGGGTGTAAAAAAGATGATGATTCGTCAGATAAGTTAGGTGATGTACCGTATTCAGTAATTGAGCTTGAAGCAGAAGGCATATCCTTATTCAAGCAAGAATTACCCTATTCATATATTGGTACGATCCCGGCTCAAGGAGCAACATTTACATTTACAACCGTAGGTATTAATTCGTGGGCGTGGATAAATCGGGTGGATGTCGATGGTATTGGCTATTGGGATGACTATGATTGGTATGTAGAATCAGGTGAAATGGTCTTTTCCGGTGAGTGGGGCGATATTAAGGGTATTTGCGTAAGACCGGAATCATATCAGGCTACTTTTAATATAAAGGAAAATCCATCATCGGATGTCAGAGAGTTTGAAATTATCCTGCAATCCGGAAACTTATACAATTCTATGAAGCTTACGCAAGAAGGGTCTGAACAAAAATAAAATTTATTGATAAGATAAATTCGATGTTAGTGGATGGGGCCTAACATTTGCTTTTTCCTTCGGTGCAAATATCATACTGTTGTGCCAACGAGTTTGAACATAGTAACTAATGTTTGAGATTCGCCTCTTTCTTTATGGCTCTCACCCATAATTAATTTTTCATTTAACCTTTATTATAGACCGCAGTTTGCTGCGGTCTCTTTTTTTTTGTAACTTTGCTGTTCAACCGCCGGCGGATTCTTCCTTCCCAGAAACGCTCGGCTGAATCTATCTGTCTTATTATGAAGTTTAAGAATTTAATTTATCTCGTTGTTTGCATTATTCTTTCGGTCGCCGTAATTACGCCCGAAACGGCATTTTCAAAAGGTGCCAAGGCCAAGACTTCCCAATCGGCTAAATCTTCTAAATCTTCCAAGTCCGGAAAAACGGCCAAGTCATCAAAGTCTTCAAAATCATCCAAAACTTCAGGCTCGAAATCTTCTAAGTCTTCTAAATCATCAAAAACTGCCGGCAGTAAGAAAGGTAAAAAGGGAAATAAATCTTCAAAGCAATCGTCCCGTAAATCTTCGCGTTCAAAAAATTCTAAATCGTCAAGGGCTTCGAGGTCAACTAAGAAGCAGCGCAACGTGGTGCGCTCTGTTTATAAGGAAGAACCGAAGGAGGTGGCTCAGAACGACTCGCTAACACTTTCGGTTAATGAAAACCTTATCCGCCAGATACCGGCGCATTTGAATCCCGGTGGGCTTCGTGTCAACAGTGTGACGCCCGACAAGGGGCGCCATGTTGCCCGAATCGGTCTTAACGAAAACTTTACCTACATGCCGATTTCCCGGGAATTTATCGATACGCTTTCCCGGATGGTGAAAAAGGCTCTTCCGGATTCAATTTCTCATTACAGAGTGGATCTCAATGTCGGGAAGAAATCGCTTGCTTATTACATCCACAAAGTGGATAAACTTCCGGAGAAATACCGGAAAAATCCGGCCTTCGTGGAAGAGGTCCATCCACTCGTGGTGGCTTCAAAAGGAATGGATAATGATATTATCGCCCTCTGGCATTCGCATGGCCGCTATTTCAAGGAGGGCTCATGGACATGGCAACGGCCATTCCTGTTTGAAACGGCGGAGGATGTCTTCACCATGGGCTATATCCTGCCTTATGTGGTGCCGATGCTGGAAAACGCCGGCGCGTATGTGATGTTACCCCGCGAACGCGACACCAATAAGCACGAAGTTATCGTCGACAACGACACAAACGATGGAGGCCGGATCTTCTCGCAACCTTACTATAAGGAGATGAGCGGTAAGAATAAATGGCAGACCGGCGAATTTGACGGCTTCATCTATGACCTGCCTGATTTCCGCGACACCGAAAATCCGTTCGAGAACGGAACATACCGACAGGTAGAGACTCAGAAGGGGGGCACACCCTCGCTGGCAGCATGGTATGCCGATATTCCTCAGGATGGAGAATATGCAGTGTATGTCAGCTACAAGACACTCCCTAACTCTACGACAGATGCGCGGTACACCGTCAACTATTCCGGCGGCTCGAAGGAATTCAAGGTAAACCAGACAATGGGAGGAAGCACATGGATTTATCTCGGAACGTTCCCTCTCGAAGCCGGATACTCCGACTCCGAACCGGTAATCACACTTTCCAACCTCACGGATGGTGCGCCCGGCACGGTCGTAACTGCAGATGCCGTCAAAATAGGGGGCGGCATGGGTAATATAGCCCGCAGCTCGCGCAGAAGCGATATATATTATGACCCGTCGACTCCGGAGGATGAGCTTGATGCCGATGACGAGGAAGCCGCCGAGCCGGATGACGAGGAAGCTATCGATGATGAGGAGTCAGACGATATCTCCGACACGGCCGACCAGACACAGGCTACAAAGCAAGCATCCGCCACTCCCCAGTCGTCCGACAGGAAGGGCCCGGCTCCGAGGTTCGCCACCTCCGGTATGCCCCGGTTTGTCGAAGGGGCCAGATATTGGCTCCATTGGGCCGGTTTCCCGGAATATGTTTACTCTCCTTTCCACGGTTCGAACGACTATAAGGATGATTATACAAGCCGCGGACACTGGGTGAATTACCTTGCCGGCGGCTCGAGGGTGCTCCCTAAAGCGGAGGGACTCAATATTCCGGTAGACGCCGCCTTTGCGCTCCATTCCGATGCCGGCAAACGCGACAATGATTCTTATGTCGGAACTCTCGGTATATATTTCACCCAGAACGGAGCTTCTTATGCAGATGGCACTCCTCGCATCAATTCACGTATGCTTACCGACATGGTAATGCAGCAAATCACCAATGATATCCGTCGCGAGTGGGAACCGAACTGGACGCGACGATCAATGTGGGATAAGTCATATGTCGAAGCCCGAGTGCCTGAAGTACCGACATCCCTCATCGAGGTGATGAGTCATCAGAATTATGCCGATATGGAACTTGGTCTCGACCCCAATTTCCGGTTCACAGTTGGTCGAGCCATATACAAAGGCATTGCCCGCTTCCTCGCCGAGCGCAAGGACCGGAAACTTGTGATCCAGCCCCTACCTGTCCACAATTTCAGCATCAAGCGCACCAAACCGAAATATTACAGGCTCTCGTGGAAAGCAACTCACGATAAACTCGAACCGACAGCCGTGCCTGAGAAATATATCATTATGGAGCGGTCGGGAAGTGATCTCGGTTTCCATAAGATAGGGGAGACCAAATCAACGCATTTCGATCTCAAAGTTGCCGACAACGATATTCATTCTTTCTACGTAATTGCGGCCAACGACGGCGGCCTTTCATTCCCTTCGGAGACGCTTGCGCTGCGGGAAGCCCCGGGTAATACAAAACCTGCCCTAATTGTCAACGGGTTCACCCGGATTTCAGCTCCGGGACACCACAATGCCGATGGTAATACGGGATTTGACTCGGAGGCCGATTTCGGAGTGCCATATAAGAAGGATATATCATTTACGGGCCATCAGACTGAGTTCCGTCGCGCCGCAGGAAATAATTTCGGCGTGAGCGGCAGAAATTTCGTTGGCGATGTGATAGCCGGCAATACATTTGATTTCGCGGTGGTTCATGGCAATGCACTAACCGCATCGGGTCTCGGCTTCGTCTCAGCTTCAGCCGGAGCCGTGGAGGAGGGTGACGTGAAACTTTCCGACTATTCTCTCGTTGACCTGATAGTCGGCAAGCAGAAAAAGACTCTTGTCGGCAAGGGTAAGAGCGGTATTAAATTTGCCGCTTTCCCGGTTTCTCTTCAGAAGGCACTTCGCTCATATGTTGAAAAAGGTGGAGATCTTATCGTGAGCGGGCAATATGTAGCTTCCGACCTGCTCGATATGAGGTCGTCGGCTGCCGACAGAAAATTCGCTGCTGAGGTTCTCGGAATAGGTTCATATGGTGCGGATTCAAGAAAGACCGGCCGCGTGCGCGATTCGCGTTCCGGGAAGCAGATCAAATATTCCGCCAATCTTAATGACCGGCACTACATTGTGGAGCAGCCCGATGTCATTGTAGGCGCCGATGATGTCCCCACTACCGAAATACTCTCCTTTGACTCCGGTTGCCGTGCCGGACATATTGTAAGTAATCATCGCGGCAAAGTAGCCGTGCTGACAATTCCAATCGAGTCAATGACAGATCCGGCTGAACGCAATGCTTTCGTAAAAGGTGTCGTCTCCTCGCTGAGTCGCGACTGATTCCTTAACATATAATTCTCTACTACACGATCATATAACCCTATACGTTTTCATGGATATTATTCCCTTTAAAAATATAATGGCCCTCCGGGAGGAGATTTTCAGAACGCCGCTCCAGCAATTCGTCCTCCTCAAGATCGGACCACGAGAGGTGACGCTCGATGAAGGGTGCATTCATCGTCTCACAGAATTGGCTTCAGATGTCGATTCCACTCTTACCTATTGTTATTATCGCGATCGTCTCCCTGACGGCTCGGTTGCCAATCATCCGGTTATAGACTATCAGCCGGGGTCGGTCAGGGATGATTTTGATTTCGGACCTCTTGTCCTTCTGAATGCGGCCGATGTGCTCGCTGCTTCGGAGAATATGGAGGAAGAATCTAAAATGCTCGACGGCGGTTGGTATGCGCTCCGGCTCCGGGTGACCATGGGGAAGATGATTGCCATGATTCCGGAATATCTGTATACGGCCGAGCGAATCGATTTGAGAGAGAGCGGCAAGATGCAGCATGACTATGTCGACCCACGCAACCGTGAATATCAGATACAGATGGAGAAAGCCCTGACTGATCATCTGAAAGATATCGACGGGCTTGTCAATCCGGCAAAGCGAGAGTCTGTGAGATATGATTCTGAATCCTTCCCGGTGGAGGCTTCGGTGATTATTCCGGTCAGAAACAGGGCCCGTACCATAATGGATGCCGTCAATTCCGCATTGTCGCAAAAGACCGATTTCCCGATGAACGTCATTGTGGTCGACAATGGCTCTACCGATGGCACGCGAGATCTCCTGCGCTCAGTAAATGACCCCCGGCTTGTCCTTATCGAAGCGGAGGATGACGAAAGACTCGGCATAGGGGGCTGCTGGAATAAAGCGATTCTTGACTACCGCTGCGGTCGCTTTTCCGTCCAGCTTGATTCGGATGATATATATGCTTCGCCCGATACTGTGGCTTTGATTGTTGAAAAATTCCGCTCAGGTAATTATGGCATGGTGATCGGAAGCTATACGCTCGTGGACTTTGAGGGGAATATAATCCCTCCGGGGCTTATCAGCCATGATGAATGGACGGATTTAAACGGTCCGAACAACGCTCTGCGAATAAATGGTCTTGGTGCTCCCCGTGCATTTTTCACTCCTGTGGCAAGGCGTTTTCTTTTTCCCAATGTGAGCTATGGCGAGGATTATGCAATGGCTTTGCGTATATCTCGTGACTATGGGATTGGCCGTATTTTCACCTCAATCTACCTGTGTCGCCGTTGGGAAGGCAATTCCGATGCTTCGCTTTCAATTGAGAAAATCAATGCCAATAATAACTATAAGGATTGTGTGCGCTCGTTTGAACTGATGGCACGCGTCCGGCAGAACTTTGATGACGAACGCGGAGCTCGCGGCAATCATCATTTTGCCGCTATCGGAGGTTTCATTCCTCCTTTCATCGACCTTAGGGATGTTGATTATGACGGGTATCCCGATGATCTCGATGATGAGGATGACGATGACGATTATGATGGAGAGAACTTTGACGGGGATGTTGACGACCTCCCTTATTAATGACCTGATAGAAGATCAGTTGACTCAGTGGCCTGAAGCTGCCGCCAATTTTTCAAACATCAGATTGGTGCGCCGCCGTAATCTCATTCTCGGCGATTTCCATTGTGCCGTGCAGCTTAATCCGGCGAGAATACGTTCTTCCGCCGCAAATGTCGATGCGCGTTCTATTGCTGAGCGCCCATGTTTCCTATGTGAATCCAACAGGCCTGATTGTCAGAATACACTCAGTTGGGTTGCCGGCTGGCAACTGCTTGTCAATCCGTTTCCTATCCTTCCGGTTCATTTCACTATCGTTAACCCATCCCACACTCCGCAGGCTGACATACCTCTGGAAATGGCAGCTATGGCGGAGGCTGCCCCGGATCTCGTGATATTTTACAACGGCGCCCGCGCCGGCGCATCCGCTCCCGACCATCAGCATGCGCAGGCTGTCCTTAAATCGGAACTCCCTTTAATCCGTCTTACAGAAGAATGTCATCCTGCATCAAGACCCGGATGGATGAGCTCCGAAGATTTCAGACTCGACCTTCCTTTCAGTTTTCTGAGTGCTGTCATCACCCCTGATAAAACCGGTATGGAAGCTCTCGCCAAATGTAGGAATGCATTTGGTATGGATGCCGTAACAGGACTCCCTGATACCGGACTTCTCAACTCCTTTATGTGGATTGATGAGTCAGGGTTGTTGAGAATAGTAATCATTCCGCGAAGGGCTCACAGGCCGGATTGTTATTTTTCGGAAGAGCCGCTTAAGCGTATCGTCAGTCCGGGCGCGATTGACATGGCTGGAATAATAATTACTCCGCGAGAGGAGGATTTTATGGCTCTTACCGATGAAGATATCCGCCGGATTTACGCCGAGGTGGCTTTTGCAGATGGTCTACCATCGGAAATAAAATCCCGGTATAAAGTTTGAATCATGAGTGAGGCTGAAAAAGTTATCAGGGTAGGATTGCTCACCGACGGGTTGCCGCAGGCAGAAGCTTGTGTCAGGAATGGTATGTCAGGATTTATGATTCAAAACCTACTGATTGGATATGGCTTCCACTGGCGGAAGACCATCACGGCTTTCGTTCCGGGGGAACTTGAACTTCTTGAATCGTCCCGGCCTCCGATTCAGTCTGTCATGACGGTCCCTTTGGAGGCCTATGTCCTTTCGGTGATTTCAAGTGAGATGAACCCCTCTGCACCGCTTGAGTTTCTCAAGGCCCATGCCGTTATATCCCGGAGCTGGGCTATGAGAAAGATTCTGGGTGATTCGCATAAGTCTGAGTCCGGAAGAGTTGATGAGGCTGCACTTCATATAGGGTGGGAGGAGGCCGATTCCCATGTGGGTTTTGATGTCTGCAGCGATGACCATTGCCAAAGGTTTCAGGGCCTGCCGGAAGTGATTCCTTCTTCAGCTCTCAAAGCAGTCGAAGCCACCCGAGGTCTTGTCATTAAGGATCGGGAGGGTCAGATTGCCGATGCCCGGTTCTCGAAGTGTTGCGGGGGCCGAACTGAAATTTTCTCATCATGCTGGGCGGATAAGGATTACGATTATCTGGTGTCAAAGGAAGATTCATGGTGCAACCTTTCCGATATGACTGAATCTTCCAGGAATGAGTTTCTTTCTGCAGCCCTTAAGAATTATGACGCAGCTACACAAGATTTTTATCAATGGAGTAGGCGAGTCGGCAGGCAATGGCTTCGCGATAGAGTCAAATCAAGATATGGAATCGATGTCGGAACAGTAAAAACACTTGAAGTCAGCCGTCGGGGTCCCTCCGGCAGAGCGGTGAGGATAATTATATCCGGAGCGGACGGTAGTGTTGAGATAGGGAAGGAACTCGCTATCCGCCGTCTTCTGACCGATGATTGCCTATACAGCTCCCGGTTTGACATTATGGATGAGAGGGAAGGATTCCTGCTTGAAGGCAGAGGGTGGGGGCATGGCGTAGGATTGTGCCAGATTGGAGCAGCAAGAATGGCTTTCGAAGGTAGGCAATTCCGGGAGATTCTTGATTTCTATTACCCGGGCACTAATCTTGAGCTCTTATGACCTTTTACTTAAGAAATGATTCATGAATAAAGAAATTGATTCAAGGAGGTTTTCCGGACGTCCATGGGCTTGGATTCCGACCGTATATATTGCCGAAGGACTCCCTTATTTCGCAGTGAACGTGCTGACAGTACTTATGTATACTAATATGGGGGTTGGTCTCGCCGAAATGACATTCTATACGGGATGGCTATATCTCCCTTGGGTTATAAAACCATTCTGGAGCCCGTTTGTAGACTTATTTAAGACTAAACGCCTATGGACCATCGCAATGCAGCTTCTTATGGCCGTAGCCTTGGGCTCCGTGGCTTTCCTTCTGCCCACTTCGATGTTTTTCGCCTCTACTCTTGTCTGTTTCTGGATTCTTGCTTTCCTCTCGGCCACTCATGACATCGCGGCCGACGGTTATTATATGCTCGCTCTTTCTGATCATGACCAGGCTGCCTTTGTAGGAGTCCGCTCCACATTCTATCGGGTTGCAAGCGTTATCGGACAGGGTGGGCTCGTGATGCTCGCGGGATATCTGGAATCCACTTGTGAGACCATAGCATCGGCCTGGAGCATTGTCTTCACGGTCCTTTCGGTGTTCTTCCTTTTCGCGGGCATATATCATATATATGCAATGCCTCGTCCTGCCGATGACCATCCGGTTGAGGGGGTCACTTCGCGCACAATCCTCCGCGATTTCGCAATGACTTTCGTCACTTTCTTCCGCAAGCCATATGTCGGCACAGCATTGCTTTTTATGCTCCTCTACAGGCTTCCTGAAGCAATGTGTATAAAGCTCGTTCAACCGTTTCTTAAAGCTTCCATTGCTGATGGAGGGCTCGGGCTTTCCACCACTCAGGTCGGTTTTGTGAATGGAACTGTCGGAGTGGTGGCTTTACTTGCCGGTGGCGTCCTCGGAGGTATCGCAATATCACGCGGTGGCCTGAAGAAGTGGTTGTGGCCGATGGCTTTGAGTCTTACGCTGCCCTGTCTTGTCTATTGTTTCCTCGCCATGTGGCAGCCGGAGAATTTCTTCCTGATATGTTCGGCTATCGCTATCGAGCAGTTCGGTTATGGATTCGGATTCACCGCGTTCATGCTTTATCTAATCTATTTCAGCCAGGGACCGAGCAAAACCTCTCACTATGCTTTCTGCACGGCTTTTATGGCTCTGGGAATGATGCTTCCGGGTATGGCTGCCGGTTGGATTCACGATTTCCTTAGCCGCTTCAACATCTGGAGTGCTACCGGTCCGTCGGGTTACGTCAATTTCTTCTGGTGGGTGATGATTTGTTGCATTGTTACATTCCTGGTCTGCCTCCCCCTGCATATAAATCCTGAATTCGGGAAAAAAGAGAAATGAAAGTAAGAAGATGGAAATATAGTTGGTCATGGGCCATAGTGCCGCTTTTAGCGGTTCTGTGCTCTTGCTCTCCGACGCGTCATGTCCCTCAGGGTAGCCTGTTGCTCGATAACGTAAGGATTGCAGTCAACGATTCCACCGGGACTCTTTCTTCCTCTTCGATGATGACTTATGTGAGACAGAGACCCAACAACCGATTTCTTCATATTTCGCGCTTGCGACTCGGCGTCTATAATATGAGCGGGCAGGATTCTACAAACTGGTGGAACAAGTGGATGCGCCGCCTTGGAGAGGCTCCCGTCATTTATGATGAGAATGCCACTGTCTCCGATTCGGCCCAGCTGGTTGCGGCGATGAACAATGCCGGATTTCTCCATTCTCAAGTGATGGTGGAAAGACAACCCGATTCTATCCATCGGAAAATTGATCTCGGTTTCAAGCTTTATCCGGGGCGCCCGCATGTGATAAACTCTATAAATTATCAGTTTCCGGATGACTCCATCCGGAAACTGATAATGCGGGATTCCGTAAGATTTATCGTGAAGCCCGGCAATATCCTTGACCGTTCAGTGCTTGAAACACAAAGAGAATGGATTGCAAACAGGATGCGCAATCGTGGTTATTGGGCCTTCTCTAAGGAATATATTACTTTCAATGCCGATACCACCGAGGGTGTGTATGATGTTGACTTGACCATGATCGTCAATCCTCCATATCAGCGATCTTCCTCGACACCGGAAGTCCTCACCCATAACAAATATATTGTCAGAAAGATTGTGGTGATTACTGACTTCAATGGCTCTCCGGAGGCCGATCCTAATTCCTGGGCTTCATCCGACACCGTGAAATATAAGGATCTTATTATTCTCAACGGCCCGAAGCCTTATCTTAGGCCATCGGTCGTTTATGACAATGTTTATCTCCGCACGGGGGCGATTTTCCGTCAGAGGGATGTGGAAAACACTTATTCAGCTTTCGGAAGGTTATCCATCATAAAAATGGCGCAGGTAAGAATGATTCCTGCCGGGCGGCTGGGTGACATCGGACTTGTCGATGCATATATCCTTCTGACGCCGGGGCGTTCACAGAGCGTTACGCTCGAGCTCGAAGGCACTAATTCAGAAGGAGACCTCGGAGTGGCGGCGTCGGTCAACTATTCCCATAGAAATGTTGGCCGGGGCTCCGAACTGCTCACTCTCAAACTTCGAGGAAGCTATCAGGCTATCAACGGCAAGCTCGAGGGATTTATCCATAACCGGTTCATGGAATATGGAATAGAATCTTCAATCAATTTTCCTAAGTTCAAGGCTCCTTTTCTTTCTGATTCTTTCAAGCGCAAGGTGCGCGCATCGACTGAAATACATCTCTCTCTCAATTACCAGGAGCGGCCCGAATATACGCGAATCATTTCCACAGCCGGCTGGAGCTATAAATGGAGCGAGCATTCGGCACGATTCCGCTATACCGTCACGCCAATCGACATCAACTATGTATTTCTGCCGAAAAGCACATATAACTTCATCGATGAGATAGCTCCCGACAATCCGCTGCTGCGTTACAGCTATGAGGACCATTTCATCATGCGTGCCGGGTTCAACTATTATTATACAAGCAAGAGGCGCGAATCGCCTTTCAGGCTTACCAACAATCGTAATGTAGTGACGGTGCGCGTTCAGGCGGAGACTGCCGGCAATCTGCTTTTCGGAATATGCCGGGCAGCATATCCACACAGGGATTTCCATGATGACCCCTATAAGGTGTTCGGTATACGCTTCTCGGAATATGTGCGAGCGGATGCGGACTTCTCTTATCTGCATTCGTTCGACAGGCGCAACGCCCTGGCATGCTACGTCGGACTCGGTGTCGGGGTTCCTTACGGAAACAGCTATGTGCTTCCTTTCGAAAAACGTTTCTACGGCGGCGGAGCCAACGGAGTCCGCGGCTGGGCTGTTAGGACACTCGGTCCGGGCAGATTCCCGGGTAGAAATTCGGTAAGCGATTTCATGTATCAGTGTGGGGATATCAGACTTAATCTAAGCGCTGAATATCGCCTGAAACTGTTCTGGGTGATAGAGACCGGGCTTTTTGTGGATTTAGGGAATATCTGGACAATACGAAACTATGAAACCCAGCCCTATGGCAGGTTTAAGTTCAATTCTTTCTATAAGGAGCTCGCTGCTGCATACGGGCTTGGTATACGTCTTGACTTCAATTATTTCCTCATACGTTTAGATTTGGGAATGAAGGCTCACAACCCGGCGGTAGGTGAGGAGCCCTGGCCTCTGTTTCATCCAAAGTGGGGACGCGACCATGCTTTCCATTTCTCCATCGGTTACCCGTTCTGATTTAACCCTGGCATCAAGAAATTTTAGTGGATGTAGCCTTATTGGATATGCGCAATGTTGGCCCGAACCATGGGGCTAAGAAATACATTAATCTTTACCGATCGGCTATTTTGCCCGAAATAGAAAATTGGAGAGCGCCGGGGAATTTAAGCATATGATTTGTTATTAAATAGAATGGCCTTGGGGCCCGGTAATTTTGAACTTATGAAGCAACTTGTAATTTTTGACCTTGATGGCACCTTGCTCAATACTATAGCTGATTTGGGAACAGCTACAAATTATGCACTGAAGAAGAACGGTTATAACGAGCATCCTTTGTCTTCATATAATTATATGGTAGGAGACGGTGTGCGCAAGCTTATGGAAAGGGCGGCTTCGGATGCTTCTCCGGAGCAAATCGACAAGCTTCTTGAGGATTTCAGGGAGTATTACGATGATCATTGCACTGACCAGACGCGCCCATATCCCGGTATCCCGGAATTGCTTCGTTCGCTTCGCGCCGAAGGCATACGGATTGCTGTCGCATCCAATAAGTATCAGGCTGCCGTTGAAAAAATTATACCGCATTATTTCCCCGACGTTGAGTTTGCAGCTTTAAGAGGGGAGCGCTCAGACTTTCCCAAGAAGCCGGACCCATCGGTAGTTTTTGATATATTAAGTCAGGCGCCGACTCCGAAGGCGGATGTGATGATGGTTGGAGACTCTGCGGTTGATATGGAAACCGCCCGAAGAGCATGTATTGATTCGGTAGGTGTCACCTGGGGATTCCGTCCCGTTTCCGAACTCCGTTCCGCTTATGCCGACCATATCGTGTCAGATCCATCGGAGATATACCCTCTGGCACATTAACGCTCTCATGGCCTGTAAAGCCATGCGCACTAAGGTATATATAGAGCTTCATATTCCGACGCTATCGATGACCATACATATTCCCTGCGCGCAAATGAGCTTGTGGCCGCCCCTTCAAGGTCATTTCTGACTATCAGTTCCTTCAGGCTATCGGCATCTGTATAGTAATAGGCCCGGTTCCGGGTGGTCTCCCGATTATACACCACGTCAAAAGCTATTATCGGCATATTGAAGAACATGGCTTCCACAAGCGATGGATTTGTGCCCCCGGCGCGATGACCGTGAACGTATCGGCGCGCATTTGCACGTAAAGAATAGAGGATGTCAAGGTCATAGACTGATTTTATCAGTCTTATATTTTCTATTCCCTTATATCTGTTATATAGATCACGCGAGAAATCGCTGTGATTCCAGTTGCCTACATAGGCCAGCCTTTGCCCTGTTTCAGCATAGGCCTTTAATGTCAGTTCGCAATTATTCTCAGGCTCGATGCGCGATATACTTAAGTCGTAATTACCCCGTTTCAGGCCGTAAAATTCAAGGATGGCATCTTGCCGCGGCATGGATACATTTCTCACCGCGTGGTCTCCCCCATAGGCTATGAGCCTGGGTTCGCGACCATACTCCTTAATCACGTAATCCCTGATGCCGGCATTGTCAGAAATTATCTCATGAGCCCAGCGGATACAGCATCCCAATGAAAATTTTAAATATCTTTTGGCTGCTGAATTCCACTTCTCACGCTTATGCTCCAGACCATCGATATTTACCAGTATCTTCGCCCTTGTCAGCATACGGATTACGGGTAGAAACACACAACCTGACACCCCAAGAATCAGAAGCACGTCATATCCACGAATTGCTTTTATCATCGACAGTATATCGTAAGGCACGCTCATAATCCCATGCGCCCGCATCGAAATGTATTCAAGACGGCACCCTTTGTAGCTGCTCAGGTCAGTGTCCATATCCGGCCGGCTACAGAAGATTGTATACAACACGTTGTCGCTCCGATGACTGATGATATTCTCAACGAGTGTCTCGAAGCCACCATATTGTGCCGGAACGCCCTGTGAACCAATCACGGCTACTCGTATCTTCTTTTCTTTGTTCCTAACCATTACCTGATATAGTCTCGAGCAGTCGTCTTTCACCGCATATTGAATACTTGTAAACCATGGAAAAGGCGAGTACCATCCATACGAACTGCACGTTATAATCTCCGCTGAGGATGAAGGCAAGGGCAAAAGTCAGGATTGTCAGCGGACGCCCCTTTATTATCGTAAGGATAAAGATTCCGGCCCAGAATGCCAAAGCAGATGGAAGACCGTAATTATACCATATGTTGAATATTCCGGCAGACCCGGTACGCCTCTCTCCGCAGGGGGCCGGAGGAGTATCGCGCCGTTCGGCGTCAACCCCATGACCGATATAAGTGTCGAGATTGCTCATGTCAATCAGTTCCGCTCCGTGGAGTGTCGGTAAAACCCGGGCTGAAATGCTTGTGTCAGCGGCGAGCATTTTTCTTTCATCGAGGCTCGGTAATGCTACTCCAAAATTCCTCACTCTGTCAAGTCGCACGAATTTCCCCGATGGGATAATCCACAAAGTAACTATCAGCGCCAGACCCGCTGCCAGATACCATGGCCAGCTCTTGCGGTTGATGAAGGGTAGCAGAAAAAGCGGACCGAACAAAAGCATCGTGGCATTATGAGTCGTGGAGATTGTCCATATGTAGCATATCCATGTCACGGGCGATTCCCTGATACACTCCCAAAGTGTATAGTCGCTGTTGCGTGATATAAGCGTCTGGGTGTAAAAATACATCAGAATGCCAAGCACAAGGCTCGTCTGAGATGGTTCAGGCATCAGCGAATTTAGCTTATAAGGGTCCTGATATGGAATAGACCACATAGGCACTGTCCAGCCCAAAAGAACACATATCTGCTGAATGACGAGCACGATGGCGTAGCTATAAACAATCCATCTGATTACCTTGCAAAGAACCAGAGAATCTATTTCGGCAACTCTTACAAGGCGCGCAAGCATCATGATGTAGACGCAATATGCGCAGAGAAACAGCATTGTCGACAACCGGATTGTCTCCCTGTGAAAAAGCAACGGGAACAATATCACGCATAGAATCATGATCCCGAAAGGCAGATCCACCCGCGTTATCACCACTCGTCCGCGTTTTAACAGCAGTACGGCAGGGGAGAGGCACATCGCCGCGTTAAGCAGCACATTC
This sequence comes from Muribaculaceae bacterium, assembly GCA_029055345.1. Taxonomy (GTDB): domain Bacteria; phylum Bacteroidota; class Bacteroidia; order Bacteroidales; family Muribaculaceae; genus Lepagella. The sequence goes on along the minus strand of JAIDDJ010000023.1, from coordinate 72,461 downwards.
ATATTATCATGGCCTTGTGTGAAATGAGGATTCACACAAAGAAGCACCAGCCCCGCAATTGCAAGGATGGTGTAAATACCTTTTGGAACACTTTTCTCACGCACCAATGAACTCTCCATAACCTCCAAACCCATTAAACCCCCTTCCCGATTCTCTCAATCCTCCCTGTAATCCCAATCCTCAAAACTTACCCCCACTAATCTCCCATCAGGCCGGAATTTAAAATGGAGACTCGAAATCTTTAAAGAGCGGATTCTTCTTGTCTTTTTCCGACAATATGGCCTCTTCAGGAGATATACGCCAGTCGATGCCGAGTGATGTGTCAAGTATCGAGATACCTCCATCGGCTTCCGGTGCATAATAATTATCGCATTTGTATTGAAACACTGCCGTCTCGCTAAGCACGGCAAAGCCATGGGCGAAACCTCGAGGAATAAAGAGTTCTCGGTGATTCTCCTCCGACAGTTCAACTGCTATATGACTGCCATAGGTAGGGGAGTCTTTGCGAAGATCCACAGCAACATCAAGCACGCAACCACGGACGCACCTCACGAGTTTGGCTTGGGTGTAAGGCGGCCGCTGGAAATGAAGTCCTCGCATTACTCCTCGACACGAACACGACTCATTGTCCTGAACAAAATCTACATCTGCCACTTCGCTCCGGAACTGACGTTCGCTATAACTCTCAAAAAAATAGCCCCGCGAATCCTTGAATATCCGCGGTTCTATGATGTAGACCCCTGCTATTGGAGTTGCTGTTACTTCCATGCCTGTTTATTTAAATTTCGCTTACTCCGTTAAGTTCCTCAATCACTTTTATTAGATATTTTCCGTAGTTGTTTTTCAACATTGGCGCTGCTATCTCACGCATCCTATCTTCACTTATCCATCCTTTACGATAAGCGATCCCTTCAAGACAACCTATCTTAAGCCCCTGTCTTTTTTCTAATACTTCCACATATATCGAAGCCTCGGCAAGCGAGTCATGAGTGCCGGTATCGAGCCAAGCGAATCCTCGCGGCAGAACCTGCACCTTCAATTCCCCATCCTTCAGAAATTCCTGATTAACGGAGGTGATCTCCAGTTCGCCTCTTGCTGATGGCGTGATATGCGATGCCACGTCCACAACCTTATTGGGATAGAAATAAAGGCCTACCACGGCATAATTGCTTTTTGGATTCTTGGGCTTTTCTTCTATTGAGAGACATTTGCCTTCATCGTTGAATTCTGCTACACCATATCTCTCAGGATCATCCACCCAGTAGCCGAAAACAGTTGCTTTCCCATTTTCCTCCGCATCTTTCACGGCCTCGTTAAGAAGCATTGAGAACCCTGCGCCGTGGAAAATGTTGTCGCCAAGAACCAGACAAGCAGAATCATCTCCAATAAAATCTTTCCCTATTATGAAAGCCTGAGCGAGCCCATCGGGCGATGGCTGCTCCGCATATTCAAACCTTACTCCATAGTCTGAACCATCTCCCAGCAACCGTTTGAATCCCGGAAGGTCGGCCGGCGTGGAGATAATCAGTATGTCGCGGATTCCCGCAAGCATCAATGCCGATATGGGGTAATACACCATAGGCTTGTCATAGATGGGGAGCAATTGCTTACTGACGCCTTTCGTGATCGGATATAACCTGGTGCCGGAGCCTCCGGCAAGTACGATGCCTTTCATGGTTTATGGATTTTGTCTTTGTGATGATGCGAAAGAGATGACTGTCAGCTATTGGCTTCTTCATCTTCATCGGCATGGTATCCCGAACCGTATCCATAGCCGTAACCATAGCCGTAACCGTAGCCGTAGGGATTCCCATATCCTTTCGTATAGGAATTGCCCGCATCTATCGTGCCGTTGAGGATAAGCGCCATATTCGGATATGTCTTGTTCTCATACATCTCATCGATAATGGGAAGCATCTGAAGATCGATCACCCCGGCGCGGGCCACGAAGAGTGTCATATCGGAATATTTACTGATGATGGATGCATCGGCCACTACCTCTGCCGGCGGACAGTCAAGGAAGATATAGTCATAATGCTGCTTCAGATAGGAAATCATATTGGCAAATCTGTCGCTGAAGAGTAATTCCGTCGGATTTGGAGGAATCGTGCCGACCGGTATTAACGATAGATTCGGGCAGTCTTTCACCGGTTGGATTATGGTGTTGATGTCTTCTATCCTGTTGGCAAGATAATCGGACACTCCCTGATCTTTTCGGTCAATATATTTACTTAGTGACGATTTGCGCATATCAAGGTCAAGAACGATAGATTTCTTACCCTTTATGGCGAATGTTCGCGGAAGATTGTAGCCGATGAAAGTCTTTCCCGAGCCGGGATTGAAGGATGTCAGCATGATGACCTTCGCATTCGGATCGGAGGCAAGCATGAATTCTATGTTTGTGCGAAGCATTCGGAAGGCCTCATTGATGGAATTACGGCTGTTTTCCTTGACGGCAACCAGAGGCTTGTATTTTTTCTTTCCATCTTCTTTCTTGCTCAGCTTGAATTTTTTCTTATGCCCGTGAAGAGGGAGCTCTCCGGCGAATGGGATTTTCATGTCTTTGATGTCTCGACGACCGCGCACCACATGCACCATTAACTCTCTCTGATATATCACCAATGCAGGAATTGCAAAACCTATCGCAAGAGCTATAAGCATGATTTTACTCTTGTCGGGAGCAATCGGGCCGTTATCAGCATCAGGTTCCCTTACAATTCGAGTATTATAGGAAGTATAGACCTGGTTGAGCTGATTTTCCTCTCTCTTCTGGAGAAGATAGAGATAGAGGGATTCCTTCACTTTCTGCTGGCGTTCCACGCTCAGAAGATATTTGGCCTGCTTTGGGTTGGAAGCGATCTTCGACTGAGCTGACCCTGTCAATCCTTCCTGGCTGCGGATCTGGGCGGCGAGTGATACCAGTTCGTTGTCGATGGCCGCTATCAAGGCTCCACGCATGGCTGATATGTCAGCGTCAAGTTCGGCTACGAGGGGGTTATTGGCTGAACTCTGCGATACGAGACTGTTGCGTTCAAGAACCTTGGTGTTGTATTGGGAAATCTGGGTCGAGAGGCTCATGTTGTCGATTCCCGCATTCGACGGAAGAAGTTTTCCATGATTGTCGGTGTTCTTCAGATAATTGCGGATATATTTGGCCATGTATTCCTGATTGCGGAGGTCTTTCAGGGCCAGGGATGCCTGCGAAGCCTGACTCATGTATAGAGTTGCTGCAGCCTCAACATCGGGCACCATATTGGCGCTCTTGAACGATGATATGTCGTTATCAACTGAGCCAAGTTCATCCTGGAGCAGCTGAACGCGGTCATCGATGAATTTACTGGTATTCTCGGCCAAAGTGCGCTTGTCGCGCATCCACCGGTCGTTATAGCTCGCGATCAACTGGTTAAGAACATCGGCAGCGCGTTCACATGACGTGTCAGTAAGAGTCATGTTTACCAGGTTCCACGACCGCTCGTCGGTCGTTACTTTCAAATGGTCGTTGAAATATGCCACTGCTGTCTTTATCGGCTTGTGGGTCACTTGCATTTCATCAAAAGGTGCTGTTTCAAGACCTTCCCCCGGTGTTACAAGTATTTCGCCTAATGGAGTCGATATCGACGTCCCTAACCGGCCTTTATATACGTTGTCGCCAAGGCTCTTTCCATTCAGACTCAAATCGCTTATTTCAAAATCCCCATCCTTCGTGAATTCGATATGAAATGTGGCAAGCGCGTCTTCCTTGACATCAGGCATGGACACTTGAACCGGCAGACCCTTTCCGTAACGGTCTACCATCCGGAATTTTCCCTGAGAAGCATATGAAATCTGGAGGTTCAGCTTGCGCACCACATCGCGCATCAGGTCAGGCGACTGGATTATCTGCACCTCGTCGTTCAGACTGTTATTTGTGCTTGTCAGTCCCAGGTCTTCGAACATGGCGTCAGTTCCCGACACCGAACGTCCCTGAGAGTCGGTCTTTATCAATATTGATGCAGTAGTGCTGAAGGTCGGCTCGGTCTTCTTAATCATGATGAATGCGATTGTCATGCATACCACTATCGAAATCACGAACCAATACCAGTTCGTCAGGCACATATACAAGTATTCCTGAAAACGAACTCCATATTTTTTTATCGGTGACGGCTTCTGACTACTCGGTTTTGCGGCCTCTCCGTTCTCAATAATTGTTGCCATCTAAATCTTTGGGGATTATTTTATTACAAGCACAGCTATCGTTGCAATGAACGATGCTATTGAAATCCAGAACGATGGAGTCATCACGGCATTTCCGTTGGGTGTGGATGTACGGGCCTTGGTTGAATTGGGCTCAACATAAATCACATCGTTCTGCTTCATATAATACACCGGTGAATTCATCAGATCATGGCCTGAATTAAGATTCACTTCATAGACTTTCTGCTTCCCGTTCTCTTCGCGGAGTACCTTTATGTTGTTGCGCTTTCCGAAAATGGTAAGGTCGCCTGCAGCGCTCAGTGCATCAAGTATGGTAAAATTCTCCTTGTTGAATGTGTATAATCCCGGTTTGGTTACTTCCCCCATCACCGATACGCTCAGATTGAGATATTCCACGGTGACTATAGGGTTCTTGGCAAGGTCTCTGCTGATAAGCTCACGCCGGATGTATTCCGCAACTTGCTCACGGTTCATCCCGGCGATGTGAAGCCTGCCAAGCACCGGGAAGTTAATATCTCCCTGCTTGTCAATGGTATATGCTGCCACATTACCGGAATATGATGGCGTATTTGATGAGCCCGATGCGGCTTGGTTCAACCGAGCATCGGCTATCGGAAGATTGTAAAGAGAATTCAACCGCGCATCGCTCGTGCTCACTATTATCGTTAGCTTGTCGTCAGGTTGAAGCTTTATGGAAGTCAAGGCCGGAAGTGTATACTCCTGACCGGCCTGCAGTTCTTGAAAATAATTTACCTCCTTGTTTGACGAGCAGCCGCCAGCCATTATTGCTATGCACGCTATCGCGCAGAGGCCCAGTCGAGTTAGTTTCATGTGTGGTTAGGTCGAGTTTCCTGAATTATCTGCAAATTTACAAATTATTGGTGAAGTATGCAACTTTCAACTCATCTTCACCCTATCATTTTGCCATGTGCGACTTTTTTGCTAAATTTGCCGATATTATTAGTAATCAGAACCGACAATAATGGCTACAAAACCCTTCCACTACCAGGAGATGTTCCCCCTGGGGCCTGATACTACTGAGTATCAGCTTATTACCAAAGATTATGTAAAAGTTGAGAACTGGAATGGCCATGAGATGCTCGTGGTTGACCCGGAGGCTCTTACTGTAATTGCAAACGTGGCTTCACATAACTGTTCGTTTATGCTCCGCCGCGAGCATAATGAGATGGTCGCCAAGATTCTCGCTGACCCGGAGGCTTCGGAAAATGATAAGTTTGTTGCCCTGACTATGCTTCGCAATGCGGAGGTGGCAGCCAAGGGTATCCTTCCGTTCTGCCAGGACACGGGCACTTCTATCTGTGCTGCTTATAAAGGTCAGCAGGTGTGGACCGGTTGCGATGACGAGGAGAAAATATCACTGGGTGTATATAAAACCTATACCGAAAATAATCTTCGCTATTCTCAGAATGCTCCACTCACTATGTATGAGGAAGTTAACACGGGATGCAATCTTCCGGCTCAGATTGAAATCCATGCCACTGAAGGCGATGAATATAAGTTCCTCTTCGTAGCTAAGGGGGGTGGCTCGGCCAATAAGACTTATCTCTATCAGGAGACTAAGGCCATTCTCAACAAGAAGACGCTCGTTCCTTTCCTTATCGAAAAGATGAAAAGTCTCGGCACTGCTGCCTGTCCTCCATATCATATCGCATTCGTAATCGGAGGAACTTCTGCAGAGGCGAACCTCGCCGCTGTCAAGAAGGCATCTGTCAAGTATTATGACAATCTTCCCACCGAAGGTAATGAATACGGCCATGCGTTCCGCGATGTGGAACTTGAGAAAGAGCTCCTCGAAGCTGCCCAGAATCTTGGACTTGGCGCTCAGTTCGGCGGTAAGTATTTCGCCCACGATGTCCGCGTAATCCGTATGCCCCGCCATGGAGCCTCCTGCCCTGTCGGAATGGGCGTGAGCTGTTCGGCAGACCGCAACGTGAAGGCCAAAATCAACCGTGACGGTCTCTGGATTGAAAAGCTTGATGAGTTCCCCGGTCAGCTTATTCCGGAAGAACTTCGCAGTGTGGGCGAAGGAGAGGTTGTAAAGGTTGATCTAAACCGCCCGATGGAGGAGATTCTCGCCCAACTCGACAAATATCCCGTTTCCACAAGGCTTTCTCTCAAGGGCACTATCATCGTGGGCCGCGATATCGCCCACGCTAAAATAAAAGAGCGTCTCGATGCCGGCGAGCCTATGCCTCAATATCTCAAGGATCATCCTATCTATTACGCCGGCCCGGCAAAGAAGCCCGAAGGTATGCCTTCAGGTTCGTTCGGCCCGACAACTGCCGGACGTATGGATTCTTATGTTGACCAGTTCCAGGCTGCCGGTGGCTCACTGGTGATGATTGCGAAGGGCAACCGCTCTCAACAAGTCACTGACGCTTGTAAAAAGCATGGAGGTTTCTATCTCGGCTCAATCGGTGGCCCTGCCGCTATCCTCGCTCAGAACTCTATCAAGAATGTTGAGCTTCTCGAATATCCCGAACTCGGTATGGAAGCAATCTGGAAAATAGATGTGGAGGATTTCCCCGCTTTCATTCTCGTTGACAACAAGGGCAATGATTTCTTTAAGCAAATCAAACCGCGTTGCCCGCTTGATTGCAAATAAAATCACTGAATGAAGAATATACGAAATTTTTGTATAATAGCTCATATCGACCATGGTAAGTCGACTCTGGCCGACCGCCTCCTTGAACGCACCAATACCGTTGATGCCAAGGATATGGAGGCTCAGGTGCTCGATGACATGGATCTTGAACGCGAACGTGGAATCACCATCAAGAGCCATGCGATCCAGATGGATTATGCTCTTGATGGCGAGCATTACACGCTCAACTTGATTGATACTCCGGGACACGTCGATTTCTCTTATGAGGTGTCCCGCTCAATTGCCGCTTGTGAAGGTGCTCTCCTTATTGTCGATGCCTCTCAGGGAATACAGGCACAGACTATATCCAACCTTTACATGGCTATCGACAATAATCTTGAGATTATTCCGGTAATCAACAAATGTGATCTGGAGAGCGCCAAACCTGATGAGGTGGAGGACCAGATTGTCGACCTGCTCGGCTGCGATCCGTCGGAGATTATACGCGCCTCCGGAAAGACCGGAATGGGTGTCGATGACATCCTGCGTGCGATTGTCGAACGGGTGCCCGCCCCAAAGGGTGACCCTGAGGCCCCGCTTCAGGCTCTGATTTTCGACTCCGTGTTCAATCCGTTCCGAGGTATCATCGCTTATTATAAAATAGTAAACGGCACCCTGCGGAAAGATGACTTCGTGAAGTTCGTTTCGACAGGCAAGGAATATCATGCCGATGAAGTCGGTGTCCTCAAACTTGAAATGTCGCCCAGAAAGGAGATTTCGGCCGGAAATGTGGGATACATAATTTCCGGAATCAAATCCTCTAAGGAGGTTCGGGTGGGGGATACCATCACCCATGTGAACCATCCCTGCGACAAAGCTATCGAAGGGTTCGAGGAAGTGAAGCCGATGGTGTTCGCAGGGGTTTATCCCATTGAGACGGAAGATTTCGAGAATCTGCGTGCATCGCTCGAGAAATTGCAGCTGAACGATGCTTCGCTTACTTTTCAACCCGAGTCATCGGCTGCCCTCGGATTCGGATTCAGATGCGGTTTCCTCGGACTGCTCCATATGGAAATAGTTCAGGAGCGTCTCGGTAGGGAATTCGACATGGATGTGATTACCACTGTCCCCAACGTTTCTTATATCGTAACGGACAAAAAGGGCAATAAGACTGAAGTGCATAATCCTTCCGGACTCCCGGAGCCATCATCCATTGATTACATAGAGGAGCCATATATCCGTGCCACAATAATAACTCAGGCCGATTATATCGGTCCTATCATGACGCTTTGCCTCGGTAAACGCGGCGAACTCGTAAAGCAGGAATATATTTCAGGCAACCGAATGGAACTTACTTTCGATATGCCCCTCGGTGAAATCGTGATTGATTTCTACGATAAGCTTAAAAGCATATCAAAGGGTTATGCAAGCTTCGATTATCATATCCACGATTTCCGTCAGTCGAAGCTCGTTAAACTCGACATCCTGCTCAACGGCGAGAGTGTCGATGCCCTTTCCACTCTCACTCATGAGGCTAATTCCGTAAAGTTCGGTCGCAGGATGTGTGAGAAGCTCAAGGAGCTGATTCCCCGCCAGCAATTCGATATAGCGATTCAGGCGGCTATCGGCGCGAAGATTATCGCCCGTGAGACTATCAAGGCTGTCCGTAAGGATGTGACCGCGAAGTGTTATGGCGGTGATATCTCCCGTAAGCGTAAGCTCCTTGAAAAGCAGAAAGCCGGAAAAAAACGCATGAAGCAGATTGGCTCGGTCGAGGTGCCGCAAAAGGCATTCCTCGCTGTCCTCAAGCTTGACTGAGACGATTCTACCCGGTAACTGCATACCGGAGGCCTTACCTGAATCTCCGGTATAAATCCCGGTCTTCACTTTCTGAAGTGGACACCGGTATCATTAAACTAATATCATTGAAAAGTTGTATATAATAATGAGGCGTGTCCTCATTATTATATACAACTTTTCATCAAAGTGGCCCCAATGGCCCGATTATGTGAAATTTCTAAATTGCTTTTTATATGGATTCCCAGATTAAGCTTATGGATATCGGGAGCAAGTTTCCCGATTTGCTCGGCAAGGATGCCGAAGGTAAGGATGTTCGTCTTTCGGATTTTCCCGGTAAAAGATTCATCATTTATTTTTACCCCAAGGATAACACTTCGGGTTGCACGGTGGAAGCTCAGAACTTCCGTGACAATTATCAGACCTTCCTCAACATGGGATATCAGGTTATCGGAGTAAGTAAAGATTCCGAAGATAGCCACCGGAAATTCGCTGAGAAGAATAATCTTCCGTTCCCACTTATCGCTGACACCGATCTCACGCTCTGTAAGCTCGCCGGAGTCTGGCAGCCAAAAGTTATGGCAGGCAAGGCATATATGGGTATTGTTCGCACCACATTCGTCCTTGACAGTGATGGCACGGTGACTGACCGTATCGATAAGGTGAAAACGAAAATCGCTTCCGACCAGCTCTTTGAAATCCTCGACGGTCGCTACAATCCAAATCCCGCCTAAAATATGGCTTCGGTGTTTTACACGGCGCGGAAGACGCTCCGCAATTACGCCAATGGTGGAAATGTCTTGATTTTCGCCACTGCGCTTGCGCTTATTGTCGTCAATGTGCCATATTTTACCGACTTCTATAATTCGCTCTGGAATCACGAACTCGCTCTCCAGGTCGGTTCTTTCAATCTGTTCAGTCATCACGGCGAACCGATGAGTGTCATGGCATTCATTAATGATGCACTTATGGCGCTCTTCTTTTTCTCCGTCGGACTGGAGATTAAGCGAGAGGTGCTCGTTGGCGAACTTTCTTCTTTCCGCAATGCGTTGCTTCCTATCGTAGCCGCTGTCGGAGGAATGGCGTTTCCGGTGCTGATTTATTTTCTGATGGCACGTGGCACTCCTTATGCTGATGGATGGGCGATTCCGATGGCGACCGATATCGCTTTTTCTCTCGGTGTGCTGGCCATGCTCGGAAATCGCGTGCCGCTCGGACTGAAGATTTTCCTTACGACTCTTGCGGTGGTGGATGATATCGGTGGTATTCTTGTAATTGCCATTTTCTATAGCGGTTCTATCGACTTCACTTTGCTTCTCTGGGCCGCGGCTTGTATCGCCGTGCTGATTGCCGGGGCTTATTTCGGAATACAGTCTAAACTGTTCTATGCCTTCGTCGGTACATTCGTCTGGTTCTTCTTTCTGAATGCCGGTATTCACCCTACTATTGCGGGGGTAATCGTGGCTTTTACTATTCCGGCCAAACCGGTGTACGCACCCAAGAATTATATCAAGACTATCCGTAAGAATATCAGCCATTTCTCCCATGAGGATGATGAGCACCTCAATTCAAGGACAATTCTGAGTAAGGATCAGTTGAACTGGCTCAAAGAGATAGAGTCGGCTTCCGATAAGGTGATTTCTCCGCTGCAGGATATGGAAGATACGCTGCATCCTCTGGTGAATTACGTTATTGTTCCGCTTTTCGCGTTCGCCAATGCCGGAATTTTCTTCGGTGATATGGAAGTGTCACAATTGTTTCATGGAATCGCACCTGCCATTATCATAGCGCTCGTGTTGGGAAAATTCCTCGGTATCTTCTCCTTCTCCTGGCTGACTATCAAGCTTGGTTTGGCGCCCATGCCCGAAGGGGGTAACTGGGCGCGCCTTGCCTCGGTATCGATGCTCGGAGGTATAGGTTTCACGGTTTCACTTTTTATTGCCAATCTCTCTTTCGGCTCGGGCGACCCGCTGATGTCGGAGCTGCTGAATGATTCCAAGCTGGGCATCCTCGTGGCCTCACTGCTTGCCGGAATCCTCGGCTGGGCAGCACTCCACCTTACCCTCCCCAAAGAACCTCAGGAAGAGGAATAAATGCTTATTTGCTTAGACTCCTTACCATTAAAAAAGGAAGGGGGCTTACAGATTATATTCGGCTTCACTTCAGGGTGGAGCCGATTTCTTCTATCTTTACCAAGTTGTGGATGATGGCGAATATGGTCAGTCCGGCTGTGGAATGAATATCCAATTTGGCACAGATATTCCTTCTGTGAGTGGTGACTGTATGAACTGAAATAAATAATTCTGATGCTATTTCCTTATTGGATTTTCCTTTCGCTACCCAGCTCAATATCTCTTTTTCTCTATCCCCTAACAATTCGACCGGCGATAAGTCTGATTCCGCAGCGTCATCTGTTTCTATTAAAGTCTCTTTACCTTTCTTCCTTTCAAGCAGCTCTACCGCCGGAATAAACAATCTTTTCTCAACTTCGAAATGGGCCATCATGTCTTTCTCGCACATTATGATATCGAATAAAGTTACGCTCAAGCGAGCATTTTCAGCATGGTTGTAATGATAGATAAAGATGTCTTTCAGCTCCTGAAGTTTGGAAGCCATATGACCATGATTGGCATTGAAATCGGATATATTGCATATTGAATCCGAATTTCCGCTCATAAGACTCTCGGCATAACTGAATATAACTTCGTTTTCATGGTCCATATGCCTTTTGACTTCTTCAACATAATCGTCAAAAAACTTTATCAATAGATAAGAGACCTCGTCTGCTTTTGAATAGCTGATGGCCTCGATAAGATGCTCTCTTATTCGGGGCAAAGTTACTTCCAGAAACGATGTGTGAGCTTTCTTCAGATAATTGATGAGTGAATCCAGACGCACCTTTTCCACATTTGCCTCTCCTGTGCTCAGAAGATTGCATACAGCAAGAAATGTATCGCAGTCTACATTATGCGTGGCGCAGACCTGAGCTACTGTCGAATCTCCGAATCCGAAAGGTATATTGAAACGGCTGAGCACCATCAGCAGCATATTATTGTCGCGTATAAGCTCTCGGAGAGTATTTCGCGATAAATATCTGTTTTGTCGGTCAATCATGCAGCAAAATTACTCATTATTATCCATGTCCCCAATACCTACTTTTGACTATTTCCCGACTTTCTCTAAAAATAATAGTGACGTTGATATGAAAATTCACTAACTATGGGTATTTCAGCAATGGAGAACCCGATGTAATTTTGCACCCGGTAGCCACATTGAGTTAAAGCTGATAGCTGAAAGGAAAGAGCTACATTTTGCAAAGATTATAAGCCGGATTTGATTTTACGGTAACTTATTTCCCGGCAATTTCTTATTTAGTCTCCTACGTTCTCATAATTTAATGTAGGAGACTAAATTTTTCTAATGCTTCATTTCGTCCGAGATTTGTCAGTTCGGGAGAATGACAATCTGAATTCACTGCAATTTTTACTCCGCACTCTTTCAACATTGGCCACCAAATTTCTGACGGATAAAAGCGCCCCCTGCTTTCAATCGCTTTCGTGTTTATCTCAACAATTACCCCGGAATCGGCAGCTCCCCTTATTACTTCTTTAATAAGAGATTCGTACCATCCTTCATTTTCCAAGTTCGGGTCAACGGTGCATGCATTACCTATGATTTTATCGAAGTGCCCCAGAATCTCAAACCCTCCAAGTTCCTGCATGGTCAGGACCTGTTCGAAATATTTCTCTACCACATAACGCAAGTCATCTGCATATCCGGCTTTAAGGTTCTTTCTGAACCTTTCGGCGCTTCCATCACAATCTATTAAAATCCCATCCTGATTAGGCACGAAATGCACCGACCCAATCCGGTAGTCCAAAGGAAGTGTCTGAAAGTAATCGATATGTGGCCCGAAGTCACGGCCGAGAAAGTCCACTTCCATCCCCGTCAGCAGACGCAGTTCATCACCATATTTATCCTGAAGCTCACCGACACGTGAAATATATCTGCCGACATCCGTGCGAAGCATGTTGCATCCCGACTCGATAGGAATAGGGGAATGGGGAGTTATACCCCATATCCGGAATCCCTCTTTTGCAGCAGCCTCGACAATTGAGGCCATCGGCGCATGACCATCGCAATATTCAGTGTGGGAATGCAGATTGTAGGTTTTCGTCTCTGAAATCAGTCTGGATATTTCCTTACTTGTCATGCCAATACATCGGGTGGAGTGGGAGCGGTCTGAAGTCCTCGCTGATACTTGAAAAATAATCCGGTCAGAAGCAGAGTGATAGTGAGTCCTGCCCCTAATGCAATTTCATAGGGAATGGGAGTATCAAAAGCCGATGTTGTCAATGCTGTCAGACCTTCAGGTGCGAAAAATATGTAGGTGGTAGTGACGGCTGTCATGAACATTGCCGGAATAAGGGTGATTATGTATGCTTTGCCGTTGCTTGCGAGCCATACGGTTATTGCCCATAATGTGAACACGGCAAGAACCTGATTACACCATGCGAAATATCTCCATAGTGCCTCATACGGAATCAGCATGACCACGAAGCAAAGCACGAATATCGGCACTGATACAGCCAGGCGGTGCCTTATTTTATGTTGCGGCACTTTCATGAAGTCGGACGCAATCAGTCTTGCCGAACGTAAAGCGGTGTCTCCGGAAGTAATCGGCGCTGCAATGACTCCGAGAATGGCAAGTATTCCCCCCGCTGCGCCAAGCCATGACTGAGAAATGTTATTTACGAGAACCGCCGGGCTGCTCGACCCGAGGGTCTGCTGGAGTTCGCCATAGCCACCGGTGAATGCGATAGCCGCTGCCGCCCATATCAGAGCCACGACCCCTTCAGTTACCATCGCTCCATAGAACACCGGACGCGCATGTTTCTCATTCTTCAGGCATCTGGCCATCATCGGCGATTGAGTAGCATGGAAGCCCGATATTGCGCCACAGGCTATTGATACGAACATCATAGGGAAGATCGGGGTAGAATCCGCATCAAGCCTCTGATTGCTCATGTTGTGCCAGAATTCGGGCATAGAATCATAATGCACATACAGCATTGCCATTATGCCTACGGCCATGAAAAGAAGGGCAAAGCCGAACAGCGGGTAGAGTTTGCCGATAAGCTTGTCGATAGGCAGAAGTGTGGCGAGCATATAATATGCGAAAATCACCACGATCCAGAATGTCTTGTCAAGATGATCCGGCGTAAGCATTCCGAGTAGGTCGGCGGGGTTATACACGAATACCGCTCCCACAAGAATCATAAGAAGAAGCGAAAAAATACGGAGAACATTCTTGACGCCGTTACCCAGTTGGTTACCCACTATCTCGGGCAATGAGGCTCCGTCGCTCCTAAGTGAGAGCATCCCCGACAAGTAGTCGTGGACGGCTCCTGCAAAGATTGTTCCGAACACTATCCACAGGAACGCAGCCGGGCCAAACATCACGCCCATAATCGCTCCGAAAATAGGACCGAGCCCGGCGATGTTCAGAAATTGAATCAGGAATATTTTCCATGTCGGAAGCGCAACATAGTCCACTCCGTCAGCTTTCGTGTGCACCGGGGTAACTCTGCTCGGATCCTGGCCGAATATTTTCGAAACTATCGTTCCATAGACAAAATAGCCTACTATAAGCACTATAATTGCTATTGTAAATGATATCATAATTTTTTTTGTTAGTCCGATTTTAATTTTGTGCGAAGCTCGTTATCCTTCTTTTGTGAAAATGTAAAGCCTGAATACTATCGCAATGATTTGTACATTTCCGAACGTATCTTCTCGCCCTCCTTACGGTTCTTCTCGACTTCTTTCTCAAAGACGCTAATCCGGCGCCCTATGTCGGCAGAATGTGTCCTGTTATATTCCTTACGCATTTCGCTCAGCCTTTTCTCATCTGCTGCAAGATCTTTAAGATAAGACATATATCGCTTAACTCCCGTGCGGGCCTGAGCGTTGGGGAGCTGGTCGTATCGATAATATACGAGCCCCTTCCCCGCAGGGAGTATAAAGTCGTTTTCCCGCTCGGTAACTCCCGGTTCTATCGCGGCTATGGTATCAAGAAGTTTGTCATAGTCGGCATCTTCGGGCTGAGTGGCGAAATAGTCGGAGATGCGGGCGAGTTCCACTATATTTTCTTCATCAGCAGGATAATTCTTACGAAGTTCGTTGGGTATGAAGACATAGATGGTCACCATGTCTTCGAGTTGATTCCGGTCGGTAGCCCACCAGCCTACACCATTGAGTTCATCGATTGCCAAAAGATAGTCATCGTATGGTGAATTGTATGGAAAACCGAGATTGCTCGGCTGCATGAAAGTGCCATCGGAGGCATCGCGGGTAGCCACCATTATATCATAGCCGCCGATTGAGTACTCGCCGTTGTCGGCGTAATAAAGTGTCACTCCGTCCGACATAAGGAACGGGTAGGCCGCGTCTCCATCTTCGCAAAGGTCCTCGTCGAGCGCCGAAGGCTCTGACCACGTCCCGTCAGTCAGAAGCGCCGACTCTACAAGAACCCGGAATTCAGTTGAATCAGAAGGCTGAGCCCAGAGCTTATAATGCCCCTTTTCGCTTGTGAAAACGTAATCGGTCTCTATCTCATCGCGCCATTGCCGAGGCAAGGCTTCATGGCCACCAAGTCTCCCTGCAGAAACAGGCAGTCTGTAGGATTTGAAGAATTCCGCGCGAGGAACAGATATACTGTCGATAACCTCTATTTGCTCCACCCTTTCCAGATAGGACTCTGCCTGACGCAGTTGTCTGGTGTATTTTTCCTGCTTGTCGGCGAAAAACTCGTCCTTCTTCTTGGCTTTTGCTTTAGCCTGACTGTATAATTTGGCGGCTTCGTCAAACCGATAATCCATAAATGCCTCGCGCCCTTTCGCCAACAATTCATCTGCTGTCTGGGCATGGACTGCCATGCCGATGAGCAGAATGGCAGAAATGGCTGTGAGCATTCTATATGTTGCGCTATATCGGATGATTCCAGATAGTTGTCGGATTTTCATCATTTTACTATGTTGATATCTGTGCCTTCCGCCTTCTTGACCGGTCCGCACCTATTATTTCACAAATTTAATCAAAAATCTTCAAATCAAGATAAAATGTTCTGGCAAACGTGTTGATTTCTGATGGTTTTTTAAGCATACAGATATATTTAAAGTCAAAAACTGCACAAAAATCGATAATTTGAGAAATTTTTATTATCTTTGCAGCCTATTATGCGCTCCCTATTGCCAAGTTTGTATAAGGTTGGGGAGCGGGCCTAAAGGGCCACGGTCTGAAACATAATCTAATAGAAATAAAATGAGTTTGAACATCATCGTTTTGGCCAAACAGGTGCCCGACACGAGAAATGTCGGGAAAGATGCGATGAAGGAAGACGGCACGATCAACCGCGCCGCGCTCCCCGCAATCTTCAATCCCGAGGACTTGAACGCCCTCGAGCAGGCCTTGAAATTGAAGGAAATGTATCCCGGCACGAAAGTGACACTGCTTACTATGGGTCCGGCGCGTGCGGCAGAAATCGTTCGCGAAGGTCTTTATCGCGGTGCCGATGGAGGTATTGTGCTCTCTGACCGCGCTTTTGCCGGTTCTGATACCCTCGCCACTTCTTATGCGCTGAGTGCCGCTGTTCGAAAAATCGGTAATTACGACCTCATTATCGGTGGCCGTCAGGCTATTGATGGCGATACCGCTCAGGTGGGTCCTCAGATTGCCGAAAAACTCGGCCTCCCGCAGGTTACTTATGCTGAGGATATTATAGAAGTGAAAGATGGCAAGGCACTTATCAAACGTCGTATTGAGAGCGGAGTCGAGACCGTAAAGGCTCCTCTGCCGCTTGTTGTTACCGTGAACGGTTCAGCTGATGCATGCCGCCCTCGCAATGCAAAGCACGTGCAGAAATATAAATATGCCGCCGTTCCATCTGAAGTGGCCGCGGATGAAAAAAAGAAGGAGTTTATCGAAAAACGCCCTTATCTTGAAATCGGCGAATGGACCGCGCAGACTGTAGATGCTGATCTCGCGCAGTGCGGTCTTCCGGGCTCTCCCACAAAGGTGAAGCAAATCGAAAATGTGGTCTTTACCGCAAAAGATGCACGCCGAATTGAAAATAACGACGAGGAAATTGAAAAACTCGTCAAGGAACTCATCGCTAACCATACAATCGGCTAATCATGGCAACAGACAAGCATAATTTAATCGTATATTGCGAATACGAAGACGGCAAGGTGGCCGATGTGAGCCTTGAGCTCCTCACTAAGGGCCGTCAGCTCGCCGACAAACTTGGCATTAAACTCGAGGCCGTTGTCGCCGGAGCTAACCTCAAAGATGTGGAGAAGCAGATTCTTCCTTATGGTGTCGATACCGTTTACAAGTTCGACGACAAGCGTCTTTCTCCTTATACTTCTCTTCCTCACAGCTCCATTCTCATAAATCTTTTCAAGGAGAAGGAGCCCCGCATCGCCTTTATGGGCGCAACTTCAATCGGCCGCGACCTCGGACCGAGAGTATCTTCCGCCCTTCACAGCGGTCTTACAGCCGACTGTACTCAGCTTGAGATAGGCGACCATAAGGATGCACGCACCGGTGAGGAATATAAGGACCTACTCCTCCAGATTCGCCCGGCTTTCGGTGGTAACATCGTGGCAACTATCGTCAATCCGGAATGCCGTCCTCAGATGGCAACTGTCCGTGAAGGCGTTATGAAAAAGGAAGTCCGCGACTCAAATTATTCCGGTAAGGTAATCGACCTGAAGGCTGAGGATTATACACGCCCCGAAGATTACGTTGTCGAGGTAATCGACCGTAACGTTGAGAAATCAAAGGTCAACCTGAAGGGAAGCCCGATTATCGTGTGCGGTGGTTATGGCATGGGAAGCAAGGAAAATTTCGAAATGCTTCATGAACTTGCCGACGTGCTTGGCGGAGAAGTTGGCGCAAGCCGCGCTGCCGTCGATGCAGGATGGGCTGACCACGACCGTCAGATCGGCCAAACCGGTGTGACCGTGCGCCCCAAACTCTATATCGCTTGCGGCGTATCCGGACAGATTCAGCATATTGCCGGTATGCAGGAGTCATCAATCATTATCTCAATCAATAATGATCCCGATGCTCCAATCAATAAAATTGCGGATTATGTCATCACCGGCAATGTCGAGGATGTCGTGCCCAAATTAATTAAATATTACAAAAAGAATACGAAATAATGGCTAATTTCTATACAGATAATGAGGCCCTAAAGCATTATCTCACCCATCCTATGATGGAGAAGATTGTGGCCCTCAAGGAACGCGATTTCGCTGACGCCGACAAGTATGATTATGCCCCTCAGGATTACGCCGATGCTCAGGACAGTTATGACAAGGTGCTTGACATCGTAGGTGAAATCTGCGGCGATGTGATTGCTGAAAACGCTGAGGATGTCGACCATAACGGTCCCAAGGTGGAGAATAGCCGTGTGATTTATGCTGACGGCACTGCCCGTAACCTTGACGCTTGCCGCAAAGCCGGACTGATGGGTATGTCGATGCCCCGCCGTCTCGGTGGTCTTAATTTCCCCATCACTCCCTATATCATGGCTGCCGATATCGTGAGCCGTGCTGATGCCGGGTTCGAAAACCTCTGGGGTCTTCAGGATTGCGCCGAAACTATTTATGAGTTTGCTGACGAGGAGCAGAAACAGAAATATATTCCGCGGGTATGCGCCGGTGAGACAATGTCGATGGACCTTACCGAGCCGGATGCGGGCTCAGACCTTCAGTCTGTAATGCTCAAGGCCTCTCAGAAAGAGGATGGCTCTTGGGTGCTCAATGGTGTGAAGCGCTTCATCACCAATGGTGATTCAGATATCCACCTCGTGCTCGCCCGTTCTGAAGAAGGCACAAAGGATGGCCGCGGTCTGTCAATGTTTATCTATGATAAGCGCAATGGCGGAGTCAATGTGCGTCGCATCGAAAATAAGATGGGTATCAAGGGGAGCCCCACTTGTGAGTTGACTTATAAGGATGCTCCCGCCGAACTCGTAGGCTCGCGCCGCCTCGGTCTTATCAAATATGTTATGGCGCTGATGAATGGTGCGCGTCTCGGTATTGCGGCTCAGAGCGTTGGTCTCAGCGAGGCTGCTTATCGCGAGGCTCTCGCTTATGCCAAAGACCGTCAGCAGTTCGGCAAGGCTATCATCGAATTCCCTGCTGTCGCCGAGATTCTTTCGGTGATGAAGTCCAAACTCGATGCCTCCCGCGCCCTTCTATATGCTTGCACCCGGTTCGTGGATATTTATAAAGCTTATGATGATATCGCCAAGGAGCGTAAACTCGAAGTCGAAGAGAAGAAGGAGGGTAAGGAGTATTCAAAACTCGCTGACGCCTTCACTCCGCTCGCCAAGGGCATGACTTCCGAGTTCTGCAACCAGAATGCGTATGACGCTATCCAGATTCACGGAGGTTCGGGATTCATGAAGGATTATGCCTGCGAACGTATCTATCGCGATGCCCGTATAACTTCTATCTATGAGGGTACAACCCAGCTTCAGGTAGTTGCGGCTATCCGCCACGTCACTACCGGCACTTATGCCAACTGGATCAAGGAGCAGCTTGCAGTGGAATGCAAACCCGCCCTTCAGGACGTAAAAGCAACCCTCGATTTCATGGCCCAGCAGTATGCCAATGCTGTAGAAGCTGTGACAGGTGTCAATGATCCGAAATATCTTGACTTCATGGCGCGTCGCCTTGTCGAGATGGCCGGTTATACGATTATGGGCCTTCTTCTTCTCGAAGACTCGAATCGCAACGATAGCTTCGAACGCTCTCTCCGAGTATTCGTTAAGCTCGGTCAGGCAGAAGTGGCTAAACACGCCGACTTCATCGGCAACTTCCGCCCCGAACAAATCGAAAACTACCTCTTCTAATTTATTCGAATCACCGGTATTCCCGGTGACTGCAATTTATTTGACAATTAAAAAATGTGATGCATGACGTGCATCACATTTTTTAATTGTCAAATATTTATATTTTTTCGATTAGAACATGTTGATGGCAACATCCGTCAGCCAAATCCAGAGCGGGCAGAAGCCTACGAATAGAATCACTGAGAGAGTCAGTGAGGATGTTCCGGTTGCTACGTAGGTATTGTTCTCGTCGGCGATGATGATGCCGGAGAATGCCGGTGGAAGCGCGCCTGCTACTACAAGCATCTTAAGGTTTTCGGGATCCATATGGAATGCAAGACCTAAGGCAAGGATAACAAGTGGCATAAGAATCATCTTCATGATTGAGCCCAGGATTACCTGCCAGTTGATTGAAATCTTGATTGCCGACAATGTGATACCGGCTGAGAAAACTGCCATAGAAGCATTTGCTTTGGCGATAAGGTTGAAGGATGGACTCAGCCAATCGGGCCACTTGATGCCAACAAGCACCATGACTACGGCTAAAATAGGAGCCCAAGCCACAGGCTGTGCCAATGCGTGAAGCACCGGTTTCCATGCGCTCGGCTTTTTCCCTGTCTTCGGATCCGTACTGTCAAGAGATGCATTCATCAGTGACAGGCCAACCGGAATTCCAATCGCATTGACCACAATTCCGACAATTGCCACTACAAGAGCCACGGCGGGGGTGGTTCCGAATATAGGCTCCAGCACCGCAAATCCTAAGAATCCGATAGTAGGGGAGCCGCTGATAAGTGCTGATACTGCCGCGTCAGCTCCCGTATTCTTCTTGAAGCAATATCTGAATACGAAATATACCGCCATGAAGCAACCCATAATGCCGATTAGCGATACTAATGTCAGGCGAAGGTCTTTCGCAAGGTCTTCCCTTGTGGCCTGAGCGATTGAGACGAACAAGGCTGCCGGAAGTGCGAAATCCAACACAACTTTGTTGAATTTTTTCGCGTCATCACCCGAAAATGCCCCCTTCTTGCCAGATATATATCCTGCGAGCATTACCACCACAATCGGGACAATCGCATATAATATAATGTGTAACATTTCCTTCTGATTTTTTATAAATTAAGCTCACCTAATAATCCTTAAGTGAGCTTAAGTATTAACAATAACTTTTTCAATTATCAGTGGCGACTGAAAATCCGGTCTTATACCGTATAATCAATTAGCGGAGTCGGATTCAGATAGCCGATGTGACCGCTTTCCTTGCCTGAATCTGCTGCAAGCTGCACATCAATTAATGTCGGTCGCTTGGAATCGATTGACTTCTTGAGGGCATCTGTGAGTTCCTGTGGAGTCGTTACATAGTATGTGTCGGCGCCAAATGCTTCTCCCAATTTGTCATAACGGGCGTGAATGTCAAGAGTAGTCGGAGCCGGTGCCGTTCCACCCGAAGGATTGACACCAATACCGTTGTAAATACCACCATTGTTGAAAATCACTACGGTGCAGGGGAGTCCGAACCTACAGATGGTTGCGAAGTCCATGCCTGAGAAGCCGAATGCTGAATCACCTTCCACAGCGACAACACTCTTTCCGGTGGCAACTGCCGCACCTATAGTCGAACCCATTCCCATACCCATAATCGACCAAGTAGCGCAATCGATTCTATGGCGAGGAAGGAACATATCAATTGAGTCGCGGGTATCATCAAGCGTATTTGCTCCCTCATTTACGAGAATTACATCTGGATTGGCCTCAAGCACAGGCTTGATAGCGCCAATTGCCGTCCAGTGATTCATTGGACTTGCAGTCTGGGCTTCTTCAAGACGCTTGGTGAATTTAGCATTCTTCTCTTTGCTTTCTGCCTGCAGCGAACTTACCCAATCAGGATCGGCCGACATCTTTTTGCCTTCAAGTTCGGCGAGTATTGCGTCAAGCGCAAGACCCATGTCTCCTACTACCGGAGCTGCGATCGGAACGTTCCGGTCGATTTCTTCCGGCTCCACATCGAGCTGGATGAATTTCATATCAGGATTCCATTTGCCGCGACCGAACTGAAGCATCCAGTTGATGCGGGCACCGATCACCATTACTACATCCGCCTTTTCCATAATCGTGCTTCTGCAGGAAAGTGCGCTCAACGGGCCGTTGTCCGGAAGCAGGCCTTTGGCCATCGACATTGCAAGATATGGTATGTTACCCTTTTCTACAAGTTCCTTGATTTTGTCATCAACCTGAGCATAAGCCGCGCCCTTACCAAGAAGAATTGCAGGTCGTTTGGCCGACGTTAGGATTTCTACCGCGCGTTTCACTGAATCCGAATTCGGAGCTACCGGAGAGTAGATATCCACGGGAGTATAGAACAACGCCTCGGCGTCCGCACGGTTCATTATCTCTCCGAGTGCGGGAGTAGTCATGTCAATATAGACACCGCCCGGTCTGCCGGTGACGGCAGCTCTGTATGCACGGGCCACTGCCGACGGAATATCCTTTGCATGGGAGCAGCGGAATGCCGCCTTTACAAGCGGACGCGCTGTATTCAGCTGGTCAAGCTGCTCGTATGTGCCCATGTTCATGTCGACCATTGTCGGGTCGCTCGCCCCTGATATCTGAATCATAGGGTAGCAGTTCACTGTAGCGTTCGCAGTGGCCGTCAGTCCGTTCATGAAGCCAAGCGATGATACGGTTAACAACACGCCCGGAGTCTTAGTGAGGAAGCCATGAGTAGCGGCAGCCATACCGGCCTGCTGCTCGAAACGGAATCCGTAGAAATTAATGCCGATTTTTTGCATGGCATAGGCAGCTTCGGTTACCGGGATGCCTACGAGACCGTAGACATCCGATATACCCATTCTTTTCAGTGACTCGGCGAGAATGTACATTCCGGTCACCTGTTCCGGAAACTGCGGCTTCGCCGCTCCGGTATTTGTATTTTCTGTTGTGCTCATTTCTTTCAAATCTAAGGTGTGGGATTACATTTTGCCGTCCGCAAGCGGTTTGGTTGTACCGTTGGCTGCAAATTCTTTCTGCTGTTCTGCAGTATATCCGAGTGAAGTAAGAATCTCTTCTGTATTACCTCCGAGTGATGGACAAGGACCATAAGTAGGCTGATAATTACTCATGGTAAACGGACATCCTACTGTGACAAATTCACCGATTTCACCACCTTGATTGATTCTTACGAGTGTATTGCCATCGTAGAGTGACTCATCTGTCATAATCTCTTTTGTAGACAATACCGGTCCAACCGGCACTCCTGCCTTACCGAGAATCTCGGTTACCTCAAACTTGGTCTTATCTGCTGTCCATTCGCCGATTCTCTGATAAATCTCCTGTTTGTGGCGGTCGCGCGCATCGGCTGTATTAAAGTCGGGGTTGGTAAGCCAATCCTGGAAGCCCATTGCATTGCAGGCTGCTTCGAAATCCTTCGCGCCGCGCTGGAGAATTATGTAGACGTAATTATTGGCATCAATTGCCGAGTCAAGGTTGCCTGCAGGCTTACATTTGTAAGTCCAACCGAGCACGCCGCCACCTTCAATATTTCCGGCGCGAGGAACGCAGTCACCAAATTTTCCATTAGGATATTGCGGGAACTGTGTCAGATAACCGATCTTGTCGAGAGTGAGCTGGTCGCGGGTCTTGATTCGACAGAGGTTAAGACATGCGTTGTGCATCGACTGATATACGTAAACGCCCTCACCGGTGCGGTTGCGCTGCTGAAGAGCTGCGAGAAGACCGATCAGAAGGTGCATACCTGTATTGGAGTCTCCGAGTGCTGCGCCCGACTGAGTCGGAATATTATATTCGCCTTCATACCATCCTGTAGTGGTGGCTGCGCCGGCTGTCACCTGGGCGATGGGTTCGTATGCCTTCAGATCCTTATATTGTGACGACAATGGGAACCCCTTGATTGTGCCATAAATACATTTTGGATTCAACTCGTGAACGGCCTCCCAGCTGAAGCCGAGCTTATCCATTGCTCCGGGATGAAGATTTTCTACGAAAATATCACATTCTTTAATAAGTTGGGTAAGAATAGCCTTTCCGTCCGGAGTCTTTGCATCAAGTGAAAGTGATTTCTTGTCACTGTTGAGCTGGAGGAAATAATAACTTGGCAGATCAGGATTAAACTGAAGTTCCTTACGTGTGGCATCGCCTACGCCGGGACGTTCGATTTTGATAACTTCTGCGCCAAGCCATGCGAGCATCTGTGTGCATGATGGTCCTGACTGTACTTCTGTGAAATCTACTACTTTAATTCCCTGTAAAGGTGCTGTGTTGGTCATAGTTTTAATATTTTAATTAATAATTTTAATCTTTTTTCGAATTTAAAACATCGATACATTACGGTTTTCTTTTTTTAACAATATTATTAACAAAATTTAATCATGGTTAATATTATTCTGAAGTTTTTTGCTTCCAACTTTTGAGATCTTGCAGTGAATATTGCAGAGTGGCGAAACCTAATACATAATTATAAAGGAAAATATGTTTCGAAATTAAAAAAAATTTCCTAAATTTGCCATTATCAACTTAATAAATTAAATTGTATGTCAAAAAGCAGGAAAGACCATGAATCTGTAAACTTCAATTACAGTCATGCAGGTATATTTGTCGGTCGGTTAACCAATCCTCCGGTATCAGCAGGCTTAAGAAAACTTGTTATCTTGATGCTTCTTCTTTTTGTAGGTATTTCATCCGCCATGGCAGAAAATCAAAGATACGTTGTTTCCAGTAAGGAGGGTAAGGCACGTGTCATTCCTGTAGAACAAGAAGGAGAGAACTGGAAATATATAAAGGGTGCGAGAGAAATTTACCTCGAAAACGGAACCGAATTCGAAGGGTTTGAAATTCATCCTGATAAGAAGTGGAATTATAAAGGTTCACCCTATATATCCCGTGATAATCTCATTATAATCCATGAAGGGAAACACTATCTGCTTCCTCTTCCCGAAAAGAATATTAAGCCGGTTGACGAGAATGGTGAAACTACTGCCGATTTAGGAGTAAGGAATTATCTCAGTAACTCTTGGCTTGGAGATTTTTACAGAACCTGGACGCCTGGTCTGATTGCACTAATATGTGCCTTTATATCGGTAATCTTCTGGTTAAGACGCTTTTTCAAAGAGAAAGTCTCGTGCTTTGTTCGTTATTGCTTTGCAATACCGGTTTGTATTATTTCCTTGCTTGAAATCGGAGCGGCATTCTCTTTAGGCACAGATGCCGCGTGGTGGGTCAATCCGGAGGATGTCGGTTATTGGATTGCAACTCCACTCCTTATTCCGTATTCTCTGGTTGCTGTACTAATGGTCTTTTCTTATAAGGAGTATCTTTTTGTCGGACAAGTGAATGGTGTGGCTAACATTATTATAACTGTTTTGCTTATCATAGGAACGATACTGACGGTTATTTCGATTATTTTCGTTGTCATTAACTTCCTCTTTGCAGCTTGTCTACTGATCGGTGCAGGGTGGATGTTCTCCGGAATCAACACCAAAGATAATGATGGAGGTTCAACTAATTTCGGTCCATTGGGCACCTACAAGACCGACAAGTATGGCAACACAAAGCGCATAGACTAATCCTTAAGCTTAAAATCGTAAAAAATATTTGGGCTGTTCCCCAGCCTTCGCAAATATTGGGGAAAGGGATCTAAATATTTGGTTATTACAAAAAAAATTGTTAACTTTGCAGTCGCAAAAGTCAGGCGCTATTCATTTCTGCTCCTGAGTTGCTGAATATAAATTAATTAACAAAACACATTCAAATTATGAATCGTTACGAAACCGTTTTCATTTTGACTCCCGTTTTGTCTGACGACCAGATGAAGGAAGCGGTAGAAAAATTCAAGGATGTGCTCAAGCAGAACGATGCTACTCTCATCAACGAGGAGCTTTGGGGTCTGCGCAAGCTTGCATATCCTATTCAGAAGAAGTCGACAGGATTCTATACTCTTTTTGAGTTTGAAGCCGAACCGACTATCGTTAAGCGTCTTGAGACTGCCTTCCGCCGTGACGAACGCGTGATTCGCTTCCTCACTTTCCGCCTCGACAAGTATGCAGCTCTCTATGCTGAAAAGCGTCGTAAACTGAGATCAGAAAAACCACAGGTTGAACCCGCTGAAGCTAACGCTGAAGCCACTGAAGCAAAGGAGGCATAATCATGGCAGCTAACAACGAAATCCGTTACCTCACCCCTCTTACGGTTGATACCAAAAAGAAAAAATACTGCCGTTTCAAACGCAGCGGTATTAAGTATATCGACTACAAGGATCCTGAATTCCTTAAGAAGTTCCTCAACGAGCAGGGTAAAATTCTTCCCCGCCGCATCACCGGCACTTCTCTCAAATTCCAGCGTCGTGTGGCTCAGGCTGTGAAACGTGCTCGTCACCTTGCACTCCTTCCCTATGTTACCGACCTTATGAAATAATCACTCTAAATCATATCACAATGAAAGTAATTCTTAAAGAAAATATTCCCAGCTTGGGTTATAAGGATGATGTCGTAGAGGTGAAGAGTGGTTATGGCCGCAATTACCTCATTCCGCAAGGTCTGGCAATCATTGCTTCCGATGCGGCTCTCAAGCGTCTCGCAGAAGACCAGAAGCAGCGCGCTCATAAAATCGCTAAAATTCACGAGGATGCAGAGGCTGCCGCTAAAGCTCTCGAGGGCGTAACCCTTACTATTCCCGCTAAGGCTGCCGCTAACGGCGCTATCTACGGCTCTGTAAACGCTGCCCGCGTGGCTGATGAACTCGCTAAACTCGGTCATCAGGTTGATCGCAAGATTATCGAACTCGAAACAGTTAAGCACCTAGGTCATTACACTGCTATCGTTAGATTCCTTCGCGATGTTTCAGCTGACATCGAATTTGACGTTGTAGCTGAAGAAGAAGAATAATCCCGCTTACTCTTTTAAACTTATTATAAAGGGGTACATCACTGAGATGTGCCCCTTTTTCTACGCCTGTACCCCTCTTTTCTGCACCCCTTTTTCCACAATTTTTTTGCTATGCCGATTTTTTTCATTATATTTGCAGATTAGGGAAATTTAGCTGAAACTGAATTTTTACAAATTCTTTATATTTCTGATTAATAATATAATACATACATTCAAATGAAATTTGTAGTTGAAGGCAAGGAATTCCAGCAGCAGTTGCAAGCTGTCAGCAAAGTAATCAATGCCAAGAACACGATGAAAATTCTCGACAATTTCCTCCTAAGGATTGATGGCGACCGGCTGAGTATAACCGGCAGCGACTCAGAGAACGTGCTTACGGCTTTCGTACCAATTATGGATGTCGAAGGGGATGGTATTATCGCGGTCCCGGCGAAAAGACTCCTTGAAATCACGAAAGAGATCGCTAATCAGCCTTTGACTTTCTCTATAAATGAAGAAACCTATGAAATTGATCTCGGCTTCCTCAACGGCCATTTCAACTTCATGGGCACTAACGGTGCTGACTATCCCGAACCACGTCAGATTTCCGATGAAAAAATCGAATTGCTCCTTCCCTCTTCAATGGTGCTGAAAGGATTGAACAACACCGCTTATGCCGTTTCTAATGAAGTGTCACGCCCCGTTATGACCGGTATTTTCTGGGACATTCACGAGACCGATGTCACTTTTGTCAGCTCCGATACCCATAAGCTCGTTAAATACGTCAATGCGGAGAAAGCTCCCGGTGTAGAGGCGTCTTTCATTCTCCCCGGTAAAACCGCGGGAATTATGCGTTCGCTGATCGCAAAGGAGGATGCAGACGTAAAACTCTCTTTCGATTCAAGAGGATGTATGTTCGAATTTGGCGATTTCTTTCTTTATTCCGTATTCATCAACGGAAATTATCCGAATTATAACCGGGTGATTCCCGCCAACAACCCCTTTAGTCTCGTAGCCGACAGGGCATCACTTATCAATGCACTGCGTCGCGTGAATCTTTTCGCGCCGAAGTCATCGAATCTCGTAGTGCTTTCTCTCAGCGAATCCGAAGTGCTCTTCTCGGCTCAGGATCTTGATTACGGCACATCAGCCGAGGAGCGTGTGGCCTGTGAATATTCGGGTAATCAGATGAATATTGGATTCAATGGTGTCTTCATGGTCGAAATCCTTTCTAACATGGATGATGATACTATCCGACTTTCACTCTCTGATCCGGCCCGTCCGGGTATTTATTCGGGTATCGAGCCCCGCCAGGGCGAGAGCCTTATCACTATCCAGATGCCAATGCAAGTGTTATGAAACTGAATTTATCCCGTCCGCTGGTTTTTTTTGATCTCGAGACCACGGGGACAAGCATAACCCGTGACCGAATCGTAGAAATAAGTTTTATTAAGGTATATCCCGACGGTACGGAAGAATCCGATACGCTCAGGGTCAATCCCGGAATTCCAATCCCTCCGGCCAGTACCGCGGTCCATCATATCACTGATGCGATGGTGGCCGACAAACCGACTTTCGCGCAGATTGCCCCTCGCATTGAGGAAGTCTTCGATCAGGCAGATATCGCCGGCTATAACAGCAATAAGTTTGACGTGCCTCTGCTCGTGGAGGAATTCGGCAGGGTGGGAAGAAATTTCCGCATAGCCGGACGCCATTTCGTGGATGTCCAGAACATCTTCCATAAGATGGAGCAAAGGACACTTATTGCCGCCTATAAGTTTTATTGTGGAAAAAATCTCGAGGAGGCCCATTCCGCGAATGCCGATACAAGAGCAACCTACGAGGTGCTTAAGGCTCAGCTTGACCGCTATCCGGAGTTGGAGAACGATATCCCCAAACTCGCTGACTTTTCCCGGTCAGGTAGGGGTCTCGACCTCGCCGCCAGAATCGTTCTTGACGATAACGATGTGCCGGTTTTCAATTTCGGAAAACATAAGGGCAAGCCGGTAAAGGATGTGTTCCGTTCCGAACGCTCATTCTATAGCTGGATGATGCAAGGGGATTTCCCAAAGAACACCAAGGATGTCCTGACTGTATTATATTTTGAGGTATATCCTCCTAAAAAGTATTGATATCGGTGAGACTTCCACCTTATTAGTAAAGCTATGTTGAAAGGAAAGCATATAGTATTGGGTATCAGTGGAGGAATTGCCGCTTATAAGTCGGTCTTCCTTCTGCGCCTTCTCGTGAAGGCCGGAGCTGAAGTCCAAGTGGTAATAACCCCCAATGGAAAGGAATTCATTACGCCTGTCACTCTTTCTTCCCTGAGTGGTAAGCCTGCGATAAGTGAGTTCTTCACTGCAAATACGGGCGAATGGCATAGCCATGTCGACCTCGGTTTGTGGGCCGACCTGATGATAATAGCCCCTGCCACTGCCTCCACAATTGCAAAGATGGCCAACGGGGTTGCCGATAATATGCTTGTCACTTCCTATCTTTCCACCAAGGCTCACGTGATGGTGGCTCCGGCTATGGACCTCGATATGTGGGCTCATCCATCGACCCGCCGCAATATCGCTACGCTGGTTGCAGATGGTGTTGAGATTATTTCGCCTGCTGCCGGCGAACTTGCCTCCCATCTTGTCGGGAAAGGTCGCATGGAGGAGCCTCAGAATATTTTGAAAGCTATCGAATCCTATTTTGACACTCTCCATCCCGCTGTTCCTCCTGCACTTAACGGCAAGAAAGTGATAGTTACCGCCGGCCCGACTCATGAAAAAATTGACCCGGTTAGGTTTATAGGTAATTATTCCAGCGGGAAAATGGGGTTTGAAATAGCTCGTGAATGTGCGCGTCGCGGTGCCGATGTGACACTCGTCTGCGGTCCGGTGGCTCTGCCTACTCCCAACCCTGATATTGAACGGTTTGACGTGACTTCAGCGCTTGAAATGTATGAGACCACCCGCAGTTTTGTGCAGTCGGCTGATATTGCAATATTTGCTGCTGCCGTGGCTGACTATCGCCCAGAAGTTTGTCGGGAGTCAAAAATAAAGCGCGAAAAGCAGCAAGAGCCTGTAATAAAGCTCGTAAAGAATCCGGATATAGCCGCAGAGTGCGGCCGTGGCAAAAGGAAGAATCAGTTTTTTGTCGGGTTTGCTCTCGAGACTGACAATGAGCTGGAGAACGCTCAGGAGAAACTCGTTAAAAAGAATCTCGACATGATTGTCCTGAACTCCCTTCGCGATCAGGGAGCGGGATTCCAATGCGATACAAATAAAATTACCATTGTCACTGCCGATGATACAGTGTCTTTCCCGTTGAAGTCTAAGACTGATGTGGCTTCTGATGTTGTCGACAGGATTATTCTTGAATTGAACAAGGGAAAATAGATGAATAGATTAGTTGCGATAGCTGTCGGTGTGTTTTGGGCTTGCTGTGTCGCCGGTGTTTCTGCTCAGGAGTTCCGCGCCACGGTGGAGGTTAACTCTCAGAAAATCGAGGGTACGAACCGAAGCGTGTTTGAATCTCTCAAAGAACAGATGAACACGTATATGAATGAAACCAAATTCTCCGATGCTACTTTCTCTCCCAATGAGAAGATTGAATGCAATGTTTATCTAACCGTCAACGAGTATACCAACGACCGCGTAAAAGGCGATCTCCAGCTGCAGCTAATAAGGCCGGTCTATAATTCCACTTATACCACCACGCTCTTCAATTTTAAGGACAACAAGGTTGAATTCGACTATCGTGACGGCGATCCGCTGACTTATAACGAGACTCAGCCGGAAAACAATCTCACGGCGATTCTCGATTTCTATGCAAATCTTTTTCTTGCCCTTGATTTCGATTCCTTTTCTCCAAGAGGTGGGGAACGATTCTTCGAGCGCGCCCAGAGCATCGTTCAGATGCAGCAATCGAGCGGCGAGATAGGATGGCGCACTTTTGAAGATACGAAAAACCGGGCTGCTGTCCTTAACTCTTACACTGATGGAAATACTTCCGGGATCCGGGATCTGCTTTATAATTATCATCGCAAAGGGCTTGATGAGATGGTGACGAGTCCTGACAAGGGGAGAGGTATAATCACGGAATCTTTAAAGGAAGTCAAAAAAGTGTTCGACAATGCCCCGATGTCGGTGGCTCTTTCGATATTCAGGGATTCCAAGTTGGATGAACTTGTCAATGTTTATTCGAAAGCTCCGGATAACGAGAGGAAAGATGTTTACGATCTCCTGCAGCCTGTCTACCCCACGGAGTCTGACCGCCTTAACAAAATAAAGAATCCAGAGCAGAGATAATCTTTTTCACCCTCGTGGCCGTTTCGATATTGGATGTGATGTATTAATTATGCTGAAAAATCTTTTAATTAGAAATTACGCACTCATCGAGCATCTGGATCTGGAATTCGGTCCGGGGCTTACTATTATAACCGGTGAAACGGGCGCAGGTAAATCGATAATGCTCGGGGCACTTTCGCTTGTAATGGGTGGCCGAGCCGATACGAAAGTGATTTCAGACGGCGATTCAAAATCAGTGGTCGAAGCTCTGTTTACTGATGTCGACCCGGACCTCAAACCGGTGTTCGAACTGAAAGATATCGAATGGCTCGTAAATGATGACGGAGTTTCTGAAATGACGATACGCCGCGAGATTTCCGCCTCGGGGCGCTCACGCATCTTTGTCAATGATTCGGTTGTCACCCTGCAGACTCTCGGGGAGATTGTCCCTAAACTTATCGACATTCATTCCCAACATGCCAACGCAAAAATCAATGACCCTGCCGAACGTCTTCGCATCATTGATGCCATAGCCGGAAATTTGGATTTGAGAGAAAGATATCAGAAGCTATATAAAAGCTATGTCGATGTGCGCCATCAGATCGACCGATGCCGACGCAATATTGAGAAATCTGCTGAAAATATGGAATTCCTCCGTTTTCAGTTCGAACAGCTGGAAGCTCTCAAGCCTAAGAAGGGTGAACTCCGTGAGATAGAGCATCGCTTCGAACTTCTTTCGGATGCAGATGAAGTCAAGGAACGCCTTTCTCTTCTCTGCGGAATCCTCGGAGACTCGGAGAGGGGAGTGCAGTCAATGCTGTCGGAAGCGGCTGCTATTGCTGAAAAGGCCGGAGTCTCAAATGACGTTTGCGGGAGATTACGTACCCTTCTTATTGAAGCGCGTGATATCTTTGAAACTGTCGATGATTATAATTCATCAATCGATACAGACCCGGCCACCCTCGCCCGTCTCTCGGCCCGCATGAATTTATATTATGAGGCTATAAAAAGATTCAGGGTGGCGGATGCCGATGAACTCGTTACTCTTTATGACGATGTCAGAAGTCAGATAAAGGCTGCTTCAGAAGGCGATAACAATTTGCCGGAGCTTGAGAAAGAGGCAATGCGCATAGCTCGTCTTTTAAAGGATGCTGCCGCGGCCCTTTCTGAATCGCGTAAAAAATCGGCAGAAATCTTCTCCCGGCGTATTTGTGAGAAGGCTCGTCCTCTCGGACTCCCCAATATCAGTTTCAAGGCCGAGGTCACTTCCCGTAAGCTTACATCTTCCGGAGCTGATGACGTGGAGTTCCTTTGTTCGTTCAATAAGAATGGCGCGCTAAAGCCTGTTGGCGCTATCGCTTCAGGTGGTGAGATTGCCCGTCTGATGCTCAGTCTTAAGGCTATTCTTGCCGGGCATATAAATCTTCCTACCATTATTTTCGATGAGGTCGATACGGGGGTATCCGGAGAAATCGCCGACAAGATGGGTGCGATGATGAAGGATATTGCCGCTGATATGCAGGTGATTGTTATTACCCATTTGCCGCAGGTGGCGGCTAAGGGTGATTGGCATTTTAAGGTCTATAAGACGGATGCCGATAACCGGACCTACACACGTGTCCGACGCTTGTCCGACAACGACCGTGTCCTTGAGCTTGCCGCCATGATTTCCGGAAGCGAGGTTACCGAAGCTGCCCTTTCGGCCGTAAAGGCTCTACTTGGCATTCCATCGTAATTCTATTTTCATTATAACTCGGTTATGAAACAGTCAAATTCTGATTATATATTCGGTATTAGAGCCGTCATTGAAGCTATAGATGCCGGAAAGAGCATTGATAAGGTGCTTCTCCGAAAGGATCTTGGTGGAGACCTCGCGCGTGAACTTTTCGCAAAAATCAAGGAGTATGGAATCCTTACTCAACGCGTGCCGCTCGAAAAGCTCAACCGTATCACGATGAAAAATCATCAGGGTGTAATCGCTTTGATTTCTCCTGTGACATATCATCATCTCGATAATCTGCTCCCTTCACTTTTCGAGGAGGGGAAGAATCCGTTCCTGCTTGTGCTTGATGGCATAACGGATACAAGAAATTTCGGCGCGATAGGCCGCACGGCCGATTGTGCCGGTGCCGATGGCATAGTTATTCCTGAGCGAAACAGCGTATCAGTTACTCCGGATGCTGTCAAGACGTCTGCCGGAGGTCTTTTCTATGTGCCCGTATGTCGCGAACGCGATATTGTAACGGCTGTCAGAATGCTGAAGGATTCCGGGGTTAAAGTCGTGGCTGCCTCTGAAAAGGCAGCAAGCAATTATTCTTCTCTCGACTTTACCGTTCCGGTTGCCATAGTTATGGGCAGTGAGGATGTAGGCATTTCCGATGAAGTGCTCAGGCTTTGCGATGAACTCGCAGCTATTCCGATGTCGGGGAACATCGGTTCGCTCAATGTTTCCGTGGCTGCGGGAATTATGGCTTATGAAGTGGTCCGTCAGAGGTTGAAGGCTGATTCCGATTTGGCAATATCGCAGGAATAATGTAAATTTGCACTCAGAACATCATAAAGAGTTATGATAAATCGCATACTTATTAGAATTAAGGTAATACAGATTCTGTATTCATTCCTTCTCGTGGAGAAGCAGTTCCGGCTGGAAAGCTCTCCTTCGGCACCTACCAAGGAAAAGCGATTCGCATATTCGCTTTACCTTGATATGCTTGTCCTTATGGTCAAGGTGGCGCGGTCAATCGAACGCCGAAAGGGAGATTTCCCCCTCGCTGATACGCGATTCATTTCGCGCCTTCTGCTTTGTGAGGACTTTTCCCAGCGACTTAAAGCTGCTGATGAGACAGGTTTCGTGTTCGATGTCCTTGTTAAGCCAATGGCTGAACGCGTTGAGGAATCAGGTGTATTCAAATTGTTTATGAAGGATCGTTCCAAAGAGTCTCCTGATGGTGGAGTGGGTCTATGGCGCGATATTTTCAACACTATATTCCTTTCATCGCCTGAACTCAATGCGGCCGTTTCCAACATACCTAATTTTTCTCCCAAAGGTGTGGAAAGAATGAAGGATATGATGCAAACCACGTTTGTCAATTTCATGGGTTCTCAGGATAATGTCAGTGAAGTGATAAAGGCACTTGATGTCAGTCTTGATAAAGCCAGAGAACTTTACCTGCGTCTTCTGACCCTGCCGATTGACCTTACAGATCTCGAAGACAGAATTCTTGATGACAACCGCCATAAGCATTTGCGCAGCGAAGCCGATATAAATCCTGATATGCGCTTCGTTGAGAACAGAATGGTGGCGCTTCTCCGTCAGAATCCGTTAATTCGGGCCTATGTCGAAAAGGCAAAGTTTTCTTGGGTTACCGAAGACCCGATTCTTGCACGCGGACTCCTCAAGGCTATAAAGGAATCGGAAGCTTACCGCGAGTATATGGAGCTCCCCGCTACTGATATTCATTCGGATGCCGAACTATGGAGAAAACTTCTCAAATCAGTCATTCTTGACAATACAGCCTTTCTTGAAGCGCTTGAGGAAAGCTCGGTATTCTGGAATGACGACCTCGACAATATTTCTACTTTTGTATTGAAATCTTTCAGGCGTATCGCCGATGGTGATGATTCGACGGCTGTCCTTGACAAATTCAAGGATGAAGAGGATGCCCGTTTCGGTGCAGAACTTATTCGGTTCGTGTATCGCAACAAAGACACATACCGCCGATATATAGATGAGGCGCTTGAGGGTGGAAACTGGGATAAGGACAGAATAGCATTCATGGATATTGTTGTTCTTGAAACGGCTTTGGCTGAAATCCTGAATTTCCCGAAAATTCCGCTGAAAGTATCGGTAAATGAATATATCGAGCTCGCTAAAAGTTATTCCACTGCAAAGAGCGGCCAATTCGTTCACGGTGTCCTCGGTTTCGTACTTTCCCGCCTTCAGAAAGAGGGTATTCTGCTTAAAAAATAATTCTTATATATTTAATAATGACTACTTTAACAACTATTCTCCTCCAATCCGGAGGTCAGAGCGGCATTTCAAGCATGCTCATGATTGTGGCTATGATCGCAATTTTCTATTTCGTGATGATTCGTCCGCAGTCGAAAAAGCAAAAAGAACTCAAGAAGCAGCGCGAAGCCATGAAAAAAGGCGACCGCGTGGTGAGCGCCGGCGGTATTCATGGCAAAATCCAGAATATAAAGGATACTACAATCATGGTGCAGGTGAGCCCGGAACTGGTGCTTGAATTCGATAAGACTTCCATCTATCCTCTCGGTGCCGAAATTCCGGCTCAGCAGAAGGAAGTGGAAAGCAAATAATCTGCCCTTGATTTTAATTTCCTTGTGACGTGAATCTTAAATTTAAGAACTTCAGTGAAAGTTGGAACCGGGTGAAGAAATCGTCCCGGTTCCATAATACCCTGATGTTTCTTGTATTCGTGGCTATTGCTGCAATTTTCTGGTTTATCATTTCGCTCAATGACAGTGTAACTGAAACTTTCCGTGTCAAATTCCAGATTGCCAATATTCCCGATTCCGTCACTTTTATCACTGACCCTCCCTCTGAGATTCATGTGACGCTCAGGGATAAGGGTACAAACATCCTCCGGAGCGGAGTGGTCAAGAAACCGATGGTTTCATTGAATTTCCACGACTATGCCCACGATGGTATTTTCCGCCTCTCCGCTTCCGACCTTAATGCCGAGTTGAAAGCCGATCTCGGAGGTGTGGCCACAATTTCTTCCACCTCTCTTGATTCTCTAAGACTCTATTACACCACATCTCCCGGTAAGCGTGTTCCGGTAATCGTTGATTCTGACGTGTCTGCAGAATCAGGGTATATGATCCAAGGTGAGCCAAAGTCTGAAGTCAAAGCCGTAAGGATATATTCTTATCGCGATGAAATTGATACTGTCAGTGCGGTTTACACTAAGAAACTTGTGAAGAAAAACCTTTCTCAATCTTCTGACTTCAGCGTCCCTCTCCGCAATATTCCTCATATCAAGATTGTGCCTTCTTCGGTCAATGTAAAGGTTAACGTGGAACCTCTCGTTCATAAGGAAGTCTATGTCAGTGTCGAGGTTATCAACACTCCGGCTAATGAAAACCTCCTTCTTTTCCCAAACAGGGTGCCGGTTTCTTTCTTTGTCCCCATGAGTCGGTTTAACGAAGAGAACTACCGAATCATTGTTCAGGTGGATTATGAGGATGTGAAGTTAACTCCGAATTCAAAGTTGCCACTGCGCATCGTAGAGCATTCAAGAGGATTGGTCAACGTTTCTCTTATGACTGATAGCGTGGAATACACTCTCGTAAGGCATTAATAACGGAATGAAAATTGAAAGGGAAAACGAATTGCGGGTGATAGGTATCACAGGCGGCATTGGATCCGGAAAAAGCGTGGTGTCGCGAATTTTGCGTTGTCAGGGATTTGAAGTGTATGACTGCGATTCCGAGGCCCGCGTTATTATGGACCATTCGGAACCTCTGAAGCGTGATATTGCGGCTCTCTTCGGAAAGGAGTGCATACGTCCGGATGGCTCTATCAACAGGCCTGTGGTAGGGCGACATGTCTTTTCAGATGAAAGTAAAAGGCGATGGCTCAATTCTAAGGTGCATGAATTGGTCCGCAACCATATCGCTTCGCGACTCAAGGTCGCTTCCCGACAAATTCAGAATCAGGATGCGCCCGGAATCTTTTTCGTTGAATCGGCGATTCTCAATACCGGAGGGATCACCCCGATGTGTTCTGAAGTATGGCATGTGGAGTCCCCTGTTGATGTGCGTTCCCGACGTGTGGTGCTTAGGGATGGAATGTCTTTTGCCGATGTGAAAGTGCGTATTGAAGCGCAACTTGCAGAATACGATGATTTCGGAGATATTCCGACAGTCAGGATAATCAACGATGGGTCGGAATCCTTGTTATTTCAAATAGAAACTTTAATAAAATCGATATGTTAAGAGAAATTATTTCTATCACCGGCAAGCCCGGTTTGTTCCGCCTCCTTTCACAAGGGAAAGGCTCCTTGATTGTTGAGGAAATTGGCACTGGCCGTCGTTTCCCGGCTCTCGGCCGTGAGAAAGTAGTGTCGCTCGGCGATATCGCCATGTACACTGAATCCGGCGATACTCCGCTTGGTGAAATCCTTGATAAGGTCTACGCGGTTCAGGAAGGAAAACCAATTGATGTGAAGGCCCTCGCTGCTTCTAAAGGCGCCCTCAAGGAGAAATTCGCCGAGATGGTGGTTGATTTCGACCGTGACCGTGTGCACGACAGTGATATCAAGAAACTTTTCACTTGGTATAATCTTCTTATTGCCAACGGCTTCGACAAATTTTCAAAGGAAGAGGCACCAAAGGAAGAGGCTTCTGATAAAGAAGATGATACTGAAAAGCCATCCTGATGCAAATGCTTTAGGTTTGAATATTAAACCGAGGAAGTAGCATCGCCACTACTTATGGGAACCTTATTGGGCCAAGTCAAAAGTAAAATTTTGGCTCGGCCTATTATTTTGCTTTTGCTCTTGACGCTATTCTTTCAAGCGCAAAGTCAAGTATTGCATCTTTCCCTTCGGCAAGTTCCACCGGGTCGCAATGCACTTCGCAACCGGGACTCGGGTCTATGCCGAATTCAGTAACTTCCCCATTGGGGTCAGTGATGGGACATGCCGAAAAACGGATAAACCATCCGATGGGAAGTTCAGAACTAAATGGCAAACCTCCTCCTCCGCCTGTTCGGGCGCCTATTATCTCTACCTGTGGCAAGGTCTTCATTACGGCTACGAAGTCATTTGCCGCTGAATAGCAGCTTCTGTTGGTCAGTACGGCAATAGGTTTGTCAAGATAACTGATATGTCCGCCCCCGCACGGACTGTAACTGAACTCATAGGGCTCGGAAAAATCCTTCGCTCCGGGTCCGGTTTTATGTCTGATGCTTCCCCCTTTAACTTCCTTGTCGATAAACCTCGAAACGAAAGTGGGAACATTCGTGAGCAAACCTCCTCCATTGTCCCTTATGTCGATAATTAGCCCTTTCGTGGGTTGCATGACTGCCAGAACATAATCCAGATTGCTCTCGCCTACAGGAGTAGAGAATGAGGGGAAATATATATAGCCGATTGTGTCCGGACCCATTATGCCGTATCTCATGCCTGCAGTCTGCATTCCCTTGAAATTAAGATAGTATTCCTCCAAGGTACGCTTGTTGAAATCCTGCGGATAGTCCGTCCACCATTTCTTGTAATAACTCGTGTTAAAGGCGGATATAAGATTCACATGACCATCTTTCAGGTTGTCGAGCAGGTCTGACATGATGAAAAACAAATCAAGATAATTGGTGGAATCCGTGAGTTGAGCTCGATATTGGCGGCACAGTGAAGGCCAATCGATATCTTTCTCCTCAAAAAAACAGTATCGGTCTGATACCACCTGCGTCAGGGCATCGAAATTGGCGTATATATCATAAGGATCTTTCCCATAATCCGGTTGATCCACGCATGACTGCAGTATGGACGCAAATGGAATCGTCGCCAATAAAATCCTCTTTATGTTTCGTGATAATCGCTTCACTTCATTTTTTGAATTAATGATCAATTCTATAACCTTTCCCTAACAATCCTAAGTATATCCGTTAGAAATTTAACTTTCCTCATTCGAGCCCATGTTCAATCAGAAATCAGAATAAGGAATTGAGAATGTGTCGCCCCCGTTAGGATCGCCGGTCTTTATTCCTTTGGTTAGCCATCTAACTCGCCATTCCGAACGTCCGTGATTGAACGAATCGGGCATCTCGCGTCCGTAGGCTTTCTTCTGAAGGTAATCGTCGCCTATCTTTGAGGCCACATCAAGAGCCTCTTCTATATCCCCGGGTTCTATTGAATTGAACATCTTGTTGTCGGTATGTGCCCATACTCCGGCAAAGTAGTCAGCTTGCAGCTCGAGGCGGACACTCACGCGGTTAGCTTCAGTCTCCGACATCCTGCTCATCTGATTGTGAGCTTCGGGAAGTATGCCGAGAAGATTCTGAACGTGGTGGCCCACTTCGTGCGCTATTACATAAGCATAAGCGAAATCACCCCCTCCTCCGATATCTTTCTGCATATCTTTGAAAAAGTCGAGGTCAATATATACTGTCTTGTCTGCAGAGCAATAGAAAGGACCGACCTGAGCTGTCGCGTTTCCGCATCCCGACTGCACCGCTCCATGGAACAATACCATCTTGGGGGCCTCATATTCCCCCCAGCCCTGTTCACGGAAAATTTTCGTCCACACATCCTCAGTGCCCGCAAGCACTACCGAGGCGAAGTCTGCAAGCTGGCGGTCCTCTGCTGTCTCGACATATTCACTTTGAGTTGAGGCGCCCGCCTGATTGTTCATCACATTGCGAGCCACATCCCCGAGGTCGCCCCCCGAAAGCAGGGTCATTATACCGATTATCACTGCTCCGAGGATTCCTCCTCCGATACCTATGCTCCGACCGCTGATTCCCCTCCGGTCTTCTACATTGCCACTCCGGCGACGCCCGTCTATTCTCATATTTTCGTTGGTTCGTTATACTGTTTTTATCCTGTTTTGGACTCTCAGACTCTCTTTTTTTATTATTTAACGTTTTTTATCCCCTTTTTTGACGGCTGGCCCTAAAATTTCTTCAAAAAATTTGGTGCATATTTTTGCAAATATTAACTTTACAAAAAGTTTCGAACTGATAATACTAACCCTTTATCTAATATATTGAGAACATGGAAGAAGAGATCAAGATGACGTGTCTGCACGACCGCCACGTCGATCTGGGTGCCCTTATGTCGCCTTTTGCCGGTTACGATATGCCGATTCAGTACAAGGGAATCACCGAGGAGCATAATGCCGTGCGTAACGAAGTCGGTGTGTTCGATGTCAGCCATATGGGCGAAGTGCGCGTCAAAGGCCCTGAAGCGGAAAAGTTCGTCAACCACATTTTTGTAAATGATGTCACCGGTGCCCCTGATGGCCAGATTTTCTACGGGATGATGTGCTACGAAAATGGCGGAGTGGTCGACGACCTGCTCGTTTATAAAGTGAATGACCGGGAGTTTTTCCTCGTAATCAATGCATCAAATATCGATAAGGATGTTGCATGGATTATGAAGAATGCTGAAGGTTTCGATGTCGAGATTGCTGATGAAAGTCTTTATTATGGCGAGGTTGCCGTGCAAGGCCCCAAAGCTGAGCATACTCTTATCAATGTGCTTGGAATCCCGGTAGAGGATATAAAGTTCTATAATTTCAAGACTTTTAACCTTGATGGTGAAGATGTAATTGTGAGCCGCACGGGATATACCGGCGAGGATGGCTTCGAGATCTATGGAAGTCACGGCTTCACCCGCAAGGTATGGGACAAACTGATGGAGGCCGGTGTGCAGCCTTGTGGCCTCGGTTGCCGTGATACTCTCCGCTTTGAGGTTGGTCTTCCTCTTTATGGTGATGAACTTACTGATGAGATTTCTCCGATTGAGGCGAGCCTTAGTATGTTCGTTAAGCTCGACAAGCCCGAATTCATCGGTAAGGAAGCTCTTACCGCTCAAAAAGCGGAGGGTGTAAAGCGCCGCATTGTCGGGCTCGAACTTGAGGGTAATGCAATTCCGCGTCACGGTTATCCCGTGGAAGTAAACGGCGAGCAGGTTGGAGAAATCACTACCGGCTATCGCTCGATTTCCACCGGAAAGAGCGTGGCTATGGCTATGATCAACAAGCCTTACGACAAGCTCGGTACCGAAGTCGAAGTGCGTATCCGTCGCAAGACCTTCCCAGCTAAAGTTGTGAAAAAACGTTTCTACGACAAAAGCTATAAAAAGTAATAATACCCCGGCATTCCGCCGGTCACGCAGAGTTACTTTTTAAACTTATAACATCAGGACTAAGTCCTGAATAACTTCCTAACCTCAGGCCAATGGCCTGTATATACTATCAACCTTCAGGCCAATGGCCTGACTAAATCAATAATTATGGCAAATGTAAAAGATGACCGCCGTTATGCGGAATCCCACGAATGGGTTAAAATAGATGGCGATATCGCCACAATAGGTATTTCAGATTATGCACAGCACGCACTTGGCGATATCGTATATGTCGATATGCCTGAAGTCGGCGACGAAATGGCAGCCGGCGATGTGTTCGGTGCTGTAGAGTCAGTTAAGGCCGCTTCCGACCTTATTTGTCCGGTTTCCGGCGAAGTGATCGAAGTCAATGAAGAGCTCGAGGATGCTCCTGAAAAGGTTAATGCCGATGCTTTCGAGAATTGGATTATCAAGGTGAAAATGTCTGACGCAGGCGAATATGACGCTCTGCTTGACGCAGCCGCTTACGCTCAGCTTTGTGAAAATGAGTAATCGCTATATTCCTCATACTCCGGAGGATATCAGGCATATGCTTGATCGTATCGGCGTAAGCAGCGTCGATGATCTTTATGCCGACGTCCCCGCAGAAGTTATTTTCCGGGGCGAGTATGACCTCCCGGAAGGTCTTTCGGAAATAGAACTTCGCGAATGGTTCAAGAATCTGGGCGCGCGCAATAAATCGCTCGTCATTTTCGGGGGTCAGGGCGCGTACGATCATTATTCTCCCTCTGTGATTCCCCATCTCCTCGAACGTTCGGAGTTTTATACCGCTTACACTCCCTATCAGCCTGAAATTTCTCAAGGTACGCTCCAGTATATTTTCGAATATCAGTCGATGATAAGTGAGCTTACCGGCCTTGAGGCTACAAATGCTTCGATGTATGATGGCGCTACGGCCACGGCCGAGGCAGCTTTCATGATGGTAGCTTCCGCGCGCAACAAGAATGCAGTGCTTGTTTCCGCAACTCTGGCTCCGCGTGTGGCTGAAGTTGTGCGCACTTACGCAGGATTCCACGGTATTGAAATCCGCGAGATCCCTGAAAAGGATGGTGTGACTGATATCGAGGCTATGCGCGGCATGCTTGCCGCCGGTGATGTGGCAGGAGTTATTCTTCCTCAGCCTAACAAGTATGGCATTATTGAAGACTTTACCGGTGTGGCCGAGGCTGTTCACGAGCAGAAGGCGCTCATTACTATAAATGCTGATCCTTCGGCTCTGGCAGTGCTTCGTTCGCCGGCAGAGTGGGGTGCTGATATTGCTTGCGGTGATGGTCAGTCACTCGGTATGCCTCTCTCTTTCGGAGGCCCGTATCTCGGATTTATGTCATGTGGCAAAGCACAGCTCCGTAAAATGCCCGGAAGGGTAGTGGGAGCTACTGTCGATGCTGCCGGTAACCGTTGCTATGTGCTTACTCTTCAGGCCCGCGAACAACATATCCGCCGCGAAAAGGCTACCAGCAATATTTGCTCAAACCAGAGCCTGATGGCTTTGTATGCCACGATTTATATGGCGCTCATGGGCGAAAGCGGACTTCGTGAAGTCAACCGCCTCTCC
This sequence comes from Muribaculaceae bacterium, assembly GCA_029055345.1. Classification (GTDB taxonomy): domain Bacteria; phylum Bacteroidota; class Bacteroidia; order Bacteroidales; family Muribaculaceae; genus Lepagella. The sequence goes on along the minus strand of JAIDDJ010000023.1, from coordinate 30,374 downwards.
GCTGATGGTGCCCATTATCTCTATCGCAAGCTGATTGAATCGGGCAAGTTCACTCCTGCATTCGACAAGCCATTCCTAAAGGAATTCACCGTCAGGACCAATCTTGATATTGATATGGTCAACCGACGTCTTGCAGAAGCAGGAATCATGGGTGGCCTGAAAGTAGGTGAGGGGCTCGTGGCTTTCGCCGTGACTGAAAAACGTACTAAAGAGGAAATCGACCGCCTGGTCACATTAATGCTGGAGGACTGATACGATGAAAAAATACGATAAACTGATTTTCGAACTCTCGCGCCCGGGGCGCAAGGGCTATCAACTCCCTGCTGATAAATTCGATACTGACGGATTTTCGGAGATTCCCGCTGATTTGCTTCGTAAGGAGGCTCCCGTGCTTCCTGAAGTCAGCGAGCTTGATGTGGTCCGCCATTATACCAATCTTTCAAATAAGAATTTCGGCGTTGATACCGGCTTCTATCCTCTCGGTAGTTGCACGATGAAGTATAACCCGAAAATCAATGAGGAGATTGCTGCCATGCCGGAATTCACCGCTCTCCATCCCCTTCAGGATGCATCGACCGCGCAGGGCGCTCTCGAACTTTACTATAATCTGCAGAAGGCTCTCGCAAGTCTTGCCGGTCTTGAGGAGTTCACCCTGAATCCTTATGCCGGTGCTCATGGCGAACTTACCGGTCTGATGGTGATGCGTCAGTACCACAAATCTCGCGGCGACCATAAACGAACAAAGATTATCGTGCCTGATACTGCTCATGGAACTAATCCGGCTTCCGCTATGGTGTCGGGCCTCGAAGTGGTTGAAGTGAAATCCAAGCCTAACGGTTCCATTGATGTAGAGGACCTAAAGCCTCTTCTCGATGATACGGTGGCAGGTATCATGATGACCAATCCCAATACAGTAGGAATGTTCGAGACAGAAATTCTTGAAATCGCTGATCTCGTGCACAAGGCAGGCGGCCTGTTATATTATGACGGTGCGAACCTTAATCCGTTGTTGGGCAAGGTGCGCCCGGGAGATATGGGATTTGATATCATGCACATCAATCTGCATAAAACTTTCTCCACGCCTCATGGTGGAGGCGGTCCGGGCTCCGGTCCTGTGGGTGTTGCGAAACATCTGACTCAGTTCCTCCCGAATCCTCGGGTACGAAAGGCTGATGATGGAAGTTTCTATGTGGATACGGATGGCGAAAGTCTCGGTAGTGTGTCGACTTTCTTCGGAAACTTCGGCGTTATGATGAAGGCTTATGCCTATATACTTTCGCTTGGTCGTGACAACATCCGCAATGTCGGCCCAATGGCTACTCTCAATGCAAATTATATAAAGGAGTCGCTCAAGGATCTGTATAAACTCCCCATCGAGGGCGCATGCAAACATGAATTTGTGTTTGACGGTCTTGCCGACAAATCAACGGGAGTTACCACCCTGAATGTCGCAAAGCGTCTTCTTGATTTCGGTTTCCATGCTCCGACCATCTATTTCCCGCTTCTATTCCATGAATCAATGATGATTGAACCTACTGAGACAGAAAGTCTTGAAACTCTTGATGAGTTTATAAATGTGATGCGCCAGGTTGCGAAGGAGGCTAAGGAGGATCCGGAAATAGTGAAGGCAGCTCCCGTCACCACCGCTATATCGCATCCGGATGAAACGGGCGCCGCCAAGAATCCTATTCTCAGCTATAAGGCTCTTAAGAATTCAGCGAAATGAAAACCGATATCATAATCATAGGTGCCGGCCCCGGTGGCTATGAGACTGCTCTTCTTGCCGCCGCACGCGGCAAGAAGGTTGCTCTTGTAAATGGCGGCCGTCTTGGTGGTACTTGCCTCAACGAGGGTTGCATCCCGACCAAATGCATGGTAAAGGATGCTGCTGTGATTTCTGAATGCAATTCCGGTGAGTTTGGCCTCTCCGACCTCAATTTCAGAATCGATTTCAATAAGGTTGTTACCCGTCGTGAGCAAGTGGTCTCACAGTTGCGCGAGGGTGTGGCGGGACTCCTCAAAAAAGCCGGCGTTACGGTTGTGGAAGGCAAGGCTTCTTTCAAAGGCCCTTCCGTTGTGGAAGTGGCAGGTGAGGAATACGAGGCCGATGATATCATCATCGCTACCGGATCTTCTTCGAAGGCATTACCGATTCCGGGCGCTGATGCAGAGTTTGTTATGGATTCGACCGATATCCTCAATCTCGAATATGTGCCCGCTCATCTGGTCATTGTAGGCGGCGGAGTTATCGGTCTGGAGTTCGCTTCGGTTTTCAATGCCTTTGGCTCGGAAGTGACGGTGATTGAGTTCATGAAGAATATCGCTCCCACTTTCGATTCTGATATCTCTAAGCGCCTGAAGCAATCCCTCTCAAAACGTGGAATAAAGATTATTACCGGGGCTGCTGTGAAAAAAATCGAGCAGAACGAGGATTATAAGATTGTCACTACCTACAACCTGAAAGGAAAGGAAGAGACCATCGTGTCATCCGATATCCTCATGGCCGTTGGTCGGAAACCAAATGTTGACGGTCTGAATCTGGAAGCAGCGGGCGTGAATTATTCTCCCAAGGGTATTCCCGTAGATGATGATATGCGCACTAATGTGGAACATATCTATGCTGTCGGTGATGTCAACGCTCGGATGATGCTCGCTCATGTGGCTACATATCAGGGAATCCGTGCCCTGGATGCTATTGATGGCATTAAGGATGATATTCGTTTTGATGTGGTTCCGGCTGCGTTGTTCACCAACCCAGAATGTGCGATGGTTGGCAAGACCGAAGAGCAATGCAAGGCTGAAGGTATTGCGGTAAAGGTGGGCAAGAGTTTCTACCGTGCTAACGGTAAGGCGTTGGCCGGTGGTGAACCCGACGGAATCTGCAAGCTTATTTTCGAAGCCGATTCCGAGATATTGATAGGTGCGCACATTATGGGAGCCGAGTCAGCGCTGTTGGTTCAGCAATGCTGTGATTTCATCACGGCCGGACGGACACGCACCCAAATCTCACAGACCATCTTCGGCCATCCCACCCTGAGCGAAATAATCCTCGCCGCCACCCATTCAATTTAGAACTTGTTACTATAGCGTTCCTAAAATTTCGAGGTCGAAGGGCCGTCGAAAATTTTAGGAGCGTGCTTTATTCTCCGGGGTGCGTGTAGCGCTTTGGGGAGTTGGCTCAAGGTCTGCGGGAAGCACCCTTGTCATCCTTGTAAATATCAATACGAATGCCGAGAGCACTAATATAGTGATAGCCGTGGAATGCATCGTATCCCCCAGTCCGACCAACGGACTCACAGTTGCACCGAATACATACCCCATCAGTCCTATCAATGCCGAGGCATCTCCGGCACAGTCACGCCCTTCGTTCATGGCCAAAGTATTCCCCACCGTAAACAGCATGCCTAAGCAGAAAAGCATCGGCAGATTCAATGCTTCATATACCCACACATTATCCACAAGATAGAAGCATAGGAATTGCGCGCCCGCTATCAATATTAATGATCGGCCTCCCCACAGCGCAGCTCTTTTCAATGGCTTGAAATGTAAGGCTAACGTTGCGCCAAAAGCTACAAATATCGCGTTAAAGCCCATAAACAGACCAAACTGCAGCTGACTGAATCCATAATGGTCCTGAATGATAAAGGGTGCAGAAGAGATGTAGGCGAAAAGAACTCCCAACGCGGTCGCTTTCAACATCACATGCACCACAAAATGCTTGTTTTTTGCCAATACTGCGTAATTGCGGAATGCTGTGCCGAAATGCCCTGAAACCCTACGGTCTTTGGGTAATGACTCCTTGAAAGCCGGTGTAAGCAGAAGAAGCATGGCGCTGAAACCGAATAGTATCCAGAAGATTCCTTGCCACCCCACGGATTTCGCCACCAGACCGCCGATGACCGGCGCACTTGCCGGCGCAAAACCATTAATCGCTCCTACCAGTGCCATCACCTTGGCGAGTGCTCGACCCTGATATAGGTCAGCCGGTATTGTACGCGCAAGAAAATAGCCTCCTGAAGCTCCAAGTCCCTGCACAAGCCTCCACCACAGGAAAACGTGGATTGTTTTCGACCAAACACTCCCGAATGCACCGATACAGAACACCACAAGGGCCCATATCAATATCGGTTTACGTCCGAATCTGTCGCTCAGTGGCCCTAATATCAGCTCTCCGACACCTAAGCCGATCATTCCGAATGTCAGACCTAACTGCACTACAGGTCGTGTCGTATGAAACGACCGAACCATCTCCGGCAATGTCGGCAAATACATATCGTTGACAAACGATCCGAAGGCGCTGAGCATTACCAAATATATGATAAGAAACACATAATATCCTCCTGAAGGCCCTGCTCCCGGAGTCGATGAAGTAAAATTTTTCATAGTTTATAGATAATCTTTTCATCCCATTCCCTTTGTTAAAACATACCCTGCAACGTTTCAGTTCATTCACATCCGACAGTTTATTCTTCTTGATTTTTTGAAAATTTGCAGTTTTATTACCTATTTTATTGAATTAAAAAGACCGGCCAATCGGCCGGTCTTCTCAAGATTATAATATTATTCAGTTTTACTTTTTTGATTCGAGAAATTCTTCATGATAAGCTCCCAGAATCTGGTTGAGAGCCTTTCCAATCTTGACATAATCATCTTCTGTCAAGTTGGCGAGCGATGCGCGGACGCTCCAGTCTGGTCCTGCAAAGCCACTTCCGTTCAGTAGCACTACGGATGTCTCCTTTGCCAACCTCAGCACTATATCAAGTGGCTCATAGTTCTCCTTAAGCCAATTGCAGAAGTCTTCTCCATATAGTTTCTTGCCCCATACCATTATATCTATTTCCGAATAATAGCCTACACGATCCTTGTCGGGCTTCAGTTCGAATCCGGCCGATTTCCAGAGAGCATCAAGACGCTCATGTATCATCTTCTGCATCGTCTGCTTATACATATTATCCTTATCAGTGAGGCAGAACAATGCGAACATCACCATCTGTATCTGCTGTGGTGTGGAAAGACCGGCTGTATGATTCAGTGCAACCGCTCTTGAATCTGCTACCATGCGGTCAATAAATGAGATAGTCTCCGGGTGTGGAGTAATTGAACGATAGCGATGGAACAAGTCCTTCTGCTGAATTTCGGGAAGTTCGGCGAGTAGTTTGTCGTAAATATTCTCTTTTGCAAGACCAATCACTGCAAGACGCCAACCGGTAGCTCCGAAATATTTCGAGAAAGAATATACACAAAGTGTATTGGCCGGAAGTTCATACATCAGTGAACGGAAGTTTTGCGCAAACGTGCCGTAAACATCATCGGTCACTATCATCAGATTCGGATTGTCTTTCTTGACTATCTCGACAATACGGTCCGTGCACCGCTTCGCAAGTTTGTAGGATGGCGGGTTCGACGGATTTACCAGGCAAAGCAACTTGACCGCAGGGTCACGCAGCTTGTCAAGTTCGGAATCCGGATATTGCCACAGATGAATGCCATTCTCGTCCATCTCTGATGCCTTGATATTGACCACGTCAAACTGATAACGGTCTAATCCCGGAATCTCAAGATAGGGCGTAAAGATTGGCGTCATAAGTGCAATCTTGTCGTGTTGGTTCACAAGGTGGTTGGCCTGTAGAGAATCGAAAATATAGCACATGGCTGCCGTGCCTCCCTCGGTAGCGAACAAATCATATTCCCGTCCGAAACCGGGTGCATTATCGCCCATCTCCTGAGCCATATATGCCCGCAGGATATTCTCCGAATTTTCGAGTATCCGGACCGGAGTGGGGTATTCATCGCCGATGATACCCTCGGCCCACTCGTATGCCAGCGAATCAGGATCAAGACCTAAAGTATCCGTGCAATAGCCGATCGCATCATGAAGCATCATGGCACCCGGTTGTGTTGAATTCACCATCAGAAAATGTTTGAGTCTGTCCATCGCTCCATCGCTCTCCGGCATTCCGGCTATGCCCGGTTCTGCCGAGAATGTCCTGTTGCATTCCATCAGCGCCCATTGTCCCAATAGGAAAAATGCCTGTCGTGGTATTGTAGCCACCCAATCCGGGTTTCCTCGACCAGCGTTCAGAAACTGCCCGGTAGATTTCCGAGCATCTTTTTTTGCTAATTTTATAAGTTCGTTTTTAATCTCGAACGGGCTCATCTTAGCGAGTTCGAGCTCTTTTCTCCTTTGTGTTGTATTCATAATATCAATTTTAAATTTTTTGCAAATTAATTCCCCCGATCCTCTATCAATCCCCAACCCTATAACCTCATAACCTCAGGCCAAAGGTCTGGTTAACCCCATAATCTCCTAAATTGATGCCTAAGGCCGGAATTTAAGCTATAAATACCATCACAAGTCCACATAGAATCAGCAGAGTGTTGCCGATTGCGTAAGTGATTGTATACCCCATAGCCGGAACTGTGGAATGCAGGGAATCCTGTATCGCACCGAGTGCTGCAGTGGTGACACGGCTTCCGGCTACGCACCCTAAGTTGATGGCCGGATGGAACTTGAATAATTTATCTCCTACAAACAGACCTAAAAGAAGTGGCACGGTCGTTGCGATGGCTCCGGCTACAAGAAGTTGCCAGCCTACCTGTTGAAGCCCTGATATGAAGGTCGGTCCCGCTGAAATTCCAACAACTGCGATAAACATATTCAGACCGACATTATTGAAAATCCATACGGCAGAGTCAGGAATCCGACCGAAAGTAGGATGTTTAGACCTCAACCATCCCAAAACCAGTCCGGCTATCAATGCGCCCCCGCTGGTGGAAAGACTTATAGGAATGCCACCCACATGAATTGCTATAGCTCCTATAAGTGCGCCGATTGCAATGCCTAAGCCTATGAAAACCATATCGGATGCAGTCGTAGGCTTGTCAGCATAGCCGATATAGGATGCTGCTGAATTAACATCTGCCACCGGCCCGGTCAGCGTCAAAATATCTCCACGCTCAAGCCGTGTGCTTGCAAGGACGGGAATTTCAACTCCGCCGCGGCGGATGTTACCTATTACGACCCCGTGAGTAAACTTTGAATTCCTGAAATCCGTGACTGTGGTCCCTACAACGTTTTTCGAAGCTACCATCACCGGAATCTCTTCGACTGGGAAGTTCAGAAGGGCTGCATCCGAAACTTCTGTGCCAAGATAAGATTCATCTTCGATTATAAATTCCCGACGACCCGACAGAACAACTTCGTCGCCTTTGTTTATCTTATAGTCCGCTTCCGGATGTGTCACCACATTGCTGCCCGAACGCACTCGCTCCACGAATAAACGGCGTCCCTTATCAAGCATGTATTGCTCCAGTTCGGCCACCGTGCGCCCATTTTCAAAATAGTCGCTTTCTACCTTATAAGCTCGGTATACTACCGGATGCCAGGCGTTCACAATTGCAGGATCGGAATCTGAAGGATCCTGATTCATGCTCCGCTCAAGATCTTCGGTCTGCTGGCGTACTTTCTTTATGCCTCCAAGCATCATAGGCCCGAGCGTTCCCAATATCCATGCCGAACCGATTGTACCAAATATATAGGTCACCGCGTAAGCTACCGGCACTAAATTGGTCCATGAACTCTTGTCGGCAGCAGATACATTTAATGTCTGTATTGTATCGTCCGCAACTCCAATAACTGCGGATACAGTTTGAGCCCCTGCAAAAAGTCCGGCTGCCTCCCCCGCATTGTAATGGAAGAGTTTGGCCACAACGATTGTAACGCCGAGAACTATCCCGCACATTACTACTGCAAACAATACTTGCTTCAGCCCCGATCCCCGCAGTGAAGCGAAGAACTGGGGGCCGACACTATAACCTATCGCAAATAGGAATAATAAAAAGAATACCTGTTTCAATGGCCCTGAAACTGATATGTCAAGCTGACCTACCAAGACTCCTACAAGCAACACGGATGTAACCGTCCCAAGTGTGAACGATTTGTATTTCAGTCTACCTATCCAGAATCCAATTCCCAAGGTCAGGAATATCGCTATCGCCGGATTATCCCGTAAGGTCTGAACTATCCAATCTATTAATCCCATATATGTATAGTTTTTGGTTTTGAATCAAATTATAGTGGAAAGTGGTACAATTTATTCAAGTATCCTATATTATAACACCTATAGCGCTCTGATGGTTGATAAGAAGATGACCTATAGAATAAAGGCTTAAAATCTATAGGATATAATGATCTTATAAAAAGTTTTTCTTAAAAGTAAGAATATTTTTGTAAATCAATAAATTTTGCTAATTTTGCTGAGTAAGTCCACAGCGTAACTTACACTTAAGGTTCGTTCAGAATCATTTGTATGTAAAGAGCGTTGTGGGGCTTGAAAAAATATAACGCGTTTATCTGCGCTGATTCTTGACACTTCGAAATTCTCGCAAAATTTCAATCAATAGTCAGGGATTTAGCAACGGTAGATGCCCGTGGATATGAACATTCCTCATATTCGGTTGACTGTCGTGTCTGGCACTATCAATGTCTATTATCATGCCGAATCATGAATATTCATATACAGGCGTGGGCTTCTGCACGTTGCCGTCCGACTAATGATGGACTCTGCGAGAAGTCTCGGAAAGTAGGATGGCAACTAAAACAGACACCTACGCTCTTTTTTTAGCCTTGCCATTTTTTTCAACAATGAGATAAACGACGGTTTGTAATACTGAATCTAAGATTTTTAAACTAACAATTTTAACCTAAACAAAACTTTTGCTTATGAAATTTTACTACCGAATGCTGATAGCCATATTTATGGTTATGGCATCAGTTACAAACCTCGCGGCCCAGTACGATTGTCTATACCTGGTGGGCAATGTCAGCAGCTGGAATTCACCTTCGCAAAGTAACGCTGATTTTTATCAGAATTACAAACTTCAGTCTGACGGCGATTTCCTTGGATCTCCGATTCTGAAAGGCTCTTTTGACGTTTCGTCTCTTGGTGATGCCCCGATGTTCCGGTTTTATTCGGCCCTTGAAGGGTGGGAGCAGAATTCCTATGGAAGTCAATATCAGGATATGCCTGTTGATTTCTCTCTCTCGGCAATGCAAACAGGTCAGAAACTTACTGAAGGTAAAGGTAGTTTCAATATTACCGACTGGACCGGCAATATCCTCTATATCACTGTATGGAATGGATTAGTATGGGCCTCAAATTCCGGTTGCTATGATCCTACCGTAATTCCTGTTATTAACGACCTTGATGCGATGACTCCATGTGACGGGGATCCAGGAATATATTCTGCTAATTTCGTGGGAAACACCGGAAATATTAAGGTTAAAGGTTCGGTGGTCGGGCATCCTGAATCGGAATGGCTCTATATAGCACCCAAGAAAGATCTCGTGCCTGATGAATATGGTATTGTCGTTCTGGATTTTGACTACTCTGAATCTCCCGTGAATTTTGAATATGTATATTCGGGTTTTGGCACGCCAAGTTTTATGACATATGTTGACTTATACAATAAAAAACTTTATTGTAATAATAAATATTCAAAATGGCTCACTGGAAGTATAAATGATTGTCCGAAAATTACTTTCGATAACTATAAGAATTATGACCAATATCTGTTATCCTCTTATACTAGGAATTATTTACTTACAGATGTGCCGGCTGGCCAGGTAAAAGTAATTTATGATACCCCTTCATTCGGAAAATCATATCAAGATTTTAAGAGCTGGAATGTTGATAGAGATTTATATTGTAATACTCTTTTTGACGCATTTTTTGATGTTAATTGGCCCGGAGGCACCCTATTTGCAGAAAATAGTGTTATGGGTTATATTAAATCATTAGATGAAATGTATCTATGGACTCTGGAAGAGGATATGACCCCGATTCTGCTTCAACCCAAGTCTTCCGGTATTTTTGAAGGAGTAGTTTCTCTACCCGCCGGAATGTTGGAAAACGGGATAAAGGTATTGTTCCAGGATAAGACTTTACAGGCTCCCGGCATAGATGTTTATAATGGAATGAATAATTCTTTTTTTAATGATCAGAAAACGACGATTGAGTTAGATTATCTTATATCTGGCAATGCTCCATACGCACTACTTAATCAGTTTCCTTACGGCGCACAGATTAAAGTTTCTGTGAATAGAAATGATAATACCTTATCTTTTACTGTAGTTGATGGTGAAATTCAGAATGTCCCGATTATGAAATGGGTTGATGCTGGGGATAGAGAACAATCTGGAGAATGGCTATTTAAGCGTTATGACAACAAAACATTTATTAATACAATGGTATCAATATCTCTAGAAAGTATTCAGAGCACTGAGTGGCACATTGGAATGTCAGATGGGTCTATTGTGGTGCCGAATTGGAATGCTGGCGTTAGTGAAGGTTATGGTATGACTCGCTATCCTGTTACCCTGATAAAATCAAATGAAATCCCTGAAGATGCAATATTATCAGTCTCTGCACCATTTTATAAATGGTATGATTTGACTGCTTTTCAGTTTAATGTTGAAAGTCAAGAATTTATTGTATATCAATCTAATGATGCACTTTCTGAAATAACGGTTGAGGACGGATTCAAGCTGCCAAAATGTCTTTATCTTTATGGATTAGTCTATAATCCGGAAGTTAATAATCAGGTTAATGCTATGACTGGTGGTCAAAGGTGGTTCAATCTCAACAATACAAGAGATAATATCCTTCCTCTCGTTTATGATTCTGATAATAAGTGTGGTGTGTATGAAGGGAAATTCTCTCTGAAAAATCAGCCGTCTGATTGGACAATCATAAATATAGGTATTTTGCCTGCATTATTGTCGGATAACCCCGCAGTTGGCGTTGACGTTATGGAAGATAATCTCATGTATCCTATAGAACATGACATTTTCCAAAAAAATGCCATCGTTACTTATTCTACCTCAACTTTTGATGTCTATACAAAGGATGCGCCGAGTGAAGACTATACTGTCCGTGTATATATCTATGGCCCGGATAATGTTAAAATTTGGGTAGGTAACGGGGCCGCCACGATTAAGGAAATTGAGTTGACTGATCTTGATGCTCTGCAGATTATTGGCCTTAAAGGCGCAATCCGGATGGAAAGCCTTACACCGGTTGATATTTCTGTATATTCGGTTAACGGATCATTGGTTCGCAAAACTAAGATTCAGGCAGGATCCACAACGCTTGATGGTTTCCACCCCGGTGTCTATATTGTGAATGGTAAGAAAGTCTTCGTGCTTTAAAGGCAGTTTCCGAATAATTTTAATGAAATAAGCAAAATAGAGATTTTAATAGAGCTTTTAATGGGAAGGGAGAGAGTCAGTTGTCAGGCTCTCTCCCTTATTTCTTTTTGATATGATGTATTATTGATTACAGAGATTGACCCTTATTATCACTTCAGATATGGATTGCGTGCGTGTTCAAGCCCCACTGTTGTTGCCGGGCCATGACCCGGATATACTATGGTGGAGGGAGGTAGAGTAAGTAGTTTCCCTTTTACCGCATCTATCAATGTTGGCATATCGCCCCCGGGTAAGTCAGTTCTTCCAATAGACCCTGCAAATAGGGAGTCGCCGGATATCACGAAACCATCCGCGGCGTCATAAAGAGCTATTCCTCCCGGAGAATGTCCCGGCACATGAATCACTTTAAGTTCACCTTCTCCAATCTTGATAATGTCGCCCTCTTCAAGATAGGTCGTTATTGATACATCATTCACCCTTTCGGCGATGCCGAACATCTGGGCTTGCTGCTGCATGCGTGAACCTAAAAATTCATCATCCTTATGGGCCATTATCGGGGCTTTGAACAGTTCCGCCGCCTTCTTGTCGCCGATGGCATGGTCCACATGTAGGTGAGTGTTTATTATATGTGTGACTGTCAAGTTATTGCGCTCGACAAATCCTTCCATCACCTCATCTTCTTCGGCATCCATCATGCCGGGGTCAATTATCGCACACTTCTTTGTTGCCTCATCCACCAGTACGTAGGTATTAATCCCGAACAGACTGAATTCAAATTTATATACTTTCATTTTATTAAAATATTAGTGCTTTGGAATTTATGCTCTATTATTAGATTCCTCACCATCTTTGGCCTTTCATTATGTGACCTGATAAAGCGAAAACGAATCCCATTCTTTCAAACCCCCTCCACCTAAGAACCGAATGATAATCTATCATTATTTTATGGTATAGACAATCTTCTTTTCCTTGAAATAATCTTCATCAAAGTAATTCGAAATATCTGTTACTTCCGTATTCTTACCCAATGATTTAAGTTCATCAGTCAAATCTCCTCCCTTAAGGGATATCAGACCATTCGGGAGTGCGTTCTTCTGCTCAGTTTTTATATTCTTTCCGCAAATCTTAAGCAGATCCTTTTGTGGCATCACAGCCCTACTTACCACAAAATCAAACTTATCCTTGCATTCGGCTACATCGCCATGGCGGAATTTGACATTTGTCAATCCACAAGCTTCTGCCACTTCCCGGGCCACTTTTATCTTCTTGCCCGTTCTGTCGACCAATTCAAACTCCACCTCCGGAAAGAGTGCTGCCAATGGAATGCCGGGAAAGCCCCCACCTGTCCCGAAGTCGAGTATGCGGCTCCCCGGAGTGAATTTGATATATTTCCCGATTGCAAGCGAGTGGAGAATATGGTTCACCTCAAGATTCCCGATATCCTTACGAGAAATAACGTTAATTTTCTCATTCCATTCCGGATACAGATTCATCATAATTTCAAACTGCTCCCGCTGCCGCTGCGTCAATTGCGGAAAATATTTAGTTATATGCTCTATCATATGCTTCTATACTCTTTCATTCAAATTATTAATATTTGTTATCCCCCATCCCCCTTATTACCCTTATTACTCTTATTACTCTTATAAAACTTATAAAACTTATAAATCCTATAATATAATCATAATAGCCTCCATACTCCTACATTCATTTCGAAACCTGAATATACCTTGTTAACATCCTGCAATTAAAAATTATTTAAATAATTTGTTCACTGCACAGAAATTTTGTACCTTTGCCTATGGTTTGAAACGTATTTAAATCAGATATCAATTTTTCAATGGCAGATTTAAGTATTCTTTCTCCCAAAAATCGAAATTATAATGAATTGATCTATATATGGAAATAGAAGGAAAAATTATCCAGGACCTTGGAATCCAGGAAGGAATCTCTAAAGCCAACAATCCCTGGAAAAAGCAGGAATGGGTTCTGGAAACAATGGGCAACTATCCCCGAAAAGTAAAATTTACAGTATTCGGGGAGCGCCGGATTGATGAGCTCAAACTGGTTTGCGGCGAAGCTTATAAGTTGTCTGTAGATGTGGAGAGCCGTGAGTTTAACGGACGTTGGTATACTGACGTAAACGTTTATGGAGCAATGCGTCTTGATGGCACAATGCCCGGTGTTCCGGTTGGTGCTCAACCTGTCTCTCAAACCACCATGCCGCCTTTCGGTGCTCAGCCCGCAGGTTCTCCTGCTGTTGATCCTTTCCGTGCGGATGACAACAATACCGACGACCTGCCGTTCTGATTAACCTAATTGGGCTCAGTTAAAGGATTTATATAGATTTCCCGGCAGAACCGTACAAAAATTTTATCTCTCCGAAAATCGGTAGTATCACTGATTTTCGGAGTATTTTTTTGACCTTTAACAAGCTACATCTTGTACTACTGATATGCAGCCGGGTGCGTCTTGAAAAACTGATATGACCGATATCCTTCCGTGAGTAACCCTAATTAAGGAATTACATTGCCTAAAGATGCAAGATATTACACTAAGGGGCAACAAGATGCACTAAGATATTGACTTTTAACTTTTTTTCACACAAAAAAGCGCCTTTTTTGCTCTAATACTTTGTCAGAACTATCCTTTTTATTAATTTTGCAGCGGTTTTAGCATTTACATCATGATATCTCATAGCAGTAACGGAGTTGATAATAACTCTGAAATTGTTCAGCAGGTCGATCTGCTGTTCGAGACAAGCTGGGAAGTCTGCAATAAAGTAGGTGGCATTTACGCCGTTCTTTCTACAAAAGCCCGTGTGCTGAATGAGCAATTCGGCGATAAACTCGCCTTCATCGGCCCCGATTTCTGGACTCCCGAAAACCCCTCTCCTTATTTTAAAGAAAGAAAAACATTGTTCAAGTCGGCGGCTGCTAAGCTTGAACTTCCCTGGGGCATATCTATCCGCACGGGGCGTTGGAATATTCCCGGTTCACCTCAGGTGATTCTTGTCAATCCCGGAGACACACGTAACCATCTTCCCGAAATCTATGCAAAAATGTGGGAAAGATTCGGTGTCGATTCCCTGCATGCGTATGGAGATTATGACGAGTCATGCGCCTTCTCGGTGGCTTCAGCTATAGTCATAATGCGACTCGCTGAATATCTGAAGGTTAGCCCGGCCCGTATTATCGCTCACTTCGATGAATGGACCACCGGTATGGGTCTCCTTTATATAAAGGCGAACTCTCCGAAAGTCTCCACCATATTTACTACTCACGCCACTTGCATAGGTAGAAGTATATGTGGCAACGGTAAGCCTCTTTATGATCAGTTCCACCATTACGATGGTGATCAGATGGCCCGCGAACTCAATATGGAATCAAAGCATTCCCTTGAGAAGCTCGCCGCTCACAACGCCGACTGCTTTACAACTGTAAGCAAGGTGACGGCGGCTGAATGTGCCCAGTTGCTTCGCAGGCCGGTTGACGTGGTTACCCCTAACGGATTCGAACCTGACTTCGTTCCTAAAACGGTTAAATATAATCGTCTGCGCAAGGAAGGACGCGCTCGGCTTCTTAACATCGCCGAAACTTTAACCGGTAATGTTTATGATGAGAACACATTCCTCATAGCGACTTCCGGACGTCATGAATACAGGAACAAAGGCCTAGACCTCTTCCTCGATTGCGTGGCTGAAATCGACCGTCGTATTCCTGCCGGACGGCAGGCAATTGCTTTCGTGCTCGTGCCGGGGTGGGTAAACAGGCCTTCGGATGCTCTCGTCGATGCCTTGAATAAGAATCACAAAGGTATTTACCCCGACTATGTAACTCACATCCTTAATAATGATGATTCCGACGAGGTTTGCGTAAGAATCCGTCAACTTAAGGATGCCGGTGCCCTCAAGAACGTGAAGGTGATCTATATTCCCTGTTATCTTGATGCTGCCGATGGAATTGTCAATATCTCTTATTATGATATTCTTCCGGCCTTCGATCTGACTCTGTTCCCGTCATATTACGAACCCTGGGGATACACTCCA
This sequence comes from Muribaculaceae bacterium, assembly GCA_029055345.1. Taxonomy (GTDB): domain Bacteria; phylum Bacteroidota; class Bacteroidia; order Bacteroidales; family Muribaculaceae; genus Lepagella. Next base: position 15,117 of record JAIDDJ010000023.1, on the reverse strand, counting down.
CTCGAAAGCGTTGCTTTCGGAGTGCCGACCGTCACGGATAACAAGGCCGGTTTCGGTCAGTGGGTACTCGATAATTTCGCCAACGGCATAGATAATTGCGGTGTCCGCGTTGTGGAAAGGAATGACTCCGACTATCACCGCAGTCTCGATAATATCGCTGCAGCTGCTGTGGCCTACGAGGAGGCCGATCCGAGTGTAAGGCAGAAAGCTCGGAACAAGGCTTTCATGACTTCTTCAAAAACTGATTGGAAATTCTTTATTTCCCACTATTTTAAAGCTTTCCGTATAGCTCTCTCCCATAAAAAGTGATCTGATTATTCATTTGCGCTCATCTAAGCGTCAATCCCTCTCCTTGATAAAATATCTCAAATTCTAAAACATAAATAAAATTCAGAATTTATGAAACTTCAAGTTAGCAACACCAACCAGCCGGCATGGCGCAACTTCACTGTCAGCGCTGAAATTCCCAAGGAGCTTAAGCCCCTTGAAGAAATGTCGAAAAACCTCTGGTGGGTGTGGAACAGCAAAGGCAAACGTCTTTTCCGCGAACTCGACCACGATCTTTGGCGTAAAGTAGGGGAGAACCCTGTGATGCTCCTTCAGCAGCTTTCTTACGAGCGCTATAAGGAGATTCTCGCCGATAAGGCTCTCATGAATGAGATTGCCGATACCTACCGTATGTTCAAGGATTACATGAAGGAACCGGTTGACAAGAAAATCCCTTCTGTAGCCTATTTCTCTATGGAGTATGGTCTCTGCAACTGCCTTAAGATATATTCAGGTGGTCTTGGCGTGCTCGCCGGCGACTATATCAAGCAGGCCTCCGACAGCCATGTCGATATGACGGCGGTTGGTTTCCTATACAAATATGGTTATTTCTCCCAGTCTCTCTCTCTCGATGGTCAGCAGATAGCTAATTACGAGTCGCAGAATTTCGACCAGCTCCCCATTGAAGCTGTTACTGACGAGAATGGTCAGCCGATGGTGCTCGAAGTTCCTTATCCGGGCCGTGTGGTATATGCAAATATCTGGCGTGTCAACGTGGGCCGCATGAAGCTTTATCTGCTCGATACTGACCTCGACCGCAATTCGCAGTGGGACCGTGAGATTACTCACACTCTCTATGGTGGTGACTGGGAAAACCGTATCAAGCAGGAGTATCTCCTTGGCATCGGGGGTATTATGATGCTCAATAAGCTTGGTATCAAGACCGACCTCTACCACTGTAACGAAGGCCATGCGGCTCTCCTTAATCTCCAGCGTCTGGTTGACTACATTCAGAATGACAATCTGTCGTTCAATGTTGCCCTCGAACTCGTGCGCGCATCTTCTCTCTATACTGTTCACACTCCTGTACCTGCCGGACATGACTATTTTGAGGAGTCGCTCTTTGGAAAATATATGGGTGAATTCCCCGCAAAACTCGGTATCTCATGGAGTGACCTGATGAACATGGGTCGTGAGAATCCCGACACCAACGAGCGTTTCTCTATGAGTGTATTCGCCCTTAACACCTGTCAGGAAGCGAATGGTGTCAGCTGGCTCCACGGAGAGGTTTCAAAGAAAATGTTTGCAGGTGTTTGGAAAGGTTATGCTCCTGAGGAATCTCACGTCGGCTATGTGACCAATGGCGTGCATATGCCTACATGGGCTGCCTCTGAATGGAAAGAGTTCTATTCTGACAATCTCAATCCTGAACTTTTCTACAACCAGAGCGACCCCAAAATGTGGGAAGGTATATTCAATGTGCCCGATGAGGCTATTTGGAATATGCGTATGCGCCTCAAAAACAAGTTCATTGATTTCGTTAAGAAAGACTTCAAGGAGAAATGGCTCAAAAATCAGGGTGACCCGACTGAGGTGCTGAAGATTGTAGATAAAATCAATCCTAACGCTCTGATTATCGGTTTTGCTCGTCGCTTCGCTACTTATAAGCGCGCTCACCTTCTCTTTACCGATCTCGACCGCCTCTCAAAGATCGTTAACAACGAGCAGTATCCCGTGCAGTTCATTTTCTCCGGTAAGGCTCACCCCGCTGATGGTGCCGGACAAGGCCTTATCAAGCGTATCACGGAAATTTCCAAGATGCCGGAATTCAAGGGTAAGATTATCTTCCTTGAAGACTACAATATGATTGTTGCAAAGCGTCTGGTAACCGGTGTTGACATCTGGCTCAATACTCCGACTCGTCCTCTTGAGGCTTCCGGAACATCGGGCGAGAAGGCGGAAATGAACGGTGTTCTCAATTTCTCCGTACTCGATGGATGGTGGTATGAAGGCTACAGACTTGCTGAAGATGCAGGCTGGGCACTTACCGACAAACGCACATATACCGACCAGGCTCAGCAGGATAAGCTTGATGCCGCTACAATCTATTCGATGCTGGAGAACGAAATCGTACCTCTCTACTTCGCAAAGAACTCTCTGGGCTATTCTCCCGAATGGATTCAGTATATCAAACGTTCTATCGGCAAGATCGCTCCTATCTTCACGATGAAGCGTCAGCTCGATGATTACATCTCACGTTTCTATAAGCCTGAGGCAAAGCGTTTCGCAAAGCTCGCCAAGGATGACTATAAGGTAGCTCGTGAGATTGTTGACTGGAAAGAGAATTTCGTTTCCAAGTGGGATGGTGTTCAGGTATTATCATGTGAATTCCACGATGACAGCAATAACAATGGTGTGTGCCGTGCTGGCGACCGTTTCTCCGCAAAGGCTGTTATCAATACAAATGGTCTCGGGGATTCTGTAGGTGTGGAATTTGTGATTTACTCTGACAAAGATGGCGAGAATAAATTCCTCAAACGCGTAGAACTTAAGATTGTTAAGACCGAAGGTGATGTATTGACTTACGAACTTAAGGATCAGATGCGCGAAGCAGGAATCTATCACTTTGCATTCCGTATGTATCCGAAGAACGCTGAACTTCCTCACCGTCAGGACTTCGCTTACGTTCGCTGGTTCTAATCAACTTAAATATTCTTTAAAAAGCGGCCCATTCGGGCCGCTTTTTTTATGCTCGCCCGACATAGTCATAATCTAACGGGTGTAAGTCCCGAGCGTGCCACGATAGCGGGAAGCGCATAGCCAACGGCAAGGGTGTCGGAGGCGACTCCGAATCTGAAGGAAGCTCGAGGCAAAAGTCTGGCTCCACGCTCAGAAACTTGATATAAAGCTCAAAGTCAGGGGTAAGGTTGCATTACAAACCGAAGCCCGATAGCTATCCGGACCGATTAGAGTAAATCAAGGGAGTATAAGACAGAAAGATTATGTACTTAATCGGGGAGGCCTATGGGGGCGAGCCGCATGGCAAGCAGTAACAACGAACCCACAGAAGTCAGCAGTTGCCAAAGTAGTCGACGCATTAAAGCTCGTGGGCTACGATGAAGGGCATAACTTAACCACAAGAGCAAAACTTTATTTTACCCGATGAAAGGAGCAAAGCCGAAAACATCAGAAAGCTTCCCTCGAAAGAATAGCTCGGAAAGCGAAAGGTATGAGGGAGCGCCTTCTTTGATTGGGATAGTTGGAGAAGAACTCGTAGAAGTGCAACTATCGCCAGACAGGATGCTGGAGTACATCCTCACTCCCGGCAACCTTAACAGAGCCTATAAACAAGTCAAGGGCAACAAGGGGGGCGGTATGCAAGGTCGTATGCAATTCCGGCGATGCATGGAGGAGTGGATGTCATAAAACCCTATGTTGACGAGTTCATGGACCTTGCAAACGAATGGGATCAGACACTTTCTATGTAACCCGCGGCGGATGTGGAATTGCCGGCTTTACTGACGAGGAAAGTACCCCTCTATTCGACCGAGCCTACGACCTTTATAATGTGAGGCTTCCAGAGTCATTCACACGTATCATAGTCCGCAACCGTCTCATAAACCGGAAATTCAATCAAGGCCACGCTCAACCACACGAGAAATGATGAACGCCAAAAGTAAATTCTTGGGGAGATTTTATTTTTGGAGTTCTGAAAATTTTTAGTAATTTTGCTGACGAAATGGTTGCTCTGCCGTCCAAGAGTGGAGGCATATGGAGCATCAAAAGGGAATGAGGTGAGATTCCTCAACAGTACCCGCTGCTGTATTTCCCGCTCATTGACGCATGACCCGCAAATCCTGCATTAACTTGCAATTGTCTGCGTATCATCTATGGACTTCTACAGTCAATGAGCAAAAGGTTTTCGCAACCTGCCACTGGTCACCTAAAGACCGGGAAGGCGCGAATAACCCGGGATGAGTCAGAAGACCTGCCTTTTCAACCATAGAAAGCGCCCACGGGATTATGGGTTTGACTTAGTGACAGCTTACGAAGTTGCTCGTTGTCTCGTCTTGTGGTTTACAGTAAGATTCGCAAACCATATATCCCGTTGAAATACCCTTACCCGGTATCTCGGCGGGCTTCTTTTTTCTGTAAACTTCAGGAACAATGACTCATCATTTAAAGATGTCTATTGTTGCCTTCTGCTTATTTCCGGGTATGAGTATGGCAGAGGAACAAAAAGACTCGACACATCTTCTTAGGGAGGTGGTCATCACGGCCCACCAACCGAACCGCGACATAATACCTGTACAGACTCTGTCAGGCGAAGAACTCACGCGCCTTAACAGCAACAGCGTGGCCGACGCGCTCCGCTATTTCTCGGGTATACAGGTTAAAGACTATGGCGGGGTCGGAGGCATCAAGACTGTAAATATCCGTTCGATGGGCACCAATCATACCGGTGTGGTATACGATGGTGTAGAACTCGGCAACGCCCAGAACGGCCAGATAGACCTGGGACAATTCTCACTCGACAATATCGAAGCAATCTCGCTCTATAATGGTCAGAAAAGCGAGATACTGCAGCCTGCCAAGGATTTTGGCTCGGCAGGATCCATATACATGCGCACCCGCGCACCACATTTTGATGAGAATGAGACGTATCATGCACGTGCTGCGGTGCGATTCGGCTCTTTTGACCTGCTTAATCCATCGGCATTGATTGAATTGAAACTCTCGGAAAGAGTATCGGCGTCATTGAGCGCGGAATGGTTGAATTCGAGCGGTAAGTATAAATTCCGATACCGACGTGTGACCCCGGCCGGTGAACTTGCTTACGACACCACGGCAGTGCGTCAGAACGGAGATATCAACGCGACCAGGATAGAATTCAATGCTCACGGCGCTCTGAACAATGGCTCATGGACATTCAAGGCATATAATTATAATTCTGAACGCGGAGTGCCCGGAGCGATCGTTAACAATGTCTGGAGAAGGGGGGAAAGAGTCTGGGATACCAACTCATTCGTACAGGGTCGCTATACCGCTTCATTCGGGAAGTTTACTACACTTAACAATATTAAATATGCCTTCTACAGGACGCATTATGTAAATAATGACGACAAGCAGGTGAAGGTTGATAATCTGTACAGACAGAAGGAAATATACTTTTCATCGGCAAACGAATTAGGTATTCTCGAAAACTGGAGCATGTCGGCAAGCTACGACCTGATGTGGAACACACTTGACGCCGATGTCTACGGCTTCGTGAAGCCAGACCGACTCTCGCAGTATCTGTCGGTCGCCACGGCGATTGACCTCGACCGAATCAAGGCTCAGGCAAGTGGTCTGCTTACCTTGATCCATGACAAGATAAAGGGTCAGGAGTCGCCGCGCGACAAGCATGTGCTGACACCGGCCATCTTCCTTAACGGGTATCCTCTGCGTAACCGCGACTTCTCCATCCGGGTATTCTATAAGAAATCTTTCCGCATGCCTACATTCAATGATTTATATTATGCCGACATGGGGAACTCAAAACTGACTCCCGAACATGTGACGCAATATAACGCGGGACTTCTATATGACCATTCTTCCACCGGGGCGTTTATCGCGGCGGCAAGAATGAGTATTGATTGCTACTATAACAAGGTGAAAGACAAGATTGTGGCCTATCCGAAAGGTCAGCAGTTCCGGTGGACTATGCTCAATTTAGGCCTCGTCGACATCCGGGGACTTGACGCCACCGCGCTCCTGACAGTCAATCCGGCCAAAGAGTTATACATAACAGCCCGTCTGCAATACACTTTCCAACGTGCTATCGACATCACCAATCCGGCCGACAACTACTACCGAGACCAGATACCTTATATACCACGCAATTCAGGTTCAGTCGTTGCCAATGCCCAATGGAGGGGATGGAGCCTGAATTATTCTTGGATATATGTGGGCGAAAGATATAACCAACAGGAAAATATCAGATACAACTATACCCAGCCGTGGTATACCTCCGACATCTCTTTGAGCAAAGACCTGCGTATCGGAAAGGTCGTTTTGCGCGGCCTGATAGAAGTCAACAATCTGCTGAGTCAGGACTATGATGTGATTCTTAATTATCCTATGCCGAAACGCAACTATAGGTTTACCATAACAGCTGAAATATGAGAATGAGACAAATTATCTTTTATATACTCCCGCTCCTTATAGTCGCCACAAGTTGTCGTGAAGACGAACTTGTGGTGCCTACGGAGTATGACATTATCGGGGATGTGTATCCTGAAAGCCGGATTCGCGGACTTTATCTTGTGAATGAAGGAAACATGGGCTCAAACAAATGCACGATCGATTACTATGATTATCACACCGGCTTATATTCCCGGAACATTTATGCCGAAAAGAACCCGAACGTAATAAAGGAACTCGGTGACGTAGGAAATGACATCGGCATATATGGCAGCAAGCTCTACATTGTAGTGAACTGCTCTCATAAAGTTGAGGTTCTGGATGCCAGGACTGGTGTAAGAATTGGACAAGTTGACATACCCAACTGCCGGTACGTGAGATTCCACCGGGGAAAGGCGTATGTGAGTTCCTATGTAGGGCCGGTTCTGATCGATCCGGATGCTCCCAAAGGCGCGGTGTTTGAAATAGACACACTGTCGTTGGCTATTACCAGAAAGGTATCTGTCGGTTATCAACCCGAGGAAATGGAAATAATCGATGATTACATGTATGTCGCTAATTCAGGAGGATATCGCGCACCGAAATATGACAATACTGTCTCGGTGATACAGATGATTGATTTCAAGCAGGTGCAACAGATTCCGGTCGGAATCAACCTCCACCGTCTCAAGAAAGACAAAAACGGAAAGCTATGGGTAACATCGCGCGGTGACTACCAGTCGCGTCCATCCCGACTATATGTCATGCAGAAGAAAATAGGATTCAACCGTATGGTCGTTACAGACACTCTACCCGTAGCGTGCTCCAACATGGCCTTCCATGGCGATAAGATGTATTACTATGCAACAGAATGGAATAATTATACTCAATCAAATACAATCAGTTATGGAGTTATCGACATAACCACAAAGGAGGTGATATCCGACAATTTCATAAAAGACGGCACCGACAAAGAAATTGAGATTCCATACGGAATCGCCGTCCACCCTGACACGGGCGATATCTTCGTGACAGATGCTAAAAACTATGTATCCTCGGGCACGCTCTACTGCTTCTCACCTGAAGGATATAGGAAGTGGAGCGTACGTACCGGCGATATTCCGGCACACATAACTTTCCTAAGCAATGAACCATAAATTATTGATTCCTATTTTAGGACTCGCAGTGTCATCCTGCTCTGACGAGATTCCGACGGTAAGTCTCGGTATAGATGACGTGTATTATATTGCGCGAATGCAAAAACTTGACCTGCGTCCGGCCTTTACCGGTGACAAATACGAATGGATAGTCAACGGTAAGCCGGTGAGTGACAACCGAGATTTTATTTTTATCGCTTCCGAAGAAGGTGTCTACGATGTAGAGCTCAGAATCTTAGATTCCTTTACACCTTATGATTTCGAGTTTAAGGTGATTGTGTTGCATGAAGAAATAGAATATAGTCCATTCATATATAAGGTCTATGAATATTGCCCTGCACCGGGCCAATTTGTTAACGAGATGCCGAAATATGAGGAGGGTGACACATATGACGATATTCTACAGAAAACAGAAGAATCGATTACAGGAACCAACGACATAATGATCACTCTCGGAGGTTACGGGGGCTATGTGACATTCGGTTTTGATCACACAGTGATCAATGTTGCCGGCCAAAATGATTTCCGAATCTGGGGAAATTGCTTCTACGAAGCATCCGAGCCGGAAAAGAAAGGAGGCTCGGCCGAACCGGGAATTGTCATGGTGAGTTACGACGCGAACTGTAATGGGCTTCCGGACGATGAATGGTACGAACTTAAGGGAAGCGAGTATGCCAATCCCCTGACAATTCATAATTACTCGATAACATATTTCCGCCCGGATCCATTAAAGAAGGAGATTTCCGACGATTCGGGTTTTCTGACTGATATAGAATACATCCCATGGAAAGACTCGGAAGGTACGGAGAGTTTTCTTGCCAAGAATTCCTTCCATTCACAGAGTTACTGGCCCTGCTGGACAGACGCCGACCAGCTTCAGTTCTCCGGCACACGACTGCCGGAGAATGCAGAAGACCGTTCCGGCACCGGACGCTATTACGTGCTCTATTCTTTTGACTGGGGGTATGTGGACAATCATCCCAACGAGTTCATTGACCTCAACAGTTTCGATATCGGCAACGCTGTAGACAGATTCGGCAACCGGATCAATCTCCCCGGCGCCGACTTCATCCGTGTCTACACCGGAATTAACCAATATTGCGGATGGCTCGGCGAGACATCAACAGAATTGAGCCGTGCACAGGATCTCCATATATCATTGTATTGAACACAACCAAACTTATCTTGAGCTTAACCAAACCAACATAATATTTTAACTCTTAATCTAAATCAAAATTATGAGAAAGTATTACTACCTGCTTCCGGCAGCCCTGCTGACGATCGTAGCCACCTCCATAGGTGCCTCAATGAAGGGAGAGAAGGAAGCAACGGTGCAAGGTATTCCCTATTTCAGCACCAGCAGTCACCAGACAGATCCCAACCGCACTCCACGGTCAAGGACTGAGATCAACATTCCCGACCCGGGAACTGCCGGGGGTGACATCAGTTCCTTCACGCTCGACAGCATCAAGAACTGGAGTGGAGAAGGCACAAAACGTGCCGGACTCGTGATCCAATGGAATAATGGCAAAGACAACTACGCGCTCGCCTTTGGTTATCGTTTCGAGGGGCGACCGACCGGTATAGATATGCTGCGCTGCGTGGTGGAGAACAACCCTCAGCTTTACGGCCTGTTCCAACGCACCAACGTTTCCTCTGGAACCGAGAAGTTCGGTTATACCATCAACGGTATCGGGTGGGACACCAACAACTCAGGACTCCCCGTGAAGATAATTGATACAGGTAACGGAGACGAGGAATACTCCTCATACACCGGCTTCTTCGAACATCCGCGTGGTTGCAATGAAAACGTAAGCTACCCCGACTACGACTATGACAACTGGATTTCAGCAGACCCTGACGATTACTGGCAGGCCGGCTGGTACAAAGGTTACTGGAGTTACTGGCTTAAGGACGGTAACGGAGGTTTTTCTTATTCAGGTGTCGGAGCTTCGGGACGCACACTCAGTGATGGCTCATGGGACGGCTGGAACTTCCAACCGGATATGCAGATGTACGACTGGAAGCCCGTATATGCAGTCCCATCTCTCGTGCCGGAAGGTTTCACTGAAATCTTTACTCTCGGCGGAGTGACTTACCAGCTTAAGGATAACTCAAATGCGCAAGTAATCAGAGGCGAACAGCCATATTCAGGTGAAATCACTATCCCGGCGACAGTCACTACAAAAGATGGCACCTTCTCTGTGTCATCAATCGGCTCGGAAGCGTTTGCAAATTGCGCTGTCACCAAAGTCTCCATTCCTTCAACAGTTGGCACAATAGGGAAGAAAGCTTTTGCGAACACTGATCTGACCGAAGTTTATCTTCCCGATGGTCTGTCGGAGATGAAAGACAGCGTTTTCTTCGGATGCTCGAAATTAGCTGAAATAAATATTCCTTCCACATTATCTCAGATACCGACGGGCGCGTTTTCAGGAACAGGCCTGACCGAACTCAGTTTTCCGAATAGCGTTACAATCATTCAGACAAGAGCGTACAAGGATTGCAAGAATCTGAAAGAGATTATTTTCCCTGCTGAAGTCAGCCAAATATCCTCAGAAGCTTTCGCCGGATGTGATAAAATCACAAAAATCACATTGGATGCCACTTTACCTTTGACCATATCGGACGATGTCTTCTCCGAAACAGCCTATTCCACCGCAACACTTGTTGTGCCGGAGGGATTCAGGGAGGCTTACGTAGCAGCCCAGGGTTGGAAAAACTTTACAAATATTACTACACACCTTCTGCCGGTCAACGTAGGAGACAAATTCCTGTTCAACGGAGTGCCCATCAGAATAACCTCGGTTGAGCCTAACACTGCCACCGTGACTTACAATCATTTTAACGGCAGATTCCGCGAGACCGCAGTAGAGACTGCCAATGCCAAACTCTCAGGAGACCTGGTAGTTCCCGAGACCGTTGAATATATGGGCAAGACTTTCAAAGTCACCGAGATTCAGCCATACTCTTTCTATGGAGCATACAAAGTCACCAGTGTCAAACTCCCGGCCGATATAAGGGGCTTTGGTCCCCACATTTTCGATGGATGTTATAATCTCACGTCAGTGGAACTTCCTGACAACATTACATCTTTCCCGGAAGGGGCATTTGACGGCTGCTCGAAACTGACAGAGATTGGAAATATGCCCGAGGTGGTGGACACTATCGGGGCTTCTGCCTTCAACCAGTGCTCGAAACTAACCTCGTTTCCTTTCATCAAGGAGGGTCTGAAAGTTATAGCAACGAGTGCTTTCTCCAACTCAGGACTTAACCAAATCATAATCCCTGCAACTGTCGATTCCATCGGATATCAGGCATTTGCATGGTCTAAACTCACGAATATCACTGTTCCGGAGTCAGTGACAAAATTAGGTCTTAACATATTCTACCAGTGCTCTCAGCTGACAGCTGCCAATCTGCCGGCATCCATGACTGAGATTCCTCAGGGTATGTTCTTCAACTGCAAGGCCCTAACTGCGATAGAAGTCCCGGATGGAGTGAAGAAGATTAATGACAACGCTTTCTATGGTTGCAGCAAACTTGCGAATGTAACTCTTCCCCCATCACTGGAATCAATAGGAAAGGAAGCCTTCAGGTCAGCCGCATCGTTGACTCAAATCGCCCTCCCGGATAAGCTTAATACTATAAGTGACAATGCGTTCTACGGATGCAAACTCACCTCTCTGATAATTCCAGCCGGTGTCGATTCAATCGGTAAGAACGCATTTTACGGAGGCGCATTTACAGAAGTTGTCTATCCAGCTAATGTCACCCGGACCGGAGGGTACACATTCGCAGGATGTTCCTCTCTGACTAAAATTACGTTCCCTGATAATCTGGTTTGCATACCCGACGGATTGCTGAAGGACTGCAAAAATCTTGTTGATCTTGTGATTCCCGCAGCCTGCAAGAAAATAGGTGATGAATCGTTCTATGGTTGTGCAGCCCTTGACATAGCTATTCCATCTCAACTTGAGAGTATCGGCAAGAAAGCATTCTACGGATGCAAAGCGATTAAAAGCGTGAATATCCCGAGGGCTATAACAACAATACCGGAGGCCCTCTTCCGTGACTGCTCGGCTCTGTCAGAAATTAATTTCGCTCCCGGAACCAAAGTTATCGAGAAACAGGCATTCTATGGGTGCAAAGCCCTGGAGACAATGACTCTGCCCGCAACTCTTGACTCTATCGGAACGGATCTATTCTATGGATGCACAAGTCTGAAGGAAGTGACTTTCCCCGAAGGTATACAGAACATTCCCAACAGCATGTTCAATGGATGCGCTTCACTCGAAACAGTGAATCTCGGATCCACCCTGAAGTCAATAGGTGACTATGCGTTTAGCGGGTGTTATGCTCTATCCTCCGCTCCTCTCCCCGCTACTCTTGAGACACTCGGAACACGCGTCTTCCAGAACTGCACCTCTCTCGAATCGGTAGAACTTCCCAAGAACATTGTTGCCGTCCCTACCTACACATTCTCCGGATGTTCGAACCTTGCAGAAGTCAAACTTTCTGAAAACACATCAGGAATAGATAGCTACGCATTCAGCAAGTGCAAGAATCTGACTTCAATTTCCTTCCCCGAGACATTGACTTCTATCGGATCTTCTGCATTCGCAGATTGTTCGGCATTGGTGCCTGTATATCCCAAAAGTCTGGAGAAAATCGGTGCTTATGCATTCTCCAATTGCACGTCTATAACGACCTTTGAGCTACCTGATTCTCTCAAGACAATAGAAGGGAGCGCCTTCCAGGGTTGTACGGGGCTTCCGGAGACAATAGAGATTCCGGCGACCATCACTTCACTTGGCGGCGCTGTGATTCAAGGAACCAATGTCAAGACAGTCTATGTATGCGACCCTGTCGGGACGGCAGCTTTTGATTACACTTTCCGCATCGTCAGCAGCTGGAGCAATCCTGTTTATTGCGATGTAGTGGTGCCTTACGGCTATGTTGAGAAATGTTCCGAACTCACAGGTTACAAGAATGCACAGTCTCTTACAGAACCGGAACTCTCACAAATCTCATTCAGCACCGGCACAGTCGTGGCAACCGGCGAATCGGCCGATATTACCGCTGACATCGATCCTGTATTCTCAGAAATACTTTCTCCCAAATTCCAGGAAGCCTCCAGAAATGGGTTCAATAATAATGTGGACGTCGAACTTATCTATTCTTTCGTAAGAGAACTAACCAAAGAAGATGAGCAAGGGGTATCCATGTATCGTGAAGAGGGAAGTCAGGAAGAAAAGAGCACCGAGGCATTCATCAACGAAGACAAAAAATTTGAGGCCAACCTTGAGGAACTTAAACCCAACTCAGTCTATACTTTCAAGTGGCGTGTCAGCACCGGTGATAATGTGATTGAATCAGAACCCGAATTCCTAACCACCACCACTCTTCCCACCTCTATTGACAATGTGATAATTCCGACAGAACCTGTAGAAATCTATTCTTTTACAGGAGAATATATCGGACGTTTCGAGTCTATAGATAAAGTGCGTCTTACAGGAATATTTATAGTGATACAGAACAAGAGTGCACTTAAAGCTACATTCAAATGATCAGACAATTTCTAATGGCGATATGCACCGGACTAACTCTCGGTGCATTCGCCGACTCGGAAACAACAAGATCCATTCTCTTCATTAATGAAGATTGGTATGGACATGAGAATTCTACTGTCAACATCCTTTATCCCGACAAAGCCGATGATACCTGCTGGGAATATCGCGTTATTCAGGAGGCGAATCCCGGAAAGGAGTTGGGGTGCACAAATCAGTATGGTTCAATCTTTAACGGCCGCCTCTATCTGATTGCCAAACAGGAAAAGGACCCAGGAGCCGACATCACAGGTGGACGCATTACTGTTGCTGACGCAGAGACGCTGAAAATCATAACGCAGATTCAACAGATTGACCCTTCGGGTGCACAATGCGATGGCCGCGCGTTTCTCGGAATCAATCAGCGGAAAGGATATGTTTCTTCAAGTAACGGAATCTGGGCTCTAAACCTCGAGACATTGGAGATTGAGGGCCAGGTGAACGGATCGGCAAATCCAAATGCGGGCCAAGGCAACGACCGGCCGCCATCCGATCCGACAGGATCACTATATTTAGGACAGAGCGGAACAATGGTTATGGCAGAGGGAAAGGTTTTTGCCGTGCATCAACAGTATGGACTCCTGGTCATTGACCCGGAGACTGATGCCGTAACCGATATATTGGATATGGAGTGGGTAGCAGAGTCAATCTCTGAGATTACCGGAGAGCCTCTCGCAAAACTCCCGGGTATCGGCTCCACAATAGTGCAAAGCAAGGATGGATTCCTCTGGCACTCCCTTTCGGAAGACGATCAGGGTCTCGGATCTGTCCTCCCTTACATTGTCAGGGTTGATCCGGAGACATTGGAGAGAGAGTTGATCACCATAAATGGAAATGGAGATGTAGACCTGTATGCTCCCACCAATTCCTGGTATGCCTGGACCCCGGATCCTTTCTGCGCCTCAAAGCAGAATAATACACTCTTCTGGTGCGGAGGCTCGAACAGATGGTTTTCAAAGCAATTAATTTTCCGCTTTGACATTGACAACCGTGAGTTGTCAGTATTCTCCGATCTGCGTGATGACCCGGGCAACTGGAACGTTTACGGATGTTCAATGGGTATAGACCCTGAGACCGATGAAATATATGCCTCGCTGTTCCATGAATTTCAGGATCCAACATATATAGTGAGGCGATTCGCGCCTGACGGGGAGTCTTTGAAGGATTATTCTATGATCTCTCACTACTGGTTCCCCTCTCTCCCGCTCTTCACTACAACCAAAAATCCCTCGGGTATAGAGATCTCTGTTACTGAAAATTCTGATAGTGGAGATATATATTCACTCACAGGTGTAAGAGTCGCTAAAGATGTGCAATTTGGGAATTGGACGAACATCACTCCCGGAATATACATCTACCGGACCTCAAAAGCGGCCACGAAGATTCACATAAAATAACTCAACCTCGTTCATAAATCAGACAAATACACAACTGTCCTGATAGCGCATCGAAGCCTGCCTGTAATAGTTCTTACTTTGCCATAAAATTTCGATTATGGAAAGAGATGAACTATACAGGCAGTTTTTAAGATCCTGTAAGGCTCTCAGGATAGGGGTCGCAACCCATGTTTAATTTTATCTTACAGTCCAGATGGATTTTGTTGCTGTGCCACGTTTTTTTTATTCCTGATGTGAATAAGAACTAATATTTCTCTCTTTGTGATTTTTAGTTCTCAATAAATTCAAATAAATTTATTGACAGCAAAATGATTATAAGATATGTTATATTTTTTTAGAAACGAGATTTTTCAGTGTTTCCTGCACCTGTACCACGATAACGGTCGCGGGTCGTATTGAAGCGATATTGTAACGTTAGCATTACCGAACGTCCGGGTGAGAAATTTTTCTGCTGTATCTGAACGGCGTCGCTACATAGATAGAAGTTACTCTTGGCAGAGTCGAACAAATCCTTAGCCTCAAGAG
>JAIDDJ010000022.1 GCA_029055345.1 Muribaculaceae bacterium | reverse complement strand
TGCTTTTTTTTATTATATTTGCACTTAGAATATTTGCTATGGCAAACGTAAAGAAAACAACTAATCTGATTTTTGCTAACTCTTTTGACCCCAAATCACATTTACATATGATAAATGATAATATCAGAATAATGCATTTTTCAAATGGCCAATTAGGTTCTCTTATATCTTCTTATGGTTATTTCTTAAACCTTTTAATTTTAGACAAATCAATAAATACCATTATAAAATAGAAACTAACCATCTCAAAAGTAAATCACATTCAATCAACAAAAATATTGTATAAATCCTTTTAAAATCAAACATATGGTTAAACCACAAAAATTTTTACTAATTTTAGTAGTAATTTCATTAAGTTTGACTTACTCTAACTACGCGACAGCGCAAAAACAAATTTCTGCCTGGGATTTTTATACAAAATATCTTTCAAATGCCTATGAGTTTCAAGGGTCTTATATTTCCAATAGCTATGATACATTTACTTATGAAGAACATTCACATAATAGAATTCAAACAGAATTGCAGAAGACAAGATGGTCTCTTAAAAAGAAGTCTGGATGCTATTATATTATAACAGGGGCTCAAGAATTCTTAAGTAATATAACATATGATTATAATACAACCGAGACAATATCACGCTCGAATCAGCAATTTTTGCAGGCAACTATCGATATAAGCACTTTAAAAGATTACCCCAACAATCGAAAGTTAGAAATGTTCATGTTTGGGTCTTTGCTAACAATTCCTGTATTAAGGTCGGATAATAGTATAGTTTTTACGCATAATGAAGATTTCACTAATGAATTTCAAGAATATCAGTACGAGAATTATACGGAAAAAAGATATATAAAATCCCCTATTTGGGAGATTTCTAATTCTTCACAATTGAGCTTCATTGATGCTTATGGAGATGATTATCATTTTTCTTGTAATTTTAATCCTAAAAATATTGAACACTATAAAGTTATAAGCAACGTATGCCCTGGCTTGCCGTCCACAACATTTTCTCCAAGAATTGATAAAATAATTTTAAAAATTGATAGGCCTAAATTACGGACCTATGACGAATATGGTGAATGGAAATGGAATAGTAAGCGCGATACAATTTGGGTGGAGTCAAAAGGAGAAGGAATATTGAATAGCCGACCTATTAAATTTTCATTTATTCCAAAAAACAGAGAAACTACCTGTACTGAATATGAATATTCTATGATGCCTGCTATACATATTTTAAAAGACGACTCTTCGGAGACAGATCAAGTTCGTCCGCTTCCACTTAATAGCCTTCATGAAGGAGTAACTACAGATCAAATCACATTAGAAGGTATTGACTTATCAAAAATTAGAGTACAAAATGAACTTAATAATGGTGATAAAATCTATGAACTTCTTTTTAACTTTGGAGAAGGGAATATTCTTTTGAAGTTTGCTAGCAATAAGAAATATAACGATAACATACTTACCTTTTGCTCTTACAACCGATTTAAAAATGAAATAGATTTCGATGCATCTAAGATTTTGGATCAAATCAAACAAAAAGAATATTGTGTATTAACTATAAAAGAGGTGAATAATAATTACCAATCATATGTATTCCATCTTGAAGGATTGGAGTCAATCATAGAGAATCTAAAATGAATTTTAAGTACTTATTTTTATTCATAATTCTTCAATTTGCTTTTAAGATGCAGGGGCAAATTGATATTGCAATTCTTAATCTTGATGCAGGGGTTGGACTTGAAAAATCCCAAGTTAATGGGCTACAAAGTCTGTTAACAACAGAATTGCAAAATTCAGGGAATTTCAAAATTAAGGAGCGGGCCAGAGAAGCAGATATATGGAAAGAACTGGAAAGGACTAACGGTACCAATCTATCATTTGATGAGGTAACCAGAATTGGGAAACGATTGTCCGTAAACGCAATTCTTGTTGGAGTGGTGAACTATCAAGTGAGAGAAAGAACTTTAGATGACATTCCGACTGGGATGAGCCGTGGGGAGTACAACATAGACATCCGCTTAATATCAACTGACGATGGGAGGACCTTGGCCAGTGGTGGAGACGTTCAGAAAGCTGATGAAACAACCCGATCGCTGATAAGACGTATTGTATCCCAGCTGATAGAAAGTTATTTTGATTCAGAACTGAATATTAAAAATGGAGAGGAGCCAATGCATTTATATGGCTTTTTAACTGTGTATCCTTTTGACTTAGGAATATTTAATTCTAATCCAGCTTCTATAATAGAGATGATCAATCGGCAAGCGAACTATGGATATAACGATTGGCGGTTACCTGACAAGGATGAATTGGACCTTATGTTGAATAATAAGAATACATTAGGATTAAAAGGAACCGTCAAATACGCTGACAGTATGTCACATTTTAGCATAAATGAAAAATTGAGAGTTCGTCTGGTGCGCTCAAAAGTAGTAACGCATAAAGAGATTTCTGAAACAGTTGAACCATATATCACCCCCACCAATATAGATTTTGGCACTGTTCCCATGCTCAAGAAAGAAATCCAGACGAGTTTTAAAATAGTAAACCCTACTTCATCGACAATAGAAATTAAATCAATAAATTGTAACTATTCAAATGTAATTATAGATGATTACATCTCAAGAATAAATCCTGGTGAGACTGCGAAAATTAATGTTAAGGTTATTACCATTGGCCGGCAGAATATGCATATTAGAAGAACCATAAGAGTTCAGTTAGCAAATGACGAAATCCTTAAATTTGAATTAAGTCTTAAAGTGCAGTAATTTAGAGGAAGTTAAGGCTCCATAATACAAAATGGAGTCTTGTTAAGATAGCACGAGATATACTGACTGTTAAGCGAGGGGGATCAATGGGTGTATAGGAAGCGTTTGATTGAGCGCTTGGGGGTTTTCTCGAATTCGTTGGGCATGGGGATTATTTTTGAGATCTGCTCGTAGGGAGCGACAATTTTGTTCAACTCTTTCCTCACATTCTCAAGCGTAGAGTCGAGTTCGGTGAATGCCACATCGAATTTATCAAGGGCATCGAAATCAGGATATACAAGCGCAGCCAGTTTTCCATCGCGCTCCACGACAAGACTCTCGGCTACAAATGGCATATTGTTGAGTTTAGCCTCGATTTCCTCGGGATATATATTCTGTCCGGAGGCAGAAAGAATCATTGTTTTGGAACGGCCACGCAGGAACAGGGTTCCATCGGCACTTCGGGTACCCATATCTCCGGTATGGAGCCATCCCTCTTCATCGAGAACGGCTTCGGTAGCTTCCGGATTCTTATAATAGCCTTTCATTACATTTGTGCCTCTGACGCAGATTTCGCCGGGAATATTTTCCGGGTCGGGCGAAAGTATCTTCGATTCCATATCGGGGAGCGTACGCCCCGAACTTCCTACAATAAATTCACGCCATGGAGTATAGCTGATGAGTGGACCGCACTCCGTCATGCCGTAACCGACGGTGAAGGGGAATTTGATTTTGTGAAGGAATTCCTCTACTTCATGATTGAGAGGCGCACCTCCTACGATCACTTCCTCAAATTCTCCACCGAACACTTCGATAAGTCGTTTCCGTATTTTTGAATAAATGAGAGAATCCAGGAACGGTACTGCCAGCGTCCAGCGCATCGTGCCCTTGGAAATCATAGGCAGAATCTGACTCTTATAAATTTTTTCAAGGATAAGGGGAACGGTTATGACAAGATTAGGCTTCACATCGGCAAGAGCCTTTATAAGAATACGCGGCGATGGGGTCTTGCCGAGCAGTGTAATGTGGCTACCGACCGCCAGCGGGGTGAGCATATCAAACGCACATCCATAGGCGTGGGCAAGCGGAAGGAACGCAAGCGCACGTGAACTCCTGAAATGAAGCATGGATTTCATTCCGAAAGTAACATTCCCTGCCAGATTTCCCCCGGTCAGCATCACACCTTTAGAGAAACCGGTCGTGCCGGAAGTGTAATTGATTTCAGCCAATTCATTGTTTGACCGGAAAGTGTATTTAACTTTATCGGAGGTGTAACCATCGGGATAAATGCGTCGGAAGCGGCGGTTGAGCAACCTTCTGGCACGGAGAAATTCGGCACCCGGACGCTCATAGACACCCTCCATATCTTCAATACATACGACCCCGGTGATGTTGAGCAATGATTCGGGGTCAATCTGCTCCCATACATGTTTGCTGACAAAAAAGAGTGTAGCTTCTGAATGGTTTACGATATGCGTGACGTCAACGGGATTGAATTCGGCAAGCACCGGCACAATCACCGCGCCATAAGTTACAGTCGCCATATAGACCAGGACCCAATTTATGGAATCTTTTCCACAGAGGGCAATCTTATCGCCCTGTTTGATTCCGGTAGTTTCAAAAAGCAGATGAAGCTTGGCGATAGTAGTGGCAAGATCTGCATAAGTAAGAGTCCGACCCGTAACGTAGTCGGTCAGTGCGGGGAATTCCCAGTTTTCAATGAAACTGCGTTCATATATTTTGATGAAGTTTTCCATAGTAAGCGGTTTGAATCAAATTTCGTGAAAGGAATTTTAAGATGATGAGTTGATGCTATTTATGAAAATAATAATATTAACAAGGCTACACCATTAGATAATGGAGTGAAAACTAAAGTCATTCTTAGTCTTCGCAAGCCATACGGTAAATTTCAGCGCAGTCTTCCATTGACAGGGGTACGTAGCAACCCAGCGTCTTTCCCACATTCCGTTCGAGCGAGCGGACCATCTTGTCAATATCAGGTTCGGTTCCAATCAGGGTCTTGAGATTGGTTGTAAGCCCCATGTCGTGATAGAATTCCTTGAGAGTGATGATTCCCTCCTGAATAATTTCAGATGTCTGCTTTCCGACAGGATTTACAGAAAGGACATTTATTGCGAACCTCCAGAGTTTATCAGGATTTCGTTCAGCGCAGAATTTCATCCATGCAGGGATAATGACAGCCAGGCCGGCCCCATGAGCCACACCATAAAAAGCGGATATTTCATGTTCGAGGCGATGCGAAGCCCAATCCTCTACCTTTCCAACACCGCATAGGCCGTTATGGGCGAGCGTACCGGCCCACATAAGGTCAGCGCGCGCATCATAATTATCCGGATCAATACGGACGGAAAGGGCCTGATCCATCACATCCCGGAGAATAGCTTCTGAATAAGCGTCGACAAGCTGAGTGCCGGTAGTGTTGGAAAAATATCGTTCGTAAATATGAGCCATCATATCCACCACACCATAGGCGGTCTGTTCCCACGGGAGTGTCATGGTCAGTTCCGGATTCATGATTGCGAAACGCGGACGCAGAAGACCCGGGTAACGCACAGATATTTTCTGATGGGTTTCCTCGTTGGTAATGACAGAATTTCCGCTTCCTTCCGAACCGGCAGCCGGGATAGTCAGGACCACGCCTACCGGGAGGGCGAATCTTGGAGTTTCCTTCTTTGAAAAGAAATCCCAGAAATCACCGGGATATACCGCACCGAGAGCTATAGCCTTAGCAGCATCGATGGGAGACCCGCCGCCCACGGCCAGAATGAAATTGACACCCTGCTCAAGAGCAATCGCAATTCCATCATATACATTCTTAGCAGTAGGATTGGGCTGGATTCCTCCGTATTCTACAAAACGAAGTCCGGCTGCAGTGATAGAATCCTCAATTTCATTTAAAAGACCCGATTTTTTAATTCTATCGGAGCCATAAACGATCATAACTTTATCGGCACCGCGGCTTGCAAGTGCAAGTCCGGTCTGCTTTTGAGTGTCGCGACCGAAGATAAATTCCGTCGGCGAGCAGAAAGTAAAATTTTCCATTGTAAAAAGTCCTTTAAAGTTATAACAAACTTCGGGGTGAATAGTCTAAAAGGGGAGGCTGATATTAAGAAGGAGGGGAATTGGAGTTATAGGAATTATTGGAGGTGTCATAGGTATTGGAGTATTAAAAAAAGACCGGTTCGCTTCCTTATGGGAACGAACCGGCGGGAATACATGGTAGTATGGTTTAGAGGTCAGGTTACCTGTCAGCCTAATTTTTCAAACGCATCATTCACCTTGGCGGCGATATCGGCCATACGGGCCGGATCGGGGTCGGCAATTTTATGTTTGAAATCCATATCTCCTTCTTTGGTGATGGGGATAAGATGGATATGAGCATGGGGCACTTCAAGGCCAAGCACTGCAACCCCGACTTTTCGGCACGGGATTACACTTTTGAGAGCGGCAGCCACTTTTTTGGCGAACACCATCATGTCTGACAGAGTTTCGTCGGAAAGGTCGAAAATATAGTCAGTTTCCTGTTTTGGCACGACCAGGGTATGCCCCCAGCTGACGGGATTGATATCGAGGAAAGCAAAGAAATTGTCGTCCTCGGCGATTTTGTAAGAGGGAATCTCCCCTGCAATGATACGTGAGAAAATTGTCATGGGTATTGTTAAGATTATCGCAAGCTGCGCGGTTAGCCGCACATCGGCGTGGAAATTAAAAAGGCCGGGCTAATAGTCCGGCTTGAATTCAGGTCATTGCCGGGGAGGGGACTCTCCGACAATTATATTTCTATTTTGATTATTTCGAAGTCAACCACTCCGGCGGGAACGTTAACCTTCACAACATCGCCGACCTTGTGGCCAATAAGGGCCTTGGCGATGGGAGTGTTGCTTGAAATCTTCATTTCCTTAAGATTTGCTTCGCTTTCGGTAACGATGGTATAAGCCATCTGCATCCCGTTAGCAACGTTCTTGATGGTAACCTTGTTTAGAAGCTGGACTTCATCAGTATTCAACTGGCTGTCGTCGATTATTCTCGCGGAAGCCACCAGTTCCTTCAGCTTGGCTATTTTCATTTCAAGCATGCCTTGCGCCTCTTTGGCAGCGTCATATTCGGCATTCTCGGAAAGGTCACCCTTGTCGCGCGCCTCAGCAATAGCCTGCTTGATAAGAGGACGCTGAGCCTCGAGGGCGGCGAGCTCCTCCATCTTACGGTCGTATCCTTCTTGAGTCAGATATGTTGCCATTTTATTGACAGTGTTGTTTAAAATAATTCGAATAATTAAGAAGTGAGCACAGAGTAAAAAAATAACAGACTCTCATTTAAGAGTCCATTACACGTTGCCTTTGTGCTTTGACAATGCAAAATTAGGCCTTTTTTGCGGAATTACCAAATGGCTCTGATTAAAAAGGAGATAATTAAGTGCATTTTTAACTTTTTTTATGGTAAGACATTTTAGACCTCATTCAATAAAATATGTTAATGCCAGAGCGGCTATCTTCGAGCTAAAATATTCTTTTTCAGAAGGAGCAACCTTTGAGTTGTGACTGAGGAAAAAGGATATTTGAGCCGAAGAGAGCCGGACGGATGGTAACTTAAAAACATTTGATTGAGGAATTTATTAAAATTTAATGGTGATTAGAAAACCTTTATTCTCGCAGCTGCACCTCGCCTATCGCTTTTTGATTCAGTCACATAGCCCGCTATGCTCCTGCATCTGCAAAGCGATATCCGAGGCACATCTGCGACTCTGGCATTAACATATTTTATTGAATGAGGTCTTAAAAGGGTCTGCATTGGGAAATTTTTATTATCTTTGGGGAATAAAACGAAAATTAAAGATAATGGCATCAATCAACGAGACCCAAGACGAAATAATCGAGGAATTCGAGGGGATGAGCGACTGGATGGATCGCTACGCATATATAATAGATTTGGGAAATACTCTTCCCGACTATCCTGACAATGAAAAGACGCCTCAAAATCTTATAGAGGGATGTCAGAGCAGAGTCTGGATAGATGCCCGCGAAGAGGGAGGCCGCGTTGAGATGAAGGCCGATTCAGACGCCCTTATAGTAAAAGGCATAGTCGCGCTTCTTATGCGCGTTCTCAACGATCGGACACCTGATGAGATAATCGATGCGGATCTCTACTTTATCGATAAGATCGGGCTTCGTGAACACCTCTCTCCTACCCGATCGAACGGTCTGGTGGCGATGGTTCGCCAGATTCGTGACTACGCGCGAGCCTATAAGGCACTTAACGATTCGAAAACAAACTAACCTTAAAACGATACTGATATGTTTAAAAATCATCCTAAAGGACTGATACCGGCCGCTCTCTCGAACATGGGAGAACGCTTCGGCTATTACATCATGAACGCGGTGCTCGTTCTATTCCTTTGTTCGAAATTCGGACTTAAGGAGGAAACCAGCGCCATTGTCTATTCCTGTTTCTATGCAGGCATATATGTGCTGAGCCTTGTGGGCGGTCTGATAGCTGACAAGACGCAGAACTACAAAGGCACCATCATATGGGGTCTTGTCATAATGACAATCGGCTACGTCGTGCTGTCCATCCCAATTTTTGCTACAGCCGAGAATCAGGTGTGGCTTCTGACTTTAACTTGCTTCTCGCTATTTATGATCGCATTCGGCAACGGCCTGTTCAAAGGCAACCTGCAGGCCATAGTCGGTCAGCTTTATGATGACCCCCGCTATTCATCACAACGCGATGCAGGATTCCAGATATTCTACGTATTCATCAATATCGGAGGAGTCCTTGCCCCGTTTGTGGCTCCGATGCTCCGCAGCTGGTGGCTCGGCGAACATGGCATGGCCTATAATGCATCTCTACCCGCATTATGCCATGAATATCTGAGTGTAACCGACAACATGAGCACTCAGAACCTCAATAATCTCTACGCCCTCATAACCGAAGTGGGAGGAAACGCCGCAGGCAATATTAAAGAATTCTGTACGGAATATCTCAACGTGTTCAATACAGGTATCCACTACTCATTCATAGCTTCGGTAGCGGCCATGCTCATTTCCCTTACCATCTTTGTAGCCACAAAGAAAGTGCTCCCGACACCCTCCAAGAAAGAAAAAGGAGTTGTGGAAAACTATACAAAGGAAGAAAAAGCGCGTATGGCTTCAGAGATCCGTCAGCGTATGTATGCCCTTTTCGCAGTGCTGGGAATAGCGATATTCTTCTGGTTCTCGTTCCATCAGAACGGCACATCTCTCTCACTGTTCGCACGCGACTTCGTAAAGACCGATTCCGTATCGCCTGAGATATGGCAGGCACTCAATCCCTTCTATGTCATAGTCCTGACTCCGTTCGTGATGATGTTCTTCAGTTGGCTCGGACGTCGAGGAAAGGAGATATCCACACCCCGGAAGATAGCGATAGGAATGGGGCTCGCAGGAATCGCATATTTGTTCCTTCTGGTCTTCTCCGCCATCAAGGGATATCCCTCGGCAGATGCGTTCAAGCTTCTCCCGACGGGTGATGCAGAGGCGATGAAGACCGGCCCGTGGGTACTGTTCGTGCTCTATTTCTTCCTGACAGTGGCAGAACTTTTTATTTCTCCGCTCGGGCTCTCCTTCGTTTCGAAAGTCGCTCCGAAACATTTGCAGGGACTTTGTCAGGGTCTTTGGCTTGGTGCCACAGCCGTGGGTAACCTTCTGCTCTGGATCGGCCCGCTTATCTACAATGCATGTCCGATATGGGTGGCATGGACTGTATTCTTCGGTGTCTGTGCAATCTCGATGACAGTAATGTATGCTATGGTCGGCTGGCTTGAAAGAGTAACTAAATAAGCCGAAACATATCATATACACATTCACGGAGGGCGCCAACTGCAAAGGAAGCGCCCTAAAATAAGTTACAGATGTTTAAGAATCAACCGGCCGGGCTTTATGTCCTGGCATTGGCCAACACCGGAGAACGCTTCGGCTATTACACAATGCTGGCCATCTTCCTGCTCTATCTGCAGGCTAAATTCGGATTTGACTCCACTGTGTCAGGTCAGATTTATTCAATTTTCCTGGCAATGGTCTATTTCATGCCTCTGATTGGAGGTTGGGTTGCCGACAAATGGAGTTTTTCAAAATGCGTGGTGTCAGGAATGGCAATCATGTTCGCCGGATATGCCGTTATGTCGATTCCAACCGGAATCCGCTCCACCTCATCATTGGTAATCTTATGCGCTGCGCTACTTCTTATTTCAATCGGGACAGGTCTTTTCAAAGGTAACCTACAAGTAATGGTAGGTGACCTATATAATGACCGGCGCTATTCGGGACAGCGGGATGCGGCATTCTCGCTCTTCTACATGGCTATCAACATCGGCTCCATGTTCGCCCCGATGACAGCGACAGCGATGACCAATATGGCTATGAAAGCTAAAGGACTCGTCTACAACGCGGAACTTCCCGGACTCTGCAATCAGCTTCTTGACGGCAAGATACAGCCGGGTATCCTCACGGAGAAAGCGGCTGCATGCGGCATGACTGTCAGCGGCGATGCATCTGCATGGGCTTCGGATTACATCACAGTTCTGTCAACGGGTTATGGCTATGCTTTCGCAGTTGCCTGCGCATCGCTGATTGTCAGCTTCCTGATATATTTTCTGGGCCGCAAGACATATGCCCACATTATCAGCGACAAGAAAAGCGACAAGAAAGAGGCTGCCGCCACAACCGGACCAGAACTCACTCCGGCACAGACAAAAGCCCGCGTTGTCGCTCTGATGCTCGTGTTCGCCGTAGTGATTTTCTTCTGGATGGTTTTCCATCAGAACGGCGCGACCCTTACCGAGTTCGCCAAGAGCTGCACATCACCGGACGCGACCGGCTGGACCCGCATCGGTTTCAACGTATGGGCCCTTCTTTCGATTGCAGTCGGGGTTTACGCTCTTTTCAATCTCTTTCAGGCCAAAAGCAGCCGGGGCAAATGTATAAGCGTAGTTATTCTCGGGCTCGTGACATGGGCGCTATGGTATTTCTATTCAACCACACCCGATCCGGTGAGCGGCATCCAGCCTCAGCAATATCAGCAGTTCAATCCGTTCTACGTGGTAGCCTTAACGCCGGTATCACTCGCCCTGTTCGGATGGCTTGCGGGACGTAAAAAAGAACCATCGGCTCCACGCAAGATAGGATACGGAATGATAATGGCGGCCGTGGCTTACGGCGTGATGATGCTCGGTTCGTTCTCACTCGCCGGCACGCAGGGTAACGTGTCACCCAACTGGCTGATTTCTACCTATCTACTTCTCACTTTCGCCGAACTTCTGCTTTCCCCGATGGGTATATCCTTCGTATCGAAAGTGGCACCTCCGAAGCTTAAAGGCTCTATGATGGGAGGCTGGTTCGCAGCTACCGCAATCGGCAATTATCTCGTGTCGATTCCAATGCTTCTATGGGGAAAGATTCCGGTCTATGTGTTATGGATAATACTTATAGCCATCTGCTTACTTTCAGCAGCCTTTATCTTCTCTGTGATGAAGAAGCTGGAATCAGCCACAGCCGACAGCAACGGACCTGAAGCCGAGCTTGCAGCAGCAGAAGAGACTGCGGCCGAAGCCGAAGCATAGGCCACTATCAATAATTCAATTATAAGACATTATTTACGGGGTGACGGCAGGTCGCGCGAAGCCGTGATTCTTACCAAAGCCCCTTCAAGACCGGAGGCGGAGGATTCAGTTCGCGTATCAAGGCGAAGGAATCCTCCGCCAAAGTCATACACTGAAGTTTCAGCCCCCATTGCTCCATGGTATTCAAGAGAGTCAATAAGGTCCGCGTCAGTAAGGTTGAGATTGGAGATGATATAACTTTCGAGGTCTTCAGGGAGCAAATCGCCGATTTCCTGATTACGGATAACGGCCATCGAAGAAGAAAGGACATCAACATCCCACATACCGGGATGTCCCTGAAGGGTGGAATACAGAGGACGCCCTATACCATCGGTGAGGACTCCATTAAAATTATAATCGGCAGTATCGAGATTTTCACCTACGCGGATTGCATCCACGATGCTGCGGACAGTCATAGCGATATCATTGTCGGCATGGAACTCTTCCTGCTCGGCAGAAAGAGACGAGGCGGAATCATCGCCCGCATTGCCACCATTTTCGGAACAAGCGCACACAGCGAGCCCGATGAAAAGGGATGCAGCTCCCCGAGCTGCCCGGCCACATTGCAATCTGCAATAAGACACCATTTTATCTGATTAATATATTTACCAATAAAAATCTTTGCAAAAATATCTAAATAATTTGAAATAGCCTAATATTTCTTAAAAAAAGTTAAGGCCGTATAGCTTTCTGGGATTTCAGAAATATCGGAGATTTCGGAGAATCCGGGCTTAT
>JAIDDJ010000021.1 GCA_029055345.1 Muribaculaceae bacterium | reverse complement strand
TCCATCCACTAAAATTTCTTAATGCCAGGGCGCAAAAGGTAATTTTCTTACCGGATTAATCAGCTTTTAAAGTACGGCTATAACCTCAGTGGGCGTGTATTGACTGTTACGGGCCCCATTATTTTGCTATTTTATCTTGGCTGATACGCTATTGCCGGAGGTAACTGAGCATAAATGCCATCATGCACGTATGAGCCATGGAACTGCCCTATGAAGATACTTCTCATAATTTCTGAGCATCCTCCGCGTTGGGGTAAACCATGAAATGGTTCTTTCCACGACCCATCGTCCGTCAAC
The DNA here is from genome assembly GCA_029055345.1 of Muribaculaceae bacterium. Taxonomy (GTDB): domain Bacteria; phylum Bacteroidota; class Bacteroidia; order Bacteroidales; family Muribaculaceae; genus Lepagella. The sequence goes on along the minus strand of JAIDDJ010000021.1, from coordinate 8,188 downwards.
AGGTATAAATCCCGATGTTCCGAAATTGGATTTCACCGTCTCAATTGTCAGGCCGGTATTAAGACCTCATTCAATAAAATATGTTAATGCCAGAGCCGGACGGATGGTAACTTAAAAACATTTGATTAAGGGATTTATTAAAATATTAAAATTTAATGATAATTAGAAATACCTTATTCTCGCAGCTGCACCTCGTCTATCGCTTTTTGATTCAGTCACATAGCCCGCTATGCTCCTGAATCTGCAAAGCGATATCCGAGGCACATCTGCGACCCTGGCATTAAGAAATTTTAGTGGATGGAGCCTTAATTTATTCGGAATATTATGTCAATTAGGCAACGGGATTGAACAATTATTATAAACGCGGATTAGAAAAAAGTCTACCTCTTTTCACAAAGAGATAGACCGAAACCTTAATCTTAATTTAATACTATGAAAAACACGTTGCAAATATAGCTAAAATATCTGTATTAATTGAGTAATAGGGGTAGAAAAGAGTTTTATTAACATATTTTAAGACTATTTTTATGTAAATTTGTGGAAATTTGCGACACATGGAGATGCTCTATCAATATATATGGAAATACAGGCTCCTCCCTCGGGATTTATCGACTACCGACGGGGTGCCGGTTAAGGTAGTGTCGCCCGGTGTGCATAACAGCGATGCCGGCCCCGACTTCTCGGGGGCCCGAATTCGGATCGGTACTCAGGAGTGGGCCGGAAATGTGGAAGTCCACGTAAAGGCTTCTGACTGGTTTGCTCATAATCATGACTCGGACCCGGCTTATTCGAATGTAATTCTCCATTTTGTCGCCATTCACGACCGTAGGATCCCCGATGGCCATGGCGGCTACATCCCCCAGGTTTCTTACCAGCTTCCAGAAGCATTTGAAAGGCTCTACGGAAGGCTTGCAGATAAAATCGCATCGGTGAAGTGTGAAGGAGACCTGTGGCGTCTCTCTCCATTGACTGTTACAAACTGGCTCGAGACTTTAAGTGTGGAGAGAATGCAGATGAAAGCCTCCAGAATAATTGATGAAGTCAATCATTCCGGCGGCGATTGGCAACAGGCAGCTTTTGTCACGCTTGCCAGAGCTCTGGGGTTCTCACTCAACAGTCAGCCCCTTGAAATGCTCGCGCGCTCACTCCCGCTCAATATTCTCGCAAAGCATTCCAATGATGCTTTTCAAATCGAGGCTTTCCTTTTCGGTCAGGCCGGAATGCTCGACACTTCTCTGCATATTTTTGATGAATATTACCAAAGGCTCTGTCGCGAATATCTCTTCCTTGCCCGGAAATACGGATTGAAACCAATGAGGAGCGATTTATGGAAGTATAGCAAAACCCGTCCTCAAAATTTCCCTACTCGCCGGATTGCCCTCCTGAGTCGGCTGGTTACGGGAGGATTTAACATTTTATCGGAGATTCTGGATTCGGATTGCGACAAAGAAGTTTTCGTGAAATTGATTGATCTGCCGCCTGAAGGATATTGGGCAGAACATATTGATTTCGATAAACCGGGGTCAAATCTCGCTTCATCACTGTCGGATGGCAATGTCGACTTGCTGATGATTAATTTCACGGCCCCGATGCTATATGCTTACGGTTCGGCACACGGGAATCCCGACATTGCCGAAAGAGGCCTTGATATCTGGTGCGACACAAATCCGGAAAACAATACCTATATTCGCCAATGGAAAAACGCCGGATTGCCCTGCGCGAGCGCCTCGGACTCTCAGGCTCTCCTTCAGCTGCGTAAAGAATATTGCGACCGCGCCCAGTGTCTCCGCTGTCGGTTCGGACATGCACTGCTCAGAGAGGCTTCCGATGCCTCTGACATCCCTTTATTTTCATCTTCGCCCACAACTTAGCTGCCCCTCGCTTGTTTATAAAATGTAAAACTTCATCCTCAGACTTTGCCTCCCATTATGCAAGTCATCCTCAGGCAACGTCTCCGAATATGTTATGAGTCCCAAACGCAATTTTAACCGACAGTCTTATCGCGAAGACCGAATTCTTTCGTTCGTCAACAATTCCGGTTCAGAAGTCCGTCTAATGGATTTTATAATCGAATCGATGCCGGATGCCAAACGCAGCGACATAAAAAAATGGCTGCGTTATGGGCATCTCGCCATAAACGGGGCGGTCCGGACTGCTTTCGATGCGCCGGTAGCTCCCGGTGATGAGGTCGCCCTTAATGCCACACGCCCCTTTCCTGTGTTCAAGCATCCGAGGATAGAACTAATTTATGAAGATGATGATGTGATTGTCATCAACAAGGGGTATGGAATGCTCTCGGTAGGCACCGCAAGTAAGAAAAAGGAAGAAAATGCCTATGATATAGTGAGAAGTTACGTAAAGCAGGTTGATCCGCGTAATAAATTATGGGTGGTTCACCGGCTTGACCGCCACACCACAGGTCTGATGATGTTCGCCAAGTCCGAGCGTGCCCATGAAGTGCTTCGCCATAATTGGAATAATATTATTCTTGAGCGATTGTACGTGGCGCTTCTTGAAGGTTATCTGGAGGAAGACCGGGGATTCGTGAAGAGCAGGCTTGCAGAGAATTCCCAATTCGTGGTCTATTCAACAGATGCACCGGGCGAAGGTAAACTGGCCGTAACGCATTATGAGGTAATGGGGCGTGGGAACGGTTACACACTCGCCCATTTCTCTCTCGATACGGGGCGAAAGAATCAGATTCGCGTCCATGCCGCCGATATGGGCCATCCGATTGCCGGCGATAGAAAATATGGCGCCTCCACAAGTCCGATTAACCGGCTGGCTCTCCATGCGCAGACTCTGCGTTTCGCCCATCCTATCACCAAAAAGGATATGAACTTCAACTCCCCTGTACCCCCTGAATTCTCAGCCGTGATCAGAGGCAGAAAAAAACAGAAGAAATGAAACTCGATAAATCAACATATTATCCGGAGTCGCCTTTTGAGGATTCCGATGTTTCCCCGGATACTGACGGTTCACCGACACCCGGCATCAATTTTAGCCCGGAGGCTTATGATGATTCACCGGTCTCCATCGGCGATTCAGTGACGGAATCTCCGGATGAGTCGGCAATTTCCGGAAATGCCGGAACTCCTGAAAGCGCGCCCTCGCCGGTGGAGTCGGCCGTCTCGGCCTTAGCCCATATTCTTTCATGGGTGTTCGTGCCGCTTCTTATGCCTGTCTATGCCGCCATTCTGGCCTTCAATTATTCAGTGCTTTCATTTACCGGAGCCGGAACCCGCTGGATGTTCGCTCTCATTATTTTTATCGTTAACGTTGCCATTCCCTCGGTGCTGGTGCTTATTCTTAAAAAGGTAGGAGTTGTTCAGGATGTAGGGCTTAACAATCGGCAGGAGCGCTTCTTCCCTTATGTTATATGTATTATAGCATTGATAGGCACTTCGCTTTTCCTCTCCTTTAAGGGTGCGCCTCAATGGCTTGTGATGTTCTACATGGGTGGAGCGGCAGCCGGCATCATAGAGGTCATCATCAACCGCTGGTGGAAAATATCGGTCCATGCAGCCGGCATTGCCGGAATTGTGGCTCTGTTGACCTATCTCCTTCTCCGCGAATTTTCCATGCCGGGAATACAGGGATGGTTGATAGCCTCAATCGCTATAGCGGGGTTGCTCGGCTCGGCTCGTGTATGGCTTGGCAGGCACACCGTGTGGCAGGTCCTTGCAGGATATGCCGTTGGGTTCTGTGTCGTCTACTTGATGATGCTCACAGCTCCTGCAACCCCGATTTTAAATTTCTAATGCTTACTTTCCTTTCATCATGTTCGAATATAATTATAAACGGCGCTCCTCGCGTCCGGTCAAGGTGGGTGATATTATAATCGGAGGCGGGAAGCCGGTGGTGATCCAGTCCATGACCAATACCTCAACAATGGATACCGCCGCTTCCGCCCGGCAAATAAAGCGTATTGCCGATGCCGGAGGCGAACTTGTAAGACTAACCACTCAGGGCACCCGGGAAGCCGCCAATCTTGTTCCTATCCGGGAAGCTGCAAGGGCGCTCGGCTGCAATGTGCCCGTTTCGGCCGACGTGCATTTCAATCCGAACGCCGCGTTCGAGGCTGCCCGCACCGCCGACAAAGTCCGAATCAATCCCGGAAATTTCGTGGATGCAGCCCGGACTTTTAAGAAGCTTGAGTTTTCTGAGGAGGAATATCGTGGAGAAATCGAGCGCATACGGCAGACTTTGGTGCCCTTCCTGAATTTATGCCGGGAAAATGGGGTAGCGGTCCGGCTCGGAGTCAATCACGGTTCTCTTTCCGACCGGATCATGAGCCGCTACGGGGATACCCCTGCCGGCATGGTGGAATCAGTGATGGAATTCCTCAGAATCGCCCGAGAGGAAGATTTCAATGACATTGTAATATCCATCAAGGCTTCCAATACGGTCGTTATGGTGGAGACTGTCAGACTCCTTGTCGAAGAGATGGATAAGGAAGGAATGGATTTTCCGCTTCATTTGGGAGTGACCGAGGCTGGCAATGCCGAGGACGGAAGAATTAAAAGTGCCGTAGGTATTGGTGCTTTGCTCCATGCGGGATTGGGTGATACAATCCGCGTATCGCTCAGCGAGCCGCCGGAAAATGAAATCCCGGTGGCAATTATGTTGCGTGACCATGTGGCCCGGAGGGCTTTGGCTCCGGCGGTTGTGCCTCCCGATAGCGTACTCCCCGGAAAATCAAGGGATTACGCTGATAAATCCTTGAAATATAGAGAGTTTTATATTGATGATTCGCGCAAAATAGGGCAGTTGGCTGCCGATATCGACAGTTTTGTAACCGGGGGAGGGAAAAATCCCGTAAGGCTCGCGATCAGATATGATTCGCTTGATCTTGATGAGCTTCGGGTGATGGCCGGCGCCGATTTCGGGGCTTTGTTGATGGCAGGATATGGCTCTGACCTACGTGTGATTGATGATAATTTCGACAAGGGAACACTTGATCGTCTCGCCGCCGATATCCTTCAGGCGGCCCGACTGAAGTTTTATAAGACGGAATATATCGCTTGTCCCGGCTGTGGACGTACGCTTTTTGACCTTCAGTCAACTCTTGCCGAGGTTAAGGAGGCTTTAGCTGACATCGGTGTCGAAGGGTTGAAAATAGGCGTTATGGGATGTATAGTCAATGGCCCCGGGGAGATGGCCGATGCCGACTACGGTTATGTGGGGGCCGGGCCAGGACGTGTCAGCATCTATCGCGGTAAAGAACTTATTACCAAGAATATCCCGACTGAAGAGGCCCTTCCCGCTCTCCTGACTCTAATCAAATCCGACCTCAAACCCGAATGAGGTCTTATGGTCTGAGACACTTGTGCGACAAAGACCGTAACAGATTTTATTGTCTTCGGTCTAATCATGAAACGTTAACTTCTTAATCTTACATTATGTTTAGCTTAAGTTCTTTATTTTTCGCCGGGGCGATGAGTGTCCTTGCAGCCGGCGTCACTTCGCCTTCGGGCGAGCTTAGTCTTGTAGTGGATGTGGATTCGATAGGCCAACCGATCTATTCTCTCGACTACAAGGGGAAGAAGATTATATCTCCGAGCAAGCTGGGTCTCAAGTCGGATGAAACTGTGTTTGCCGATGGATTTCGGATAACCGGTATCGATACCGTGACGGTCGATCGAAGCTGGGAGCCTGTTTGGGGTGAGTATTCCACGGTGCGCGATCATTTCCGTGAGTTGGCCGTTAAACTCGTTTCCGACAAACCTGACCGTGAGATGACCATGCGTTTTCGTGTCTTCGACGACGGTCTCGGCTTCAGATATGAATTCCCGGCACAGAAAGGTCCCAATTACCTGACGGTTAAAGAAGAGCTGACTGAATTCAATTTTTCCGGCGATCATAAGCTATATTGTATTCCGGGCGATTATGACACGGATGAATATTTATGGTCGGAAACGACATTCTCCGGACTGCCCGACGCTCTGTCTGCTTATAAACGCCATTCTGAAGCTCAGCGCACGGGAGGGAATACAGTTCAGACACCACTGCTCCTCAAGACCGGTGACGGCGTCTACATCAATATGCACGAAGCGGCGCTCGACGGTTATCCAGCCATGCTTGTCGATGTCGACCCCGGAAATTATTCAATGAAATCGCATCTCGTGCCCGACCGGCTCGGCGTGAGTGCATATCTTCAGCTCCCGTTCAGCACACCTTGGAGAACATTGATTGTCAGTGATGATGCCCGCGATATTCTTGCTTCCCAACTTGTCCTCAATCTCAACGAGCCGTGCAAGATTGAAGACACATCCTGGATAACTCCGATGAAGTTCATGGGGGTATGGTGGGAAATGTTCACCGGCAACCGCAAGACATGGGCCTACTCCGATGATGCGCTTGCCAAACCGGGCGTGACCGACTACTCCAAACTCAAGCCCAACGGGCGTCATCCGGCTAACACTGAGAACGTGAAGAAATATATCGACTTTGCCGCCGCTAACGGTATCGATGGTGTTCTCGTCGAAGGCTGGAATGAAGGTTGGGAAGATTGGGCGAGCTACCGGAAAAACAGGCAGTTCCTCTTCGACAAGCCCTATCCCGATTTTGATCTTCCTTATCTCCGCGATTATGCCAAGGAGAAAGGCGTAAAACTGATCATGCACCATGAGACAGCTGCAAATGCCTCTGATTATGAAAAGCAGCTCGACCGCGCATTTCAGTTCATGAAGGATAATAATTATGATGCCGTAAAGACAGGATATGTCGGAGCCATCATCCCGCGTTCGGAGCATCACACATCCCAATGGATGGTAGACCATGCCCGCCATGTCATAGAGCGCGCCGCCGATTATCAGATTATGGTAGATAGTCATGAGGCTCCTCGTCCCACAGGTCTTTGCCGCACATATCCCAACTGGCTTGCACAAGAATCGGCGCGTGGCGGCGAATTCGAATCCATGGGTGGCAATCCGCCATCGCACACCTGTATACTGCCGTTTACCCGCCTGAAAGGAGGACCGATGGACTATACCCCCGGTCTGTTCGAAACAAAAATGAGTTATTATGGCGAAGGTAAGGACTCGCAGGCCGGAACTACTCTGGCGCGTCAGCTCGCACTATATCTCACTATGCCCTCTCCGATGCAGATGGTTTGTGACCTTCCCGAAAATTACGCCAGATTTTATGATGCTTTCCAATTTATAAAAGATGTTCCGGTCGATTGGGCAGATTCAAAGTATCTCGAAGCCGAGCCTAACCGTTATATTACCGTGGCGCGCCGTGACAAGAAATCCGAAGACTGGTATGTCGGGGCTATCACTGATGAGAATGCCAGGACCGCGATAATCAATCTCGATTTCCTACCGAAGGGCGAGAAATTCATTGCCACGATTTATGAGGATGCTCCTGATGCCGATTGGAAAGAGAACCCGCAGGCGTATCGGATCCGGACTGTCAATGTCGATTCCCGGACCAAACTGAAACAATACCTCGCTCCCGGGGGTGGCGCCGCGATTCGCCTGACTCCTAAAAAGTAAGGTCCCGCCCCATAATAAAAATATCTCCCGGCATGCGGCTGAAAATCAATCGCTTGCCGGGAGATATTTTTATTGTAGGAAATTTCAGTAGCTCTTGTGAAAGAACTCCCTACGGGTTATTTAAGTGTCCATTCAAAACCGGATTTCGTATCCTTGACATTGAATCCGAGAGCGGCGAGTTTGTCGCGTATCAGGTCGGAAGTGGTCCAGTCCTTGTTCTTTTTTGCGTTCGCGCGTATCTCCATCAGAAGGTCAACCGCACCTTCGTAGGGAGTGAGGTCGGCGCCGGCTTCCGAATTGCCCAGACGTATGCCGAGGATTTCTCCGAGCATGGTGTCGAACAGATCTTTCAGCTGAGCAATCTGAGCGGCTGTCAGACTTGTATTTCCGTCGCTTGCGGAATTGATGGCTTTCGCTGCATCAAACAGGTGGGCTATGACCATCGGCGTGTTGAGGTCATCATCGAGCGCCTCTTGACAAAGCTTCATGTAATCCGGAAGCTCCACATCGGATTTTTCTGCCGGTTTAAGATTCTGCAACCTTCCATACGCTTCCTGCAGTTTCTGAAGCGCTTTCTCGGCGGCCTTCAGCGCATCGTTGGAAAAGTCGACAGTGCTTCTGTACTGAGCCTGAAGGATGAAGAATCGAATTACCATCGGCGAATATGCCTGCTCCAGTTTCGGGTGGTT
>JAIDDJ010000020.1 GCA_029055345.1 Muribaculaceae bacterium | reverse complement strand
TGGCGGCGCTTGGATCTGAACTCAATATCAATTTTGCCCATGCAGCTTAGTATAAATTAATTTTTACGACTTACTTAATTAGAAATACCTTATTCTCGCAGCTGCACCTCGGATATCGCTTTTTAATTCAGTCACATAGCCCGCTATGCTCCTGAATCTGCAAAGCGATATCCGAGGCACATCTGCGACCCTGGCATTAAGAAATTTTAGTGGATGGAGCCTTAATCCCCCATAACCCCAGAACCTCAAATAGCCCATTCATCACATTATTCACATTACCCCATAATAATCCGCTTCCGAACAGAATGCGGAATTATAAAAATAGGTTAAATTAACAAATATATGTTAAGGGGATGTAATATCACGAAAAAAATCTTCTTTTAATAAAGAGAAAACAAAATTATCATAAAGATATGAAAAAAGAATTATTATCATTGGCGATAGCAGCCTTAATAGGAGGTTCCCCGCTCTTTGCAGCCTCGGAGCCGTCATTTATCCGCACTTCAACACGGCCGGCATTCGAGACCGATTTTACTCAAGCTGCGGAGAAAACTGTAAACGCCGTGGTTTGTATCAAAAGCTTCTCATCGCGCAAGCAGAATCCATATGGACAGCAAGGAGGATACGATCCTTTCGGTATGTTTGACTTTTTCTTTGGAAATCCAGGCGGCCAACAGCGCCAACAGCCTCGTCAGCAACAAAAGAAAAGCGAGCCTGTGCAGACAGGTCTTGGTTCCGGAGTGATTATATCGGAAGACGGATACATCGTTACCAACAATCACGTTATAGACAATGCTGACAAACTGGAAGTATTATTAAATGATAATTCGACTTATGAAGCAAAAATCATAGGAACCGACGAAGCTTCCGATCTCGCCCTTATTAAAATTGACGCAAAGGGCCTTTCGCCCATAACCTTTGGCGATTCAGAATCAGTAAAAGTGGGCGAATGGGTCCTTGCAGTAGGTAACCCGTTCGGATTCAACTCTACGGTTACCGCCGGTATTGTCAGTGCAAAAGCCCGAAGCCTCGGCAATAATAGGGGAGGGAATCTTTCCATAGAATCTTTCATTCAGACTGACGCGGCTCTGAATCCCGGTAATTCAGGCGGTGCGCTGGTCAACCTTAATGGCGAACTTATAGGTATAAATTCTGCAATTTACAGTAACACCGGCAGCTATTCAGGATTCTCTTTTGCCATTCCGACCACAATTGTAAAGAAAGTAATGGCAGATATACGCCAGTATGGAACAGTTCAGAGAGCAATGCTTGGATGTTCCGTTGTAGAACTTGATGCCAAACTTGCTAAGGAAAAAGGAATTACCGCTACCAAGTCCGGTTGTCTTGTAGCCTCCGTAAGCGATATGAGTACAGCAAAGGAACTGGGCTTACAGGAAGATGACGTGATAACTGCCATAAATGGCGTGGAAGTTCATAACTTCGCACAGCTTGTGGAACAGATCAACAAGTTCCGACCCGGCGATAAAATCACAGTAACCTATTACCGCAACAACAAGGAGTTCCAGAAATCAGGTACACTTCGTAACTCACAAGGAAATACGTCAATTACCAAGAAAGGCGATTTCTCCGAACTGGGATGCGCATTCATGAAGATTTCTTCAGAAACGAAACAGCATCTCGGCATCTCCAACGGAGTTCAGGTGCAGGGCCTTAAAAACGGAGCCTTTAAGGAAGCCGGAGTTAAGGATGGTTTCATTATCACTGAAATCAATGACAGAGCAGTCAACTCCACTGACGATGTGGAATATATCTACAATCAGATTATGAAATCTGAAAGCGATGATCACGTCATGATTATCAAGGGCATATATCCGACCGGCAAGAAATACGTATATGCAGTAAATCTTGAAAGCGAAGATTAATATTGTAATTTAACAATAGCTTCTGAGGAAATACTCAACATAAGAACCAATCTTAAAGGCAGGGGCCAAATGAGCCACTGCCTTTTTGATGCTTACAGGCTGCGCCCGTACCGCCTGTATGAAGCACATTTGAATCTATCAAAAGCGAAATAAATAGAATACCATGCTTGCATAATTAAGATAAAACTGCTATCTTAGCCGATAAATCTGCGGTATAAAGCCCGCGCACCATGAAATTCAATAATAATTAATTAACAATTCTATTTTTATACATCATGATTCGACGTTTGTCTTTGTTACTCACTTTTCTGGTTTGTGCAATCAGTGGCTATGCCGCCGATGTGACCTGGAGTTATAGTGTGAACGGCGATAACACTGCGTCCCCGTCCGTTGTAATTACCGCCAATATCGGTCCTGGATTTCACTTGTATGCTCTTGATAATCCTGCCGGTGGAGGGGTCCCTCTAAGTATTAAGTTCAAGTATGAAGGCTGCTCGCCCGATGGTTCCGTAAAACCGAGTAAGGCTTATACCAAGGCCTATGATGATGTGTTCGAAGTTGACGAGCACTATTATACCGGAACCGTCAGCTTCACTCAAAAAATAAAACCGGGGTCTGAGAAATGGAGCGTTAAAGTAGACATCGGAGGCCAATATTGTAACGACAGCGGTTGCTATCGGGTAAATGAACTTCACACTTTCACAGGAACAGCCCCGATGACAGCGTCCGTAAAAGAAGAAGCTAAGAAGATAGAGGAAGAAGAAAAAGCAGCAGAAGAGCAAAAGGTTGAGGAAATAGCGGAAATGGTTGATTCCCTGCAGGCAGCAGCCGGTCCGTTGATGCCAGGGGTGAACAATTCCGATGTTGACACTTCCGGGTGGTGGGATAATGTAGAGGCCGAAATCAAGGCATTCAGCCAGGATAGCTCACAACAAGGAAGAAGTCTATGGTATATCTTCATTGCCGGCTTCATAGGGGGACTAATCGCGCTTGTAACACCATGCGTTTGGCCTATGATTCCGATGACCGTCAGCTTCTTCCTCAAAAGCAATAAATCCAAGCGCAAATCGATCACATCAGCCCTCATATATGGCCTATCGATCATTGTGATATATGTCGGGCTCGGGCTTATTGTAACTGCCATATTCGGAGCCTCCGCACTCAATGTACTGGCTACCAGCGCCGGCTTCAACATTGCTTTCTTCCTGCTCCTTGTGGTGTTTGCCATTTCGTTTATGGGAGGATTTGAAATCACGCTTCCATCAAGATGGAGCAACAGTGTCGATGCCAAAGTGGATACTACCAGCGGATATCTCTCGATATTCTTCATGGCTTTCACCCTCTGTCTGGTTTCATTCAGCTGCACCGGTCCTATCATAGGCACACTCCTCGTAGAGGCAGCCGCTACAAGCAATTTCATATCTCCGGCCATCGGAATGGCGGGATTTGCAATAGCTCTCGCACTCCCCTTCTCTCTTTTCGCCATGTTCCCGACCATGCTCAAATCTATTCCGAAGAGCGGCGGTTGGATGAATACCGTAAAAGTTGTTCTCGGTTTCCTCGAACTCGCACTTGCATTCAAGTTCCTTTCTGTAGCTGATCTTGCTTATGGCTGGCGCATACTTGACAGGGAAGTATTTATCGCACTCTGGATAGTCATATTTGCCCTGCTTGGGTTTTATCTTCTCGGCAAGCTTCGGCTACCACACGATGATAAGGTTGAAAAGATAGGACTGACCAGATTTATGCTCGCTCTTGTATCTCTCGCTTTTGCCGTGTATATGTTGCCCGGACTATGGGGAGCTCCTTTGAAGAGTATCAGTGCATTCGCTCCTCCGGTCTATACTCAGGATTTTAATCTATATTCGGGAGATGTCCATGCTCAGACCGATGATTATGAAGAAGGACTGAAATTAGCATCAAAACTAAATAAGCCCGTCCTGGTTGACTTCTCCGGCTATGGTTGTGTCAATTGCCGTAAGATGGAGGCTGCTGTTCTTACCAATCCGGAAATCAAGGATATGATTGATAATGACTTCGTGATGGTTACGTTGATGGTCGATGACCGTAAGCCCTTGCCGACCCCCATTACAGTGAAAGAACAGGATGGACAGGAGCGTGAGTTGACCACATATGGTGACAAATGGAGCTATCTGCAACGCACCAAATTCGGAGCCAACGCCCAGCCCTATTATGTCATCCTCAATAACGAGGCAAAACCACTAAATTATGCGTTCCCTTATAAGGAGGACGTTCCTGAATTTATCGAATTCCTCAAGACTGGTAAAGACCATTATAATTCCAAGAAATAAAGACGACACTACTCTATCAATTTATGAGAATAAATTCAATCATAATTGCAATATTTTCAGTTTGCGCCCTCCAATCGGGGGCGCAAACTTTCACCCGTGAGTATGAGGCACTCGTGGATTCAGCTTACGACTGCATAAAAACTGAGAAGTGGGCTCAAGCGGAAGAGTTCCTTATAAAGGCATTACGCTCTGAACCTGCCAACAAATCTAACTATCTTTTATGGGCCAATCTTGGAATGACCCGCAATAATAAAGGCGATGATAAAGGCGCACTCGAAGCCTATGATATTGGATTGGCAATGGCACCAAAATCCACGTCTCTACTTATCGGCCGGGCTCGGACACATATCGCAATGCAACGTCCGGAGGAAGCTCTGAAAGATTTAGATTTGGCACTTGAGGTGGATTCAACTCTGGAAAAGGCAAGGAAATTCCGATGTTTCGCCCTTGTAGAGACCGGACAAATCGATGTCGCTTTGAAGGATATTAATTACTATGAGACAATTTTCGGAAAGGACCCATTCGTATCGCGGATAAAAGCTGATGCGCATATGGCATTAAACGACCCTGAAAAGGCAACGGAAAGTTTAAAAGATGTTTATGATTTAACGCATGAACGAGAGGATGCTTTGAGCCTTCTTTCCGTAATAGCGCTGTATGGGAATGTAGAGCAATATGGTGGTTATATCAATGATCTTATAAAAAAATTCCCTAATGACGGCAATATGTATCTTTTCCGCGCGGCATTAAATAAATCCAGGTTTCAGATAGAATCTGCAGAAAGTGATTTGAAAAGGGCTGAAAGTCTCGGCTACGACAAATCAATTAAGGATATATTACAGATTCAATGATTCGCTTGACTTACCATTTAAGGCTCCATCCACTAAAATTTCTTAATGCCAAGGTCGCAGATGTGCCTCGGATATCGCTTTGCAGATTCAGGAGCATACACGCCCACTGATGTTATATCCGTAGTTTAAAAGCTGATTAATCCGGTAAGAAAATTACCTTTTGCCCGGCGTCTTTTTTGGTATTTTCTTCCATCTTTTCAGTCACAGCCGCAAGGCTGCTCCTTCAAAGATGGAAGAAAATACCCTAAAAATCCGCCGCCCTGGCATTAAGAAATTTTAGTGGATGGAGCCTTAATGTTGAAGTAAGGTTGATAGTCAATAATTTTTGATAAAAGATGGTAAAAAAGTAATCTATAAGTCAGAATTTTTGACTTGTCTATTCCATTTTCTTTTACTACCTTTGTGTTCATTTTCGCAGAATTTCAACAACGAAAAATGCGAAAGGGGTGATTCATAAATTGTTAAACTACGCTGTGGATAATCTGTCGTTACACATACAATTTCTGCTTCTTCACCACGACTGCGTGGTGATTCCCGGCGTAGGGGCCTTTATCAATGCTCACAGGTCTGCATATTATGATGAAAAATCGGGAACATGGTTTCCTCCTTCACGTGAAATCAGATTCAACGGTGCTTTAAAGCATGATGATGGCTTGTTGACTTCATCATATGCGCGTAAAAATAAAATGGGATTTGAGGAAGGCCGGGAGTTGCTCCGGAAGGACATTTCAAGACTATTGGAAAACCTTGAAATGGATGGCGAAGTAACGGTAGGGAATCTTGGAATCTTAAGATATACCGAAGACGCATTGGCGTTCAATCCTATGCGCACGGCTGAAGACTGGAATAAAATTATCGGTTATCTCCCGGTAAAAATTTCATTACTGACTGCCTCATGTGATAATGAAATCGAATCTCTGCGGGAGGACGACAATACCGTTTCACCTGCTCAGGATATAAAAAGAGCTCGAACACGTGTTTTCGATACACGTAAAAATTATTATATCGCCATCAACAAGATAGTCGCCCGGAGCGCCGCATGCATTCTTGTCACGGTGATTATCCTCCTCTCTTTTATCCGTCCCGGAATAGATCATAATTTTATTGATCAAGCGAATGTGCTACCCGTAGAGACCCTCATCCGCGAAAAGGTCTCCCCTATCCCCACCCAATCTGTAACCGTAGAGGAGAATCAGAAAAATCAAACCCGAGATGCAGAAGGGGAAAACTTTAAGTCAGAACAGCAATCCGAGGACGAGCACTTTCAGCTGATTGTGGCTACATTTACTTCACAGAAGGAAGCGGAAACCTTTGTTGCGGCAAGAAACGGCAATGGGTATGAATTGAAAATTATTCCCACGTCTAAAAGATACCGCGTGTCGGTGGCCGGTTCTGACAAGAAAGATGACCTCCTGTCTCTGATGAATTCTTCAGAATTCCAATCTCATTTCCCAGAGTCCTGGATTTGGGGGCAAGGGAAATTCGAGTCTAATTAATAGAAATGTATCAATTTTTTGCCAACTTTTTCAAAAAAAATTTGCAGGGTTGAGAAAAAAGGATTAACTTTGCAGTCGCAAAACGGGGGCAACCTCGATAGCCATGCGAAAATAGCTCAGTTGGTAGAGCACGACCTTGCCAAGGTCGGGGTCGCGGGTTCGAGTCCCGTTTTTCGCTCAACTTTTAGACCGAGGAACTGGAGAGTTCCGAAGCAAATAGCGAGAGGTCGCAATGTCTAGGTGGCGGAATTGGTAGACGCGCTACTTTGAGGGGGTAGTGGCCGTATTGGCCGTGTGAGTTCGAGTCTCATTCTGGACACAAAATGCGAAAATAGCTCAGTTGGTAGAGCACGACCTTGCCAAGGTCGGGGTCGCGGGTTCGAGTCCCGTTTTTCGCT
>JAIDDJ010000002.1 GCA_029055345.1 Muribaculaceae bacterium | reverse complement strand
AAATTGATTGTCATCCCGACAACCAATCTTGCGTTAACCTTAAAATCTAATACCATGAAAAACTCAATGCAAAATTAATAATATTTTCTCAAAATATGCTATATAACATAAAAATTCTTGATAAAATTAACAAAAGTTAATATTATCTGTTGTATTCTCAATTAAATTAACATAAATTTAATAATTAACTTTCGATCGAAATGGAATAAACGTATGGCTTTTCGTTTGGACATTCCACAATAAGCTTGCCTCCCTTGATACATTCAGAGGGCCAGTCGCCGGGATCATCGGGTATGCGACCGAGGCGTTTGACCTGGGCCTCCTTCATAGTCCATAATTTGGCAAGAGTTTTTCGCGGATTCTTTGATTCTATTATCTGCAACCGCTCTTTCTCTGAAAATGCAACTTCCGGCAAACCGGGCTCTATCCTTTCAGGGATATCTTCTATGTCACACCCAATCGGCTTCTCATCTACGGCAACCATCACTGCGCTCTGACAATGTGAAATTGAAAAATGCAAGCTGCAGCCCATTCTGAAGACGGGCTTGCCGGTTTCAAGGCGTATTATTCCCGGAAGTTCGCTTATCCCATAAATATCTTTGAGTATTTTACCCAAAACCTTCAGAGCAAGTTCGCTCTGAAGGGCCGGAGTCAGAAGTTCGGGAGTTTCCTTTATATGAAAGTGCATTCCTTTTGCGAGTGGGTTAATGGACTTGGCTCAGTGGGTCGGGTCGTGCCAACTTATAGTCAAGACATTCTGGTGTAGCAGGTACTCATAATTGAGCTCATCACACGTCTTTTTTACAAGCATCAGTCCGAGTCCGGTTCCCGGATCCTGTTCTACGGGGTTGAACGGGCGCCCCTCATCGCGCACAATCAAGATGATTTTTCCATTCGTAATGCTGACTCTTAAGTCTATACTTTCACGATTCGAAGGATTCCCCTCCGAATGGCGGATGATATTATTTATGGTTTCCTCACATGCCAGTTCAACCTTAAGTCTCGTACTGTCATTGATATTAGCTTTATGAAGCCAATTGTCGACTTCTCCTACAGCGTTCTGCATCTTTCTCATATCGGGTTGTATGCTTACATCCAGAAGCCTGTCTGAGCTATCATTGGGAATCAGTACGAAGGGTATGACTCCCTTTGAATCCTTGATGGCAAACGGGAATACTGCCACCACTACCAGCACCTGGCCGATAGCGAAGCCCCACCATGGATTTATCCAGGGATATGTGGCGGTAAGCGAGGAAAGAAGCCAGAAACAAAGCATAGGCAGCATCGGCTGTCCGAACGAGATGAGAAAAGCAAGCCTCTTATGGGAATATATTTGATAAACAGGTATCAGCAGGTATACCGCGCATTGGAAAATGATATTGAATGCGAAAGCCGGCAGCGCCGAGCAAAGCACTTCCATCTGTCCTGCATCATTGATATCGAACAAATCTCCTATCCAGCCCGGGAAGAGTATCAGTATGAGTGCTAATACAGATAGAGTTATCGCCATAAATGCATATGCATGTCTAAGCACGAGCGCTACTCCACGGTGATCTCCCGACCCTTTCAGTATGGATGCTATCGGCTGAAATGATTCGAGAGTGCCGGTCAGTATTATCATTGAGAAGCGAAGCATATACATACATATAGAAAGAGTCACTATTCCTGCTGCCCCGAGATATCCGATAGCCACAAGGTTGTTGCCGAGCATCTGCACGGCAATAAGCACAGTGGCTATGCCGAACGGTAGACCCATTACAGCTATCCGGGATATTCCCGATGAAGTGCGGGGAAGTGAGTAACGCAGCGTATCGGGTTTTCTGAAGTGGGGAAGGAGCACCAATATCGCCACTATATAACTTATCGCGGTTGCAACAGCCGCTCCGATCATCGCCCATCCGCACCATACTATAAATGCATAATCAAGCACCAGATTTGTGACCATCGACAGTGTGACAGCAGCGGTGACCCGTTTAGGATCCCCGTCTATTGTAACAAACATCTGCATTACGGTCATCAGCATGAAAATAGGAGATGCCGGCATGATCACTTCAAGATATTCCGTGGTATAGGCCTGAAGCGCAATGTCAGGGCATAATAAAGAGACTAACGGCCCCATAAATATCATGCCCATTGCTCCGAGGACTATCCCAAGTATTACAGATACCGTAACAACCATTGAGAATAGTCCGGAGGCCTCATTACGCCTGTGGTTGCCCATTGCCATGCCGGCAAGCATCGAGCCCCCGGTCCCCAAAAGGACACAGAGGGCGAACAATGCCTGCGACACGGGTGACGTAATGTTTATCGCGCTCATAGCCGATTCGTTGATGAACCGGCTCAGCATAAGCCCGTCTATAAGCGTGCCTACCTGTGAGGCCGAAGCTGTAAGCACCGACGCCAGAAGAAATCTTCTGAACGCGTGCCCGACAAGATATGACGATCTTTTAGTTCCCATTTTACAAACTGAAGAAGTCAAGCGCCGATATAGCCTTTATAAACCGGGCTACATAATCATGAGAGGTGTAATTCCAGCGGAAACCAAGTCTATACAATATCTGGTTGGTGAATGTGGAGTCATACCGGATAAAGGCTGACTGCGTGCTGTTGTCGGAGTCATATGCAAGAAGTGGCTGCAATGCATTTACTTTCACGGGATCATCCATTACTTCACGCTCCCTGCGTATAAACTCTCCATACTCCACAGGTTCTATCGGTAACCCCGTTGCATCAAGGATGCGGAAGACATCTCCAAGCGGAAGCCTGTGATTGTTACACGGATGGAACACGCTCATCTCCCGTGGGGTAGTTGATAAAAGCCTTATTGCGTGGCATACCTCATCGATTGGTGAGAATTCGCAAGGGGCATCAAGGTCCGGATACGGCGCGCAACCCAAAGCAACATAGGCCCGCAGTCGACCCATAAAGGCATTGCTGCGGAAATTGGCCTGGAATTCGCCGTCACTGCTTCGCGCCGAAAGATTCCCTACTCGCATTATCTTGGCACTGAGATCCCGGTCGCGGATTGCCTCCATTATCAGGCGTTCCGCCTCATATTTGGAATGGACATATTGATTTGCAAGGCTCTGTCC
Organism: Muribaculaceae bacterium; assembly: GCA_029055345.1. Lineage (GTDB taxonomy): Bacteria > Bacteroidota > Bacteroidia > Bacteroidales > Muribaculaceae > Lepagella. Next base: position 19,790 of record JAIDDJ010000002.1, on the reverse strand, counting down.
GAAGTCAAGCATCTGCTCTGTCAATACCGATTCCGGGTCCGGATAGCCGTTGACGCTTTCACCGGCTATACTTACCGTGGATATGTGAACGAGGCGCGCATCCTTTTCTTTACAAAGGTCGATAAGGTTGCGCACGCTTTCTACATTTACGAGTTCGATGTCATTGCCGGCAGAGAAATGCTTTACATTTGCCGCGCAATTAATTGCTGTGTCAAATTGAAGTCCCGATTGGATTGCTTCTTCCAGCGGAGTGGTGACATCGGTCTCAATTACTTTAATGCGCCCGTCTTCGAAAGCCTCCTGATAAGTTGTATCGAAATAATAGAACAGCAGGGTCCGGAGACGGCTTTCTCCTGAAAGTCCTCCTTTCGCTCTCACCAGACAAGTAACATTGCTGTCAGTGTTTTCAATAATTTCTCTCAGGAAATGAATACCCATGAACCCGGTAGCTCCGGTTAGCAATACGTCGCCGATATTCTGTCGTGCGCCGGTTAGGAAATTGTCAAGGGTGTTGCGCTCAAGCAGGTCGGCATATTCCGATTTCGAGCTTTCTGCCGGTCGGGTAAGGGTAGTTTCAAAGGGCTGAACAGAGCCTACGTCCGCATCCCGTCCCTCTATCAATGCGGCCAATGCGCGAGGCGTCCGCGCCGTGAACACATTTTTGTAGGTTATGGTATGCCCGGCAAGGGATAAGGCCGCTACTACCTTGATTGCATTGATGGAAGTGCCACCGATTGTAAAAAAGTCATCCAGAGCTCCGACGTTCTGATTGTTGAGCACTTTTACAAAGGCTTCGGCTATGGTCTTTTCCAACTCGCCTACGGGTTCTACATATTCAACAAGGGGTTCTATCTCAGGTGCAGGCAGGGCCTTGCGATTGGTCTTGCCATTCGGAGTCAACGGCATCTCATCAATCTCCGTATATGTGTCGGGCACCATATATTCCGTCAGGCGTGAGGCGAGGAATTCTTTTAATGCTTTCGTATCCACAGGCACCCGATGGGTGTAATACAGACAAAGATGTTGAATATTGTTCACCTCCCGGACATCGGCAGCCACTTTGTCAATTCCGATAAACTGCATGGCCACGCTTTCTATCTCACCGAGCTCTATGCGCAGTCCGCGGAGTTTTACCTGATGGTCGATTCGACCAAGTATCACGACATCGCCTTCGGCGGTCCATCTCGCGAGGTCTCCGGTCCGGTATCCACGCTCTCCGTCATAATCCACGTATACTTCCGCTGTCTTTTCGGGAAGATTGTTGTAACCTAAGCCCACACCGCGTCCGAAGATATAGAGTTCACCTACTGCCCCCACCGGCAGCTCGCCTCCCCATGCATCTACAATTCGTTGCCAGTCGTTGTAGAATGGTTTACCCGCGGTTATCGGCATGTCGGGTGCAAGCTGTGCCTGATTACTTCCGACAGTAGTTTCGGTTGGGCCGTATTCATTGATTGCTACCCCATGGAAGCCGGCATCGAATAATTTTACAACAAGATCATTGCGGAATCCCTCGCCACCGATGTTGAGATGTTTCACGCGCGAGATCGCTTCCCGGAATTCCGGTAAGTCAAGCATGGCTTCCAGACGACTCGGTGTGACATCTGTGGTGTCTACGCAATTTTCAAGCATCAGACGCGATAGAAGTATCACATCCTTGCACTCATCTTCGTTCGCAAGCACAAGACAATGGCCCGAAGTCAGCGATTCGCCCAGATTATTGAGAGAGGCATCGAAAGAGATGGTGACAAGAAGCATCTCGGTCTTTATTTCCGGTCGATCCTTGTAATACATATCCCAGTATCCATAAAGATAATTGGCGATGGCGCGTTGAGGAATCATAACGCCCTTAGGCCTTCCTGTCGACCCTGATGTGTAAATCATGTAGGCCACATCTTCGGGTTCGGATTTAACTCCCGGACGCCTGTCGTCTGTCTCTTCGAGAAGTTCCTTGATATCTATGGCGTTCTCATAGAGGCCTACGCGCTCCGATGTTGTTATTATATATCGGGCACCGCTATCTTCGGTGATAAGCCTTATACGCTCTGCGGGGTAGTCCGGGTCACATGGAATGTAGGCCGCTCCCGTTTTCATCGTCCCGTAAATCGAAGTGATCAGCGATGACTGTCTCGGCAATAAGATAACAACTCGGTCTCCTCGACTCACTCCACGTTTAATCAATGCGTTAGCGATCCGGTTGCATTCCTTGTCGAACTGGGAATATGTCATCTTCTTGTCGCAGGCCACAAGCGCCGGATTATCGGGATGCTCATCGCAGCGGCGTTCCATCTCGCCATACATCGTGCGGTATGGAATCTCGCAGCGCTTGCCGTATCTGATGGATTCAAGCTGCTTCCGCTGCGCTCCGTCTGTCATTATTCCGTCTGTCAGTTCCCGGGCTGTAGCGAGACTGCGCGTAAGATTAGCGAACATCGTCACCAATACCGACATATCATATCTGTTATAGCATGATGTGTCATATTCGGCTACAAGCTCCAGCTGGTCGCCGGGAGCATCGAAAACAAGCATGGTTAATGGCAATTTCGCCGTGTCCAGGGAAACCGGTATTTCCTCCGGTGACCATTCTCCGTTTCCTTCACCGACTCCTGTATCAATTCCCCCTTCATACACAAACATGATTTCCGGCCGAACTCCTTTTTTCTCTACAAGCGCCGTAAAGGGATAGAAATCATAGTCCTGAGATGTGAGGAACTGGTTCTGTATTTCGCGGGCGAAGGATTCCGGCGTAACTCCCTTGGGATTGTCACAGCGGGAGACCACCGGGAGGGTCTTGACAAACATTCCTGTCGAACCGAGCAACCGCATATCGTTGCGTCCGTTGTTGACTGTCGTGATTTGAACGGTCTTCTCTCTCGTGAGTCGGTGAAGCAGCTGAAGGAATGAGCTCATCAGGTAATTGCTCTGCGTGACACCCCAAGCGGCGCTCGCCTTGCGTATTTCTTCTGCCGGAATCCTCATCCGCACTCTTCCTAACGCTCCTGCTATGTCACTGTCGGGACGCCCGCTCCTTGGATATGAGGTCGATTCTGAATCTCCTACGAGTTTATCGAACCATTCTTCCGCTTTACCGAATTCTTCGCTTTCGGTCAGTTCTTTTTCATCAAGAGAATGTTCGAGTGCACTCAATTCTTCCCCCTGGAGATTTTCTCCTTTATAGGCTCTCTGAAGTTCCTGAGCGAAGACCATGGCGGATACTCCATCGAAGATGATATGATGAGTGTCACGGAGCATATATACGCGGTTGCCGTAGCGATATATCTCGCAGCGGAAAAGTTGTTCTCCTGTAAGATCAAACGGTCTGATACGGCTCTGGAAGAAACTTGCGTCAGGAGCCTTGTCAAGATCTGTTATAGTCACGTTCACCGGATCATCGTCCCGGCGTTCCTGAACTATGTCGCCGTTACGGAAGGCAAGTCGGGTCTTGAGCCCGGGATGGGCCTCCACGGTCTTTATCACAGCTTCTCGAAGTCGTTCTGCATCGGTCCCTTCTCCCATAAGGAAGACCTGTGGAATGTTATATTGAATAGCATCCCTGTTTGTTTCCCAATCTATGTAGACACCCCGCTGATTCTCGGTCAAAGGATAATATTTGCGCTTTGCTTTGCGCTCTTTGGGGGCGGATGATTCTTCCGTTTTATCTGTCAGATACGCCACAAGTTCACGCACTGTCGGATTCCCCATCACAGTCTTGGCAGGAATTTTCTTCCCGGTCTTATTAACTATGGAGGCAACCAGTCGCATTGACATGAGTGATGTGAGTCCGGCTGAGAGCAGATTGGTCGTAACTCCGAAATCTTTATGTCCGAGAACTTCGGCTGCGATATCCCAAAGCTCTTTCTCCGCTTCGGTGGCCGGTGCTGTTATTTCTATGCCGGTCACTCCGGATTCCGGAGCGGGCAGGCGCTTGCGGTCAACTTTCCCGTTAGGTGTCAGCGGCATTGTATCCAAAGCGACCATGATTTCGGGAACCATAAATTCTGTGAGTGTTTTCCTCATGTGGCTGCGGATATCTTCCGGATCAGGTTCACATCCTTCTGCCGCAATATAATAACCCACAAGATTCTCGGCGCCACCTATCTGTTTCACTGCGGCTGCGAAGCTCTTTAATTCAGGGTGAGTTGTGGCCGCTGCTTCTATTTCTCCAAGCTCTATGCGGAGGCCGCGAAGTTTGACCAATCCGTCGATGCGTCCTACGAACTCGACATCGCCGTTCTCCATATATCTGACATGGTCCCCTGTAAGGTATGCGCGCTGCCCTTCAGCCTCTATGAATTTCTCGGCCGTAAGTCCGGGCCGGTTCAGATACCCCCGGGCCACTCCTTCTCCCAATATCATAAGTTCACCGGGAGCACCGGCTGCAACGTTACGCTTGTGGGAATCGACTATCCGGATATCATAACCCGCATTTGGTCTGCCTATATCTTTCCCATCTGTTCCTTCCGGGCCTAACCGGTAGGCCGTCGCGGCTACCGAGCATTCCGTGGGGCCGTATAGATTTATGAATTGGTAGGGAAGTGCTCCCAATGGAGGAAGTTTCTCTCCACCGCCCGACAATACCCTGAGAGTGGTGAACTCAAATAGTGTCGCCATCTGCCATGCTATCTGGGTTGTCATGAAGATAACTGTAAGCCCTTCCCGTTCTATGTAATCGTGCATAGCCGTTAAGTCCATCCTTATTTCACTGTCGAAGATATGGACCGTCGCACCTACTGAGAGTGTGGGGTATAAGTCCATCATATGAGCATCGAACCCGAAGGCTGCATAGGCCCCGGTCTTGTCTTTTGAAGTCAGACGTGTCAATCCTCGGTAGGCACTGCAATAATTAACAAGGTTCCGCTGCGTTAGCACTACTCCTTTAGGCTTCCCGGTAGAGCCGGAAGTATAAAGCACTACCATGGAAGATGCAGGGGTAGCCCCTTCCTCCGGGGCTATTCTCACCTCCGGCAGATTCTCAAGAATGCTTGCTTCAATGACGGCTCCTTTATATGTCGGTAATATATCTTTGATTATGCCCGTATCGCACAGAATAATATCGGCCCCGGCATCTTCAATCATAAATGTGAGACGCTCTTCGGGGAAATGAGGATCAAGTGGCATATAGCACCCTCCTGCCTTCATTATGGCAAGCGGATATATAGCCATAAGCACCGAACGTTCTATCATTACTCCCACCACCGTCTCAGATCGCACGCCATATTTATTTCTCAGCAGATAGGCCAGGCGGTCAGTGATTTCATCGAGTTGCGAGTAAGTAAGTTTCTCTTCCTTGCAGGTCACTGCGGTCTGCTCAGGGTAAGATGCGGCGGCTTTACGGAAAAGACCGGGTATTGTGTCTTCCGGTGACGCTTCTGTCAATGGCCCGTTTCCATTCCTTAGTAATTCCGGGAGTAGTTCGGATGGTACGAGCGGGAGCGTGGCTGCAGGTTGATCGAGCCCCCCGGTGATGATACCGTTCAGAATCGCCGAATAGCTTGATGCCAAGCCACGCATCATATATTCGCTGTATAGATCGGTCCGATATTCGAGATTCAGAATAAGATTCTCACCATCAATCGACAATTCTGCCGTGATATTGGCCCCCGTTACCTCTGATGCCAAAGGTATCTTTGTCATTGCTGAGCCTCCTACTTTCGGAAGTTCAAGAAACGCTCCCTGATAGGCGAAAAGAAAATTGGAATTTACCCCGAATTCATTGGCTGCTTCAGCAAATGAATAGAGGTCGTTATCGCGGGCGATTTTCAGATTCTTCTTGACGTCTGCGAGCACATCCCCTACGGTGGAATCTCCATTCATTCTTACACGGGCCGGGATGGTCTTTACCATCATATTGAATGTTCGGCCGTAATCATGCCCGTGCCGTCCGTGCCATATGGTTGCGAAAGTCACATCATCCCGTCGATAATATTCCTGCAGCACAAGCCCCATCGCTGTAGTTGCAACTACGCTTGCCGGCATCCGCGCGTCCTTGCAGAACTTACTGAATGATTCCTCAATCGGGCCCAGCACCACCGGCATACGCGTGAAATCCGCATCCTTGCCATTCCGGTCAGTCAGCATGTCGGCCGATGTGTCCGCTCCTTCGAGAAGTGAGGTATACTGCTCTCTCGCTTTTGCAAACGCTTCGCCGGAGCGTGCTTGCATCTCTGCTTCAGCTATATCAAACATTGTGACACTTTCAGGAGCTATCCGCATCCCTTCGAGAGCTGCCTCCAGATCGGAAAGCATCACTTTATGTGAACTTCCGTCAAATATGGAGTGATGGAAATCAGTGAAAAAATACGTTCCTCCATCGGTATTGTAAACTTTTATCACCGACAATGAGCCCCCGTCAAGATCAAACGGTTGCATTATGCTGTCGGCATTTTCGATAAGTTCCTTTTCTGTAATCTTTATTATTTCCACTTCCGGGGTTTTACCGGCGGTCAGGCACGGCGTCCCATCCTCATCAGTCACAATCCTTGCCGACATCCCCGGATGGGCCTTTATTACCTCTCTCAGTGCCTCGGCCAATGCCTCGGCTGAAACTTCTCCCTCTATTTTGAAGAGAAACGGCACATGATAGATCAGTCTCTCCGGCTGTCGCAGACTTTCTATATAAATCCCCAGTTGTGTCTGTGTCAGTGGAATCAGACTTTTTGACGTATTTCCCTTCATATCAGATTATTTTGAAAATATTGGTGAACCCTGTCATGTCGAATATCGATTTTATCGAAGGAGAGAGATTGCTGATTCGCAACTCGCGTCCGCTGGCTTTTGATTTCTTCAGTATGGTGATTAGCGAACGCAGGCCTGCGCTGCTCACATACTCCAGCTCTTTGCAGTCTATGAGTATTTCCGGTGTCGGCTCTCCTGCCCAGAGGCTTTCGACTGCTTTGTCGAAATCGGCAGAGGTGACTGAATCAAGACGCCCTTTGAGCGTTACTACTGTGGTCTTGTCGTTGACTTTGATTGCGGTTTCCATATCTGTCAGGGATTATTGTGTTCTGTTAGTATGCTGGTTGTGAATTTAATTATTTTCTTCATCCGATGTTTAATAGGCATCACTCCCGACCCTCCGAAGGAGATTCTATATAGGTGATGCTTAATATATTTTTGTCGTCGGCGCGTCGGTAGCTGACATCGTGTGCAATATTGCGGATAAGGAATATACCAAGCCCCCCGGCTTCCCTTTCTTCCGCATCAAGCGTGGTATTCACTTCCGGTGCGTTTGCCAATGGATCGAATGCTTCTCCTTTGTCAGTTATGATGAGGGTTAGGACGTGAGAGTCCTGACTAATGCTTATTTCTATTCCTTCATTTCCGGCCTGCACTTGCGAATGTTCAATCACATTCACTATGGCCTCTTCCGCAATTAGGTTGAGCGCGAACACCGTTTTATCGCTCCACCTAAGCTTTTCTCCTGTTTCTTCCAGAAATTCCCGGAGCCTTTCGGTCTCTCTACGGTCGTGTCCCAGAGTTATCTTGTAAATTGGAGCCTGCACGTGACCGACTGCAAGCATCGTGACATCATCAGAATAGGGCCTGGCAGAGAAATGTGAAATCGCTTCCCGGATTTTCTCTACGTATTCTTCCGCCGAAGCATTGAGTTTTGCAAGATTACGTAATTCGTCAAGCAATCGGTTTTCACCAAATTGCTCCCTTTGGGGACTCTCCGCTTCTGTCACTCCGTCAGTATAGGTAAACAATGTTGTTCCTACCCTGAAGCTGTTCGTCATCTCCTTGTAGACCGTTTCCTCAAACAGCCCTACCGGAAGCCCTGGCTCCGGATGAAGCAGTTTTACTTCGTGCCCGCTGATGAGCACCGGATAAGTATGCCCGGCGTTGGCGATTGTCAGTGTGGATTGCTCGGAATCGACCATCCCTATGATCATTGTCGCAAACATATTGCCATCGTTGCGTTCGCATACGCTCCGGTTTATACTCGACATCAGTTCGCCCGGCGTCAAACGCTGCTGAGTGCCGAAATGGAAATGGCTGCGGATACTGCTCATCACTAATGAGGCTCCCACTCCTTTACCGCTGACATCTCCGATTGTGAAGTAGAGCTTCCCGCCGATATTTACGTAGTCAAAAAGATCTCCTGCCACTTCGTACGCCGGTTCAAGGCTGGCAGACACTTCCAATATTGATGAGCCCCAATCTATAGTTGCTTTCGGTTCCGGAAGCATCGAAGCCTGAATACGGCGTGCTATGTCAAGTTCGCTTTCATATCGTTCTCGCTTCTTGACCTCATTCTCTATTCTGCCCATATACTCCTTGATGGATGCGAGCATCCCGCTCAGAGAATTTCTAAGTTGCTGTAGGTCAGTATGCTTCCCGACGGCAGGAAATTCAGCATCGAAATCTCCGGCACCGACTCTCTCCGCCGCTGCTGCAAGGCGTGTCAGCGGTCGCGTTGACCTTCGTAAAACTATCCGTAGCGTTAATGTAAGCAGCACGAAGAAGAGGGCCAAGATAATGAGCAGCGGAATTTTCATTCCGGTTACATTCAGTCGGATTGACATCATCGGCGTAAGCGTGTAGATCGGCTCCCCGTCGACGGTTATAGTCCCGCTCACCATATATTCCGAACCATCGATTTTTTCCTTGCGAGGTTGAGTAATGAATGGCGAGCCGAGTCCGTGAATATGCAGGAAGTCCTTTATCTGTGATGCTGACAGAGTAGGGTAGCTGTCCCTGATTTGACCGGTGGAATCGGTTATGATTGTAATGGTTTTCTTATATGGCATCCGAATGCTCATATATTTGGCACCATGAAGACTGTCGATATTTTGGGTGATTTCGTTTTGCTCTCTGGCAATTATCCATTCGGCTTGAGTCGCTTCCGCGCCAAGTGTCCATGCTTCCACGAAGACCGCGGTTACAACAAATATTATCGCGCAGATAATCAGTGAATATAGGCTCAGTCGGTTTGCCAGTCTCATGTGTCAGGCCTTTTCTATCTTTAAATCACAAATATAAATAAAAAATCCGAGATTCGCATCTCGGATCAGTATATCAAACAATAAAATATGTTAAAATCATGAAGTGCTCGTCGGTTTGCTTATTAAGCGAAGGCTTACCTCAGCTTGAGCATTCTTCCCGGTTGCAGGGCATCCGAACTCGACAGCATATTCAGTCGGCATAAGGTAAGCACTGACATACCGTGCTTTCGGGCCACTGACCCGATCGTGTCTCCCGGACGAACCACGTAAGTGCTACGGTTGATACCGGTGCCGATTGTGTTTGCGAGTCCAGTCTTCATGCTCGCCTGCCGATAGGCAGGGTTGCTATCATCAAGTTCGGCAAGAGTTCGGTAAGGATGTCTGCCACCGGGCATTGAGAAATCAAACATCGTGGTCGGGTCTACTGCTTCTCCTTGAACGCGAGTTTCAAAGTGCAGGTGAGGTCCTGTTGAATTTCCTGTGCTCCCACCGAGTCCCACCGGATCTCCCGCATAGATTCTCTCGCCGGCAATGGCAAGAGTTCGGCTAAGGTGCGCGTAGCGCGTTTCAAGCCCGTTGTCATGTCGGATGCATACGAACAGACCATACCCGCGAGGGTCATTGGAAACCCTCAGAACAACCCCGTCTATCGCTGCCCTGACTGTGTCGCCCGTGTGAAGCGAGATATCCACACCCCGGTGCATTCGCCCGAACTTCGGCCGGTAACCATAGCCCGATGTCACGAATCCATGGATCGGAAGAACTGCCGAGCCGGGTACGAGATGGGAATAATCTCTCCTGTCGCGTGTCCCCCCGGAATAGTTCGAGTAGGTTCCCTTCAGACCTCCTTGATAACCATTGCCTGCATAAGCATTGGTGATAAAATCCAGGGCATTATTCACGCTCATCGCATCCGCTACCGATGCAAGCAGCGCATATCCTCCATCTCCATTTTGAGCCCTTTGGCCTTTACCTGCTGATGGTGCACCCTCCATCGCTGAAAGCATAGAGTCGAAATCTATTCCTCCGCTGTTCATGCCTGCAAGGACTCCATCGAAGTCGAAAGAGTCCTTAGCCTGCGCCCCGGAGGCCATTAGCCCCAGTGCAAGAATTATAACTATCTGAATTATTTTTTTCAAATCTAAAATCCTCCACCAAAATCCCATTGAATCCCATCATATCCTATTAATCCCGGTCTATTTATGTCCCGGTCTACAATTCCCGTAATTCTACCAAATTTTTCCAGCCTTCAAGGATTTGAGAATCAAACCTCGTCCCGGTTTTCTTTATCATTCTCTCGTTTGAATTGCTTCTTCAGAGGCTGAACAAACAATACCCACGCGCATCCTCCTACAAAGCTAAGAAAAATAAATCCCGCCAATATAAGCACCTTCCGGGGTCCCGATGGCTTCAGCGGAACGGTAGCCGGCTCTATTGCAGCATACACCGGAGTCTCTTCCTGAACCTTAGCTTTAGCCATTTGTAGTTTCTGGGAGGTCTGATTATAGACATTGAACGCCAGGGTTGCCTCGTTTTCCAGTCGGTCGCGCATCGTCTGAGCTGAATACATCACTATCCCCTGGTGCGTGTCAAGATAGTTCGCATATCGCTGCTGAGCTGCATAATAGGCAAGCTTGGCCTCCTCGTTCAGTTTCTCTATATACGCAAGGTCATCCCGGCTCTTGTTTGTGCGGTAGTCAATTATATACTCCTTCAATCTGTGAGCCACCGAATCGGCGAGCACGGCTGATACCACGGGATCTTGCATCTCAACCGAAATATTGACTACATATGTCTTCTGGTCTACATTGCATGTTACGTGCTTGCCTAAGTAATCCACCATATTCTGCTCATCCTGTGTGAGACGGAATGGGTCTTTCCCTTTGGCCTGCTGATCCTCGCTTTTGGGTGTCAGCAGTCCTATGAGTTTACGAGGCGCTCCCATAATGGCGCTCCACCAAGGGCTTTTTATATCATTCTGAAGATACTCCTCAAGTGTGAATTTACGTTCCCCGTCCTTGTCTGTAAGAGGGATGTCGAGAAGCGACATGCAGAATGGAACTGACTTGATGATATCGGGATAGAGTAGCGGATAGACAGCATCCGAACTCTGTCCTCCACCTCCAATTCCGGCCATGGCCGCCAAGGCACCCAGACTTCCGCTCGAGCCTTTCGAATCGTTGCCCATTTCGGGCGCAAGTTTAACGCCTGTGGTATACTCTCTCGGTATGCTGAATGCTATCACAAGCCCCAGAATCGCTCCGACGCCACACCATTTCAATATTAGCATCCGGCGCGACCATAGCTTCTTGGCAAGTTCCACGAGATCGATTTCCTTATCGCCTTTCCCTATTTCTTCCGGATTTGTTTCTTCCGGCTCCTGTTCATATCTGTCTGCCATCTGTTCTAACGTATTGAATGAGGTCTAAGGCTGACGTGCCTTATTTTATCAGTGTTGCCAATGCCGCCGACAGAGTTGCCAACGACCCTACACCTGAAATAAGAGGTATGATTTTTTCCCAGAGGTTTATATCGTTCTTCTTCTTAGCCGGCACGATGATATGCGAGCCGGGCTCTATCACGGTCTTGCTCGTCATCTTTGCTATCTGGCCGTTCATATAGATGATGAAGCATTTGTTCTTTTTGGCCCGTTCGCCGAAACCTCCCGACTGATTCACGTAATAATCAAGTTTCATACCCGGCTCGTAGATTACGGTGTTGGCATACATCACTTCGCCCGAAACCTTGACTGTGCTCTGCTGCTCGGGAACGAACAGGTAATCGCCCGGCTGAAGCACGAGGTCGGCTGCCGTGCCCGGATTGGCAAGTGCCTTCGGCAGGTCGATACCTACGTTGTAGGTCGTGGCAACTTCCATCTTGGTCAAGGGTATCGAGTCTTGGCCTGCCTGGTTCTGGTAAGCAAGCTTGAGCACGTTCTGACGCTCTTCTACCTCATCGTCAGTCAACTTGCGCTGCAGATAAGCCCCTTTGGCGTATGCTCCATCTACAAGACCCCCCGAACGCCTCACTAACTCCGATAGCCTCTCATTGCGCCTCGTCAGCGTATATGAGCCCGGGAACAATACCTCACCTTCTACGCTCACATATTGCTGTTCATGATATGCCGGTGATTTCCGCACAACAACCCGATCGTAAGGCTCCAGAATGAAACTCCTCGCCGAACTGTTGGCCGCTCCGAGACCTCCGTTCATCTCCACAGTGTAATTCTCTACAAGCTGCGGACTGTCCCATGTCGCCGTCGGGCTTACGATGCGGCGGGAAATCTCTATTCTCGCTGTGCAGGCACCCTCGCGGAGACCTCCGGCCCGAAGAATCAGATCCTCTACTGTCGTATTAGCCATGTAGGAATAGGTGCCGGGGCGCGTCACATAGCCATCTATGGTGTAATCGCCTTTCTCATATAGGCTCTGCACACTTGATATATCTACTATGTCATTCTTCTGAAGCTCGATATCCGGTTCCGTGCCCGCCTGAATGGCACCTAAATCAATGGGTATCACCTCAAGCGATAAATCCGGTCCCTGACGGTAAATCAAAGCCCGGCCCAGGTATGCGTCGTCTGTCAGACCATCTGCCTTATTGAGAAGATCTCGAAGTGTACGAGTACCATTTCCCAATGCGTAAAGACCCGGCCGGGTTACTGCTCCCTTCAACTCAACCCGGTTCGAGAACCGGTCGAGAACATTGCCTACCATCACAACGTCGCCATCCTGCAGACGATATGTGGCGAATTCTCCTTTATCCACGTTATAGAGGTCGTTGTCAGCTCCGTTTTGACGCGACAGCCTGACCATCCCTGAATATGCGTCCCCGGAAAATCCCCCGGCATAGTCAAGAAGCGTCGCCACGGTCTCATCAGGTTTAACCTCATAGTACATCGGTCGCTTCACATTGCCCGAAATGCTGACTATATTCTCATAGGGAGGAACGATTATGACATCACCCTCCTGAAGCCGGATATTGCCTGTTTGCTTCCCCTTGAATAGATAATCATAAACATCCACGTTCGCGATGCGCTTTCCGTTGCGGAGCACAGAGATATTTCGCATCGAACCGATGTTATTGATACCACCCGCATTGTAGAGCGCATGGAAAACGTTCGAGAACGGCGACAGCCGGTATGTTCCCGGTGTGGTCACCTCGCCCATGATGTCAATCTGGATGGATCGGACATTGCCTAAGGTGACATCGATGTCGGTCTGTTCGTCTGTCAGACCAGCATATTTGCGAGCGAATAGATTCTTGATATATTTGTTGGCCTCATCTATGGTCTTGCCGTTGAGATGCACGGGACCAAGCTTCGATATCATAATGCTGCCTTCGGGGGAGATGGTCTCTCGCAAATGGTCTTCTGCCGCCCCCCACATGTCGATTACAACCTCATCGCCCGGACCCAGACGATAATTCTTTGGCGTTGCCAGATTCGAACTCGGCTCGAAACTCAGATTGCGCGAACTGAAGATATCGTGGCCATAAACTTCGCGAGCAGCCTCATCGCGGGCATCCGGTGCAAAACTATCCACCACCGGACCCGATTCCTGCTCTGCCGTATGAACCCGGCCTCCATCACCATTATCCTGTAGGGCTGCCGATTGCGCTACAACAGCTGTCCCTTCTGTGTTGGAACCCTCCTGACGGTACTTCGACTTGATACGACGCACTTGCGCTGCGCTTACACCCTGAGCCATAAGCTCCTGACCAATCTGCTGCTCGGTTTTCCCGTTGGCAGATTGTGCGCGTATATAGCTAATCACTTCATCATCGGTCATGGCCAAAACTGTCAGCGCAAATGCCATCAGACCGGCGGTAAGTAAACCACGTAATCTCATCTTCATCAAATTATTTTTTCTCCCCAATAAAATTCTATCCCCCATAACCTCCTAACCCCATAACCTCCTAACCTTTGGCTTTCGATTGCGAAAGCCACATATTCAATTTGCAAAATTAATAAAAAGGGGCGATATCCGAAAATATCGCCCTCAATTTTCATAATTTTTAAAAATCCGACCCCAACTGTGCCCCGAAGCGTCGCGAGGAGTTGCCGTCTCTGGCATCCCAATCTGCTTCTTCACCATTCCCACTCAAATCTCCGGATATCTGTCTCCACAAGATTGCTCCCCGACTGAACCTCGATAAATGTCAGAGATGTCCGCGCCTTCAGCGCATGCTTCATCCCCTTCGGTATATTTACCGTCATACCCCTCTTTACAGAGCTTCGCTTCCCGTCGAGCACTATCTCTCCTTCGCCATCTATGAATGTCCATACCTCATCCCGGCAATCATGTTCCTGATAACTTATCGCGCATCCCGGCCTCAGTGTAAGCTGTTTGGTCAACGCGCAATATCCATCCTCGAATTCTACAGAATCTATCACCTTATACGTTCCCCACCGACGCTCCTCGAACATCGGACGCTGCTTGAGTGCCTCCGCGAACTCCTTCACATTCTCGCTCTTGCTCTTCTCCGCCACTATTATCCCGTCGGGCGAGGCTGCCACTACCAGGTCCTTCGTGCCTAAGCATAGCATCGGTATCGTCAACTCGTTGAATAAATGCGTATTCACCTCTGTGCCGTCAGTCAGAACGTTGCCATATGCATGATCGCTCAGCTCATCTGTGAGCGTGTTCCACGTTCCCAGATCCTTCCATTCCCCCCGGTACTCAACCATGCCGACATTCGCAGCCTTTTCAGCCACTTCATAGTCAAAGCTTATCTTCGGAAACTCGTCATAATGCTCGATGATGCCCGCGAAAGAATCCTCTTTCACATATTTTTCAGCTATCGATGTCATGTATCCGAGACGGAAAGCGAATACTCCACCGTTCCATTGGGCCCCTTCGGCTATCAGCCTTTCGGCTGTCGCCACGTCTGGCTTCTCTGTGAAGCGTTTCACAGAGCGTATGCCGGGCGCTAACTCCCCTCCCGGCACTACATAGCCATACTTCGCCGACGGATATGTTGGCGCTATTCCCATCACAATCATATCGGCTACTCCGGATTTTATGCCGGCTGCCATCCGCTTGATGCTCTCGAAATATCCCAGTTCAGTGTACGGATCGCAGGGCATTACCACCACAGTTTCCTCTGGCCCGCAACCATGCATCCTTGAAAGATATTCACAAGCCAGACATATCGCCGGGAAAGTATCCCTTCTTGAGGGCTCGGTTACAATATTTACCGATTCACCCAATTGCGACACTACCGAATCCTTTTGAGCCGCGCTCGTGGCCACAGTAACCTCTGCCTTAATCCCCGATGCCCGCAGCTGGCGAATCACCCGCTGCACCATCGATTCCTTCCCCTTTTCAGAGTCAAGAAGCCGCAAAAACTGTTTAGACCGGGCATCATTCGACAGGGGCCACAATCGGGTCCCCGATCCCCCCGAAAGCAATATTATCTTCATCTGACTTCTATAAAATTTAAGTTCCCCGGTTCCAAACCCGAATTGACCGGACGCAGAATATTTGCAGAATCCTAATTCCTGATTCCTGATTGAATAAAGTCCTCATATGCCAGCCGGATTCCTTCCTCAAGCTCTGTCTGATACCTCCAGCCGAGACCCTCTGCCTTCGACACATCCAATAATTTACGAGGCGTGCCATTCGGCTTCGAAGTGTCCCACAATATCCGACCCTCATATCCCACTGTCCGTGCCACCATTTCGGCAAGTTCCTTTATCGTAACCTCCTTGCCGGTCCCGGCATTTACAGTCTCGTCCCCCGAATAATTATTCATCAGGAACACACACAAGTTAGCCAGATCATCCACATAAAGGAACTCTCTCAACGGACTGCCGTCGCCCCAGCACACTACCTCCGGACGCCCCTCCATCTTTGCCTCATGGAAGCGCCTTATCAGTGCAGGCAAAACATGCGAATTGCGGGGATGATAATTATCGTTCGGACCATATAGATTGGTCGGCATAACGGATATATAATCCGTGCCATACTGTCGGTTAAGATACTCGCAATATTTCAGGCCGCTGATCTTCGCCAGAGCATAAGCCTCATTCGTTGGCTCCAAAGCTGAGGTCAGAAGACACGACTCCTGCATAGGTTGTGGCGCCAGACGCGGATAAATACATGATGAACCGAGAAACTCCAGTTTCTTACATCCGTTTTGCCAAGCGGCATGGATGGCATTCATCTCAAGCATCATATTTTCATACATAAAATCAGCCAGTGCCGACTGATTGGCCACGATACCTCCCACCTTTGCCGCAGCTAAAAATACATACTCCGGCCGTTCCTCAGCAAAAAAATCCCTCACAGCCTGCTGGTCGGTCAGATCAAGCTCGGCATGAGTCCTGGTGATAATATTAGTATAGCCCTGCCGTTGCAGTTCACGCACGATAGCCGAGCCAACCATACCCCGGTGCCCCGCCACATATATCTTAGAATCCTTCTCCATATCATATCGGCTCTCCAATAAGCCAAAATTTTTAAGACCTCATTCAATAAAATCTGTTCATGCCAGAGTCGCAGATGTGCCTCGATATCGCTTTGCAGATTCAGGAGCATAGCGGGCTATGTGACTGAATCAAAAAACGATAGCCGGGATGCAGCTGCGAGAATAAGGTATTAATTAATGATAGAATAAATTTCGCCCAATCCCCCGAACGCAAAATTACGCATAAATCAATCCCTAATCCTACTTGAAAAAACTCCTAATTACAACCTATGATTCGTATAACCTCCGACTCTGAAATATTTGCAATTTTAGCTATTGCCTCTACTGTCATGTGATTGGAATACATATTTTTTATCATAGAAGAAATACCCTCGGCCCTTCCCTCGGCCCTACCTTTCTCTACTCCGGAAACCCACGACTGCTCGGTTGCATAGTCTATCCCAGCCTGATACGCTCTTAGCCGCTCTACCGACTGACTGTAAGGAACCACATCCTCGGCCGCAATCTGATCACTCTCCGCTGCCCGGAACAGCTCTTCATATTTCCCATCCTTATAAGGCGCTGAATTCTTGTCGAGGTTTTCCATATTCTTGATTATAAATAATAGTCGTTGAAGTTCACTTTGGCAATTCTCCCACCGTTCAGGAACCTGACGCAGAGAGAAAAATAAGAGTCTGAGTTTCTCGGTCAGCACTTCACCGGTATTCCTTTCAGTCAGTCGAAAGTCCTGGACCAGCCTCTTGCTCAGGAACGCGAAATCAAAGTCCGTAATCGCGATCGTAATCACCGGGTCCAGATCGTAACTCCAGCCTCGCTTACCCTGATCGGCTACCAGTTTGCTTGCGTAATAGAAAATCCTCTCCTCAAACGGAGGCTCATACACATTCTGCATCTCAAGGATGAAATGGTGGGTAACGGGTTCTTCTCTTCTGTTTCTCTCAAGATGACATGGTTTTAAAGAAGATTCTCCCGATGGAACACTCATCGTGCAGTAGATATCATAGACTATTCTCTTTCCACCCTCGGAAGCGGGCAACATCTCCTTGTCATGGAACTTGACATCGGATACCTTAATCTCGACTCCAAGTGCCGCGTCCAGAAACTGTAGCAATGCATTACGGAACTCAACGGTGCCGAAAGCACGTTTGAAACCAAAATCCGACTGGAGATTTATATAAGGAGTCTCTATTTTAGGGGCATTATTGACGTCCATAAGAAGAAATTAGTTACATCAGAATGTATTTTCAACAAAGATAATCAAATCCCTAATTCCTGGTCATCGGTCGGATATGCTTCGCCAAAGTATGCTCCAATTGTATGAATGTAAAAGGCTTCATTAGAATTTCCAGATTCTTGGGCAAACCATTCTGCTTAAGACCCTCAGCAATCTGTGAATTGCCGGTCATAACGATTAACTTATTTTTCGGGAAATAATTACCATTAATAATATCCTGAAGCACACCATAACCATTTTTCTCAGTATTGTTTGCAAGAGTAATATCCACAAAAATCAAGGCATATTCTTCTTTCAACGATTCAAGCTGAACATCCTGAGACCTCGGCACATTTTTAATTACGAGCTCATTCCCATATTTCCGAAAATTGGCTATCTCAAATGCAGACTTCAACGACTGCATTTCATCTTCAATCACCAAAATCTTCTTGCTCATGTTTTAACGGAATTTGAATAGTTATGGCCAACAATTTTCTCTTGCCCGGAGCCACGTCTTCATCTATGTCAGAAACGTTAATGTCGAGCAAAATATTGTTTTTTGCCGCCAACTCACGCATCTTCATGATTCCGAAAGTCTTTTTCCTTGTGTCCCACGTCTTTGGCGAGGCCACACGCATAGAATTGAATACATTTTCCGCATCCTCGGCCTTAGCCGAATTGCGGAATCTTATCTCCACATACTTATCCTGCACTTCCCATTCCACCTCATAGTCCTCCCCATACTTCCGCATATTGCTTATCCAGTCGGTCATCATCACCCGCAGATCCGTCTCATTCACCCACAGGGGCCGCTTATTCGGGCGCGGTTCGAGCCTTACCGATACATACTGCTGCAGCTGCGACTCCACGCTCTCCGCAAGCTCAATAAAAGCCACCTCCTGCTTCAGCTCCTGCTGCTCAGTGTAGGCATAAGGAAATTTACTGCTGTCGAGCATCTCGTTGGCAAACATCCGGATTTTTTCATAATCCTGACCCGCCGACTTAAAAAGCCGCTTCACCATCTCCTCCGGAATACTCGCCTTCTCTTTCTCCGGCATCTTGCCATATTCCACAAGCGAAGCGATAGAGTTAAGACGGTTTCTGATAAAATGCATCGTCCCCACAGCCTTCTCCATATAATTCCGCTTTTCTGTAGTCTCCTTAAAATAGCTCGCATCGCGCTCCTTCAGCCTATGGGCGAACTCCACCAGATTTACAATCCTTCCTGCCAACCCCCTGAAAACTCTCTCTGACCCTAATTTGGAAAATAATGAATCCGGATTTCTTCTCACAGCGACATATTCCACCAGATATCGCTTCCCATCCATACTCACAGGCACCAGGTATCTCTTAAGCTCACGCAGCTCCGCTACATCAATCACCCAGATCGCAGAGTCGTCAGTAAGCACTTGTTTCCTTAAGGTTTCGCTTATATCAAGCTTCCGGTCCCACTTATAATCTGATGAATTAATAAGAAAAAAATTCCCGTTTTTCAGAAAATAAGTCGATATTTGCCTAAGTTCAATCCCGGATCCCAATTCATTCCAACCTTTAATGATACGATGATACACTTCATGAGTTTTCCGAGTCACATTGCGCGAGCGATAGTACCGATCAATTATCTGATAGATTTTCGCCTCCCGTTCCCTGATTTTATATTCCTCCCCGCAAAAAATGATAGCGCAGAAAAGACACAATTCCGCTATTAACAATCCTAACTGAGGATGCGGAAAAGTAAGTACCACTGTAACTATCAAACAACTTACAATCAGGACCGCAATACTCTGAAAACGCCCCCTGAACACAATCCCTTCCACCAAAGGGTAAATAAGCAGGATCGTATTGACCGGAACATTCAGATCCTTCCCATACAGAACGCCAAATACCAGCAAGTATTCAACCACAGGCACCAGCAAAGGCTTCTCTTTGGGAATCATCAGACTCAGAATAATTCCAAAAACAAGAATCCCACAAAAATAATAGTTCTTATCAAAAAGATTCGGCTGATTGATTACAATGACCATCGACAAAACAATCAGTGCCGGAATCCACGAAAGAAATCCCAGTCCGAAAGCCTTCGAATTAAGCAATTTCATCAATCTCATGCCAAACACTTTTCAGACCTTAGACCTCATTCAATAAAATCTGTTAATGCCAGAGTCGCAGATGTGCCTCGGATATCGCTTTGCAGATTCAGGAGC
>JAIDDJ010000019.1 GCA_029055345.1 Muribaculaceae bacterium | reverse complement strand
GGCTCAAATATCCTTTTTCCTCAGTCGCAACTCAAAGGTTGCTCCTTCTGAAAAAGAATATTTTAGCTCGAAGATAGCCGCTCTGGAATTAACATATTTTATTGAATGAGGTCTAAGAGAAGAAAAAGTAGGCTACAGCCACAGCCGCAATCGCACCGGCGATGTCGGCGATGAGCGCGTACCCGGCAGCATAGCGGGTGCGTGACACACCGACTGAACCAAAATACACAGCAAGGATGTAGAAGGTGGTGTCGGTTGAACCCCGGACTGCAGCTGCAAGTTTGCTTACGAAGGCATCCGGGCCGTTCGCTTTCATGACATCAAGCATCATGGCGCAGCTTCCGCTACCGCTGAGCGGCTTCATAAGCATTGTAGGCAACGCTCCTACCCATTGAGTGTCAAAACCAAGCCAGGCAACACCTTTCTCTACCCAGCCGGTGAAGATATCAAGCGCTCCGGAAGCGCGGAACATACCGATCGCTACCAGAATCGCCACAAGATAGGGAATAATCATCACGGCGGTCTTGAATCCGTCTTTCGCTCCTTCGATAAAGACATCGTAAACGCGGAGTTTGCTGCGGACCCCGGCTCCTATGAAAGCGATGATTACAACGAAGAGAATGACGTTCGCGCCGAAAGTGCTGTAAAGCTGAACTTTATCGGCAGGGAGGCGCGAGAATAGCCACGTGACCCCGGCCACAAAGGCCCCTATTCCGAGTAGCCAAGAAACCAAGACTCGGTCAAGTCTGATCTTTTGCTTAATGCAAAGCGCGGTTAACCCCACAAGTGTAGCAATGGCCGTGGCCACGAGAATTGGTATGAAAATATCCGTAGGATTCGCCGCTCCCCCCTGAGCGCGATACATCATTATGCTTATCGGTATGAGACAGAGCCCGGAGCTGTTGAGCACGAGAAACATAATCATGGCATCCGTAGCCGTATCCTTCTTTGTATTGAGGGTCTGCATTTCCTGCATGGCGCGGAGACCCATAGGAGTGGCCGCATTGTCAAGACCGAGCATATTGGCCGATATATTCATGAAAATTGCCCCCATGGCGGGATGCCCTTTGGGTATGCCGGGAAAAAGTCGGGAGAAAAAAGGACTGATTAACCTGCCGAAAAATTCTATGACACCTCCCCTTTCACCGATTTTCATAATCCCCATCCAGAGAGTTAGGACTCCGGTCAGACCAAGCGAGACTTCAAATGCGAAAGCCGCTTGATCGAACGATGCGTTCATTACATCGCTCCATACCTGAAGGTCGCCACAAAATATCGTCTTCCCCAAAGCCATGAGGAAGGCGATAACGAAGAATGAGATCCAAATCCAATTTAGAACCATCAGAGACGAAGGCTTGGAATGCGGAATCAGAATTTACGGATACCCATAATCTCACGAACATCGCGGAGAGTATCGGCAGCGGCGGCACGAGCTCGTTCGGCACCTTGGCGGACCACCTTCGAGATATACTCATCGTTGTTGCGGATATCAAGAATTCTTTCTCGAATGGGGAGAGTTACTTTAAGAATGTCTTCCGCGAGCTGCTTCTTTAGATCTCCATAGCGGATGGAGCAGTCGGCATAGGCGTTCTTGAAATGTTCGAGTGTATCCGGAGTCGATACCAATTCCATTAGAGTAAAGAGATTCTTTATAGGTTCGGATACCTCCTGATTCGGAATTTTGGGGCCTTCATCCGTAACCGCCCTCATCACTTTCTTGCGGAGAGTCTTCTCATCGTCGATCAAATAAATGCAGTTTCCTTCGCTCTTGCCCATTTTACCGGAACCATCGAGGCCGGGAACTTTAACGGCATGGCCACCGAAATTAAAATTGACCGGTTCGCCAAAATAGGGCACTTTATAGAACGAATTGAAGCGGCGTGCAAAACGGCGTGTGAGTTCGAGATGCTGCTCCTGGTCTTTACCCACAGGCACGAAATCGGCATGGTGGATAAGAATATCAACCGCCATGAGAGTCGGATAAGTGAGAAGTCCGGCATTCACCCGCTGGTTGGTCTGGTTTCCGATTATCTGCTTCTCGATGCCATCATCCTCATCTTCCTTATCGGGCGCGGAAATACCGAGGGCCTTGCGGGCTTTATCCTTGAAGGAAGCAGTCCGCATCAGTTCTCCGATGCCGACGTGCATATTCATCAGAAGATACATTTCCGAAATTTCGGGGATGTCGCTCTGAACATATATGGTATTCTTTTCCGGGTCGAGGCCGGCGGCAAGATATTCTGCAAGAATATCCTTCACATTCTCGTGAAGCTGTTTCGGATCAGGATGAGTGGTCAGGGCATGAAGGTCGGCCACGAAATAACGGCAGTCATAATCATCCTGCATCCTGACAAATTTGCTTAGCGCTCCGTAATAATTGCCCAAATGAAGATTTCCGGTAGCACGGATTCCGCTGAGTACTATTTTCTTACCATCCTTCCCTTTTCCGGGCTTTTCTGAATTGTTATCAGCCATTTTGAATATACTTTACTTTTGATTGGAATACTCTCATGCGTGTTATTGACGTAGAAGATTCCACCGGATCCTACGCCAGATTCCTGCAAGATATATTTGCAACCTGCATTTGAATAAAAATACAAGTTGAGAAATTTTCGCAAATTTAATAATTTTTCCTCAAAATAATGAGTAGTGAGCCAAAATAATGAACATTCCCATAAAAAGGACTGAATAAAAATCAATTGTCCCGACATTAAGAAATTTTAGTGGATGGCGCCTTAGTGTGTGTCGTCAGATAGCGACTTCTCATGGGCATGACGATGAAGTTGCCATGAGTTGTAGACATTGTGCCAAATGCTATAAAAACCTCCCACAAGCGCAGTGACAGGCGTAAAGAATGTATAACCCATCCATATAGCGAGCACGGTATTTTTCTGTCCGAACGACTGGCCGGGCGTAATGTTGTCACCGTAATGTGAACCAATCCACTTGCCGAGGGCAAACTGAATGCAACAGCAGACGAATGAAACAGCCACGAGGCATAACTGAGTGACCATATCCACTTCCGAATGCCATATACTCCGCGTGGTCATGGTGATTGCGAGCGACAGAGAAATAGCCCATAAATAGAATGAGATATCGGGGTGAGCGGCAATCTTGGAAGACCAATTTGGAAGATATCGGCGCGTAAGCATTGCGCAAATGAGCGGAAGCAAAAGCAGAGGAAATACTTTAGCCAGAATGCGGAACGCCGCTTGCCATACATTCATATCGGGATTCGGATGGACGAAAGGCATCAGGGCCGGAATAAGCAAGGCAACCACAATGTTGATAAGGATTGTATAGGAAGTGATATCGCTGACACTTCCACCAAGTTTACCTGTCACGACAGCTCCGGCAGTGGCAGTGGGACATATGAGGCAAAGCATCGCGCCTTCGAGAACGATCCGCATCTGACTATGCGGCAAAGCTATCAGTATGCACCCAATACCTGTAAACAATCCGGACTGAATCAGCAGAAGCCACAGATGCCATCCCCGAAGCCGCAAGTCCCGCGGATTGACGCGGCAAAAAGTCAGATACAGCATCGCGAAGATGAACAGGGGTTGCACAACCCCCACAATATCAGCAGTAATAGAGTGAACAGCTTCGCTGAAAGGGATGCTGATATAGATGAAATATGCCAGTATGCCGAAAAGTATGGCTAATATCAAAGCCCATTCCCTAAGGAAACCGAGAAGCTTCATTTTTTATGAGGAATTAGGAATCGGTATCAGAGTGAAAGCGTCAGAAAGTCCGAATAAACCGGAACATTGTATCATATGCTGCTTCGCGAGCCGGCAATTCTGAAAGAATCAAATCATGCAGACCTGAATCAATAGTGCATACCAAACGTTGGCTTCCAAGTTTTTCACCCCTTTCCTGAATCATGTGCGGGTCAAGCACCGCATCACCTGTCTGAAACACCGGCTCCCAATTGCATCCGTCAATCTTCCGGCTGCTGTGCATAACCAGAATGGGAACTTTGATATTCTTACGCTTTTTCATGAGCCGCGACTGGCCGCTTTCGATTGCGCCGACCCAGCTGAAAGTAACCGGTGGGGAATAGATCATCTTCCAATCGGTGTTGTATTCCCATTCGCCATGGTATTCCTTCAGCAGACTATAGGCATACCCGTCGCAATGCCCTTGCTTAATCTTTGAATTCTTGAAAATCTTTCCGAGGAAACTAACCACCGGAACGGCTACATTCCTCATGAAGGAATTATAATTCCATTCGAGGAAGGGGGAATCGGTCACAACCCTGTTCACACCAATGGCATCACCCCTTTCAGCTGCGAAATAAGAGACGGTCAAGCCCCCGGTGGAATGACCTCCAAGAGTGATATCCTCATTACCATCACGCCTGATCTGCACGAGAGCCGAATCGATGTCGGCAAAATATTCCTTCATGTCGCGGATATTGTAAGGATATTGCCATGGTTCCTTACTTCTGCCGTACCGACGAAGATCGACAGCATAAAAGTTGAAGCCCGAATCAACAAACCGCCGCCCCATCTCGGCCTGAAAAAAATAATCATTGAAGCCATGGATATAAAGAAATGCTTTTCTTGACGGCTTTTTGGATTTCAGACGCACAATTGTGGAGCGGCATGGCCCGTCGAACGCCTCGCCCTGATTTACATACCGGGCCTCATAACCGGGAAGAATATCGGGGTGCCATGAAATATCTGTGGTCGGGGTTTTCGGGCCCTTATATTTTTTATCAATATCCCAGGCGAAAGCCGATACGGCAACCAAGCCGGTCAAAAGCAAAATCGGAAGACTTTTCATAAATAATCGTGGAATTAACTTGTCTACTATAATAACACAGATAACGGACGCAAGTTCTAAGGGCGAGTCCCTTAAAAAACCGACGTCCCTTCAACTCGGGAATTTTAAGGAATCGCCCTTATATTACAGGACTGACAAAGGAGTATTACGGGACTGATAAACGCAGGATGTTGCATAGTTGAAAAAAATTTGCTAACTTTGCAGAGGAAAGCAAAGAACAAAGATTCGCATTTCCGCGTTATTTCAATGTAAGTTATAGCGGATTAAGATTTTTTGCCGGATATTTCCTTTTCGTTCCGGCATTATTATTACAAACCCAATCACATTCAATCACACACATCACATTTCATCTCAAAGACTTCTGACGCAGTCAAAGCGTCGGATATGAGAGATTGATTATCCCCCCATTATGCAAAGTTTTGAAGAACTAATGTCGATGGACGATGCCGCATTGCGCAGCCTCGCCGAATCGATGGGAATGAAGAAAAACAGCACAGAAAACAAAGAGGAGCTCGCCTACTTTGTCATTGACAACACATCGGCCCAGGTGGCCCGTGAAGAGGCAGCGCGACTGAAACCCAAGACGCCGAAAGAGCGCAAGCCGAGGGCCAAGCGAGCAGCAAAAACCGAAGAGCAAACTGCGCAGGAGAATGAAACCGAAGCTGAAGCCACTTCGATTGCCCCTGAAGGAAGCCCCCTTCCCAAAAAGCGCGGGCGCAAACCCAAGCAGGCGGCTGCAGCCCCGGAAAGTCCCACCGATGTGCCCGTTGAAAATCCGGCACCGCAAGATCAGCAGGATTCAGAAAAGCCGGAGTTGTCTGAGGCAGCCCCTGTGCCCACGGCGAAAAGAAGAGGCCGTAAGCCAAAGATTCAGCTGACTGAAGCCAACAATACGCCCACGACTTTTGTAGAGAATAAAGCTCCGCAACCTGCTCCCGAACCAACAGAGAGCACTAATAAGACGTTGCCGGCTGTAATTAATGATGCTCCGGCGATGACAAAAGTCCCACAGCCGACAGAACAGAAATCAAGAAACGTAGAAGAGCCCGTTCAGAAGGATTCACACCAGCAAAAAGACAAACCTTCGTTAGGTAATTTCTTCAACTCTGCCAAGGGGCGCACATTCACACCCCGCTCCCAGCAGCAAATTATCGAAGAGGAACGTGCAGCGGCCTCGGCACCGATAATCATCTCCGAGCCCGGAATGGGAGGCAGTCAGGGTAATATCAAGCAGAAACAGAAGCTCACAAAGAAGCAGCGTCAGCAACAGCGCCAGCTCCTTCAGCAGCAGCGTCAGCAGACTCAGGAGACGAGCTACGACATGAGCGGCATACTGACCACATTCGGCGTGCTCGAAATAATGCCGGAAGGGTTCGGCTTCCTCCGTTCGAGTGATTATAATTATCTTGCCAGCCCGGATGACATTTATGTCACCCAGCAACAGATTAGAGAATATGGTCTGAAGACCGGAGACATGGTTGAGGGTGCAATCAGGCCTCCGCGCCCGGGCGAGAAATATTTCCCGCTGTGCAACGTGCTATCCGTCAATGGACTCACTCCTGAGATAATCCGCGACAGAGTTCCTTTCGAGCACCTCGTGCCACTTTTCCCTGATGAGAAATTCAACCTTACACGAGGTAAGACAAATAATCTGTCGACGCGAGTGGTGGATATGTTCGCTCCCATCGGTAAAGGACAGAGAGCCCTTATCGTGGCTCCTCCCAAGACAGGTAAAACAATACTGCTCAAGGATATCGCCAACGCAATAGCCGAGAATCATCCCGAGACTTATATCATCATGCTTCTGATAGATGAGCGCCCGGAAGAGGTTACCGACATGAGCCGCAGTGTGAACGCCGAAGTCATTGCCTCAACTTTTGATGAGCCTGCCGAACGTCATGTAAAGATTGCAGGGTTGGTTCTGGAAAAAGCCAAGCGCTTAGTTGAGAGCGGTCATGACGTGGTGATAATGCTCGATTCCATTACCCGATTGGCGAGAGCCTATAACACAGTGTCGCCTGCTTCCGGTAAGATACTTTCGGGAGGTGTGGACGCCAATGCCCTTCAAAGACCGAAACGCTTCTTCGGAGCCGCTCGAAATATCGAGAACGGCGGTTCACTGACAATAATAGCCACCGCTCTCACCGAGACTTCTTCGAAGATGGATGAAGTGATATTCGAGGAATTCAAAGGCACCGGCAACATGGAGCTTCAGCTTGACAGAAAACTCTCCAACAAGCGAATCTTCCCGGCTGTAGATATCGTGGCCTCGTCTACACGTCGCGACGATCTTCTGCTGCCACAGGAGACCCTGAACCGCATGTGGGTGCTCAGGAATTATCTCGGCGACATGACCTCCGTGGAGGCTATGGAATTCATGAAGAAGCGAATGGAGATGACGCGCTCCAACGAAGAGCTTCTTGTAACAATGGACAAATAACCCCAGTATTAACCTCCGGAAGAATATGAATTCATTCGGTTCACTCATACGGCTCACCACCTTCGGGGAGAGCCATGGCAAAGCTATGGGGGGCATTCTTGACGGAATGCCCCCCGGCGTGGTGATTGACATGGATATTGTAAGGCATCATCTTGAGCGGCGTCGTCCGGGAAGCGGTCAGGGCGTGTCCCAACGCAAGGAAACCGATGATGTAGAAATATTGTCGGGGATTTCACCGGTTGGTGAAACTCTCGGGACTCCGATAGGGTTCATAATCCGCAACAAGGATGCGCGAAGCGAAGACTATGCTGGCTACACAGGCAAATATCGTCTCAATCACGCCGACTATACGTATCATAGGAAATATGGGATTCATGACTTCCGTGGCGGAGGACGTGCGAGTGCACGCGAGACCGTATCGTGGGTAGTAGCCGGCTCGATCGTGCGCCAATGGCTATGGAAAGCGCGAATAGCATTCGATGCTAAATATGTGGCTACGCTTGATGCAATGAAAGCTGCATCCGAGGGCGACTCGGTGGGAGGAATAGTTACCGGTAAGATTACCGGACTTCCTGCCGGACTTGGCGAGCCGGTGTTTGACAAGCTCCAGAGCCGCCTGGGAGCCGCCATGCTGAGTATCAATGCGGTGAAAGCCTTCGAATATGGAGACGGGAACCGATCGGCCAGAATGAAGGGATCGGAGTGCGCTGACCGATTCCGCATTCCGCATGACCCCCTGACTCCATTCTCATCGAATCATTGCGGCGGAATAATGGGAGGAATATCCAACGGTATGGAAGTCAATTTCAATGTCTATTTCAAACCGGCACCAACCATTATGAGACCAATGGAGACTATTGACACCGAGGGGAAGCCATGCGTCATTGAGCCTAAAGGCCGTCATGATTCATGTGTGGCTATCCGTGCCGTTCCAATCGTTGAATCAATGGCCGCGCTCGTCATCGGCGACATGGTCAGGCTTCACCAATCGTATGTCCCGCTCGAAAGATACCCGGAGGGTTACGACCCGGGACCGATATTATGAATCCGTTTTTCACTGACTACGCTGAATACCTGAACAGTTTTTTCCCCGGTGAAAAAGTTCAGAAAATATCTGTCAACACCGGGGCCGGCTGTCCGAACCGTGACGGCACCATCGGTTCGGGAGGCTGCATTTATTGCCGCAACGATTCCTTCACGCCCGGATACTGCCTGAAGTCGAGCAGCATAACATCTCAGATTGAAAACGGCAAGCATTTTTTCCGAAGAAAATATCGGGAGATGGTGTTTCTCCCCTATTTTCAATCCTACACGGGGACTCATGGAACGAGCGGACGCGAACTCAGGGCACAATATAAGGAGGCACTATCCTGTTCTGACACTGTAGGACTTATAGTCGGGACTCGTCCTGACTGCCTTCCGGATGATATCGTAAAGATGATGTCGGAGCTTAATGAAAAGCGCCCGTTATTTGTGGAATTGGGAGTGGAAACCACCCATGATTCGACACTCAGACTCATAAACAGAGGCCATACATGGCATCAGGCCGAAGATACGATATACCGTCTGGCTGATGCCGGACTCCATGTCGGTATTCATCTGATTGCCGGTCTGCCCGGCGAAACCGAAGAAATGATGCTAAAAACTGTGGATAAAGTCTGCTCCGTTCCGATAGAATCGATAAAATTTCATCATCTGCAGGTGCTGAGGGGCACTCCTCTGGAGAATGCGATTGAAAGCGGGACAATCAAGATTCAGCCATGGACAATAGACAATTACCTCGAATTATGTGTTAATATAATCAGGAAGGTACCACGTTCGATAGCTATCGAACGGTTTGTGGCCTCCGCACCCCCCGGAATGGTGATAATGCCCAAGTGGGGAGTGAAAAATTATGAATTCACAAATCTTCTGATAAATAAATTAAAAGCGCAATGAAAAGAATAATTATCTCGGGCCTCGGCCTTGTAGCGGCTGCAACCATGACCTATGCAGATATTCATGTTAAAGTGGCTCCGACGGTCAGTATAAACGAATTTCCTGTTGAATACAGTTACCTGACAGAAATGGTAAAGACACGTGCGGAGCGTCCGCAGACCATGAAAGAGACCAAAATTCCGGAAAACGGGGAATTCACCATCGCCACATTGCAGGATGGCGCATCACAATATGCAATAATGATAGGCGACCGAGAGTATATCCTTGTCTACACCATGCCGGGCGAGGAACTTACGGTAGACATTGAAAGTGTTGGTCCGCTATCATATAAGGTGTCGGGGTCTCAGCTGATGGAGGATATCTCCACGCTCGCCACTGCATCAGGTAAAATTCTGGATGATTACCGCACAAAAGCCTCCGGCGAAACTCCTGATGTCGAAGAACTCGAACAGATCGGCCGTGCATATGATAATGTCTTCAAGGATTATATCACGGCCAATCCGGAATCCGTGGGAGTGCCCTATGCTATCCTACACCTTGAAGGGGAGGATTTTCTTAACGCATACTCCGCGATGACGGAGGCAGCCGCGAAGAGTCCTCTGGCAATATTCCTCGAGCCGCAGAAAGAGCGAGTGGAACATCAGGTAGCCGCTGAGAAAAAGAAAGCTGAGCTTCAGAGCGGAGATGTAATGGCCCCGGATTTTACTTATAAGGATGCACAGGGAAAAGAAATAAGTCTGTCAGATTTCAGAGGGAAATGGGTGATAATAGATTTCTGGGGGACCTGGTGCCCCTGGTGTATAAAGGGATTCCCGGAGCTGAAGAAAGCTTATGCTGAATATCAGCCGGAGCTTGAAATATTAGGTGTGGCCTGCAATGATGATTACAATGCGTGGCTCAATGGCCTTAAGAAATATGATCTTCCTTGGGTGAACGTGTATAATCCGGAAGAAAAAGGCGGAAAGCTTCTTGAAGATTATGCCGTAGAAGGGTTTCCCACAAAAGCCATAATCAATCCTGAGGGAAAAATTGTAAACATCACCACCGGCCATAATCCTGCCTTTTTCGAAATCCTCAAAGAGAAAATGGGTAAATAAGGATTATATCAATACAAAGGAAACCTGAACAAAGGAAACCTGATGCTAAATAATCTGAATTTAAAATTTAATTCTAATTTTTTAGGCAGAATATTTGGAGGAAAAGAAAAAAAGCATTAACTTTGCAACGCTTTTCGGGCCACCGAGAAGCTAAATGGTGAAATTAGCTCAGCTGGTTAGAGCGTCGGATTGTGGTTCCGAAGGTCGTGGGTTCGAAACCCACATTTCACCCCTAATAAAGCACCGCTCGCGCGGTGCTTTATTTTTATCCCCATCCCTCTGTAATAGTTGATTCGGGCATAGTATGGGGTCTTAGAGAACTTTCTTTTTAATTTCATAGTCACAGGGCCCACAGGCTTGGAGTATAGTCGCGAAGTAAACTATGTTAAAAAACTGAAAACTGATTTTGAGTTTTCAGTTTTTTATTGTAATTTTGTGGCCGGCTTGACCTGTGCTGTACTCTTCTAACCTGACAGGGGAACACTCGCGATTGCCAACATCATATACCTTGCAACTAATATGTTTCATATCTGATTCTTTAATTCAATTAGTATGAATCGAGCAGACCTGACAGATGAGCAATACGAGACTCTTCTTGAGGCAATTTTCCCCGTAATAGTGGAAAAAGGCCCGTCACGCATGTCAATGGACCATGTTGCATCACGTCTTGGAAAATCGAAAAGGACACTATATGAGATTTTCGACAGCAAGGACAATATGATTCAAGAAGTTTTTCATCACCAACATGCCGTTCACAAGAAAGTTTTCGAAAAAATATTCGCCCAAACCTCCAACGCTATGGAGGGACTTGCGAAAGTAATAGCCTATCAGCAGAACGTTTTCCGGATGTTGAAGCCCGCTTTCTTCCGGGATATGGATGAAAGGTTCAAGCATCTCCGTCCCGACTTTGACTCTCGATATAATAAGATGACCCATCATCTGGAAAAAGTACTTGAACTTGGAATAAAGCAAGGGGTATTCCGGCATGATATAGATTTTCAACTTCAACTGACTCTGCTTAGCATTCAGATGGAATCTCTGAAGAGGATGGAGGAAAAATTCCCCCCTGAAATCACCCTGATAAGGGCCTATCAAGGCATCACCGAAAGTTTCCTTCGCAGCATAGCCACCCCAAAAGGATTGGAAGTGCTTGAAACAGTGGTGCTTCAATCTCCGAGACATTCAGAATAATTACATAAAAAATTGCGGAGTATACCATTAGAAAAATTTAAATAACAACAATACACAATGAGATTCACAAAACTAACATTAGCCTTATTGCTATTGACTGCAGGAGGAGGGATTGCGCAAGCCACCCTAACGGGTGACACCATCCGGCTCTCTCGCGAGGAATGTGTAGCGATAGCGCTTCAAGACAACCAATCGGTCAAAGTGGCTGATCTGGAAGTGAAGAGAATGGACTATTCCAAGAAAGAAGTTCTTGCCAATCTCTTCCCATCGATTGATTTTACAGGAGCATATCAGCGCACTATCGAGCTTCAAAGAATGAGCCTGAACATGGGAGGACAGTCGCAGACTATTAAAATGGGTACCGACAACAACTGGAACTTCGGGTTCTCAGCTGCGATGCCCCTTGTCAACGCCTCACTTTGGAAATCCATCAACCTATCCGACACACAGATACTGCAGAGTCTGGAAAGTGCAAGAGCCTCGCGTCTTGACCTTGTAAACAATATCAACAAAGCCTATTACGCGCTTCTGCTTGCCATTGATTCGCGCGAGGTCATCAAGCAGAACTATGACCTTGCAAAATTGAACGCCGACATCTTCAAAAAGCAATTTGAGGCAGGGACAGCATCGGAATATGACGTTCTACGAAGCTCGGTTCAGGTCTCCAATGTTGAGCCCGAACTCCTCCAGGCCGACATAGCCGTGAAGCAATGTCAGCTGCAGCTCAAGGTCCTGATGGGTATCGATAATACTGTGACTTTGATGCCAACCGTGGGACTGAGCGAGATGCAGCGCGAGATGTATGGATATGCTCTTGACGGCGACCGTTCGCTTACCCGTAATACCACTATGCGCTCACTCGAACTAAGCCAAAAGCTTGCTGAGCAAAACGTAACTCTTCAGAAAATGTCGTGGATCCCTACCCTTTCCGCGACTTTCAATCTCAACTGGAATGCCATGAGCAACGGAAACGCTTTGAAAAATCAGACTTTCAATCCTTATTCCAATGTCGGGCTGGCCCTGCAGGTGCCCATATTCCACGGCGGATCGAAATTGCAGAAATTACGCCAGGCACAGGTGCAGGTGAAGGAAGTAGAACTTCAAAAAGAGACCGTTGAAAATTCCCTGAAAATGCAGGTTGATCTCGCCATTGACAACATCAACCGGGAAGCGAGCCAGATCAAATCATCGGAAGAGGGTATGAAATCCGCAGGCAAAGCTCTTGAAATCATGCAGAAGAGCTTTGAAATCGGAGCAGCCACTTATCTGAACCTTCGTGACAGCGAGATTGCCAATACGGCGGCTAAACTCGCTTATTACCAATCAATCTACAATTATCTGGTGAGCACCAGCGAACTCGACACGCTTCTTGGCAAGGAAGAGGCTCTGGGTATCACCAAGACTCCTGTTTCCCACACTGAATCAAAATAATCCGCATAAAATTATTACATCATTCAATCATTACGAGATTATGAAAAAGTATCTTACTCTTTCTCTGGCTATGGGCGCCATCATTTTGGCATCCTGCTCAGGAGAAAAAGAGAAACAAACCGACACACAGAAAGAGGCAACCATACCGACAGTCAAGGTCGAGACAGTAAATGCCCGAATCGTGGATCAAATCGGCACTTACACAGCAACGGTCGAACCTCAGATAATCAACAATATATCGGCCAATATGCCCAACCGCATCAAGCAGATACTTGTAGACGAGGGTCAGCGCGTAGCAGCCGGCCAGCGTGTGGCCGTGCTCGATGACGTCAACACGTTCAGCTACGAAACTCAGGTAGACAATGCCAAGGCTAACCTTAAAAACGTAGAGGTCAACTATAACCGCGCGGTAGAACTGTTCAAAATCGGCGGCGGGACCAAACAGCAGGTGGATGCAATGGAGATTCAGCTTGTGAACGCAAAGAATGCTCTCGCCCAGGCAGAGAGAGCGCTTCGCAATGCCCGCGAAAACACGGTCCTCACCTCCCCCATCTCCGGTGTAGTTACTGCCCGTAATTATGATCCGGGCGACATGACCGGCAATCTCCCCATCCTTACTGTAGCGCGGATTCAACCGGTAAAAATCGTAATTAACGTGACCGAAAGCGAACTCCCCAAAATCAATAAAGGGATGCCTGCTTCAATCACTTTCGACACCTATGGGGATGAAGAATTTCATGGCACAGTGTCGACCGTAATGCCCACAGTAGATCCCAACAGCCGCACATTCGGCGTGGAAATCACGCTGGCTAACGCTGACGGGCGTGTACTCCCCGGAATGTTCGGCCGTGTAAGCCTTAATCTCGGAAAAGAGAATCACGTCGTAGTGCCCGACAAGGCTGTAGTGAAGCAGCAGGGTTCAGGCAACCAGTATGTATACGTGCTTAATTCAGACGGCACCGTAAGCTACAATCAGGTTGAACTCGGTCAGCGACTCGGCAACGAGTATGAACTTATATCAGGCGTGGAATCAGGCGCACAGGTGGTCACTACAGGCCAGTCGAAACTTGCAAACGGTGTTAAAGTAAAAACAGCGAAATGAGTCTATACGGATCAGCGGTAAAACGCCCCATCACGACGTTGCTCTGCTTCGTGACGGTGATAATACTGGGATTATTCTCCCTGGCAAAACTTCCGATTGACCTCTATCCCGATATCGATACTAACACCATCATGGTGATTACAATGTATCCGGGAGCGAGTGCCAAGGATATAGAGCAGAACGTAACCAAACCTCTGGAGAACACTCTGAACTCGGTGGAACATCTGAAACATATCACCTCCACCTCCAGAGAGAACACTTCTGTGATTACTCTTGAGTTTGAATATGGCTACGACATCGATGTGCTCACCAACGATGTGCGCGACAAACTCGACATGGTTTCGTCCAGACTTCCGGATGATGCGGAGAACCCGATCATCTTCAAGTTCTCCACCGACATGATTCCTATCTGTCTTCTGTCGGTAGAAGCCACGGAGAGTATGCCGGGATTGTACAAGATTCTGGATGAGAATGTGGCCAACCCTCTGGCTCGAATTGATGGTGTCGGCACCGTGTCTATCTCCGGTGCGCCCAAGCGCGAGGTTCACGTCTATCTGGATCCCCGGCGACTGGAAGCTTATAACCTGAGTGTGGAGCAGATATCAAACGTAATCGGGGCAGAGAACCGTAACGTGCCCGGCGGTTCGTTTGATGTCGGTTCGAATACCTACGCACTGCGCGTGCAGGGTGAATTTGAATCGACCACCCAGCTTAAGGATATACCTGTCGGCAGCTATGGCGGAAAGATAATCTATCTTAAGGATGTGGCCCGCATAGAGGATACGCTTGAGGAGCGCACCCAGCAGACCTTCAACAACGGTAAGGAAGGTGCCATGATCGTAATTCAGAAGCAATCGGGTGCAAACTCAGTAGAGATATCCGATAAAGTGAAAAAGATTCTTCCACAATTGGAGAAGAACCTTCCTTCGGATATCAAGATCGGTGTCATTGTGGATACATCCGATAATATCCGCAACACGATCGCATCTCTCGTGGAGACTGTGCTGTATGCGCTTCTGTTCGTGATGATAGTGGTGTTCCTCTTCTTGGGACGATGGCGCGCCACGATGATTATCGTGATAACGATTCCGGTGTCGCTCATCGCCTCATTCATATATCTGTTTGCAACGGGCAATTCTCTGAACATTATATCTCTGTCGGCCCTTTCGATATCAATCGGTATGGTTGTGGACGATGCCATTGTGGTTCTTGAGAACGTCACTTCACACATCGAGCGAGGGGCCGACCCGAAACAGGCTGCGGTGCATGGCACAAACGAGGTAGCCGTCTCCGTAATCGCCTCCACTCTGACCCTTATAGCGGTGTTCTTCCCGCTGACTCTTGTGACCGGCATGACCGGCGTTCTTTTCCGTCAGCTCGGTTGGATGGTAACCATCATGATGATTATCTCCACAGCCTGCGCGCTGTCGCTCACTCCGATGCTTTGCAGCCAGTGGCTTCGTCTGCGCACGCAGGATGCGGGCGGGAAGCAGAAAAAAAACTGGTATACACCAATTGAAAACGCCCTTGATAAATTCGATAATGCCTATGGCCGGCTCCTGCACTCGGTAGTGGGGCACAGAGGCATCACAATCATCATCTGTCTTGGTATTTTCGTTGGTTCTGTCTTTTTGATGAAAGGCGTGGGAACAGAGTTCATTCCGACTCAGGATAACTCTCGAATCGGAGTTAAACTCGAGCTCCCTATTGGTTCGCGCGTTGAATATGCGCGTGAGGTGACCGCAAAACTTGATTCCACATGGCGCGCGAAATATCCGGAAATCATGGTTTCCAACTATACCGTAGGTCCGGCCTCGGCAGATAATACATTTGCTTCGCTGTCGGATAATGGTGCGCACCTGATTTCAATGAATATCCGTCTTGTGGATCCCACAAAACGCAGCCGTAATATTGTTGACATTGCCGACTCGATGCGTAAGGATATCGAAGAGAATTTCTCTGATTTCAAAAAGGTCCAGATCAACGTAGGTGGTGGTCGAGGATCCGGTATGGGAGGCCAGAGCACAGTCGACTTCGAAATATATGGCTATAATCTTGAAGAGACCGACAGTGTGGCCCGTTCGCTCAAGCAAATACTCGAGGGTATCAATGGTACGGCCGACGTTACCATCTCTCGCTCTGATTATCAGCCGGAATATCAGGTTGACTTCGATCGCGACAAACTGTCGATGTATGGTATCAGCCTTTCAACGGCAGCCTATTACCTGCGCAACCGCATCAACGGCGCAACGGCTACTCAATATCGTGAAGACGGTGAGGAATATGACGTAAAGGTGATGTATGCTCCTGAAAACCGTACGCAGATTTCCGATATCGAGAATATTATGATATACAGCTCGACCGGTCAGGGAATACGACTCAAGGAACTCGGAAAGGTAGTGGAACGTTTCACACCTCCTACTATCGAGCGTAAAGACCGCGAGAGATTGATTACCGTATCAGCCGTAGTAGACGGTGTGCCAATGAGTGAGGTAGTAACCGCGGCGCAAGCCGAGATTGATGACATGCATCTTCCGCCGGGTGTCACAATCGGTCTTTCGGGATCCTTCGAAGATCAGCAGGATTCTTTCAGCGACCTTCTGATGCTTGGCCTGCTTATCATTATTCTTGTCTATATCGTTATGGCTGCCCAGTTCGAGTCATTTACCTATCCTGGTATTATCATGACTTCGCTTCTGTTCGCATTCTCCGGTGTATTCCTGATTCTCTGGCTCACAGGCACTACCCTCAACATCATGTCGATGATCGGAGCCATCATGCTTATCGGTATAGTGGTTAAGAACGGTATCGTGCTTATCGACTACATCTCGCTCAACCGCGAACGCGGCATGTCGATACGTCGAGCCGTAATCGATGGAGGTCGGTCGCGTCTGCGTCCGGTAGTCATGACCACGCTTACCACCATTTTAGGTATGGTCCCGATGGCCGTCGGTACCGGTGAAGGCGCCGAGTTATGGCGACCTATGGGTGTGGCCGTGATCGGTGGTCTTACATTCTCCACTATCCTGACGCTTCTGTTCGTGCCTGTGCTCTACTGTGTATTCGCCGGCAACGGAGTCAAGAATCAACGTAAGAAAATCCGCAAAGCCCATTTGGCTGTAAACGATTAAAAAGGAAAGAAACATGCAAGCAATATTCATATCCTATGACTTGGCTCACCATGAAAAGGTGATAGAAGTATTGAACGCCTGCTCGTGCCGGGGATACACATCCTTCGGCACCGTGCAGGGCCGCGGCAGCAAAACCGGAGAACCACACTTGGGCACTCATGCCTGGCCCTCACTGGCCTCTGCAATGCTGACATTCGTTGAAGATGACCGCGTTGACTCTCTTCTGAAGCGACTGAAAGCTCTTGATGAGACAAAACCGAAACTCGGCCTGCGGGCTTTCGTGTGGCCAATCACGAAGACGATTTAAAAAAAGAA
This sequence comes from Muribaculaceae bacterium, assembly GCA_029055345.1. Classification (GTDB taxonomy): domain Bacteria; phylum Bacteroidota; class Bacteroidia; order Bacteroidales; family Muribaculaceae; genus Lepagella. Next base: position 37,627 of record JAIDDJ010000019.1, on the reverse strand, counting down.
TGGAAATTTTTTTGACAGCAAAGTTATTTTTAGTAACTTTGCTGTCGGAAAGGCGCACGTGGCGTAATTGGTAGCCGCGCCAGACTTAGGATCTGGTGTCTTGCGACGTGTAGGTTCGAGTCCTATCGTGCGCACAAAAAACGACAGGTAATGGCAATGTCCAATACCTGTCTTTCTTTTTTCGGCTTTCAGCGGTCTTGGCCCTTTCTGCTTTCAGCGTTAGTGGAAGTCCTCAAGAAGCCGCTGCTCGTTGAGTTCCTGCTGTTTCTTACGGAAGGCTTTCCAGTTGTTTTTCAGTTTCTTCTTGGACTTATAAGCCGAGATTCCGGTCATTAACTTAAGCATATGTAGAAGCCGATTGCCAAACCGAAAGTTCTTTCTGCTTAAATCCGCTCCTACAAATTTGAAATCCGGCGGCACATCCAGTCTGATTTTTTCCTTATCAAGGTTTTCTACCCTCTCGATCAGCTTTTCCTCGGACTCTGCTAATTCGGGGGCCGTCAGAGGAGAATAAATTGTCTTGTCATCAATGTCAATTTTATGGCTCTCCCATTGCCTGGCTTCCTTTACAGTTATATATTCTTTGTCGAGGATATATACTTCGGCATCGGTCGACACGAAAAAGCGTTCGTTATTCTTGCCAAAGCGGAACATACCATGTCCCCTGCCGGCCGATTCTATATTATAGGAATAGAACTTGAGATTTTCAGGCGACAGCGCATCACCGGTCACATTGTCATAATCGAACTGCAGATTTATTTTCTCAAAATCCACAAACCTTTCAAGATTCTTATCCCTATGAAAAAAACCGTAAAGTCCCGGAATCCAGCGTCTTCCTACAGTATCCGCCAATACGTTAATATTGACTGTGACGTTATCTTTGACTTTTGACCATTTCTCGACAGGGCTATATTTACCACGTATGTCTGCATCAGCCGCTTCTCTTTTTATTAATTGCGATGGCAATTTGATATCCGGCACAATTCCTATCCAATCAGCCCAGGAGAAATGATGGTTACATTCATCGCTTACGCTATCCTTTCCCTGACTATCGGTGAAGCGATAATAAGATTGACTGGCAAGAACACGTGGTTTCATCCACCCTTTAAATTTCCCTTTTGTATCTCCACAATACATAAAGTCTACCATTTTCTCCCTGAAAAGAGCAACGGTATCCGAATAAGTGGTCAATTTAGAGAATTCCCTTACGTATGCGAGCAGGTGCAGAACTTTCCGACTGTCGGCATCGAGCACGAACTCCGGCAACTCCAGATATTCCTCTAGCATAAAGACAGAGTCGACAAACGCGTTCGGCACGGCTTTATCAATGAACCCCAGATATCTGATGGTCAGTGGGAAATCATTCTCTTTAATCGCCGTGATTCTTCCCTTTTTATTGGTATAAGCAACCAGATTTCCGAAACGGTCATAAACGGAAGCTCTGGGCAAATAGGCTCCGGTGACGGAATCCACCACGACAATTCCGGAGGAGCTCGCCTCAAATGCCGTTATTATCAGAATAGATATTAACAGCAGGAGTCCTCCGGAGATTCGAAACCTTTTTCCACCGACCCGATTTGGGCAGGAGCGATCAAGGCTGGTATAGGAAGCGCTTGATGGAGCGCTTGGGCGTCTTCTCAAACTCAACATCCATTATTTTATAGCGTTTCACTTTGCTGTAAGCAGGTTGCATGGCGTTGAGGGCATCCAGATTTTCATCCATTATCTTCTTCAGCGCCTCATGGTCGAGATGCTGATTATGGACAGCTTCGAAGTCAGGATGAATAAGCGCAACCAGATGGCCCCCCTCGTCGATGATAAGAGATTCGTTGACATAAGGCATGATATTGAGTTTCGCCTCTATTTCCTCGGGATAAATATTCTGACCAGACGGGCCGAGAATCATTGTCTTTGACCGGCCGGAAATATAGATATATCCGTCTTCATCCATAACACCCATGTCTCCGGTATTCATCCACCCTGAATCATCGGGGAAGACCTCTTTAGTGGCCTCTTCATTTTTATAATAGCCATTCATCACATTCTCGCCACGAACAAGAATATTACCGGGAACAGTGCGAGGGTCGGGAGAATCAATCATTACTTCCATACGGTCAACCACCTTACCTACCGAACGCGGACGAGAGATTGTGGAAGAAGCATATGCGATAAGCGGAGCGCACTCGGTCATGCCATATCCGACAGTAAGAGGGAACCCTATACGATAAAGGAATTTCTCCACTTCCGGATTCAGAGGGGCACCGCCCACGATAAGTTCCTGAAGATTTCCACCGAACGCAGCCATAATCTTCTCCTTTATCTTCGCAAGAAGTTTTTCATCAATGATGGGGACCTTAAGCAATATCTTCATCATCGGCTTCTCCAGCAGCGGGAAGACGTTGTTTCGGATAATTTTCTCAAGAATAAGCGGAACGGTGATGATAAGCGTCGGCTTCACATCGGCGAAAGCCTTGAGAATAACTTTAGGAGACGGGAGACGGGTGAGGAAATGCAGATGGCAACCCTTGCAGAAGGGATGAACCATATCCACCGTCAGGCCGTAAAGATGAGCCAAAGGAAGCATATTGACTACACCCTGACCCGGACGGAGGAATTCAAGATTGTCAAGGCAGAATCTAACGTTACTCCATATATTACCAAAAGTCAGCATCACTCCTTTCGACATTCCTGTGCTTCCGGAGGTGTAACTTAGGACGGCCAGTTCTTCAGGTTTGTCTTCAAAGAACACCACATCCTTTTGGTCGAAACTGTAAGGATATTTCTTACCGAAATATTCATTAAGATTGTTACGCGCCTTCGTGAGCGATTTGCTTCTTGACAGAGGCATCCCATATTCAGATATGAAGAGCACACCTGTAAGATCGGGCATTACGGTCTCATCAAGATTCTCCCAAATAGCCTCGTCGACAAAGAGTAGTTTCGCGCCGCTGTGATTGACGAGATGGTGAATCATGTCGGCCTTGAATTCATGTAGAATCGGGACTGCCACTACTCCCGCCGTAAGACAGCCTAAAAAAGTTACGGCCCAGGTAGAGGAGTTCTTGCCGCAGAGCGCCACTTTGTCGCCCGGTTTTACATCAGCGGCTTCAAATAATATGTGAAGCTTCGCAATTTTCTCGGCTGTGTCCTTATACTGAAAGTTGACTCCTCCCATATCCGAAAGAGCCATATTATCCCAATTCTTAATGATTGAGTCCTTGATCAACGCGTTGAGCGATTTGCTTTCCATAGTTAAATTTTTTAGGGTTATATTCGGAGAGAATTTTGATGACTGAATAATTCTTTGAAATTATGAAGGTTATGCGAAATTTTGGAAATTTCGAAAAAAGCGTAGTCAATTTCAATTTAAATATCGGAAATTGACATCAATGAAGATGACAGCATTCTTTCCAACCTTTTTCTGATCTGGGCTACGCTTTCACCCCGGCTTATTATCGTGCCGTCGGGCCCGATGAGGATATGGTGCGGAATCCCTGAAAAACCATATATGTCATATGGGACTTTCTGCGTATTGAAAAGCACAGGCCAAGTTATTTCCTGTTTCTCCATCATAGCTTTCGTATCTTCGGGAAGGTCTCTGACTGCTACTCCGACAATCTGAATCAATGAGGGGAAATCAGCTGAAAGAGTTTTTAGGTCAGGCAACTCCTTAATACAATAGGGGCACCAACTTGCCCAGAAATCCACTACCGTGTATTTCCCTTTAGGAATCAAAGAAGAAAGAGAGATGCTTTTCCCATTGGCATCTTCTCCACTGAAATCTACATATTTATGACCCGGAGAAGTAGCGAGTCTATGCTGAGCGAATTTCTCATAATGACGCACCCTCTTTGAATTTCTGAACATCGGATCGGCGGCATTCAGCATGCTGTCTACCTTCTCCGGCTCGGCGAATTTGAGCCATTCTATGCCGAAATAATCTCCAATCGGATTATCTCTGTTGGCATTATATTGCAATTCAGAGAACTCGACATATTTATTCATGTCATCGAGATTCTCGATTGAATCCAATGTGGCGAGCAATCCCGCAAACCGGTCATTGAGAGGGGTCCCCGTGGCCACGTTTGTGGAATCAGTGACAAAAGCATTTCCACCTTCCGCTACATAATAAGCGCAGATTCGGCCGTCAACCACAACCTGCATGAACTGGGGAAGTTCCACGGAATCAGATTCCGCAGTGATAAAAGAGGCTTTACCACCTTTCACGTCGGCAGTGGCAATAATTGTGGAATCCTTATAATTCATTAGTTCGACCGTTTTCCCTTCGAACCTTTCCGGGAATTCGATATCAAGGCGCGCCTCCTTCGAACCGCAGGCCGACAACAAAGCTGCCAGAGAGATGCCTAATGTATATTTGAAACGTCTGTTCATTTCAGAGCTAAGTTTAAAATATTTAACATATTGAGCGGGAATAATGTTTATCCTCACTCCTTATTGACCATAATGTCGAGCACGAGGTGGTCTGTTTCGGTCATAGCCTCGCGTCCTATTGAAGTGAGATTATGGATGGTCGTGTCGATATCATCGCTGATAATCCCTTCCTGAGATGTGACACATTTTCCGTTCATGGCGAGAAGTGCAGACAGTAAGGCAGTAGAGACTCCGGAAGTGATTTTCATGGCGCAAGCCGGTTTGGCGCCGTCACAAATCATACCCGTCAGATTGGCCACCATATTCTTAATAGCGGAGCAAACTTCGTGATAGCCCCCACCCATGAGATGAATCAGGCCGGCTGAGGCTCCTGTGGAAGCCACCACACATCCGCAAAGGGCCGACAGACGGCCGAGGCTCTGCTTTATGTAGATACTCGTAAGCGAACTGAGCGCTAATGCCCTTGCGAGTTGCTCATCAGAGGCTCCGACTTCCTCAGCATAGCAGACCACGGGCAGAGTTGCCGTTATGCCCTGATTACCGCTTCCGGAATTAGACATTACCGGGACGGTCGCCCCACCCATTCGAGCGTCACAGGCGGCGGAGGTCATAGCAAGCAGGTGGCGAATAGGAGTGTCGCCAAAGAAATAGAGTCCTTGGTCGCGAATCACTTTTCCCAATCCATGCCCATAATCCTCGCGCAGAGCAAGACGCGCTGCATCCCTGTTCATCCACCCTGCCTCCAATAAAAACTCAATATCCTGCAGGGGAACATTCATGGCAAAATCATAGACCATCTTCATGTCGAGGCGCACGCTGTCATTATTTTCAGCCTTCTCCTCCGCCCCGGTGGCTTCCCTCTCAAGACTTTTCCCGTTCTTTTCGAGAGCAACAAAGCGGGTATGGGCTCCTGAGATCACTGCCCGCGCGGTCTCATCTCCGGCAGTGACATCGACTTCAATGTAGAGATTGCAAGGTGGAGTCTTATGATGCAGAATCTTTATCCGCCCCTCCTCTATCATATTTTTTCCTTTCTCTATGGCTGAGGGATTTACATCGCGGAGGACTTCAAGGCCATATTCAGACTTTCCGCAAATAGCTCCGAGAGCCACGGCTATCGGTAGCCCTATCATGCCGGTGCCCGGAATTCCTACGCCCATCGCATTCTTTATGATGTTGCCGCTGAGCCTAAGAGTAATCTCCTCCGGAAGCTTACCTAATATTTCGGTAGCCTTTGCCACGCATAGTGCGACTGCGACCGGTTCGGTACATCCTATGGCGGGCACTACCTCTCTTTTTATAAGATCAATAATCTGAGTGTATAAGGGATTTTTCATGGTAAAAAAGAAATATGAAAAGAAATCGGGATGTTATTTCATAAAAGATTGCTATAAATGACAATGACTGTAATTGAGGAGGAAGAATCAAATTCCTTCGAGGGAAAGAGAATGGCCTCAAAGAAAAATTTCAATCGAGAGGGAGTTGCCCTTTACGGCTCTGCTCGATACGCTTGTTGCGCCAGCAGTTTCTGCACACAGCCACATATCTTTCGTTGCCACCAATCTCAACCACCTCTCCTTCGGTAATAATTTCTCCGAGAGAGTTTACGCGGGCATTTACGATAGTCTTCCGCCCGCAAGAGCAAGTAGACTTTATTTCATCAATCGAGTCGGCCACCTCCAGAAGACGCTTTGAGCCTTCGAACAATTTAGTTCTGAAATCCGTGCGCAGGCCATAACACACCACATTAATTCCGAAATCATCAACGGCCATGGCCAACTGATCGACCTGATCTGAAGAAAGGAACTGCGACTCGTCGACGAGAATCCAGTCAGGGAAATATCCATTAGTTTCCTTCATCTCCTTAATCAGTTCATAAAGATTCGATTCAGGATAAATCCAAGAACATTCGCGCTCGATTCCGATGCGCGAGCGAATCACGTTCTTATTGTCGCGCGTGTCGATCACAGGTTTGAAGCATCTATAGGCCATACCCCTTTCTTCAAAATTATAAGCCTGCGTGAGGAGGAGGGCCGTTTTGGCCGAGCCCATGGTGCCGTATCTGAAATATAGTTTGCCTATTCTTTTCATTTTATGACAGAAAAAAGAAATTAAAATTGAAAATAAGACGCCTAAATAGCCTCAAATCAATCAAAATTTCATATATTTATGCGAAAATATAAAAAAAATTCGATTTATTAAAACTTTTTTCGAACATTATTGTTAAGAGTATGTAGAAAATATATTAACAATTAAAGGAGGTCTCCATGAACAATGCCAACGTAATCTCAGTAAACCCGGGCATCAAGACCATGGGCGAGCTGAATATTGATGAAATTACATTGTCGCGGATAAGCAGGACGCTGTCGAATCCGGGGCAGACAAGCTCAACCTTTAAGAATATATTAAACGGTTTGTTCGGAATAAATTCGATGGTAACAAACCGATGGTCGGTGAAATTAGCGTCAGTGCGCATAATCGCCGGCGTCATTATGCTTGCAACGGGCATCAGTTCGCTTACAGGCATGGTAATGTCGGCCAATTCCGGTATGATAGGAATAGCCGCCACAATTTTAGGGGCATCCCTGATACTCGGCCTTTTCTCAAGGATATTGTCAATTGGAGCAGTTGGAGTCAGCGTAGTTATACTTGCTGAGTCATTAACAGCCGGAACCGTTGACCAGATGGCATTGACAATGGCAATGGTTGGCGCGATAATGGCCATAGTGGGGCCCGGTCATTACAGCCTTGATCAGATTCTGCGTCGCAGCTTGTTCAAGCTTTATCGCAACCGCAACCGCCACGATCCGGACCGCGATCCGGCGAAGATTGCATTCGACTACAGCGCATTCGCTTCAGTAGATATCAGATTACGATAACATAAATAAGATATTAAGTCAACTCTCCTTGCTACCTATTCATCAGGCAGCAAGGAGAGTTGTCGCATTAATTCAGTCCGGGAGCACCATTTAAGAACTTGCCACGACCTCTACCCCTAATTAATTCATCGTGGAATTTGCAGTATGCGCTTATGGCGCAGTTCAGGCAGTCGGGTTTGCGGGCTTTGCATACATATCGGCCGTGCAGGATTAGCCAATGGTGAGCTGTCGAAATCAATTCTTCGGGTATATGTTTCACCAATGTTTTTTCCGTGACGAGCGGATTTGGCGACTTATTGGTCAGACCGATTCTGTTGCTGACGCGAAACACATGGGTATCAACGGCCATCGCGGCTTTATTCCACACCACGGCAAGCATCACATTGGCGGTCTTCCTTCCAACTCCGGGCAATTTCATCAGATTGTCTATATCCGAGGGAAGTTCTCCTCCGAACTCCTCCTCTATCATCCGGGCCGCCTTTATTATCGCTTTCGTCTTGTTATTGGGGAAGGTGACCGACTTTATATATTCATACACTTCTTCCTCTCCGGCAGCAGCCAGATCTGCGGGAAGCGGGAAACGCTCGAAAAGGGCCGGGGTGACCATATTGATTCGCTTGTCAGTGCATTGGGCCGACAAAATCACTGCCAACAGCAGGTGAAAGGGCGTATCATATTTAAGCTCCGTTTGTGGAGATGGCATCGTCTCCTGAAAAACGGAGATGATGCCATTGAATCTTTCCTTTATAGTCATAACGGGAAAAGGTCCTTAGAACGTGCTCCTTAAAATCAGTGTGCGGCTTCGAATTCGCGGAGGAACCGGACATCGTTCTCGGAGAACATTCTAAGGTCTTTCACCTTATACTTGAGATTGGTGATTCGCTCTATACCCATACCGAACGCATAGCCGGTGTAGATGTCCGGGTCAATTCCACAAGCCTTCAATACATTGGGATCGACCATTCCGCAGCCGAGAATTTCGACCCAACCGGTGCCTTTACAGAAAGCACATCCTTTACCCCCGCATATATCACAGCTTATATCCATTTCTGCAGATGGCTCGGTGAAGGGGAAATACGAGGGACGAAGCCGTATTTTAGTTTCGGGGCCGAACATCTGTCGGGCGAATCCGAGAAGAACCTGCTTTAAATCGGCGAATGACACATTCTTGTCGATATATAGGCCCTCAACCTGATGGAAGAAACAATGGGCTCTGGCAGAGATAGCCTCATTGCGGTAGACGCGTCCCGGACAGACGATACGGATCGGAGGCTGAGCATGCTCCATTACTCTGGTCTGAACCGAAGAAGTATGGGTGCGGAGAAGCACATCCACCGGATTTCGGCTGATGAAGAAAGTGTCCTGCATATCGCGGGCCGGATGGTCAGGAGGGAAATTCAGGCTTCCGAACACGTGCCAGTCGTCCTCTATCTCGGGACCTTCTGCGATAGTGAAGCCCATGCTTTCGAAAATTCGCAAAATCTCCTTTTTAACCAGAGAAAGCGGATGGCGGGTTCCCAGTTCCACGGGAGAAGGAGTGCGCGTCAGGTCAATTGAATCTGCCGACGTGTCTTCTGCCACTTCGAACGCCTCCTTAAGGGCTGCTATTTTTTCGGTGACAAAAGTCTTCAGCTCATTGATTTTCTGGCCCACCTCACGCTTATGCTCAGCGGGCACATTCCTGAAATCAGCCATCAGGGCCGAAACCTCGCCCTTCTTGCTGAGATATTTAATCCTCAACTGCTCCACAGCTTCCTTGTTGGCTGCCGTGACATTCGCTATCTCCTCGCGCAGAGCCTTTATTTTCTCAAGCATGTTTAATTATTAATCTATTAATTCACAATTAATTGGAGCTTTTTCAAACTGCGATTGCCCCAACCGGAGGGCTTCATGCCCCCGATTATACTGCAAATTTACGAAAAATAGATGAAATAAAGTCGGCAGGCGGTGTAAAAATGGTCCAAAAGGGAAAAAAAACTTTAAATTGATGGTCGGGCCGGATTTTTTTTGTAAATTCGCGAAATAAAGTATAAGCGGCACAACTATTTTGCCGCCTCATATCTTCCTGATGGTAAAGAAGACTCGAGATAGATTTATCGAAGTGGCCCGCTCGCTCTTCGCCCGTAAAGGGGTAGAGAACACGACCATGAACGATATCGCAGCCGCCTCCGATAAAGGCCGGCGCACAATCTATACCTACTTCAAAAGTAAACGCGAGATATTCAATGCCGTCATAGAGAGCGAGAGCGATGACCTGCTTAAGAATCTGAGTTCAATCGTGACCAAGGCGATATCTCCGGAAGAAAAACTTCGTGAATATGTAGCGACACGCATGGAGACGATGCGGGAGATAGTGTCGCGAAACGGCTCGCTCCGAGCCGGATTTTTCCGCGATGTGCGCAAAGTAGACCGCGCGAGGGCCGTGATATCCAAGAAAGAGATTTCAATGCTTACCGGCATTCTCCGGGAAGGTGTTGCGCTGGGCGTGTTTGACATTCCTGACATCAAGGAATGGGCCATCATCATTACAAATTCAATCCATGGATTCGACGTGCCCTATATCCGCAACGGTCTTTCAGAATATGGAATTGACAAGTCGGAAATGCCCCGCATGATATCCGACCTCGTTCTCAATGGCGTGCTCCGACGCAGGGAGGATTAAAAAATTAAGATAGAAAACAACTCAAAAAAGAATAATTAGACATGAAAATGCTTGAAGGGAAAGTGGCTGTCATCACAGGAGCAGCCCGCGGAATCGGTAAGGAAATAGCATTGAAATTCGCTTCCGAAGGAGCAGACATCGCCTTCACCGACCTGGTTATTGATGAAAATGGTAAGAAGACAGAAGAAGAGATAGCAGCCTATGGAGTAAAAGTGAAAGGCTACGCCTCCAACGCAGCGGATTTTGCCGCCACAGAAGAAGTAGTAAAGCAAATCAAGGATGATTTCGGCCATATTGATATTCTTGTCAACAACGCCGGTATCACTAAGGATGGCCTTATGCTTCGCATGACAGAGCAGCAATGGGATGCCGTCATCGCGGTCAATCTGAAATCAGCATTCAATTATATCCATGCCGTTCTTCCGATAATGATGCGTCAGAAGTCGGGTTCGATCATCAATATGGCTTCAGTGGTCGGTGTCCATGGTAACGCCGGTCAGGCAAATTATGCGGCATCCAAGGCCGGTCTGATCGCGCTCGCAAAGAGCATTGCCCAGGAGGTGGGCTCACGCGGTATCCGCGCCAACGCCATAGCTCCCGGCTTCATCGAGACCGCCATGACTGCCGCCCTTCCCGATGAGGTGAGAGCCGAATGGTGTCAGAAAATTCCTCTGCGCCGCGGTGGAAAAGTCGAGGATATCGCTAATGTGGCCACCTTCCTCGCCTCGGATATGTCGGGCTATGTGACCGGGCAGGTCATTCAGGTCGACGGCGGCATGAATATGTAAAAGGAAATGAATTTTTTCGAGAGCGACATCAAGTATCTGAAGGGCGTGGGTGAAACCCGCGCCCGTCTGCTTGATGCCGAACTCAATATCCGGAATTTCAGGGATCTTCTCTATTACTTTCCGTTCCGGCATATCGACCGCAGCCGCTTTTATAATATCCGGGAGTTTTCGGGAGAAATGCCCCACGTTCAAGTCAAAGGGCGGTTCATCAGTTTCGATATTGAAGGAGAAGGGGCGCGCAAACGGCTCGTGGGATTGTTTTCCGATGGCAAAAGCCTGATGCAGGCGGTGTGGTTCTCAAAGGTCAATACCCTCAAGGATGCCTACAAGACGGGGACGGATTATGTGCTTTTCGGCAAACCGACTCCATACCGGGGAGCCTACAATATGGCACACCCGGAAGTCTCGGTGTATAATCCCGATGATCCTCCGAAGGGTTGGCAAGGCGTCTATAACGTTACCGACAAACTGCGCCGCGCGGGATATTCGCCGAAATATCTTTCAGGTCTTGTCAAAAATGCGCTTTCCAGTCCCGGTTTCGCATCCATCCGTGACACTATGCCAGAAGAAGTGGTCAGAGAATTTCATCTTATGCCGCTTCGGGAAGCACTTGTCAATCTCCATTTCCCGCGCAACACGGAGCTTCTTCAGAAAGCCAGAGAAAGGATGAAATTCGAGGAACTCTTTTATCTTCAGCTTCATATCCTGCGGTATGCACGGGCACGCAGCCGAAGAATCAAGGGGGTTATTTTCGGTCAAATCGGAGATTATTTCAATGGGTTTTACAACAGATGCTTACCTTTTGAACTTACCGGAGCGCAGAAGCGGGTATTACGTGAGATTCGCGGCGACATGCGCACCGGCCGCCAGATGAACCGGTTGCTTCAGGGCGATGTGGGGTCGGGAAAGACGATGGTGGCCTTCATGACTATGCTGATGGCCGCTGACAATTCTTTTCAGTCGGCACTGATGGCTCCGACCGAAATACTTGCTACCCAGCATTATGAAACGCTTCGCGAATGGGCCGAAAGAATCGGGATAAATATCAGATTGCTCACAGGCAGCACACGGGCAAAGGAACGGCGTGAGATTCATTCGGGATTGCTCGACGGTTCGGTGCATATGATCGTAGGCACTCACGCGCTGATCGAAGATACGGTTCAATTCAAAAGTCTTGGTTTGGTGGTCATAGATGAGCAACACAGGTTCGGAGTTGCCCAAAGGGCAAAGATGTGGACGAAGAACAGTGTGCCGCCGCACGTGCTTGTCATGACCGCGACGCCTATCCCCCGCACACTCGCTATGACCGTCTACGGCGACCTTGATGTGTCGGTAATCGACGAATTGCCTCCGGGACGGAAACCAATCACCACCATTCTGCGGCATGATGACAACCGGATGGAAGTGAACAGGCTTCTTGGACGCGAACTTCAGGCAGGCAGGCAGGTCTACATCGTCTACCCGCTTATCTCTGACAATCCAAAGCTTGAGCTGAAAAGTGTTGAGGCCGGTTATGAGAGAGTATGCGGTCTTTTCCCCGGTTACAAGGTCTGCTGTGTCCACGGGCGCATGAGTGCCGACGTAAAGGATGCGCAGATGCAGAAATTCATATCTGGCGAAGCGCGGATACTTGTGGCCACCACCGTAATAGAAGTGGGTGTAAACGTTCCGAACGCGTCAGTGATGCTCATAGAAAACGCCGAGCGGTTCGGCCTCTCGCAACTTCATCAGTTACGGGGCCGCGTTGGTCGCGGAGCCGATAAAAGTTATTGCATTCTCATGACGCGGCCCAATATCGGCGGCGATACCCGGAAACGACTCGGCATAATGACCGAGACCACCGACGGCTTCCTCATATCGGAGGCCGATATGAAACTGAGGGGACCCGGCGATATGGAGGGAACCCAGCAAAGCGGACTTGCCTTCGCTCTCAATATCGCAAATCTGGCAACCGACGGTCAGATTCTTACTTATGCCCGTAGAGCCGCACTCAGGGTACTCAACTCTCACCCCGAACTTGTAGAGACTCAAGGAAGCGACCCTGATACTTCCGAAGGATTTCTCCCTCTTTCCGCCGATTCCATCAATACATTAAGGCTTGAATTGCGTTATAGATTTATGAAGCAGGTAAATTGGTCGCTTATATCATAAAGCGGACTCATAGACCTCGTTTTATTTTGAATCTTACGCACATGAGAGAAAAAGAATTCCTTCCCCTCGTCAAGGGGAAATTAGGCATCAATGAGCTTAATCCTATGCAGCTCAAGATGATGCAGACAGCAACCGAAGCTCGCGATATCATCCTCCTCTCCCCCACCGGCTCAGGAAAAACACTTGCATTTATCCTTCCGATGCTTAAAATGCTCAAGCCGGCCACCGGTCGCCTGCAGGCCATAGTGATTGCTCCTTCGAGAGAACTCGTTCTGCAGATCGCCGGAATAATTCGAAATGTGGCGTCCGGCTACAAGACTACCGTTCTCTACGGTGGGCATAAGGTCGAGGATGAGGTGAATTCCCTGCAAGCCGGAACAGATATAATAGTGGCTACTCCAGGGCGACTTCTCGATCACATCAACCGTCGCAATATCGATGTGCTGCCAACCAGAATCTTAGTGCTCGACGAATTCGACAAATCACTCGAACTCGGTTTTGAGAAAGAGATGAAAAAAATTGTCGAAAGGCTTAAAAATGTAAGCCGGATATTGCTTACTTCAGCTACGAAAGCCGATGTACTACCCTCTTTCCTGCGGCTCAACAACCCACTTACTATTGACTATCTTGAAGATAACAGCGGACTCAAGGAACGGTTGCGCGTGCACCGCGTAGATTCTGACAGCAATGATAAGCTGGCTTCCCTGTCGCTCCTTCTGGAGAATATAGCAGCCGATAAGGGAGAACTACCCCGGAGCATCATATTCGTAAATCATCGGGAGAGCGCCGAACGCACTGCCAAATACCTGAAATCAAGGGGTCTGCCTGTATCGCTCTATCACGGCGCCCTTGATCAGCGCGACCGCGAGACTGCAGTGGCACAATTCAATAACGGTTCGCGGCCAATACTCGTAGCAACGGATCTTGCCGCACGAGGTCTTGATATCGAAGGCGTGCAGAACATCATTCACTATCATCAGCCCCTCACGGCCGAAACCTACACACACCGCAACGGAAGAACCGCCCGTGTGGACCGCTCGGGCGATGTATATGTTCTGATAGGTCCCGAAGAAGACATCAAGGACTATATCGAATTTGATACCACACGGTATCTTGATTCGGAGAAGCGTTTCAAACCGGAATCTACTATGGAGACACTTTATTTCTCGGCCGGTAAACGAGAGAAACTCTCAAAAGGGGATATTCTCGGATTTCTTGTTAAGGAAGGGGGACTCGAGACTTCACAAATAGGGAAAATAGATGTGTTCGACCACTATGCTCTGGCAGCTGTGAGCAGTCAGTCGGCCGAAAATCTTATAGAGAGAATCAAAGGGAAAAAAATCAAGGGAGAAAAAAGACTCATATCTATCTTATAAAACAAGCCTAAATAATATGTGAGTTCTAAGCCAAGCCGAAATCTTGACAGAGGTAGTGATTTTTAAAAGATTTTTATCTGAGAAATAGATTGGCTAAACGATAAAAAATTACTATCTTTGCAGAATGCTATCAGACTTAACACCAAATCATATACAATAGACACACTACTATGAGCAAAACAAAAAAATTTCTGACATGCGACGGCAATCAGGCCGCGGCGCATATCAGCTATATGTTTAGCGAAGTAGCTGCCATTTATCCCATCACCCCGTCCTCGACCATGGCGGAGTATGTGGACGACTGGTCGGCAGCCGGACGTAAGAACATGTTCGGAGAGACAGTAATGGTGCAGGAAATGCAAAGCGAGGCCGGAGCGGCCGGAGCGGTCCACGGCTCATTGCAGGCCGGCGCATTGACCACAACCTACACGGCATCGCAGGGACTTCTGCTGATGATTCCCAACATGTATAAGATCGCCGGCGAGCTTCTTCCCTGCGTCTTCCACGTATCGGCGCGTACGCTTGCTTCGCATGCTCTGAGCATCTTCGGCGACCATCAGGACGTGATGGCCTGCCGTCAGACCGGTTTCGCAATGTTCTGCGAGGGTTCCGTTCAGGAAGTAATGGACCTTGCCGCCGTGGCTCATCTTTCCGCCATAAAGGGCCGTGTGCCTTTCGTCAACTTCTTCGACGGATTCCGCACATCGCATGAAATTCAGAAAATCGAGGCCATGAGCGAGGAAGACCTTCTTCCGCTCATCGATCAGGATGCACTTAAGGAGTTCCGCTTGCGGGCGCTCAATCCTGACAAGCCGGTGGCACGCGGTATGGCCGAGAACCCGGATGTTTTCTTCCAGCATCGCGAGGCTTCGAACGAATATTACAACGCCCTTCCGGAAATTGTGGAAGAATATGTAAAGGAGATGAACCGTATTACCGGCCGTAATTATGGTTTGTTCGATTACTACGGCGATCCGGAGGCTGATCGCGTCATCATCGCAATGGGCTCCGTGACAGAAGCAATTAAGGAGACTATCGATTATCTACGCGAAAAAGGCGAAAAAGTGGGTCTTGTAAGCGTCCATCTCTACCGTCCGTTCTCAGCGAAACATTTCCTGGCAGCCGTGCCGGCAAGCGCAAAGAAAATCGCAGTTCTCGACCGCACCAAAGAACCCGGAGCCGTTGGCGAGCCCCTCTATCTCGATGTCAAGGATTGCTTCTATGGTAAGGAAAACGCGCCTCTTATCGTTGGCGGACGTTATGGTCTAAGCTCCAAAGACACCACTCCGGCCCAGATGCTCGAAGTGTTCGAGAACCTTAAGGCTGACGAGCCCAAGAACCAATTCACTGTCGGTATAGTCGACGACCTGACAAACCTGTCGCTCCCTGTAGGCCCGGAAATCAATGTCGGCGGCAAGGGTATGTTCCAGGCTAAATTCTACGGTCTCGGTGCTGACGGTACGGTTGGAGCCAACAAGAACTCCGTTAAGATTATCGGTGACAACACCAATAAATATTGTCAGGCATATTTTGCGTACGACTCCAAAAAGTCGGGAGGCTTCACGTGCTCACACCTTCGTTTCGGCGATGAGCCAATCCGCTCCACATATCTTGTGAATACGCCTAACTTCGTGGCATGCCACGTTCAGGCTTATCTTCACATGTATGATGTGACCCGCGGCCTTCAGCCCAACGGCACATTCCTTCTCAACACAATCTGGGAAGGCGATGAACTCGCTGATAATCTGCCCAACAAGGTGAAACGCTATTTCGCCAAGAACAACATCACCGTTTACTATATCAACGCTACCAAGATAGCACAGGAAATAGGTCTCGGCAACCGCACGAACACTATCCTTCAGAGTGCTTTCTTCCGCATCACGGAGGTGATTCCTGTGGATCTCGCCATCGAGCAGATGAAGAAATTCATCGTCAAGTCATATGGCAAGAAGGGTGAGAATATCGTCAACATGAACAATCAGGCGGTAGACCGTGGCGGCGAATATCACAAGCTCGAAATCAAGCCTGAATGGGCTGACCTTGCAGATGACGCACCCAAGGCCACACCGGCACCGGAATTCATTGAGACAGTGGTTCGCCCGATCAACGCCCAGGATGGCGACCTGCTGAAGGTGAGCACATTCAAGGATAATGCCGATGGCACCTGGGAACAGGGCACGGCTGCTTATGAGAAGCGCGGCGTGGCGGCTTTCGTTCCGGAATGGATCACGGCAAACTGTATCCAGTGTAACAAATGTTCGTATGTATGTCCTCACGCAGCCATCCGTCCGTTTGTACTGACTCCTGAGGAAGCGGCCGCCGCACCTTTCGGCGAGGACCACTCAAAGCCGGCTCTCGGAAAGACAATGACCGGTATGCGCTTCGTGCAGCAGGTCGATGTTCTCGATTGCCTCGGTTGTGGCAACTGCGTTGACGTTTGTCCGGGCATGAAGGGTGAGAAGGCCCTGAAGATGATGTCTCTTGAGACGCAGCTTGACCAGGATAAGAACTGGGAATGGCTTGTTAAGAACGTCAAGAACAAAGCCGACCTCGTTGATGTGGCTGCAAACGTAAAGAACAGTCAGTTCGCCAAACCTCTGTTCGAGTTCTCCGGCGCATGCTCCGGTTGCGGTGAGACTCCTTATCTGAAACTTATCACTCAGCTCTTCGGCACGCGTGAAGTGGTGGCCAACGCCACCGGTTGTAGCTCCATCTATTCCGGTTCAGTTCCTTCCACTCCTTACACCACTGACGAGCATGGTCATGGTCCGGCTTGGGCAAACTCTCTCTTCGAGGACTTCTGCGAGTATGGACTCGGAATGCATATCGCATATGAAAAGCTTCGTGAGAGAGTAAAGGAATCAGCTCAGAACATCGCTGACAATGCAGAGGCTCCCGAAGCAGCCCGCGAAGCAGCCAAAGCATGGCTTGATGCCCGCAATGACGCCAAGGAATCCCATCTCAAGGGTCTGGCACTCGTGGATGCTGTGAAGGATGGCGCGGAAGCCGGATGCCCCGATTGCAAGAATATTGTCGACCTGAAGGCTTATCTCACCAAGCGCAGTCAGTGGATTGTCGGTGGTGACGGAGCAAGCTACGACATAGGCTTCGGAGGTCTCGACCATGTAATCGCTTCCGGTAAGAACGTGAATATTCTTGTTCTCGATACGGAGGTTTACTCCAATACAGGCGGCCAGTCATCGAAATCCACACCGATCGGAGCTATCGCCAAGTTCGCCGCAGCGGGCAAGCGAATCCGCAAGAAAGACCTCGGTCTGATTGCTACCACTTACGGTTACGTATATGTGGCTCAGATAGCAATGGGCGCAGACAACGCACAGACTCTCAAGGCCATCCGCGAAGCTGAGGCTTATGACGGCCCATCGCTCATCATTGCTTACGCACCGTGTATCAACCATGGTATAAAGAAAGGTATGGGGCATAGCCAGGAAGAAGAGAAACAGGCTGTGGAATGCGGTTACTGGCACCTCTGGCGCTATAATCCTGAACTCGAAGCCAAGGGAGAAAATCCATTCTCACTCGACTCTAAAGAACCTGACTGGAGCAAGTTTGATGACTTCCTCAAGGGTGAGGTCCGTTTCGCATCCCTTTACAAGATGTTCCCGCAGGATGCTGACGAACTCTTTGCTGCAGCCAAGGCCAACGCTCAATGGCGCTATAACAACTACAAGCGCCTGGCAGCCCAGAACTGGGGCGTGGATCCTGAACTGACTCCGGAAGAAATAAAACTGC
This sequence comes from Muribaculaceae bacterium, assembly GCA_029055345.1. Classification (GTDB taxonomy): domain Bacteria; phylum Bacteroidota; class Bacteroidia; order Bacteroidales; family Muribaculaceae; genus Lepagella. The sequence goes on along the minus strand of JAIDDJ010000019.1, from coordinate 19,626 downwards.
GTAAGAACGACTGATAACACTATCTCATATGGCGAAGGGATGTCTTTACGGGCATCCCTTTGCTATTCATTAATTACGCTGATCAGACAATGCAGGAGCATTAGAATAAACAAGCTGACTATCATACTCAATTTAGTCTGTGAAATAAAAATGTGAATTAAAAGACAATGGATAACAAGACAATGGATAATAAGATTATGAATAACAAGAGGATAACCGAGGAGGACATCACATCAGCTCTCGGAGGCAGAAAATTCACCCCGGAGAATATCAGCTCTCTGGGACAGGATGAAGTATTTGTGTTCGGAAGTAACCTTGCAGGCCAACACATGGGCGGGGCTGCTCGCACCGCATTACTTAAGTTTGGAGCAGTTCCGGGTCAGGGAGTCGGAATGCAAGGACAATCATATGCAATCCCCACTATGCATGGGGGCATTGATGAAATAAAGCCCTATGTGGATGAATTCCTCAATCTGGCGCGTGAATGGGACCAGACCACATTCTACGTGACGCGCATCGGATGTGGAATCGCCGGATTTACGGATGAGGAAATCGCTCCCCTCTTTGACGAAGCTTTCGACCTTTATAACGTGCGCCTTCCTGAATCATTCGCGCGCATCATCATGCGCCGCAGGCTTGAAAAGGCGAATGAACTCCCCAATCCACAAAACTAAAGAAGTAGAACCTATTATTATCAGCCAGTCGATGATGCTGAGCGGAACAACCTGGAAGAAATCTCCACCTACCGAAACGATAAGTATCTGCCCGAAGAGAATGACCAATGCAATCATGACAAAGCCTCCGGCACCTTTAAAATGGAATGCCGACCGGCCGCTTTCGAAGGCTCTCGCATTGAACAGATTCCAGAACTGCAGGAAAACGAAAATAGTGAAGAACATCGAAAGCTCGACGGGGGTTAACGAAGGATTGTAGAAATCTACAGCTGGCTGGGGTCTGAAACTGAAGAGCTCAGTCATGCTGCTTACATCATAATGCTCAAAGATATAGAGGAGTCCGAGAAGCAGCACAAAGAATGCGCCACCTACACCGATAATTGAGCGCCACATAGGTCTGTTTATGATAAATGCCTCGCGACGGCGCGGCTTATCTTTCATAACCGAATTCGAGGGAGGCAATGACGCGAGGGCCATAGCTGCGAATGTATCCATAATAAGATTGACCCAGAGCATCTGAGTGACCGTAAGCGGCGATTCGGTGCCCATAAAAGCTCCGAACAGCACAATTAAACAGGCAGCCACATTCACAGTCATCTGGAAAAGGATGAACCGCTGTATATTCTGATAGAGCGACCGCCCCCACATCACGGCTCGACCGATTGAGGAGAATGAATTGTCGACAATGGTAATATCGGAGGCTTCTTTTGCTACCGATGTGCCGTCGCCCATTGAAAGCCCGACGTGGGCAGCCTTGAGGGCCGGAGCATCGTTCGTGCCGTCTCCGGTGACGGCGACCACTTCATTATTGTCCTGAAGGGCCTCTACAAGGCGCTTCTTATCCATCGGACGAGCACGCGCGATAATCTTTATTTCCCCTACCCTTTCTTTCAACTCGGCATCGCTCAGAGCCTCGAATTCAACACCGGTGATGATATTGCGGTCGATATCGATATGATCGTCCCATAGGCCAATCTGCCGGGCAATTTCCTTGGCGGTTCCGGGGGTGTCGCCGGTCACTATCTTGACCTTTATTCCTGCATCGAGCACCTCTCTGACCGCTTCCGGAACATCCGCACGCACCGGATCGGAGATGGCAACAATTCCAAGGAACGTCAGATTCTCAGCAACTACTTTGCCATCGGCTATCGTCTTATCACCCGGTTGCAGTTCCTGATATGCGAATCCAAGTGTACGCATCGCCTGATTCTGATATTCAAGAAGCTGAGCGTCAATTTCTTTTTTCGACACTCCCGCCTGATTCCGACAGAGACCGAATATAATCTCGGGCGCACCTTTAACATACATGATAGTCTTCCCGCCGGCAGACTTGACGACCGTAGCCATATATTTACGCTCAGTGGAGAACGGGAGTTCTTCGATGACGCTTACCTTATCCTTGACGTCAACATAATTGACACCTCGCTTTCTGAGCCAAAGCAATAGTGCCCCTTCGGTCGGATTTCCGAGCACCTGCGGCTTCTCTCCCGAAAGGTCAAGTTGGGCGGTCGTGTTCACGGCTATGCCCTCTATTAGGACGTCATTATCAGGGTTACCATAGAAATTGGTTTTGAATACGGTCATCTGATTCTGCGTCAGCGTGCCGGTCTTATCAGTGCATATCACGGTGGTTGCGCCCATTGTCTCGCAGGCATGCATCTTCCTTACAAGATTGTTGGTCTTGAGCATTCTGCGCATAGAATAAGCCAACGAGAGAGTCACAGCCATCGGCAATCCTTCCGGCACTGCCACCACCACAAGAGTCACGGCCACCATCAGAGTCTGAAGTAGATATGCAAGAAATCCGAGCCAATCAAAATCCGTTCCGATCAGATACATCAGTATCCGGCCTATCACTATAGCGATTGCAAAGCCGTATGAAATCTTTGTGATGAGTTTTCCGAGGCCGTCAAGCTGTTCGTTGAGAGGTGTTTTGACGCTGTCATCAATCTGGGAGGCCTGGAACACTTTCCCGTTCTCAGTATTATCCCCTACTGCCTCTACACGCATTATGCCGTGACCCTCCATCACTTTAGTGCCGCGCATCGCATGATTCGATGGGAAAGTAGCTTCCGGATCGAGCTCAGCTTCTACCACAGTCTTGTGGCAGATCGGCTCACCGGTAAGAGTCGATTCATCTATATTGAGCGAAACGGCCTCGAGGAGCTCCCCATCAGCGGGGATTTCCTCTCCGGTGTTAAGAACTACAATATCGCCGACCACGACATCCTTTCTCGGCACCTGAGTCATATTGCCGTTGCGGATCACCTGAACCGGTTCATCATCATTCACTTGATTTAAAAGAGCGAACTCCTTGTCGGCCTTCATCTCGAATATGAAAGCGAGACCTGTAGCAAGCAAAATGGCAATGAAGATTCCGACCGGCTCGATGAATACTCCGACATCCTTGCCAAGTCCCCAGTATTCATAGCAAGAAATTCCTATCGACAGGGCTCCTGCTATAAGGAGGATAATAATCAGTGGATCGCCGAATTTTTCCAGAAACAGTCGCCATAATGAAACTTTCTCCTTAGGCGTAAGAATATTTACGCCATATTTCATTCGGTTTTCGGTCACCTGCGCATCTGTCAGGCCGGTATAATGCTGAATCTTTGCCATATTGCTGTTCTTTACTATGCTCTTCCGATGTTGTTAGAATATGCAAAATTAATTATAAAAAACGAAATGGGACATCTCCGGGATTGATAAAGTTGTAAACTCTGATATAGTATACTATGAATCGGTTGAAAAACAAACCCGGATAAGACTATTGGTCCTATCCGGGTAACAATAAAGTTATATCAATCGTTTATCCGACCGGGTTAATTTCCTCGGCTTCCACTTCTATAATGTCCTCGGGGACATCTGTGAGCTGGAGGGCCGACAATTCATCCTTATTGGCCACCACGAGCTTCTGATACTCGCGCAGACCAGTTCCGGCAGGAATAAGGTGACCGCAAATCACATTCTCCTTCATACCCTCGAGCGTGTCGGACTTACCGTTGATGGCAGCCTCGTTGAGCACTTTTGTGGTCTCCTGGAATGAAGCGGCCGACATGAAGCTGGAAGTCTGTAACGCAGCTCTGGTGATACCCTGAAGAATCTGACGCGAAGTAGCCGGCATGGCATCGCGCACGGTCATTATCTTAAGGTCCTTGCGCTTAAGGGCCGAATTCTCATCCCGGAGCTTGCGCTGCGTGATAATCTGGCCTGCGAGATAGTTGGTGCTGTCGCCGGCATCGATGATGTATTTCTTACCCCAAATGGAGTCATTCTCATCCATGAACTCGCGCTTATCGACTACCTGCTGCTCGAGGAACTTAGTGTCGCCCGGATCAATGATTGTGACTTTGCGCATCATCTGGCGCACAATCACCTCGAAGTGCTTGTCGTTGATCTTCACACCCTGCATACGGTAGACATCCTGAACTTCGTTCACGATATATTCCTGAACTGCAGTCGGGCCCATGATATTAAGGATATCCTCAGGAGTTATGGCGCCATCGGAAAGCGGAGTTCCGGCACGCACATAATCGTTTTCCTGAACAAGTATCTGCTTCGACAGAGGCACAAGATATTTCTTCTCCTCGCCGAGTTTACTCGTTACGGATATCTCGCGGTTACCACGCTTGATCTTACCGATTGCAACCTCACCGTCGATTTCGGACACAACTGCCGGATTTGACGGATTGCGAGCCTCGAAGAGCTCGGTAACACGGGGAAGACCACCGGTGATATCACCGGCATTATTGCTCGCACGCGGAATTTTCACGATTACCTGACCGGGGGTAACGACCTCTCCTTCATTAATAAGCAGGTGAGCGCCTACGGGCAGAGAATATGTGCGGATCAGTTCGCCGTTAGAATTATAGAGATGTGCGGACGGCACTTTTGTACGGTCCTTGGATTCGATGATAATCTTCTCGTGAAGATTGGTACCCTCTTCGGATTCCACACGATAGGTAACACCCTCTTCCACATTCTCGAACCGGACAGAACCACCCTCTTCGGTGACGATGACGGCGTTGAAGGGGTCCCACTCGCAAATCATAGTGCCATTCTCCACCATCTGGCCATCCTTGCAGTATAATCTGGAGCCGTAAGGAATATTGGCAGTCATAAGGACAATACCCGATTTAGGCTCTACGAGTCTCATTTCGGCCATACGTCCTACCACGATATCGATACCATCCTTATCCTTGACGGTGCGGAGTTCATCGATTTCGAGGCGACCGTCATGTCGGGTGGTCACATCTTTCTTGGCAGCCACGTTACCGGCAACACCACCGACGTGGAACGTACGGAGTGTAAGCTGAGTACCCGGCTCACCAATCGATTGCGCTGCGATTACGCCGACAGCCTCACCCTTCTGTACCATTCTGTGGGTAGAAAGGTTGCGCCCGTAGCATTTTGCGCAAACACCCTTCTTGGACTCACAGGTCAGCACCGAACGTATCTCTACCGATTCGATAGGAGACTTTTCGATTCTCTCGGCTGCAGCTTCTGTGATTTCCTCACCTGCGTGGACGATAATATCATCCGGATTGTAGGGATCCACCACGTCATGAACGGAGACACGACCAAGGATTCTCTCTGACAGAGATGCCACTACCTCTTCGTTGTTCTTAATTTCAGTGCATACGAGACCACGGAGTGTGCCGCAATCTTCCTCATTGATAATCACGTCATGGGCAACATCGACAAGACGGCGGGTAAGATAACCGGCATCGGCAGTCTTAAGAGCCGTATCGGCAAGACCCTTACGGGCACCGTGAGTAGAGATAAAGTACTCAAGCACCGACAGGCCCTCCTTGAAGTTGGCAAGAATCGGGTTCTCGATAATCTGACCACCTTCTGCACCGGCTTTCTGAGGTTTTGCCATAAGTCCACGCATACCGGAGAGCTGACGGATCTGGTCTTTCGAGCCACGGGCTCCGGAATCAAGCATCATATAGACGGAATTGAATCCCTGCTGGTCCTCCTCCATCTGCTTCATGAGCGTAGAGGCGAGACGGTCGTTGACATGTGTCCAGATATCGATGACCTGATTGTAACGGTCATTACCGGTGATGAAACCCATGGCGAAGTTATTGAGCACTTCTTCCACCTGAGCATGGCCCTCGGCCACATACTGGGCTTTCTCTTCCGGGATGATCACATCACCGAGGTTGAAGCTCAATCCGCCGCGGAATGCCATGCGGTAACCGAGGTTCTTGATATCATCGAGGAATTGAGCCGAACGGGTCACACCACAAGCCTTGATGACATTGCTGATGATGCCGCGAAGCGACTTTTTGGAGATGATTTCATTTACATATCCAATTTCTTTGGGAACATACTGGTTGAACAGCACGCGACCCACGGATGTATTTTCTTTAAGCACCTTCACGGGCTTACCATCGACGATATCGTCTACAAGGACGGTGACCGGAGCATGGAGCGTCACTCTGCCCTCATTATATGCGATTTCAGCTTCTTCAGGACCGTAGAACACGGTTCCTTCGCCCTTGTCGCCCTTTCTGAGCTTGGTGATGTAATAAAGACCGAGCACCATATCCTGAGACGGCACGGTGATAGGAGCACCGTTAGCCGGGTTAAGGATGTTATGTGCGCCGAGCATCAGCATCTGAGCTTCGAGGATGGCCTCGTTGCTAAGCGGGAGATGGACAGCCATCTGGTCACCATCGAAGTCGGCGTTGAAGGCCGTACATGCCAGAGGATGAAGCTGGATTGCCTTACCCTCGATCATGCGGGGCTGGAATGCCTGAATACCAAGACGGTGAAGCGTCGGGGCACGGTTCAACAGCACCGGATGACCCTTCATCACGTGTTCGAGGATATCCCATACCACAGCCTCTTTGCGGTCAACGATTTTCTTTGCACTCTTCACGGTCTTCACAATGCCGCGCTCGATGAGCTTGCGGATTACGAACGGCTTGTAAAGTTCGGCTGCCATCAGCTTGGGAATACCGCATTCATGCATCTTGAGCTCCGGACCTACCACGATAACCGAGCGGGCTGAATAGTCCACACGCTTACCGAGAAGATTCTGGCGGAAACGTCCCTGCTTGCCTTTGAGGGAGTCTGAAAGAGATTTCAGAGGCCTGTTGACATCGCTCTTTACTGCCGAAGACTTACGACTGTTGTCGAGGAGCGAATCAACGGCTTCCTGAAGAAGACGCTTCTCATTACGGAGAATGACTTCTGGAGCCTGGATCTCGATAAGACGTTTCAGACGGTTATTGCGGATTATGACACGACGATAGAGGTCGTTAAGGTCGGAAGTAGCAAAACGGCCGCCATCCAGAGGCACGAGCGGACGCAATTCGGGAGGAATTACCGGCACTGCCTTTAGCACCATCCACTCAGGTTTGTTCCGGTTGGCCGATGCGATGAAGGAATTGACAACCTGCAGACGTTTAAGAGCCTCGGTCTTTCTCTGCTGCGAGCCATCTGTATTGGCGCGCATACGCAATTCAGCGGCAAGCGACACGAGATCTATGTTCTGAAGAAGCTCGTAAATCGCCTCCGCTCCCATCTTTGCCACGAATTTGTTCTCATCGCCATCTTCAAGCTCATCATTGCCTTCAGGAAGCGCATCGAGAACGCGCATATATTGTTCCTCGGAAAGCAATTCGAGTTTCTCAAGAGGACGAGGTCCTTTTCCGGGCTCAAGCTCAACTTCTACCGTACCGGGATTTATCACTATATATTTTTCATAATAAATGATATCCTCGAGTTTCTTTGACGGAATGCCAAGCAGATAACCTATTTTATTGGGGAGCGAACGGAAATACCAGATATGGGCAACCGGAACTACGAGTTCGATATGCCCCATTCTTTCACGGCGCACCTTCTTTTCGGTCACTTCGACACCGCATCGGTCGCATACGATCCCTTTATAGCGGATACGTTTGTATTTACCACAGTGGCACTCATAGTCCTTCACCGGGCCAAAGATTTTCTCGCAAAAGAGGCCGTCACGTTCCGGTTTGTAGGTCCGGTAGTTGATGGTCTCGGGCTTGAGCACCTCACCGCTCGACTTCTCCTTTATTTCTTCAGGAGAAGCGAGGCCGATTGTAATCTTCGTGAAATTGCTTTTAATCTTATTGTCTTTTCTAAAAGCCATATATTGATTCCTTTATTGATCCCCGGGCACAATGGAAAAGGCGCCCGGGGGAGGATTTTCTTAAAAATTAGTCGAGAGTGATGCTGAGTCCAAGGCCGCGGAGCTCATGGAGAAGCACGTTGAGAGACTCGGGAATACCGGGGTTGGGCATCGGGTCGCCCTTCACTATGGCCTCGTAGGCTTTGCTTCGGCCCACTACGTCGTCTGACTTAATGGTCAGAATCTCCTGAAGGATATGAGCTGCGCCAAAGGCCTCGAGCGCCCATACCTCCATCTCTCCGAAACGTTGACCACCGAACTGGGCCTTACCTCCAAGAGGCTGCTGCGTAATCAGTGAGTACGGACCAATAGACCGGGCGTGCATCTTGTCTTCGACCATGTGGCCAAGCTTAAGCATGTAGATCACACCTACGGTAGCCGGCTGGTCGAAACGGTCGCCGGTGCCACCGTCATACAGATATGTCTTACCATAACGTGGCAGACCTGCCTTGTCGGTCCATTCGTTGAGATCGTCAAGCGATGCTCCATCGAAAATCGGCGTTGCGAATTTCTCTCCGAGTTCGCGTCCGGCCCAACCGAGTACAGTCTCGAATATCTGACCGAGGTTCATACGAGAAGGCACGCCAAGGGGGTTCAGAACGATATCGACCGGAGTCCCATCTTCAAGGAACGGCATATCTTCCTGACGGACCACGCGCGACACGATACCCTTGTTTCCGTGACGACCTGCCATCTTGTCACCTACACCGATCTTACGTTTCTTAGCAATATAGACCTTAGCCATCTGCATGATGCCTGCCGGGAGTTCGTCACCGATGGTGATATCAAGCTTCTTGCGGCGGAGCTGGCTGTCGATTTCTTTCGACTTACGCATATAATTGGTGATCAGCTCTCCGACCATCTTGTTGATGCGTTCATCTGAAGTCCATCCGGAGATATTTACCGTCTCGTAATTGAGCGACCCGAAATCTACATTATCGAAAGGAGCGCCCTTAGGAACGATATCGGCTCCAATGAAATCGGTAACGCCTTCAGATGCCATTCCCTTGAGAAGAGTCTTCATCTTATGGACCATAAGCTCCCGGAGTTTATCCTGCTTCTCCTTGTATTCAAGTTCAAGCTCGTCGGGCACGATATTCGCTCCGGCCTTGGTGCCTTTTTTCTTGACAGCCTTGGCAAACAGATTAGTGCCAATCACGACGCCCTTCAACGAAGGATTCGCCTTGAGAGAAGCATCCTTTACATCGCCGGCACGGTCGCCGAAGATGGCACGCAGAAGTTTTTCCTCCGGTGTCGGGTCTGATTCACCCTTAGGTGTGATCTTACCGATCATGATGTCTCCCGGCTGTACATATGCTCCTACACGGATTATACCGCGTTCGTCAAGATCCTTTGTGGCGTCTTCGCTGACGTTAGGAATATCGGATGTAAGTTCCTCCATACCGCGCTTGGTCTCGCGAACTTCGAGAGTGAACTCATCGACATGGACTGATGTCAGGATGTCTTCTCGGACCATACGCTCGTTGAGCACGATTGCGTCCTCATAGTTATATCCTTTCCAGGGCATGAAAGCCACTTTGAGGTTACGTCCGAGAGCAAGCTCTCCCTTTTCAGTGGAGTACCCCTCAGTAAGGATGTCGCCTTTGTTTACTCTCTGGCCTTTGTCGCAAATAGGGCGAAGGTCTATGGTCGTACCCTGGTTGGTGCGCCGGAACTTGGGAATCTTGTATTCTTTTACCGCGGATTCAAACTGCACGAAGTCCTCGTCCTCTGTGCGGTCATAGCGGATACGGATCACCGTAGCATCGACATACTCGATTACGCCCGGGCCTTCCGCCATAATCTGCGTGCGGGAATCACGAATCAACTGCCCTTCAATACCGGTGCCGACGATAGGAGCCTCACTGCGCAGCAGGGGAACTGCCTGACGCATCATGTTCGAGCCCATAAGCGCGCGGTTAGCATCGTCATGCTCGAGGAAAGGAATCAGCGATGCCGCTATCGAGGCAATCTGAATTGGAGCCACATCCATGAGCTGAAGATCTTTAGGGGGCACGATCGGGAAATCGGCATCAAGACGAGCCTTTACCCTCGGGTTGACAAATGAACCGTCATCGTTGACAGGAGCGTTACCCTGAGCGATTGTCTGGCCCTCCTCTATCTCGGCGGTGAGATAAACCACATCATCGTTGTTAAGATCGACAACACCATTTTCTACCTTACGGTAAGGAGTCTCGATGAATCCGAGATTATTTATCTTCGCGTATACACAGAGAGACGAAATCAGACCGATGTTCGGGCCTTCAGGCGTTTCGATAGGACACAGACGACCATAGTGAGTGTAGTGAACGTCGCGAACCTCGAATCCGGCGCGCTCGCGGGAAAGTCCGCCGGGGCCAAGGGCCGACATACGGCGTTTGTGGGTTATTTCCGCCAGAGGGTTGGTCTGGTCCATGAATTGCGACAGGGCGTTCGTACCGAAGAAGGTATTGATCACCGCAGAGATGGTCTTGGCGTTGATAAGGTCAATAGGCTTGAACACTTCATTATCGCGCACGTTCATCTTCTCACGGATTGAGCGGGAAATGCGGGCGAGGCCGACGCCGAACTGATTGTAAAGCTGCTCTCCGACTGTGCGCACACGGCGGTTGCTCAAGTGGTCGATATCATCTACATCACTCTTGGCATTGATAAGCTCAATCAGATATTTGATGATGGCGATGATGTCCTCGCGGGTGAGCACCTTCACGTCCATAGGAGTGTTCAGACCGAGCTTCTTGTTGATACGGAAGCGGCCCACTTCGCCTAAATCATAACGCTTTTCAGAGAAGAAAAGGCTCTGGATTACCTCGCGCGCGGAGGCTGCATCCGGTGGATCGGCGTTACGCAGCTGTCGATAGATATATGTTACCGCCTCCTGCTCAGAGTTGGAGGGGTCTTTCTGCAATGTGTTGAAGATGATGCTGTAATCCACGGCATTTACATTCTCCTTTTCAAGAAGGATGGATTTGACACCGCTCTCGAGAATAGCATCAATATTTTCCGGAGTAATTTCCTCGCCTCGTTCCACAACGATAGCGTTACGCTCCACGGAAGTTACCTCGCCAGTGTCGGGGTCAACGAAATCCTCCACATCCGTCTTCATCACGCGGCCGGCGAGCTTGCGGCCGACAACCTTCGACAGATTGGTCTTGTTAACTTTGATTTCCTCGGCGAGATCGAATATCTGAATAATGTCTTTATCTGATTCGAAACCGATAGCGCGGAGAAGCGTAGTTACAGGGAGCTTCTTCTTTCGGTCGATATAGGCATACATGACATTATTGATGTCAGTAGCAAACTCAATCCAGCTGCCGCGGAAAGGAATGATACGGGCTGAATAGAGCTTAGTGCCGTTAGCGTGGATACTGCTGCCGAAGAAGACACCGGGAGAACGATGCAGCTGTGAAACAACTACACGTTCCGCACCATTAATGATGAAAGTGCCCTGGTCGGTCATATAAGGAATCGGGCCCAGATATACATCCTGAATGATGGTCTCGAAATCGACGTGGTCAGGATCGGTGCAGTAAAGCTTCAACTTCGCCTTCAGAGGGACGCTGTAAGTCAAACCTCTCTCCAGGCATTCCTCGATGGAATAGCGCGGAGGGTCGATATAATAGTCGAGAAACTCGAGCACAAAGTTGTTACGGGTGTCTGCGATAGGGAAATTCTCTGCAAACACCTTGTACAGACCTTGATTTTTGCGTTCTTCAGGGGGAGTGTCGAGTTGCAAGAAATCGCGGAAAGATTTCAACTGGACTTCCAGGAAATCAGGGAAAGGCAGCGGATTCTTGATCGACGCGAAATTGACGCGCGGCTTTTCGATTAAATTTGCTGACATTGGGTGTAATTTAAGTTTCTATGGGCATGGTAACCCCGCTCAAACAATATTCGGCTTTGAGCGCCGAGATATTGACGCATAAAATTTGCCGGAAACAGTCAATAAAGATTAAAGAATCATAAAGAACGTTTCAGGCGAAGCTCTCAAGACTTGTTCCACCGATTCGGTTCACTTCGTGCATGAGAAAAATTTCTGATCCATGATTTTGCATGGAAAATTTGGGAGGGAGAGATAAAAGAGAAAATAAATAGAGAAAATAGGTTAAGAACGCACATAAAAAGGCGCTCTTAACCTATTAGGGGAAATTGAGATATCTTATTTGAGCTCAACTTCGGCGCCAGCCTCTTCGAGCTGCTTCTTCAGGCCCTCAGCCTCAGCTTTGGGAAGACCTTCCTTAACGACGCCGGGAGCGCCATCCACGAGAGCCTTAGCCTCCTTGAGGCCGAGACCTGTGAGCTCCTTAACGAGCTTAACAACTGCGAGCTTGCTTGCGCCAGCAGCCTTGAGGATCACGTCAAACTCAGACTTTTCCTCCTCAGCGGGAGCACCTGCGGCGGGACCGGCAGCAACTGCTACAGCTGCAGCGGCGGGCTCGATGCCGTACTCATTCTTAAGGATCTCTGCGAGTTCGTTAACTTCCTTTACTGTAAGGTTAACAAGCTGTTCTGCAAATGCTTTTAAATCTGCCATTTTCGTATGTATTTTTTATTATTTTTAAATTTGGATTATGCTTCTTTTTTGGAAAGTGTCTCGAGGATGCCATGAAGCTTTGTGGCACCTGACTGAAGCGAGCTGATGACGTTCTTGGCCGGCGACTGCAGAAGTGCCACGATGTCGGCGATAAGTTCGTTCTTGCTCTTGATGTTGGCAAGGGCTTCCAAAGATTCCTCACCGACGTATACGGATTCCTCCACGAAGGCACCCTTCAGCATAGGGAGGGTCTCCTTCTTGTCGCGGAACTTCTTGATAAGCTTCGCAGGAGCGTTTCCGACATTGCTCAGGAGCAATGTGGTTTCACCGTGGAGAAGGTCATAAAGACCGGAGTAATCAACATCACTTAACTCGAAAGCCTTCTTAAGAAGAGTATTCTTGACGCAGAGCATCTTTATATCTTCGCCGAAGCATGCGCGTCTGAGCTTGCTTGTCTTGGCAGCATCAAGTCCTGCCGACTGCACCAGATATACGCAGCTGTACTTTGCGAGTTCGTCGCCGATCTTGGCGATTACAATAGCTTTATCTTCCTTTTTCATTTTTACGATTCGATTTAAAGATTACTCAGCAACCGACTTAGGCTCGACTTTAACGCCGGGGCCCATCGTGCTTGAAAGATAAATGCTCTTGATATATGTGCCTTTCGAAGTGGCCGGCTTAAGCTTAATCAGCGTATTGATGAATTCTCTCGCGTTGTCGGCCATATTGTCTGCCGAGAACGACACTTTGCCGATAGAAGCATGTACGATTCCCGTTTTGTCGACTTTGAAATCGATTTTACCCTGCTTTACTTCCTTTACAGCCTTAGCGACATCCATAGTCACAGTACCGCTCTTGGGGTTAGGCATCAAGCCGCGGGGACCGAGAATACGACCCAACGGACCGAGCTTACCCATTACAGAAGGCTGAGTGATGATTACGTCAACATCTGTCCAACCATCCTTGATTTTCTGGATGTATTCGTCAAGACCGACATAGTCAGCACCGGCTTCTTTAGCAGCAGCCTCCGCATCGGGGTTGCAGAGCACGAGCACCTTGACTTCCTTACCTGTACCATGGGGTAGTGATACCACGCCACGGACCATCTGGTCAGCCTTTCGGGGATCTACACCGAGACGAACGTCGATATCAAGCGACGCGTCGAATTTCTCGAACGACGCCTCCTTCACCTTATCGGCGGCCTCTTTGAGAGTATAAGACTTCCCGGGTTCAATCTTCGATAAAGCCAACTTTTGATTTTTTGTCAGTTTTCCCATTTTTCAAAGATTTATTAGACGTTTTCAGGGAAGTCCCCTTTCACGGTGATACCCATGCTTCTTGCTGTGCCTGCAACCATTTTCATTGCAGACCCTAAAGTAAAACAGTTCAAATCGGGCATCTTGTCCTCTGCAATTGTTTTAACCTGATCCCAAGTCACTTCAGCTACCTTCTTACGGTTAGGCTGAGCTGAGCCGCTCTTGAGCTTGGTTACTTCCTTAAGCTGCACTGCTACCGGAGGAGTCTTGACGATAAAGTCGAAGCTCTTGTCCGTATAGTAAGTGATGACTACAGGAAGGACCTTGCCGGCCTTGTCCTGGGTACGGGCATTGAATTGCTTGCAAAATTCCATGATATTGATACCCTTGGAACCCAGCGCGGGACCTACCGGTGGCGACGGATTGGCCGCGCCTCCTTTTATCTGCAATTTGATCTGTCCAGCAATTTCTTTTGCCATTGTTCTACTTTGTTTAATTGATTCTTTTTTTGTCGTTCCGGCATACGACGATGCGTAACATCAACGTCCTATTCCCTTACGACCTGGGAATTTTCCAGCTCCAAATCAGTCGGGCGACCAAATATCTTGACCTCCACCTTGATTTTCTTTCTGTCGGGGTTAACTTCCTTAATCACGCCCGAGAATCCTGAGAAAGGACCGAAGGTGACCTTCACCGGTTCTCCCACGATATATTCCTCTACAACCTCGACATCCGGCTGCATCATTTCATCAGCCGTGCCGAGCATTCGCTTAACTTCGCTTTCACGAAGCGCCACAGGATCGGAATTCTTCGCGCGACCACGCAAAAAGTCAATAACATTAGTGGTGTTCCGAAGCTCGAAAACAACCTCTCCCGTAAGTTTTGCCTCTACAAAGACATAACCCGGATAGAGATTGCGCTCCTTAAGCACCTTCTTGTTATTGCGCGTGGTATAAACCTTCTGTGTGGGAATCAACACCTGTTCCACGAAAAGACCAAGGTCCGTGTTCTTGATAGCTGCATCAAGCACCTCTTTGACCTTTGCCTCCTTTCCGGAGATGGCACGCAAAACGTACCAACTCTTTTTTACTTCAGCGTCAGCCATTGAAATCCGCGTTAGAATGGTTTAAAAATTGATACTGTAAATTAACTCCATCAGCTTAGAGAAAACCTGATCCACAACCCATATGAAAACAGCCAGTATGATGGAAGCTATCAATACAAGCACCGAGCTGTTCACCAAGGCTTTCTGAGATGGCCAGGAGACTTTATAGACAAGTTCGTCGTAGCTCTCCTTAATATCCTTGAATAATTTCATTGTCTTCTTAAAATTGGCACGGGAAGAAAGACTCGAACTCTCGACCCTCGGTTTTGGAGACCGATGCTCTACCAACTGAGCTATTCCCGTGTATAAGGGGCTGTCGGGCTGACAGCCCCCATTGATGTTATGTCGGATTTATTAATCGTCGATTACCTGTGTGATCTGACCTGAACCAACTGTGCGGCCACCTTCGCGGATTGCGAAACGAAGACCCTGGTCCATAGCTACCGGAGTGATGAGCTTAACATCGATCTCAACGTTGTCACCGGGCATTACCATTTCTACACCTTCCGGAAGAGTGATCTCACCGGTAACGTCGAGCGTACGGATGTAGAACTGAGGACGATACTTGTTGTGGAACGGAGTGTGACGGCCACCTTCTTCTTTCTTCAGGATATAAACCTGAGCCTTGAAGTGATCGTGAGGCTTAACCTGTCCGGGATGGCAGATTACCATACCACGCTTAACCTCGTTCTTATCGATACCGCGGAGGAGAAGACCTACGTTATCACCAGCCTCACCCTCATCGAGGAGCTTACGGAACATCTCGACACCTGTAACGACAGACTTCTTGTCAGCGCCAAGGCCAAGGATCTGAACTTCGTCACCCACTTTAACCTTACCGGTCTCGATACGGCCAGTAGCCACTGTACCACGTCCTGTGATTGAGAACACGTCCTCAACAGGCATAAGGAATGGTTTGTCCACATCGCGCGGAGGCAGCGGAATCCAAGTGTCGACAGCGTCCATAAGTTCGAGTACTTTCTCAACCCACTTCGGATCGCCTTCGAGGGCACCGAGAGCAGAACCGCGGATCACCGGAGTGTTGTCGCCGTCATACTCATACTGAGAAAGAAGGTCGCGCATATCCATTTCAACGAGTTCGAGCATTTCCTCATCGTCAACCTGGTCGCACTTGTTCATGAACACAACGAGACGGGGAACGTTCACCTGACGGGCGAGAAGGATGTGCTCGCGAGTCTGGGGCATCGGACCGTCGGTAGCAGCAACCACGATGATTGCACCGTCCATCTGTGCGGCACCTGTTACCATGTTCTTCACATAGTCAGCGTGTCCCGGGCAGTCTACGTGAGCGTAGTGGCGGTTAGCTGTCTGATACTCAACGTGTGCGGTATTGATTGTAATACCACGCTCCTTCTCTTCAGGAGCATTGTCGATAGAATCGAACGAACGAAGCTCGGAAAGTCCTTTTTCTGCGAGCACCTTTGTGATAGCGGCAGTAAGAGTAGTCTTACCGTGGTCAACGTGACCGATCGTACCGATGTTCACATGCGGTTTGGTTCTTTCGAATTTTTCTTTAGCCATAGTCTTGAACTATTATATTGTTTTGTTAGATTGTCATGCATCTCGAGAAGAGAGGCGTTGAGCCGATGGCGGGATTTGAACCCGCGACCTCTTCCTTACCAAGGAAGTGCTCTACCCCTGAGCTACATAGGCAGAATTTGAGCGGAAGACGAGGTTCGAACTCGCGACCCTTAGCTTGGAAGGCTAATGCTCTACCAACTGAGCTACTTCCGCATTTTTTGGTGTGGGTGGTGATGGATTCGAACCACCGAAGGCGTAAGCCAGCAGATTTACAGTCTGCCCCATTTGGCCACTCTGGTAACCACCCGTTCTGAGCCTCTTGTCGGATTCGAACCAACGACCCCGAGATTACAAATCACGTGCTCTGGCCAACTGAGCTAAAGAGGCATTAAAATTCAAGGGCCTTTGCCCTTTGCGAATTTCGAGTGCAAAGTTATAACAATTTTTCTATTCCCGCAAATCTTTGACCAAAAAAATATGCTATTTTAGTCACTTTTTTTCGGCTTCTGCCCTTATCGGTCCATTTCTTCACCTTTTTTAACTGAAAAATAAGTTAGGAAACCCGGCATATCTCATATGGGTTTCGAGAATCCGGAACAATGAACCAAAGAGAAACATATCTCAGATTCGAGTGACGCTTTCGAATAAAAATCACTCCACTGTGACTGATTTGGCGAGATTGCGAGGCATATCTACATCCTTGCCTTTGTTTATGGCTATATAATAAGACAGGAGCTGAAGGGGAATCGAAGTGATGATCGGAGTCAGACATTCCGGCATCTCCGGCACCTCAAGCACATGGTCAGCGAGATTGCGTATCACGGTGTCGCCTTCGTTGACAATTGCCACAATCTTCCCTCCTCTTGCTTTTACTTGCTGCACATTGCTCACAATTTTATCATAGAGATGGTCCTGCGGAGCGATGATTACCGTAGGCATTTCCTGATCTATAAGAGCGATGGGGCCATGCTTCATCTCGGCTGCCGGATATCCTTCAGCATGAATGTAAGATATTTCCTTGAGCTTTAGGGCGCCCTCAAGCGCTACAGGATAGCTGTATCCACGACCTAAGTAAAGGAAATTGCGCGCATATGTGAATATCAATGAAAGACGCTCAATCTGTTCGTTAAGCTTTAGAACTTTTTTCACATATGACGGTATCTTCAGGATAGACTTCCCTACCTTGGCTATGGTTTCCTCATCCATCGTGCCTCTGAGCTGCGCTATGGCAAGCGATAGAAGTGTAAGCACCATGACCTGACCGGTGAATGCCTTTGTGGAAGCCACTCCGATTTCGGGTCCGACATGGATATAACATCCGGAATACGTTTCGCGTGGAATTGAACTTCCTACGACATTGCTGATGCCAAACACGAATGCGCCGGCTTTCTTGGCTATCTGGATAGCCGCAAGCGTGTCGGCGGTCTCACCACTCTGTGAAATTGCAATCACAACATCATCGGGGGTGATGACGGGGTTGGAATAGCGGAATTCACTGGCATATTCCACTACAACGGGAATCCGACACATATCCTGCAGTAGATACTTTCCGAGCAGGCCGGCATGCCATGAAGTGCCGCACGCCACGATAACTATTCGCTTGGCGTTAAGGAACACCTCCTTATTATCATTGACACCATTGATATTGATGTGCGTACCATCAGCCACTACCCTGCCGCGAATGCAATCGCGGAGTGTCGAGGGCTGCTCGAAGATCTCTTTGAGCATGAAGTGAGG
The DNA here is from genome assembly GCA_029055345.1 of Muribaculaceae bacterium. Lineage (GTDB taxonomy): Bacteria > Bacteroidota > Bacteroidia > Bacteroidales > Muribaculaceae > Lepagella. The sequence continues at coordinate 1,610 of JAIDDJ010000019.1, read as the reverse complement.
GTAACCGCCCTTCTCAAGCTGCGAAATAGACATTTCGAGTTTCGTGACATCGATTTCCGCCTCCTCATTGGCAAGATTTGTGATTTTAAGGGGTTCACCACGCCGGATCTCCGCTATTTCCCCATCCTTTAGGTAAACGCAACTCTTAGTGTATTCCACGAATGGCGAAGCATCGGAGGCAAGGAAGTATTCGTTTTCTCCGATACCGATTACGAGCGGACTTGACTGCCGGGCAGCAATGATAGTGTCGGGATTATTTTTCTCAAGGACAGCGATGGCATAAGCGCCTACGACCTGATGGAGAGCCTGCCTTACTGCCGAAAGAAGTGAACAGTTGTTGGTGACACGGATATACTCTATCAACTGAGCAAGGACCTCCGTGTCAGTTTCGGAATGAAACTTACACCCATGCTGCTCAAGGGCATCCTTGAGAAGCTTATAGTTTTCTATCGTGCCATTATGGACTATGGCGATATTGCCATCTTCCGAGAAATGAGGATGAGCATTTGTGTCAGAAGGCTCGCCGTGGGTAGCCCAACGGGTATGGGCGATTCCTACTTTCGATTCGAGATTCTTATCGGCGCAAAATGCCTCAAGGTTGCTTACTTTCCCTTTTGTCTTGAAAATATTGATTTTGCCGTCGTTGCCTACTAATGCTACACCGGCACTATCGTAGCCACGATATTCAAGTCGGTGAAGACCCTTGATGAGGATGTCGTAAACATTGCCATCCCCAAGATAACCAACTATTCCACACATATTAGTTAGTGATGATGTTTCTGGATAATTCAACAATTAATGCCGGACCGAGTCATGGTAAGAATGTAATTACTTAATATGCAATAAGTAACATATTGGAACTAAAGTCCCTGAATGATCCGGGCAAAACTTCGGTTAAGAACATAACGGAATTTCGCCTGCAAAAGTATAAAAAAAAGCTGATTAAGACAAATTCTTATCAGTTCTTATCAGTTTCATGGAATCATTTCATAGGAGAAGAAGCCCGACATCAGATAATCGATATCGAGCTTCTATTATTATCAGCGTTTTCAATCCCTGAGAGGGATGAAATATCTGCTTTTTATTAAACGTTTTGCCGGTTTGTCAATAATTCAATGATTCGGTAAAAATTACTGAAGTTGTTGAAAATTAGGTTAATATATTAACTTGCCAGATACAAATGAATCGCCAAAGCGTTCATTATAAAAGCCTTAAGATTATGAACGTATTGGCGATCCTCAAAGACTTCACCATCCGGTGTAAGTCGGTATTTGAAAATACTACAACCAAGATGAGCAAAAGGTTTCTCAACTGGCTGATTTTAACAATACGCACTGTCGCGTTGATTCCGGGCAAAGTCAATTTTACCCGGCTCTCACGCTATGGCGGTCGCACAGCCAAGACCTTTGCCTCAAATTTCAAGACACCCGTGGACTGGATGAAAGTCAACGTAGGCATGGCCAGGGATTGTTTCGGTCCCGGTGATGACATCGCAGTGGCAATCGATCCGTCGTTCATTTCAAAAGCAGGCAAACTGACGTATGGCATAGGCCGTTTCTGGTCAGGGGTGGCGCAACGTGTGAAACGCGGTCTGGAGATAATGGCAATCG
>JAIDDJ010000018.1 GCA_029055345.1 Muribaculaceae bacterium | reverse complement strand
CGTCTCAATTGGTGATGAAGCTTTCATGAACTCTTCTATAAAAAGGATTGATATTCCTTCCTCGGTTACGGTTCTAAGTAATAAGGCGTTCGCAGAGCTTAAGAATGTTGAAGAAATCATACTTCATGAAAGCCTTTCATCAATAGGGAAGGGAGTATTCTATCATTCTTCTTTACCGAAATCCATTGAGATTCCTTCTTCGGTAAAGATTATAGGAGATGAGGCGTTCTCGGGGATTAAGAATGTTGATGAAGTCATTCTCCATGAGGGGCTCGATTCCATAGGTAACGATGCCTTCGGTGGTTCTTCCATCAAAAAGATAAATATTCCTTCAACTGTTACCAAACTCGGGAAATATATTTTAAGTGGTACAGATTTGCAAGAATTTGATTGGCCTGAGAATTTGCATACAATACCATATGGATGTTTTTTAGGATCAAAGATTAAACGCTTTGACTTCACTCACATTAAAGAAATCGAGAGTTCAGCATTCTTTTATTGCGAATTTCTTGAAGAAGTGGTAATACCTCGCGGTTGCCGTATAGGCAGTTGGGCTTTCGAATCCAGCAAAATTAAACTTTTTACGTTCGAGGAGCTCCCTGAGGATATTCCGCTTTCTTCAGACAATCGGATTTTTATTGATGAATATGCCTTCGCGTACTCTGAATGGGAATCAAAAAGAATAGTTCTTCCTCGTGGTCTTGGAATAGGCCGAAGGGCTTTCATGGATTGCGAATCAGTGCAGACAATAGAAATCCATGATGATGTGTGGTTCAGTTGGTTTATGATATTTTGCGGAGAAATGGATGCTTATGACTCTTCCAAGGTTCTACCCACTTGGATTCCGGATTCGATTATTTATCTTGCTGATAATCCTATGGTTCAGCCTGATATCTTCCAAGATGTGATGTACCGGGAATCAACCTTATATGTTAAACCGGAAGCATTGGAGAAAGTGAAGAATACATATCCTTGGAAATATTTCAGAAAAATTGAAGTTCTCTCCTCCGGAATTGATGATATCCCCGTCGATACCGATGACGAAGAGAACGACTCCGAATTATTCTATAATCTCGAAGGAATCCCGTGCGGCTCCGACCGAAAGGTCCTCGCCCCGGGAATTTACATCCTACGCAAAAACGGCAAAACTTCCAAAATCGTAATTTAGAACGCATACATTAAGTTTGAACAGCACCCCAAAAGTTGGACACAAACTTTTGGGGTCTTTTCATTCATTATAGGCCGGTGTCTAAGAGCGCGTGCCTTAGTGCGGTCTAAAAAATTATTCACGATATTATTGCAGAATGAAACTAATTTTGTAAATTTGGGGTGGAAAAACGAATATAGTTGACCTCAATTGAAACAATAATTATAAATACTTTAAATCTAACACATTATGAAAATCGGAATTCCAAAAGAAATTAAGAACAACGAGAATCGTGTAGGTGCAACGCCGGCCGGAGTCAAAGAGTTGGTTGCCCATGGTCATGACCTTTACGTTCAGCACACTGCCGGAGAAGGCAGCGGTTTCAGCGATGAGGAATACAAGGCTGCCGGAGCTACCATCCTTCCCACCATCGAAGATGTATATGCCACAGCCGATATGATTATAAAGGTGAAGGAGCCCATCGCACCCGAATATAAGCTTATCCGCAAAGGACAGGTGCTCTTCACATATTTCCACTTTGCATCTGATCGCGAGCTGCTCGACGCAATGCTTGAAAGCGGTGCCATCTGTATAGCATATGAGACAGTGACCGATCGCGATCATCGTCTGCCTCTTCTGATTCCTATGAGCGAAGTTGCAGGCCGCATGTCTATTCAGGAAGGCGCCCGCTTCCTCGAGAAACCACAGGGGGGCCGAGGTGTGCTTCTTGGCGGCGTTCCGGGAGTAAAGCCGGCCAAAGTACTCGTTCTTGGTGCAGGCGTTGTCGGCAGAAACGCTGCTCTTATGGCAGCAGGTCTCGGTGCTGACGTAACTATCACCGATGTCAACCTTAATGTACTCCGCCACTGCGCTGAAGTTATGCCGAAAAATGTGAAAACTCTCTATTCTTCACGCCACAACATCGAGCAGGAACTTCCAACTACAGATCTCGTAATCGGCTCTGTACTCGTGCCGGGAGCAAAAACTCCTCACCTTGTATCTGCAGATATGGTTAAACTGATGCGTCCGGGATCAGTGATGGTAGACGTTGCCGTTGATCAGGGTGGATGCTTCGAGACAACTCATCCTACCACTCACTCCGAGCCTACATACGTTGTCGATGGCGTGGTTCAATATGCCGTTGCAAATATTCCCGGAGCAGTGCCTTACACTTCCACACTTGCGCTCACCAATGCCACTATGCCATATGCAGTGCGTCTGGCCGACCTCGGATGGGTAGAGGCTTGCAAACGCGATGCCGGCCTTGCTGACGGCGTAAATGTTGTTGACGGCAAAATAACCTTCAAGGCTGTAGCCGAAGCTTTCGACCTCCCCTACACTCCCCTCGCCCTCTGAACCCCGATCCGGTATTCATCCGGTTATCAATGGCGGGTAATATCCCATCATATTCATATAGTGCTATTCTATTAATAGGGCCGCGATTAATCGCGGTCCTACTAATTTGTATCCGGTAATATTGATTTCTCGATAACATAATCAGACATCAAAGACCTTTAGTTCATAATTGTGCAAGAATCCAGCGCAAGAGCGCGTCCCTTAAAATTTCGATGCCCCTTCGACCCCGAAATTTTAAGGGACGCGCTCTAATCTCAGAAAAAAGTCTATATTCCTATATAATAGTAATTCTATTCTTTTTTAAAGGATTCTTTAGACTTTCGCCTTGATATGGCGAAAGCTATTGCTATCTTTGTACACGAATATTAACAGTTATGATTGATTCCTAAAATAAATATTATGGATAGTTACAGAAAAAAGGGATATTTGTTTGCGCGCTATCTTTGGTTGTATGGGGAAATAGCCAATAAAGGCCCGATCACATTTGACCGGATTAATGAGGATTGGATAAAGGCGCGACTCAATGAGGATCATGAACCTCTTCCTCATAAAACTTTTGAAAATCATCGGAAAGGAATCGAGGAGATGTTTAATATTTCCGTTGAGTGCGACCGATCTAATAACACTTATTATATAGATTGTGACTCTTCTCTCGATTATTCGAGTGCAACTCTTGAAATGCTTAACGGAGCCTTACTCTTCAACCGCATTCAGTCTGATTCCTCAATAGGAAAATTTATTAGAACCGAACCACACGGAAAGGATTCTTTCCTGCTTTTTGCTATATTAGACGCTTTGGAAGACAATCGGGCATTAATCCTGCTTTATCGCCATAATTACGACATTGGACGAGAAACAGAATATATTGTCAAACCGATTGCAGTAAAACAGTTCAAACGACGCTGGTATCTTATCTCCGAATTGGAAGATCATAGTGTCTACAGTTTTTCTCTCGATCGAATAATCAAAATTGAAGCGGGGCGTCGGATCGAACCTTCGGAAGTGAATGTTGACGAACTCTTTACCCATGCCTTTGGAATCATACGTGAAAAGGGAATCGGTGCTGAGACTATCTCACTAAAAGTAGAAAAGGAGCAGGCGAACTACTTTATATCGCGACCATTACATCCTTCTCAGAAAATAATCTCTCGCGGAGATAATTTTGTAGTCATGGAAGTCCGTCTATGCCCTACTTATGATTTCATTATGGAAATTCTATCCCACGGCCCTAAGGTAGAGATAACCGCACCTCTTTCTCTCCGTAAACATATGGCTAAAATGACACAAGCAATGAATAACAAATATAAAAACAATTCACATGATTAGTCTTCCCAAAACACCCCGGACATATTTTGACAACGGATGTCATGAGTATTCCACTTATCCGATCCAATCTAAAGTGCTTGATATCGGATATGCCACATGGTATGGTCATGATATAATGGATGACATAGGGTATATTCTTGACAATTATCCTTACGTAAGCGAATTGGACATACAGATGGCCTTATGGGCAATGATGGCATATGTAAATAATGTAGATCCGGCTGATATTTTCGTATTTGACCGCAATAATAAAATTGCAACAGACGTGGAAATCCTTCTTGAGGATCTCATGCGTCTTTTCAGATTGCCCGAAGGCGACCGGGAAAAAGCTTATTTAGCTGAAGACCCTCGTTCGATTCAACTTTACGAACTTAGATCAATGAACGGATGGGAAACGGCAATTGAAGAAGATCGCCCAGCCGGAATGTTCTCCGACGGTCATTGGGTGATGTTCCCGGGGGATGGTCCGATTGTCAGGAATTTCAATACTAATCGTGCGATGCAAGATTGCGCATATCCGTCATATGTTTATCCTGAGCCTTGGTATGGAAACCCTACAAAAGCGAAAGTAATAATTCTGGGAAATGAAACCCGTTATGACGACTTTATCAGCCGAATCCAGAATCTGATTTTACAGGAGAATCCCCGAAAGGCTGAAGGTGTACGCGTAGTTGTTGACTCATGGTTAAAATTAGGAATTTCTTCTTTTTATTTGCCGGGAACGACTAATGATGATATCGATCCGACATTCGTTGGACAATTGGATCCTTATAATTCCCCATCTTATCGCTTCTGGCTGTCTGAAATTCGTGCCCTCGCTGACAAATTAGATATTGAGCCGGATGGTTCTTTCTATGATAAAATAGCTGTGATAAATGCTAATCCCTATCCGAGTATAGGAGCAGATCCACTTTCCACCGGGATGCTTCCTTCATATTATTTTTTGCGCCAGCTCGTGCGCTATATCACCAATCATGATAATAATGTAAAATTCATCCTGCCATCGGAGTCGCTAAGATCTGTTTGGCGCACGATTCTTGCGGACGTATATACCGACCTCGTAGCTTTCGGAAGAATGATAGTGCTAAACAAAGATAGTTCTAAAAGCCTTACGAAACATATTAAACGTTCTCAAATCGAAATATTGAAGGATTTGCTGATATGATTCATGGTATCTAACCCGAAAGAAACTCTAATTATAGATGCAGACTTTTTTCGAGGCGGTGAAACTTTTGGGCATTTTTTTGCGACTAATAAGGTGAAAGAACATTTGAATCATGTATGCATTCTCTTTTAAATATCGCTTCGCTTGGCTCGACCTATGGTCTTATCTTCGTGTTCTCGGCAGTCGGATATGTATGCGCACTGCTAAGGGGGTAAGATCTACGGGATATCAATCTCAGCCCATCACTTCGCCCGCAGATTTCCGAATTCTACTCAGAGAATATGACAGCGAAATCTCGCGAATATGTTTCGGCTATGCCCGGAGCCGGGATGAATTTGAAGACCTTCGCCAGGACGCCCTTATCAATATATGGCAGGGATTACGGACTTATCATGGCAATGCTTCTTTAAGAACCTGGATATACCGCGTCACGCTGAACTCCTGCGTTTCCAATTTCCGATATCTGAGTAAAAAAGTGCCGACCGAACGGCTCGATGACCTCTATGACGTGTTGGAAGAGGAAGACTCCCACCGGAAGCTGATAAGCGAACTCCACTATAGGATAAGCTGCCTCTCTCCGACCGATAAAGCTATAATCCTGATGTGGCTCGATGAATTCAGTTATGACGAAATAGCATCCGTATGCGGGTTGCCCCGCAACACAATCGCCACCCGCCTGAGAAGAGCCAAAGAAAAACTTAAGGAAATGGAATCCCTCTAACCTCGTAACCCCTAACCTCTTAACCTTCAGGCCTCGGGCCTGAGTAAACTACAAAATTATGGACATACAGAAAGATTGGCGCGACACACGCTTTAGAAATTCCTCACATCTACAGATTGACGACATACTTAACGGTCGCCGCATGAGTGCTCTGGGAAAATTGAGCAGTAAGTACAAACGATTCTCTATCATTGGCTTTGTGATGATTGCCATGAGTTTTATCACCAAATTTACAGTCGGAGACAACACGCTGGGTATCTGGATTTCTATTTTATTCGCTTGCTATTTTGCTACTTGTTCTGCGATGGATTACTGGCTTTATTTAGGAATATCCAGGATAGATCCTGCCACGATGAGCGTCAATGAAGTGATAACCAAATCACTTTTCTACCGCAAGAGACATTTCCAATTTATGGCCATCATTATTCCCTGGATGATAGCAATTATTGGATTGATAGTCTACGCAAACTTTTCTGATGTGTATATGCTTATAGCGGTGGCTACCGGAGGCATCATAGGTCTGGCAATTGGACTCAAAAACCTATTTGAATTTCTGGATGCCTACAAGACTCTGAGCAACTGATATATCATTTTTCCTTGCCATCGATGGTGAATGGCGAATGAATTGCTTCGAGAAAACGTCTGACAGTCGTCGGATCCCCGGTATATTTACCGCGGTCTTCACTCAACTTGCAGGTATCGCAATAAAATGGCCATGACTCAGTGATTTTCACTGCAAGAAGCTTTATTACTATATTCCGCGGTTTAACTCCCGGAAAATCATTTGTGAAATGCGTCCCTATTCCAAAGGAGGGGATGCATTTCCCTTTAGCATATTTCTGTATTTTTATGGCCTCGTCAACATTAAGGCCGTTGCTGAACACTACTTGTTTGGTAGCGGGGTCGATATTGAGCGACTTGTATTTCTCCACAATAAGGTCAAGTTGCTCGTAGTTGTCGCCCGAATCTACCCTTAGCCCTTTGAATAGATTAGCAAAATCTTCCGAGAAATTCAGGCTGAAAATGTTCCATCCATATGTATCATAAAGGAATGTTCCGAGTGCGCCCCGATAAGTATGCGTCCAGGTTTCCATAGCAAGATGATTGGCCATCTGCGGACCATACATTCCAGCAATCGCACATATCAATTCATGGGCCATCGTGCCGATAGGCGTCAGATCAAACTCCTTGGCCAGCCAGACATTGCTCGTACCGACCAATTTCCCGGGGCCATTCATTTTCCGACTGCATTCTGCCATTGCCTTCACCGCCTCGTATTGTGCCTTATAGGATGCTCGCCGACGCGTCCCGAAATCGCTGAACATGCAGCCGCCCTCTATCAGTCTCCGCGCTTTTTCAGTGGATTTGTTTGCGAAAGAGGAATAATCAAAAGAAGCCGATTCTCCGGTCATCTCATAATATAGTTCCGAGATAATGGCCAATACCTTCACTTCCAGCAAAATCACGTTGCTCCAGTTTCCCTCAAATCCTATATGAAGATGACCTTCCGAATCCTGTTCAACCTTAACCCAGCGCCGATCATAGCGGAAACCTTTCAAAAAACTATAAAACCATCCGGGGATATATTTGCACACTGCACGCATGAAATCAATCTCCTCATCGGTTATCACAAGATTCTCGAGCAAGGCAATTTGCTCGCTTACCGCATCGGCAAAGCCTGCCGGGTAGACCGTGTTATCCCTATCATTAAATTTATATTTGACACGGGTGCGTGGAAAGTTCTCTATTACGGCGCAACACATCGTGAACTTATAGAGGTCATCATCTGTGAAATGAGTGATTATCTGGCGCATGAAATCAAAGTTGTTTATTTTCTTATATAACAATTATTACCCACATTAGTTACTATATCTCCACTCAATAGTTAGAGCGTCCCCTACGACCCCGAAATTTTAAGGGACGAACTCTTACTATCTCGCAACTCAGTGTAAAACGATTTTATAGAATGAGGCCGTTTAATGCACCCTAAAACACAAGTCAGGCTTCTTACAGATGCACGCAATTCTAATTTCTTTAATATCAAATCTTTTAAAATTTTATAAATTTTCTTTGTTAAAAAAGTTGCAAAATTAGAAAAAACAATTTTATGGATTGTTGGAATTTAAAAAGAATAGAACTTCCACGTGGCTTAAAAATTCTACGCTTAAAAATTCTCGGACCATATGCTTTTATGGGATGCGATGCTGTGGAGACTATAGTAATTCACGAAGATGTTGATTTCTCTTGCAGTAAAATTTTTGTGGGACATGAGGAGTGGGATGAATATAGCAAACCTTATTTTTATCAGAACTGGAAACCGGACTCTATTGTATATCTTGCAATGAATCCTAAGCAGGCTCCTGACATATTCCAGGATGTGATGTATAAATAATCAACGCTTTATGTCAAGCCCGAAGCAATGGAGAAAGTACAAAACATATCCCCTTGGAGCAAATTTTTAAAGAAACAGGTTCTGACTTCCGGAATTGATGATATCCCCGCCGATACGGATGACGGACAGAGCGGCCCCGACCTATTCTATAATCTTGAGGGAATCCCGTGCGGCTCCGACCGAAATGCCCTCGCCCCCGGAATTTACATCCTACGCAAAAACGGTAAAACTTCCAAAATCGTCATATAGAGCGCATTCTTAAAACGTCCAAATAAATTTGAAAACCATTTTCCGTTATTTCACTTACCGATACTGAGCCGGCTCCTGTAATCCACTGAGCCGGCTCGTATCGGCTCATATCACCTCTCGTATACTAATTTTAACAAACTTTGATTTTGCAGATTGCGCAAAATCAGATAACTTTGTGTTCTGAAAGCGACTGCCTCACTTAAGTTTTGAGACATGGCGCTCCAACAAGACAACTTTGAGAAGGTTTCTATTCTATATATTTTGCATCGTAATAATCGGTTTTGCTTATTCCCGCAGCCTTGAAAGCCCCGGGAATGCAGAGCCTGTGCCCTCTGAGGCCATATATAATATGACCGGACCTGAGGTGATGGCAACTTCATATGAAGTCTCTGATACAATTCTGCACACGGATTCCGTTTCTCCCGGCATTCTCGCGACTGATTCCATCATGTCAGAAGAAATCAGTAACATTACTGATTCATCGGGCGATTCGATAGCTACCAGAGACCGGATTAGCCTTATAAACCGCTCTAAAGTCGACATAGAGAGTGCCGTCACTTTTCAGGCTTCCGACTCACTCGTGCTTCACGGCATGAACAATGCCTATCTTTTCGGCAACAGCACCGTGGAATATCAGGACCTGAAACTGAATTCAGCCGAAATTCGCATGGAGTTGGACAGCAGTACGGTCTACGCCGCCGGAATGCCGGATTCTACCGGAGTCATGCAAGGCACTCCGATTTTTAAGGATAAGTCGGGCGAGTATGAGTCGCAGACAATGAAATATAACTTCAAGACCGAACGCGGATATATCACCGGAGTGATCACGCAGCAAGACGATGGCTATGTGGTGAGCAACCGGGCGAAGCGAATGGAAGATGGAACATTATATATGGAGGACGGTCGCTATACAACCTGTGATGACCATGAGCATCCTCACTTCTATTTTCAGCTGACGAAGGCAAAGGTCCGTCCTGACAAGGATGTGGTGACAGGCCCCGCCTACATGGTGCTTGCTGACGTGCCGCTCCCTATAGCCCTTCCTTTCGGATATTTTCCCTTTTCCAAGAGATATTCAAGCGGTGTGATTTTCCCCTCTTTCGGTGAAGACTATAATCAGGGATTCTATCTCCGAAACGGAGGATATTATTTTGCAATCAATGATAATGTTGACCTTGCCCTTACCGGTGAAATCTACACTAAGGGTTCATGGGGTCTTCGCGGACATGCCAACTACGTGAAACGCTACCGGTTCAACGGCTCTTTCGACATTTCATTCATCAACACAGTTACGGGCGACAAAGGTGCGCCTGATTATTCAAGAATGCGCAACTTCCAGGTGCTTTGGAGCCACACTCAGGATCCTAAGGCGAATCCGAATCTCAATCTATCAGCTTCAGTCAATTTCGCCACATCCGGTTACACGCGCAATGACCTCAACTCTTATTACAACTCTTCCTTTACTGAAAATACAAAGTCGAGCACGGTCAACCTGACTTACCGGATTCCGGGCTCAAAATGGAGTTTTTCGGCTACCGCAAATATCGCCCAACGCTCGCAGGATTCAACACTTGCCGTATCGTTTCCAAACCTCACGGTGACTATGTCGCAGACAAACCCCTTCAAACGTAAGAAAGCCGTGGGCAGCGAAAAATGGTATGAAAAAATCCGACTTTCATATTCCGGAAGATTTCAAAATTCACTCACCTCCCCTCAGGACGAATTCTTCAAGAAGAATCTTATAAAAGACTGGAAAAACGGAATGCAGCACAATCTGCCTGTTTCCGCCACTTTCTCACTTTTCAAATATCTGAATGTATCCCCGTCAGTGACAATGAACGACCGGATGTATACCTCAAAAATCAAACGTCAATGGGATACTCAGGCGAGTCGAGAGATTCAGGATACCACCTATGGTTTCTATAATATTTTTGATTTCAACGCTTCCATAGGATTAGACACAAAAATCTATGGATTCTGGAAACCGATGAAGTTCTTGGGCGACAAGGTACAGATGATCCGCCATGTCCTCACGCCCACGGTCTCGATGTCGTGGAGTCCGGATTTCGGCAACAGCGGCTGGGGCATTTATGATTACTATGTTTACACAGACCAGGCCGGAAATCAGCAGCGCCATGATTACTCATACTTCTCTCACGGAATATTCGGAGTGCCCTCACGTGGAAAGAGCGGTGCAGTTTCATTGAACCTTGCCAACAACCTTGAGATGAAGGTGAAAAGCGATAAGGACACCACCGGTTATAAGAAAATATCACTCATAGAGAATCTCAGCCTTTCGAGCAGTTATAACTTCGCGGCCGACTCCCTGCGCCTCAGCCCCCTGCAGGCGAACATTATGCTCAGGCTGGTCAAGAACTTCAATCTCAATATCAATTCCACTTGGGATCCCTACGTCTACAAACTAAATGCTTCGGGAGCTCCGGTCCAGGTGAATCGCTACCGCATTCAGGAAGGGAAAGGCCTTTACCGTCTCTCATCGGCCGGAACGAGCTTCTCCTATACCTTTAATAATGACACTTTCAAAAGAAAAAGTGATAACGGCGACAACAATAAAGGCGTAGGAGATCAAGATGAAAATCCATTCGATAATGAGGATTCTGAGCATGATTCTTTTGCCGATCTGGCAAGCCGGAAACGGGAGAAACGAGGCAAGTCGGATTCGGGTAGCACTTCCGATTCTGACGGCTACGCTTCCTGGTCAGTGCCATGGAGTCTGTCGATCAACTACTCCGTGAGCTACGGCTATGGAGAGTTTGATTTCGATAAGATGGAATATAAGGGAAGATGGAATCAGAATCTGAGTTTCAATGGCAACATACGTCCAACCAAGAACTGGAATTTCTCGTTCTCTGCAAGCTACGACTTCGATCAGCACAAGCTCGCGTACATGAACTGTTCAATAAGCCGCGATATCCATTGCTTCACGATGTCATGTTCATTCGTTCCGGTCGGTCCTTACAAGTCATATAATTTCCACATAGCCGTAAAATCATCGCTGCTGAAAGACTTCAAATACGACCAGCGCTCCCAATCCAACTACGGCATCCAATGGTATTAAGAAATATTTGTGGATGGTGTCTGAACCTCGATTCACAAAAATCAGCTGCCGCTTTCGCGAACAGCTGATTTTTGTTTAATATTTTCTTCCTGAAGGCCCGAACCCGGCATAAACTCAAATACTTATAACCTTTTTGATTCAGGCCCCAGCCTGAATCAATAGTTCTCCGCTTTCAGTTCATAATAAGCCTGCGGATGCTTACATACCGGGCATACTTCAGGCGCTTTCTTGCCAATGTGGACATTACCGCATTCACGGCAAACCCAAATTCGGTCATCATCACGTGAGAAGACGATGCCTTCTTCTATATTGCTTACGAGCTTACGATAACGGTCTCTGTGAGTTTTTTCAATTTCTCCCACTCTTTCGAACAGACGGGCGATATCATCAAAGCCCTCCTCTCTTGCCACGGTGGCAAAGTTCCTGTACATATCCTCATATTCGAAGTTCTCTCCGGCCGCAGCGTCATTAAGATTCTCAAGCGTGGTGGGGATATCACCGCCGTGGAGAAGTTTGAACCAGATTTTGGCATGAGTGCGCTCGTTGTGTGCTGTCTCGTCAAATATTGCACCTATCTGCTGATAACCATCTTTCTTAGCCTTCTTTGCATAATATCCATATTTCATGGCTGCCTGTGATTCGCCCGCAAAAGCTGCAATCAGACATTCTTCTGTCTTAGTTCCTTTAAGTTCTTTCATAATCTTGGGTTTGTATTATTGAATATTTTGAATGATTTCATATCAAGGCCACAACTTTATAACCTTAAAAACTATTTACCTTCAGGCCACAGGCCAGAATTATCAGAATCCGCGTTCTACAAGCTGTGATAATTCTCCGATGGTCTTCTTTCCGCTTTCACGCATCAATTCCTGACCCTCCTTAAATAAAATATAAGTCGGGAAGGCATGAACCTGGAAGCGCGTCCACAGCGGCTCATTATAGGAGGCGTCAACTCGCATCACGTTCGCGCGCCCATCATATTTCTTCCGGAGTTCTTCAAACATATATTTCACTTCTACGGCGTCCTGATGACCCGCATGCTGGAAAACGACCAGTGTTGGAACTGTTTCGTTAATCACTTCTTCAAATGTCTTTCTCATAGTGGAGTTTAATTAGTATTTCAAAATAAAAACAACCGAATTACAACGAATGTTCGCAACCCCGGATAAGACCACTTTCTCATTTTTGACAGGAAGATATCTAATTTCAAAAATCTAATTGAATAAAATAACATAAATTCGTTATCTTTGTAATTGAAAAGTAGAAACTACATTATTTAATTTAACCCTAAACCATATTGAAATGAAAAACTTCAGACCGACAGCATGGCTGTTACCCCAACCGGTATTGATTATCGGAACCTATGATGAAGATGGAACTCCAAATGCCATGAATGCCGCATGGGCCGGCCAATGGGATATAAAGGATATTATGATTTCTCTTGGTTCGCACGCCACAACCGACAATCTGAATCGCTGCGGAGAATTTACGGTGACTTTCGCTACTGCCGAAACTCATGTGGCCGCCGACTATGTCGGAGTGGTCAGCGGAAGAAAAGACCATGATAAGATAGCGAAAACCAAATGGGAGGTGAAGAAAGCGGATAATGTCAACGCCCCAATCTTTGCAAACTTCCCAATGACTCTGGAATGCCGCGTCAAGGAGAAACTGAATGAGTCGAAGACCGGTTTCTACCTCATTGCTGAAATAGTCAATATCGTTTGCGATGAGAAATACCTGGCGGAAGATGGCAAACCGGATGTCGAGAAAATGGGACTCATCAGCTTTGACCCCATTCATAACGGCTATATCGAACTTGGCAGAAGAGTGGGAAATGCATTCCATGACGGTCTCGCCCTGAAGTAGTGGTCAGTAGAAAAGATCTCCATGCTTATTAAGACCTCATTCAATAAAATCTGTTAATTCCAGAGTCGCAGATGTGCCTCGGACATCGCTCTGCAGATTCAGGAGCATAGCGGGCTATGTGACTGAATCAAAAAACGATAGCCGAGGTGCAGCTGCGAGAATAAGGTA
>JAIDDJ010000017.1 GCA_029055345.1 Muribaculaceae bacterium | reverse complement strand
ATAAATCTTATAAATCTTATAAATCTTATAAATCTTATAAATCTTATAAATCTTATAAATCTTATAAATCTTATAAAATTTAATTTATTCGTTAATTGGTTGGACGCGATTAATCGCGTCCATGCCGGTTATTGGATTGTTTTCGCTATCGCGAGGCCGGCGCAGTCGGCGATTGCTCCGGCGGTTACGCCGAACTGTCCCCACTTCTCGGCGGCGATATCGCCGGCAAGACCATGGATATATACGCCGATGAAAGCGGCGAAATGGGGCTGATAGCCCTGAGCCACGAACGCTGCGATGATGCCGGTCAGTACGTCACCGGCACCGGCAGTGGCCATGCCCGGATTCCCTGTGGTATTGAAATATACCATTCCGTTCGGACGCACCACCGTGGTATGATGCCCTTTCAACACGATGATCAGCCCGTAGCGGCGCGCCATCTCCAGGGCCGTTTTCAGGCGGTCTTCCGAAGACCGCTGATCGCCGAAGAGGCGGTCGAACTCACCGATATGGGGCGTGATGATGGTTTCAGGGGGTACAAGTTGCAGCAGGGTAGGGCGTTTGGCGATGCAGTTGAGGGCATCGGCATCGAGTATCAGAGGCGACTTGCAGTTTTGGAGGAGCATTTCCAATGCATTGATCGTAGCATCCTGAGTGCCTATGCCGGGACCGACGGCCACTGCCTGGTGGTTATGGTGGACTTTCATGTCTGTGATGAAATGGTCGCCGCGGTCGGGTTCATACATAGATTCGGGCACGGCCGTCTGCACGATATCGCTGCCTCGACGGGCACCGTGGACCGTTACCAGACCGGCTCCGGCATGGAGCGCGGCACGGGCAGCTAATACGGCGGCGCCGGTCATGCCCGTCGAACCGGCGAAGATCAGCAGCGAACCATAGTCACGTTTGCCGGTGAAAGGAAGCCGACGGTGAATCAGCGGCGCGATATTCTGCGCGTCGACCATGCGGTAATTCGTCTGCATCTTTCGGATAGCCATTTCATCGAGGCCGATGTCGAGCAGCTTCCATTCGCCAATCACGTGGTGGTTTTCAGCGAAAAAGAAAGCGAGTCTGGGCAACTGGAATGCCAGTGTGAGATTAGCATGGACCATGTGACGCCTGTCGGTATTAGAATTCCATTCGCAGAAGAGACCCGAGGGGAGGTCAATAGAGATGACAAAAGCCCCCGATTCATTAATATATACAGCTACGGCTTGGAATCCACCCTGGAGGGGTTCGCGGAGACCCGACCCGAAGAGGCCGTCAACCACGACATCGCTCTTCGAGAGCGCCGGTGGGGTGAACGTGCGGGTAATTTCCGTGAAGGCTATTCCCTCCATAGCGAGGAGCCGCTCGCGTTCCACGTTGCAGTCGTGCGACAGTTTGCCGGTGACATTGAAAAGATATATCTCGACGCGCGAGTAGCCCTGTTCGATAAGCATACGCGCCACGGCCAGGGCGTCGCCGCCGTTATTGCCCGGACCGGCCACCACCACAATCCGCTGAGTGGGCAGAAAACGGGTCATTATTTCAACGGCGATGGCGTTGGCCGCTCGCTCCATAAGGTCGATCGATGAGATTTGTTGACTCTCGCATGTTGCGGTATCGATTGCTCGGATACCTTTGGCATCAATTATACGCATAAAGATTATATATGGATGGCAGCCGAAGGGCGCCTGAATTCTTCAATTTTGATAAGTTTTATAAGTTTTATAAGTCTTATAAGTTTTATAAGATTTATAAGATTTATAAGTCTTTTTTAGTAGCCTCTTTTTTTCTTTCTTTCGGCCATCATTCTTTCGGAGATTCCGCCGTTGGCGAGGAAATCTTCCTCAACTTTCTTAATAACGACCCTGAGCAAGAAGTCCATCTGGTGTAGCTGCGTCACCATAATATTCGCAACCGTAGCGTTGCTTCTCTGCTCGCACTTAGCCACAAAATCTTGAGGATTATCGTGGGTTCTGCAGTATTCCCTCGTGGATGCCAATTTAGAATCGTCCTCCTTCCAGATTTCATGGCCATTCTGACGGAGATAATCCTTGTAATCCTCAAGTAGTTCCCTCGCCGAACCTTTCGCAATGCCTAATAGCTTAAGGCAGGTTTTACTTGAGGTGGCGCCGTCGCTAACTCCCTCCACGATATTCTGCTTACAGGAGCGGGCCGCCTGGCGCATCTGATCGATAGTGCGGTTGGGCGATACAAAAGCGCGACGCACAAACATCTCCGTCACATCGCATATCACCACAGCTTTGCGATATACGTTCCAATTGGAGAAGTCTCCCGTGTGGAGAATAAAACCTGCCATAAGGTAAGGAGATTAAAGGATTACTGCAAGATGCCTGAGGCGAAACCCCATCAGGAATCGGAAGCGAAAGATTATAAATAACTTAACAATCATAGAAGCGGGTATCCCGCTTCCAATATGCAAAAATAACGAATTCAGACAAGAATCGCAAAGAATCGCCAAAATAAAACTTGTGAAATTGATAAATTTAATAAGATTAATAAGATTAATAAGATTAATTAATGAATCTGATAATTTTTTATAAAACTTATAAAACTTATAAAACTTATAAAACTTATAAAACTTATAAAACTTATTCATTTTTATCATCTTAATCATAGCGGGAGCGGCCCTTACGCCGCATTAACACTTTTTAACGTATGTTATTGCGATTTTTAACACCGGGATGGACAAAATATCACAATTTTATCCTAATTTTGCAATCGTGAAGGAAAAGCCGACCGGCCGACCGATGGCCCGGACCTGTAGGAACGCGATAAATCGCGTTCGCTGCGACGAACGCGAACGCAGAAAGCTGCAGAAACGTGCATTATGCTTCCCTTCACTAAATTAGCCTAACAACTTTCAGGCTTTAGGCCTGATTAACCTAATAAACTTCGGGGTTAATCCCTGACTTGTTAACCTAATAATCTTCGAATTTCGCTCGCGAAATTCAAATTGAAGAGCATGAAAAGATACTCAAAGGCATTGTCGATAATGACGTTGCTCGTTGCCGCGGCTACTCCCGCAGTGACGGCTGACGCCGCCGACGTCGCCATCAAGACCAATCTTCTTTACGATGCTACGGCTTCGGTCAATCTCGGTTTCGAGGTTGGCTTCGCCCGTCAGTGGAGTCTTGATGTCAACGGCGATGTCAATTTCTGGAACATCGACGGCAAGCGCTGGCGCCACTGGTTTGTTCAGCCCGAATTCCGCTACTGGTTCTGCCACCGCTCAATTGGCCATTTCTTCGGTATTCACGTCCACGGTGGTCAATACAATTTTGGCAACTGGGGCGTTGACGGCTTCAAGTTTCTCGGTACCGACTTCGGTAACCTTAAGGACCGCCGCTATCAGGGATGGTTTGCGGGTGCCGGTATCGCCTACGGATACTCGTGGGCATTCTCCGAGCACTGGGGTCTGGAGGCAGAGATCGGCATAGGCTGGGCCTATTCCCGCTATGACGCTTACCCCTGCCGCGAGTGTGGCACCAAGATTGAGGACAATGCCGTCCACAACTATGTCGGCCCCACCAAAGCCGCCATCAACTTAGTCTATAACTTCTGATACCGGATGCCGACATGAATATCATCAGAACATCACTCATAGCGCTCGGCGCCGTCTTCTCTCTCTCCGCTGCCGGTCAGTTGGTTACCGATCTCGATC
This sequence comes from Muribaculaceae bacterium, assembly GCA_029055345.1. Taxonomy (GTDB): domain Bacteria; phylum Bacteroidota; class Bacteroidia; order Bacteroidales; family Muribaculaceae; genus Lepagella. Next base: position 14,849 of record JAIDDJ010000017.1, on the reverse strand, counting down.
TCACTCGAGTGAAGGGTAATCCCGGCAATATCATCGTATCATACAATATCGACCCTTCGGCTGCCGGCATCCCTTCCAATTCGGAAGTGGTGCTCACGCCCGTGCTTCACTTCGGCGCTGACTCAATCGAGCTGAAACCTACCGTAATCGCCGGTCGCAACGCCTATCTCGCGCATAAGCGCAATGATGACCTTGCTGCCGGCACCGATCTCGTGCGCACCAAAGGTGACGCAATCACTCGCCGCGCCGAACTCCCCTGGCAGAACGCCATGGTGCGTTCCGAACTTACGTTCCGCACCGAGACCATCGGTTGCCGTTGCAAGGAAGAGGGTAGGGGTAAGTTGCCTCAGACGCTCGCCGTCAACTTCGAGCCGAAGCATTTCGACCTCATCATTCCGCGCGACCAGCTTGCAGCCCTCGAGAAAGATATAAAAGACGTGGTCAAGACCCGCGAGGTTTCCAAGTCTGCTCACGTGAACTATAAGGTTGGAAGCACGGTGCTTCTGCCCGACTTCGAGTCGAACCCTGCCGAATTGAAGGCGATCCTCGCCACGATCGATTCCGTGCGCGATGACAAGGATCTGACTGTAGACCATGTCGAAATCCATGGTTACGCGTCGCCCGAAGGCACTTATGCGCTCAACACGCGCCTTGCCGCCGGACGTACGGAGGCCCTTCGCAAATATGTAGATGCGCGTTATAACTTCGGCAAAAACCTTGTTGCATCATCCACACCGGAGGACTGGGCCGGACTCCGCAAATGGGTTGAGGCTTCCGACCTCCACGAGAAAGCAGCCGTGTTGCGCATCATCGACTCCAAGCTATCACCTGATGCCAAGGATGACGAGCTGCGCACCGGTCTACCCAACACCTACAAGATACTCCTTTGGGAAGCATACCCCTCGCTGCGCCGTTCAGATTATACGATCAAATATACAGTTCGCAACTTCACCAAGCCCGAGACCATCGCGCGTCTGCTCAAGACCAACCCCGACAAGCTCTCGATGGAGGAGGTGATGCTGTTGGCTCGTACGTATAAGGTAGACAGTCCGGAACGCGAGGAACTGGCACTGACGGCTGCCCGATTATTCCCCAACGATTGGCGTGCGCAGCTCAACGGAGCATTTGTGGCCCTGAAGCACAACGATCTCAACGCAGCCGAAGGAATGCTGAAGCGTAGTGGCGACTCGCCTCTCGCCGATTATGGCCGTGGAGTCCTGATGCTTTATAGAAAGGATTACAAAACGGCCCGTCCGCTTCTGGAGAAGGCAGCTAAGGCCGGCGTCCAAGGTGCGACTGAAGCGCTCGAATGCTGCGAAGAATAGGAAGAGAGTCCGAACGCAGAAACACGCAGAGACAGATAAAAAGAAAAATTCCCGCTTCGTTCCCGCGTTCGATCATGCAAAGCTAAAAAATAAAATAAATAAACCATAATTATTAACTTGGGGGAGGGGGAACCCGAACCCGCTAACCAAAACAAACAAACATGAAAAAATTCAAGTATGCCATTGGTATAGCAGCCATGGCAATGTTCGGAGCCTGCTCCAGCGACGCCCCGGAAATCATCGACAACAATCCGGAAGAAGGTTCGGATGCTAAGATGTATCTCTCGCTTAATATCACCGGCTCAACAGGAACTCGTGCTCAGACTACTGCACAAACTGAAACGAGTGGTGTAGAGAATACTATTAAAAATCTACTTATTCAGATTTATGATGAAGCAGAAAACCTCGTTCTTTGCAAGAAGACAACTGATTTTTCAGACGATAAAACTGTTGCCTACTTCGAGGTAGACTATAACCAATACCAAAACGTAAAGACCCTCTTCAATAATACGGATAATGACCCGAATAAAAATCCACGAATCATCGTTGTAGCCAATTCAAAGGAAAGTTATTCTTTATCAACTCCCGTTATTCATGATGATTATACAGATCCTACTTGGGGAATTCAAACAGGAGATGGTATAAATAAGATAGGAAATAGCCCATGTTTCATTATGACCAATATGGCTGAATGTCACGCAATTGCAGCTCCTGCAACAGGTCATGACGGAACAGACAAGGAGAAATCATGGAAATTGACTACTACTGCGATACCTATTGGGCGCATGGCCACTCGTTTCGAGTATGGAACAGACAATAAAGATAGCTACACGCTCGAAAGTAATAGCGGCATGACTATGGAAATTGTAGGCATGAAGATCGAGACATTTGGAGTGTCTACTTTGTATATTCCGACATTCACAGCTGATGGCAAGGTTCCCGAGGATTTCTCAGTAGCTAATAGCCACGTGCACTACAGTGGTAAAGAGGCTTTCCCGTATCGTGCAACCGCGGTTAAAACTTCTGATGAAAGAGCTGAATACCAGAGCTTAGATTATTCTTACCTTAATTCAGCAAACAAGTTCACTTATGCTCATCCTAATACAATCAGTAAAGCCTATACACTTAAAAAGTCTGTTGATGATTACAAGGCGCTTCCTAATGCTGCTATTAAAGTGAAATTCAATTGCACTAATTTTGCTGGTACTGGTGCAGTTTCTGAATCAATGAAGAAAGGAGACAATGTATACGCTGTTAATGGTGTATTCATCGGCGGTGTAAAGGATTATATTAAATTGAAGAAAGCAAATAAGACATTCGCAATTTCTAACTCTTACGCAGACGGCTCAGATGAATATACAAAAGTAAAAGCCGTTGTAGATCTTTACAATGGTCTTAACTACAGCCTTATGCCCTCTCAGAAAGATGGTAAAACAGAAGGTGGAACTGAGGATGATGCATGGTTCAAGAAGCAGTTCCCCAATGTTGATACCTATGCTCCCGAATATGCGGAGGGTGAATCAAAAGCTACTACTGCTGATGGCGCACACAAATACTATACTTACTATGCGAAGTTTATCACACACTTCACTGATCCTTCGGACGTATTGGTCCAGGATTGGATGAAGGATAAGTCCGGTAATATCCTGCCTCAGTGGATGTATGGTGTAAGCCGTAACACATCTTATGCTCTTGCTGTCAATAGCATTAGATTCATGGGTGCTACCGGTGATAAAGGCGTAGGTGATGGCCCGACAGCATCTGACATTTCTACTCTTTGGATTGATCTTTCAATCACAATTAAGCCTTGGGATGTAAATGTTTCAAATACTGCATGGGATCTCTAATCCGACCAATCCACTTCGGCCTGATTATTGGCTGAGAGGATAAAATAACCCTCCGTGCGGGAGGGTGACCTCCCGCACGGAACCAATTCTCCCTCCTCATTCCTCATTCCTAATTAGGAAAACCTAACGCTAATGAAACTTAAAAAACTTATTTTCTATCTTTTCCCCGCCGTGGCACTCGCCTCTTGCTCGGCGGTTTATGAGGACCTCGACCCTTGTCCTCAAGGTGCCGATGTCTCCCTGACCTTTACTCGCAACATGGAGAACAAGGACCTTTACGACTCCCAGGTGGATTGCGCCAAACTCCTGCTCTTCGATAAAAATGACGATTTCTATGGCGAATACGATTATACCGAGGGACGCACCCTCAGCCTCGAACTTCCGGTCGGCGACTACAAGGCGATAGTCTATGGCGGTATGTCGTGCGATAACACGAGCTTCTTTTTCACTTCAGCTCCCGGTCCCGGTTTGAAATATCATGAGGTGGAGACTTATCTTGCCGGCACTCGCGCCGCTGAGTCTGCCGCAGACCTTCACGACCACTTTCATGGCCTGGGCGCTTTCTCCGTAGAGAAGGATGACATGACTCACCGTCCTGTAACCGTTGACCTGACTAAGAACACAAACAGATTCAACGTTTCTCTTTCTTATTCCGACAACAGCGCCATCAACGCTTCCGAATATAGTGTCGAACTTACAGCCGACAATTCTGTGAGCAATCACGAGAACAGCGTTAAGCCGCAGGGCGCCCACGTGATCTACCGTCCGCACGGTGTAGACACCGATGGCAAGACTCTGGCGGCCCACCTTTCGACTCCCCGCCTGACCGATGATCCCACTTCGAGGCTTATCGTGCGCAGAGCCGGCCAGAAAGACCCCGTGGTGAACATTTCCCTTATCCAATATATAGAGAAAATACATAAAGAAGCGCTCCCCGGCGCCTCGCTTCAGGAATACCTTGACCGCGAAGACACATGGAACTTCGAGTTCAAGCTCGAGCCCGATGCAAACGATGAGATGCACATATCGTTGACCTTCAAAATCAACGACTGGACAGTGATCATCAACAAGTGGGATCTGTAGGGGATAGGAAATAGGGGATAGGAAATAGGGGATAGGATTGGGGGTGCGAAGCGGCTGTGCCGCGGAGCCTGTTCCGCGACCGAAGGGAGTGGATCGAAACGAAAGGGCGCTCGGCTTATTCCCACGCCCGAAATAAACTGATAACCCTCGGCCATAGGCCGAAATAACCAAATAACCTTCGGGCGAAGCCCGAGAACCATCATGCGACGCGTAAAAAGATACATACAAGCGATCATGTCAGCTGCCGGAGCCATGCTTCTTGCCGGTTGCTCGGCAGAGCTGACAGACGGGCCGGACAATCCTGTCAAAGCCCCTGACGATGCACCATTCTATCTCACATTTGAATTGGCCGCTCCGACGGCTTCAGCCAATAGTCAGGCGCATGCGCCTGCCACACGTGCAGGGGAAACCCGTGCAGAAGTTGTGAAAAGAGAGGATGAGTCAACCATCAATTCCATTATAGCCTATATGGTGGATGCCGAAGGTGCTTATGCAAACAGAATCGCCGGTGTCGCATACGGCGATAATGTTGTTATAGGCACATATGACACTGGAGCCAAGACTACTACAGTTACCCTTAATATGGGCTTGAATACCCTCTATTCGCGCAAGCATAAATACAGAGTTTATGTTCTTGCCAACGTTCCGGAGACTTCAGATTTTACCTCCGGTGCTATCGGCACGGATATAAGTAATATTAGTAGGACGGTAGTTCAATTTAATTCCGGGGTGTTTGCAGCGACTCCGACGATACTGCCGACAGAACTTGATTCAAGAGGTATTCCCCTTTCAACCGCACCAGCCGATGCAGCTAAAATTCAGGTATGGCTTGAAGAAAATGCGGATTATTCCGATGCAGATAACGCCTATGTAGTAAAGGCCGATACAGGTAAAAAAGATGCAGATGGCAATCCGAACAGCAAGGAAACATCGGGTACGCTTACTCTGACTCCTTTGTATGCGCGTTTCGATTTCGTGCGTGCCGATTCGAAATCAGATTTCGTATATTCGATCGATTATAAGGAGGGTGATGGTAGCGAAACTTCAAGCACGGAAGTTATGGTTGAGTTCAAGCAGGCCCGCGTGGTAGGAGCTGCCAAGGAGGTTTACACAGTGCTTAGGAGCGGTTCGCAGGCACAGGTTGCCGCCGGCCAGACTTTTATCTCGCCTTTGACAGCGTTAACTACTTCTACAAGCGGTATCTCCGGAAATATCGCAATCAAACATTCAGAAGCCGGTTCTACTGTAGAAGGCAAGGATAATCCCGCGATCTATGTGCCCGAATACATTCCGGTGCTTGGATCGGCCACTATGCTCAACTATAACAAGGTAACATATCTCGAGCTCGATGCAATCCTGAAGGTCGATAACAGCTGCACTGCTTCAGCCACGGTAAAGAGCCTTATCGGCGGTTCGGATAAAACCAAAGCGCTCGCTTATTACGATGACGGGAAATATCAGTCGGTACTGATGCCGTTTGACGCCACGAAGATGACCGATGTCTACGACGCGACAACGAATCCCAATGGCAAATGGCGTAAGCTGACATGGGACGCCACGCTTGGCGGCTATAAAGTGACCTATCGTCATGCCATTCGCAACAGCAGCGGTCCGAGCGAAGAATGGAAAGACGACGACGGCGTAGTTTATCCGATGGAGTATGGTGTGGTCCGCAACTCTCTTTACCAGATAGGTATAGCTTCCGTTTCCGCCCTTCCTCATCCCTGGACTACCACAACCCCTGTTGAGTCTGACAAAAAAGACATAAACATCAAGATACTTCCTCCCACCAAGTGGTTCTACCACCGCGGCGGATTCGAATTAAACTTTGAATAAGATTCTTACTGACATCCATGATACGTAACTTCCTTTTTTCGCTATTATCAATTTCATTGCTCCTGCTTACCGGGTGTAGTGCCGACGAGCCGATTGTCGTGCCCGGTGCAGATGGCCGGACCTCTATCAATCTGCTCATACCTTCATCTGAACTGGCATTGGAGAATACCCGCGCCACCGACACGAATCCTCTCGCACAAGTGGATGCTGCCGAAGGCGTGATAAAGAATCTCTCCGTGGTAGGATTCTATAAAGATGGAGATACTGATCGGCACTTTTTCTATGAACTGACCGATGAGGCAGCCGTGAATGTCGACAATATCTACCGCAGTTACAAGATAGCCGTGGTGCCGGCAGACTATCAGCTTTACGTTCTGGCGAACGTGACCGTAGGCGGCTCATTATATAATGATCTGAAAGGCTCAACGACACGGTCCGGGCTGGAAAATGACGTTAAAGCCTATATCCATACATACAGCGCGTTGCCTAAGGCAGCGACCGGCTTGCCGATGGCAAAGCATCTCGAGGCCAAAGTAAAGGCTGATCAGGAGACGCAGGTAGTGGTGAATCTTGAATATGTGTGTTCGAAGGTAAGACTGACTGTTATTTACAACAATGCCTTCAATGCCAATTTTAAGGTTGATGGACTGGATGTGGTAGGCGCGCGCACCGAGAACAAGGTGTTCCAATCGGTGAGTCCTACCGGAGGGTCAGCCAAGACTTATACGAACGTAGGGGGTACGCATTATAACTTCCCGGCCGGCAAGGAGAATTGGACAATACAGCAATGGACCAATCTGCCGACAAACAGTTCGGATGACCCGCTGAACGGATTTACCGACAGCAACAAAAAGGAGGGGACAGGCGGCTGGAGTTCGTTTGTATGGCAGTCAACCCAATATGTGCCGGAATGCCTCGGTTTAGGGACATCCGCCACGAAACTGACCTTGAAGACAGCCAAGGGTAATAAGGATATTTACGTTGGATGCAGCACCACGGGTAATAAGCACGATACGAATGTAGGCGGCGATATCCGGAGAGGCAATTTCTATGATATCGTGGCGATGGTGACCGATGCCGGCGAGATAGAATATAAATATAACGTGCTTCCGTGGAATCTGGAGAACATCATTATCCAGCTGGCGGGAGAGAGCCGGCTCTATGTCGGCAAGACAGTCATACCGAGCATAAGCGGAGAATCGCCCGTAGAGATAGATTATCGTACGAGCGTGAACAAACTTGACTTTAAATCGTGTGAAATAACGATAGCCGGCAAGACCTATGAGGCTTTCGACATCAGCGAGGATAAGGCGAGCGGAAATATCATCGTCAACCTCAATGGCGACCTTCCGTTGCAGGCGGCTCCGCTGAGAGGGGATGACATGGGATTCTGGGTAGTGGCCGGCTCTATCCGCAAGTGGATAGCAGTTGAGGAGATAGACCTTCGGGCCTATGTGAGAATCCTGCCCAAGACGAGGACGCTGTCGATTCAGAATATAGTGAACGAGGCGGATTATCCCTTATGGTTTGACTATGCCACCAATGGCGATAACCTGACGCTTACGCTTACTTCCTATACGAACACCAATGAGCAAAAGGGGACACTCACTGAGGGAACTGAGTTGAAAGGAATCAGCGTGGAGCTCTGCGCGCCCGACTCAACGGCTCTGTCACAAAGGGTCGATCTGCAGACTGTAAAGAATACGTACGGAGGGGATTTCTTCCAAATACCAAAGTTGAGCGGAACGGATAGTTATCCGGACGACGGGTTCATCAAATTGATGATAAACGACCCGACCGACGCGCGCTTTTTCTCGAAAGAGATCAAGGCAACCTTCAAGGCCGCCATTTCAAACACGGGAGTAACCGCGGCCACGGCGGAGCTTGATATTCTGCCGAACCCGACAGTCTATACAATCCACTTCAAGGCAATAAATGGCACAAACTGGGATAATCCGCATATCTATGTGTATCAACCATTGACTTATAATGGTTATCCGGTGTTTGGATGGACAGGTTCTCAGAATATCAATTGGCTGGAATATGATTTCACCGGTAACCGAGCTTTTAAGGGTTGGAAAAAAGATGGAGGATCAATTGATAATCTTGCCGCCTCGCGGTTTAATACTGCAATTTCATTCGGAGGTGAAAATGTGTCCGGTTATAAAGATCGTGACAAAGATTCAGATGGCGGCTGGGGAAATCCGGGAACTGAGTTGAAAGATGATTACTATCAGACTGTTAGGTTGACGGATTATAGTAAGGCTACATGCTCACAGTGTAACACATCCGGGAATGGAATCCTTTGGCCCGGAATCGGCATGACAAGGGAAACAGGAGAAAATGACGGTTGGTGGAAAATAGAACTCCCATTGCTTGCGAAGCCTGACAAGGCTCTTGTAATGTTCACCAACACCCATAGCGATGTTTCTGCGCGTTATCCTGAAGACAATATGCCGGGCATTGCTCTTCCGAACTATTCCGACCGAGAAGCATGGTATCTGCTCGACCAGGCGAGAGGAGGGAAAAAATGTTCATTCTCAGACGACCGCCGCGAAGAATATCCGCGCGATCCAGAAAAAATATGTATATATTGGTCATCGAATGATTTCGGAGGTAGTGGATCATTCCATTTCTTCAACAACTCTACAGGAAGTAATGTGCAGTATTGGCCGGCATCCGGGAATGAAACTGCTACAAAGAATGGAAGCTATTATTATTATATTCTCAGCACTGAAACCGAATTAAAAGCATTTGATCAGCTTGTCTCCGGAGGAGGTAATGGCTATGTGGTAGGATCAGTTCGAAGATGGTGGAATAATAACAAGCACGGAACTGTGATATCAGGTAAACCTGATTGGTTGAATATTTCAGGAATAACTAGATCTGTACAGATTTGGGAAAATTAATTTCTTCGGCATAATATTTGTATAAAAGACAATCATGACAAAATATATCAAAATACTGTTTTCATTGCTCTTGCTGCTGACACTCGGCGGCTGTCGGGATGATTTTCAATGGGAAGGTGTTGAAGTAGACAGCGATGAATATCTGCTCGCCTTCACGACCTCAACTCCTGATATTGAGGTGATGGGCGCAACTCGTGCCGACACTGAATCGCGCGATGAAATAAAGAATCTGACGTTGGTCATCTTCAAGGATGGCGTGCTATGGAATAAGCCTATTTATTTCGATGGCACTGACCCAAAATTATCCTTCATCAAGCCTTCGGTGGATAGTAAAGGCAAGTCGGTGCCCGGTTCTATAAAAATGCCAAAGAGTTCGGTTACCAATGGCGATTGGTATCTGTTTGCAAATGCGAAGACTGAAATCAGGTCGTTCATGAGCAGCAAGGACAATGGAGCCGACATCAGTGCGGAAGCTCTATTGGACGGTATCAGCTATGGAACCACTACCGGCATCACGGGTGATGACCAGCTGAATGGTACGAATGATCACGTAATGTGGGGCATGCAGGGTGATATGAAAGTCGGTGTCGGTGATGCCACGCAAACGAATGCCATTATCATCGGCCTTAAGAGAATATATTCGCGCATTACGGTTGAGACCAACGGAGATATAAAGTTCAAGATGACCGGTGCGCGTCTTAATAAATGGGTGGCAAGCGGAACGCTCAAGGGCGCGCAAAGCTCATTGCTGAGCGGCACTGTCAGCGATACTCAAGATTGGATGACGCCTACATCTTCCAATGGGCTGACTTGGGATTCACCGTCATTTACCTATACAAAGAGCGGTCAGCAGCTCGTGGCTTCAACGTATCCCTATCTGTTAAACAAGGATGCAGCTAATGAAAACAAGATGATGATGCTCGTCAAGGGTCGGTTCAATAGCGGTTCGAGCGACACGCCCAATTTTTCCGACACTGATTGCTTCTATGCGATACCGATCCCATCGTGCAAGCGGAATGGAGGATGGCGACTGATAATCAACGGGGCGCTGGCTGCCGGTCAGCCGACAGCCGACGCTGCAATTGCAAAGCCGGGCGGACTGTCAGTAGTGTTCGAAGACAGCGAGCCAAAAATCCATAATATCATTTCGGATGGTGAGAATGTGCTTGCAGTGGTGGATTCAGTGAAATTCAACGCTGACGGCACAATCGATGGCAGCACAACCAACAAGACAGGTCAGATTCTGGCAAAGGCCCGCCAAAAGGGAGTTCCAAGTGCCGGCCTCGAATTTAAAAGCGGAACTTACAGCTGGATTACTGTTGGATCCGCATGGAGCACGACTGAACTTGGAGCAGACGATTCAAATGGGCTGTTCACCTACGAATTGACCCGAAATATTACAGTGTCCAAGAATGAAGGTTCTGAACGCTCGGCAGTATATACTGTTAAACTCGAAGGAACCGAACTTACCCGCGATGTCGTGGTGTATCAGAAGGGTGTAGAAAACCTGAAATATTCGAACTACGTAGATATAAAACTCACTATAACCGGAGGAGCAAGTCCGGTTTCAAATCTGGATTATATTAAGTTTGTCAATCCGAAGGGCTCGACAGCCACAATCGGCGTGGAATGTCAGGGTATTCAACCCGAGGAGAACGGTGGCCGTGTCCGCAATTTAGGGCTTCATATGCCGATGCCTAATGGTGGAGACGTGACTTATACTTACACCATTTCCACAAGCGGGAAGACAGGAAACGGAGATATATATTTGAATGGTACAAATCTGGGGAAGTCACATGAATTTGTCTTTACAGATTCAGAAGTGCCTTCGGGAGGAACGACCAAATATTCATATGTGACACAATCGGACAAGATAGAGATCAAGGCCGGCGACAATGTATATTCACTTGATTTGTATCATACCGGCTTCTTCCATATAAATGGAAGCACGTGGTACTACTATGAGGTGATGCAGCAGGGCGAGCGTGATCTCTACTGGCTTGACCGCAACTTGGGGGCGACCAGTGCCGGCATGGGTGTTCGCACTTCTACAGGCGTGATGACATCCACCACCTGGCCTATAATGGGCGAAAAGGCAATGGGAGACTATTATGACTTAGATAAAGCCAACAGTGAGAAGCCTAAAGGATGGGATGTGCCTACATATGCTCAGATGCGTTCTATGACTGTATCGTCAGGGTTTACCATCAATCGTATGAGCAATCCCTCTGACCATAAGACCTATCTGGCCCCGACCTTCACATTCCACGGTAAAGAAGATGGAGAGGTTAAGAGCTATTCAAGCTATTTCCCTCAGAACAGGCTCAGTGCAGGAGGAGACTCCTACGGTGGAGATCCTGAGGCAGGATATTATCTCACAAAGACCCCTTCAGGAACTGCAGGGTGGTACCAGACCATGCAGTTCATGGGCATGAATGTGACAGCGCAGAATATCCAGTATAAAGATGGTAACCAAATTGTGTCACAAGCTTCCCTGCGTTGCTGCACCGGAAGTTACGACCCTCAGTCAGATGCAGAAACCTATTCCTGCAATGTGAAAGGATATACTCATGTGTTCCTCTACTATCTAAACAGCGATGGCTCGAAGACATATCTGACAACATGGCCCGGAGAGCAGATAGCCGTATACGAAAGTGAATTATCGAATGATGTTGGACGTTACCATCCATTCGAAATTGAGCCCACAATGAGTTATAACAAGGAACGTCTTTATGTGATATTCAACACTGTGAATACAAAAGGCGTGCGTGTCTACTCCAATATGAGCAATGCAGATGTGAAAGCTCGCAGGGGAACGAAATTCAAAAATGGAGGTAATTATGACAAATGGGAAGATTCTACCACCCTCCCCGATGTGGAAGAAGGCAATTGGGTAGCAAATGAAAATATTGACTATAGTTCCTGGTATGTGAATGTAACGGGCGCTTGGAATAGTTATGCGGATAATGGAGTTCATCCGAATGCCTCCGGAATCAGTAAGCATGAAGGATTGGCTATAGGAAACAGCACTTTCCGTATCAAGATGTGGAACAAGACTGACGGGACCATCTGGCGTTCGAACGGGAGCCAAACGATAACGCAAGGATCATGGGTAACGATTACTACAGCCAGCGATACCGAGATGAAGATTTCCGGAGCACAAGCCGGTGACAAATTCGATGTTGAATGGAACTGCAAGACCAATCAGCTCAAAGTTACCAAAGTCGGCTCCGCAACCACAGATTACTCATCATGGTGGGTGAACGTTATGGGAGAATTTAATGGTGACAAAGATAATGGAGTTCAGCCAAATTCTGCAGGGGAAAGTAAACATACCTCCCAAGCTATCGGAAATAAAGGCTTCAAGATAAAAGTGTATGATGGAGGCGAACACTGGTATTCCAATGGTGGTACATTGGAGCAAGGTAAGTGGATTACTTTACCAAGTTGTAATGATAACAGTACACAGATGACCATTTCCGGAGCCTCGGCTGGTGATCTCTTTGATGTTGAATGGAAATGCGCCACCAATCAAATAAAAGTCACCAAAGTCGCAGTTAGCACAGATAAGTATCTTGTGGTAAGAGCTAAGACCAGCGAAATTGGTACTTCCTTGAATTATATCTACGCTTATAATGGAAATAACGAATATTTTGGAGCGTATAATTCTGCCCCAACTTATTCAGGAAATGATGGTACATACAAGTATTGGAAGATTAAAGTTACTTCTGAAGTAAGCAGTCTGGAAGGTGTGATATTAAAATCTGTATCAGATGGTGATGGCACTGGTCGTCTCGAATTTGATGGGTCTTCTTCTACCTTAGTAGCAAAAGAAACCAATTCAAGCACGTTATCAAGTTATGGTGCCGACTATCTCTTTACTATAAAGACAGTTTCACGTGGTTCGTGGTATATAAAAGTTAATTCTGAAGGTATGGGCTGGACTAAAAAAGAAGCTCAACCGGGTAAAGATGGTATAGCGAAGATTGAGGATGTCTACATTAAAAATCAGAGATTCGAAATCATGGAATGGAGAGGCTCTGGAAGTGATGTGCAATATGCAAATAATCAGAATATTGTGACTGATAAATGGATCACTGTTTCAGAAAGCACAGCTTGCAATATGTATGTGTCAGGAGCAGGTGGTAATACCTCCTATGATGTGTATTGGAATTCAGTGACCAAAAAGATCAAAGTAAAAAGAAGAAATAATTAATAGAAATCAAACCGGGGGGCCGATGTCGGCCCCCCGGTTTGATAAAGCCCTCGCTGGGCGCTCTCCTCTCGCTGGGCTCGCGGCACGGGCTCCGCACTCACTTCCGGCTGCGGCTCCTGACAGGAGGGAGGCTGCTTTCCCATTTGCGTGAGCCCGTGCCCCGACCGTAGGGAGGATGGCGAGCAGGCCCGGGGAAGATGGCGAGAAGACCCCTAGCGGCGCGTCGGGGCGCAGTGGGGCGCTGAAGGGATGGCCGAGATTTGAGGATTTTGGGAAATTTGATTATCTTTGTAAATAGCATTCTCCTCGCTGATCATCCTTCTTTATCGATGGGAAGCTATCTTCATTACAGAAGGGAAGCTTTCTTCATTGCTGATGGGAGGCTATCTTCATTACAGATGGGAGGCTATCTTCATTACAGATGGGAGGCTATCTTCATTACCGAACGGAGGCTATCTTCATTACAGATGGGAGGCTTTCTTAATTACTGTGGCGCGCCGTGTCACAAGCGCTTTAAATATTCTCTTATGCCTATTAAACCTAACCGCCCCACCCGCGACCCTCGCACAAATCCATACCATTGCCATCCTGCAACTCCTCGCTTCAATCGGCGGGCATTCTTCCATGACTACTCAGCGCCAAGCCGATATATGATTACGCTCCTGCGATCGGATGGTTTGCCATCGCTCTCAGTTGTCAGAGGCAATCCAAAGGTCTTAGAGCCATCGCATCCAGATTTTCCGAGAGCTTATCCTACGCCGGCGGGGGAGTGTTTTGTGGAGGCTGTCAAGGAGTGGGCGGCGCATTATTCCGGATTCATAAGAATAGATGAATTTGTAGTAATGCCTGATCATGTGCATATCTGTTTGAAAGTGATCCGGTCGTTTGTGGGCCGGACTGATCTTTCTTTGGCCATCGCGATGCTGATGGGGAGATGCACTCGCCATTACAGGGATTTGCTGATAATGAATCAGAGTAATGTTTCGGTGATTGAGAAAATCCGTTTTTTCCGTAAGGGCTTCAATGACACAATAGCCTTTGATGAGGACCAATTTAAGGTGAAGATAAACTATGTCATTGACAATCCGCGGCGGCTTTTGGTGAAGCGAAAATATCGGGATCTATTCTTTACGCGAAATGTCATAACGATTGATGGGGATGAATATGATGCTTTCGGGAATATCTATCTGCTTCGGAGAAGCTGGAAGGAGATGGTGAAATTTTCGAGTAAAGCCGGAATGGCGGCCAATGAAAGGAATTATCAAAAATGGGAGAGCTGCGTGGCAGCCGGGGGTGTGCTTGTGTCGCCGTTCATACATGAATATGAGAAGAAAGCGCGCGATATGGCGGTGGCTGAAGGAGGGCTCTTGATAAGGATTTGTGAGAATGGCTTTCCGGAGCGATTTGCTCCGCAGGGGCAGGAGTTTGAGCTTATCTCTGAGGGCCGGCTTCTGCTGATCGGTCCAAAAGTATTTGTGGGAGAGAAAGAGCCATTGACTCGGGAGAGATGTGTGGAGCTGAATCGGCTATCGAGTCTGGTAGTGAGTCAGCCTGAGTGGCTGACGATGGGGCTTCGGCCGGGAGGGGAGTAACGGGAATGCCCCTCGCGGCGCGTCGGGGCGCAGTGGGGGGG
>JAIDDJ010000016.1 GCA_029055345.1 Muribaculaceae bacterium | reverse complement strand
ATTAGGTCTGATTCCTGCAAATGGAATCAGACCTAATTTTTAATACCACTCAATGAACTTTAGCGGACAGTAATATATCATAATATTTCTTCCGTTGTTTGTAACTCGATAAAATTGAACTTAATTTTATATATTTAATAAGTTGATATATACTTCTATAATAACTATGCAATGGCCTTGCGATACTATCTTGGGCAAGTGATTCAAAAGTTTTTAGATTAATTATTTCTGCTGACATTAGCTTTGGAATCACTATTCTTTGCACACACTCTGCTATTTGATTCTTAAGCTCTTTCTGTAATTCAATGTGTAGTTGATACCACTGAAAAAATGTTGATTCAAATTGCAAAATGGAAGACATCGTTGTTTGGCTCTGATACGTCAGGTATATAAAAACCACTGAAATAACAGATAAACTTACACCAAGATATGTTGCTAAATTTGCCCAGTCTTCCAGTTCTTTATATGGATAGTCTGTAATGAAAAATACTATACTACCCCCTATTATTGCTATACATAGGATTATTGGGATTATTTTTCTAACTATTATATTCATTTTAATTCGATTTTTATTAGACTATGTAAAGAAGACACATGAATTTTGATCAGATTTTGAAAGATGTAAAGGTCCCGATGTGACCATCTCAACCGATTAAACTTTCAGAAGATGCCAAAAAGAAATGGTTCATGGCAATATTCCTTCATTCTTAATGCAAAATTAATACAATATTCTCTCATCTACATAATATTGCTGAGAAACGCTGAGAAAAGGGCAAACAATTTTAGGTGATCTAATTCAATGGCATATTTTTTCAAGTGCAATGAGTTTATCGGATTAATTGAGCCGGTGAAATCACTGAGTTTTGGGATAATTCTTTTGTATCTCCAAATAGTAAAATTGTGAAATAAGTTCTACAAGCAAATGTTTTTAAGTTACCATCCGTCCGGCTCTCTTCGGCATTAACATATTTTATTGAATGAGGTCTAAGAAATGATAAAAGAAGTGAATAATATGAAAACAATAAAATTAAGCAACGGCGTTGAAATGCCGCAGATTGGATACGGAGTCTATCAGGTGAATCCGGCAGAATGTATGCGTTGTGTAAGCGATGCCCTGAAGGTGGGATATCGCATGATAGATACCGCTCAGGCATACCATAACGAAGAAGGCGTGGGTGCCGCAATCGCTAAAAGCGGTATCCCTCGCGAAGACCTCTTTATCGTCTCAAAAGTCTGGATATCCAACTATGGTTATGAAAAGGCAAAAGCTTCAATTGACGAAAGTCTCCGCAAACTCGGTACTGATTACATCGACCTGATGCTGCTTCATCAGCCTTTCTGCGATCGCTATGGCGCATATCGCGCGCTCGAAGAGGCGTATAAAGAAGGTAAGCTCCGCTCAATCGGAGTCAGCAACTTCTATCCCGACCATCTCATCGATCTTGCCAACAATGTGGAGATTACGCCGATGGTGAATCAAGTTGAGACCCACGTGTTCGACCAGCAGAGAGATGCTCAGAAATATATGGAGGAACTTGACTGCCGAATAATGTCGTGGGGACCCCTTGCGGAAGGACGAAACAATTTCTTTACAAACCCGCTGCTTGAAGCTATCGGAAAGAAATATGGTAAGAGCGTGGCACAGGTAGCTCTCCGCTGGCTTTTGCAGCGCGGTGTGATAATCATTCCCAAGTCAGTTCATATCGAACGCATGGAGCAGAATATAGACATCCTTGACTTCACTCTCAGCGACGAGGATATGGCTGAAATCGCAAAACTTGACACCGGAAAGAGCCTTTTCTTTGATCATCATGACCCCGAAGTAGTAAAATTGTTTATGGGCTGGAGATAAATTCTGCGAAATGAAAATATAAGGGAGCTTTATAAATCCAACCATCAAGTTTTATTTCTCGCACCGGCGGTACGATACTTCATCGGTGACATCCCGATATTCTTCACGCAGAATCGGCTGAAATAACTCAAAGATGAGAAATTCATCTCATCGGCAATCTGGGAAACAGACAAATTGTTGCTCTTCAGATACTCCAACACAATTGCGGTAGCAGCATTGTTGATGTGCGTGGAGACGCTTGTCCCGGTTACTCGCTTTATCGTATCCGACAGATATTTCGGTGTCACATGAAGCTGTTCCGCGTAGTGTGACACCGCTCTATGCGTCTTAGCCCGTCCTCCACGTATCAGAGTGAAAAACTGAGACGTGATATATCCTACCCTGTCTGTTGTCAGAATATTATCATTGGTCTTGGCATGAAAGTCAAATAGGTCATATACCATCGTCTGCAACAGACTTCCCATAAGTTCCTCATAGAATAGATGGTCTGCATTTTCAATACGGTTTCTGATGTTCGCCAGATCAGCCCTGAAGCGGACTGCATCTAAATCGTCAACTTTGATTATGGGATTATCAAAAAGGCTCACACCGCCCTGAATCGAATAATTATTCGGCGGGAGAAGCTTGTGAAGGAACTTTTCAGGCGCCGCTATGTATTCGCATTTACAATTCTTGTCACATCGGATTTCAGTCACTAATCGGGGATACGAAATTACTGCAATATCATTTTCCGACATTGTGAACAGGCGCTCGTTATATCTGAATCCGCAACCTCCCTCAGTGCATATAAGATGTATCACGCTGTCATGGAACACCTGAGAACTTATTATATGCAAATCCTCCGAATATACAACAAGTTCGTGTAATTGTCTGGCCATACAACAAAGTTAACTGCTTTATGTTATTTGTGCAAATATTTGCGGTATTTTGAAAATCATTATTTAAGCCGCGTGCCGTAATTTTACGTTATATCAATAAACGAATAAAACTTAAAGATATTCAATGATAACTATTGCCCTGATATCGGTAATTATACTGGTATTACCTGACTGTTATATCCTTTTCTCCATTATGAATAATGCTTCATGGTGGTGGAAAGGATTGTTCTTATTGCCTTCTGTCGCCTATATTTTTGTCATGGCGAAGTTGTTTCTGGCGGGCGATACGCGCCAGGAGATGATGAATCTGTTATTTTGGTTGACTCTCTGTGTCGTATTACCTTTGCTGATTTTTTCTCTTATCTCACTCATCGGCAGGGGACTGGGATTTATCTTCAATGGAATTGTCCCCATCTTTAATCTTGCGGGTCTTATTATTGCCTTAGGATGGCTGGGCATATCTATTTATGGAATTGCCGAGGGTTGGAAGAAAATCACAGTGGAAAATGTAGACATCCGTTCCCCGAAGATTCCCGCCGGATTCAACGGTTATAAAATAGTTCAGTTGTCAGATTTCCATATTGGCACTTATTCATCAGCCCCCGAATGTGTGGATCGTATTGTCGATAAGGTAAACTCTCTCAACCCGGATCTTATAGTATTTACCGGCGATCTCGTAAACTCGTCCTCAAGCGAAATTGAAGAGTTCAAGGATATCCTCTCCCGGCTTCGTGCCAAGGACGGGGTTTATTCGGTGCTCGGCAACCATGATTATTGTTTCTATCGTAAATATCATGGCGATGAAACTCCCGACAAAGAACTGGCCCGCGTGATTGACTCGCAAAAGCATATAGGATGGACGATGCTCAGAAATTCATCGGTACAGATTTCTTTTGGAAATGACAGTATCGCACTGATCGGGGTTGATAATGCAGGCAGCCGTGGCTTCATTGACAAGTCGGATCTGGGGAGAGCACTGTCAGGCGTGCCTCAAGATGAGTTCAAGATATTGCTTTCGCACGACCCGTCGCATTGGCGTAGGGAAGTACTCCCGAAATCTGACGTAGATCTTATGCTGGCCGGACATACTCATGCCATGCAATTCAAAATCTTCGGATGGTCTCCATCAGAATGGGCATATCCTGAATGGGGAGGTTTGTATGAAGAAAACGACAGTAAACTATACGTCAGCACCGGAATCGGGGAGAATATTGCATTCCGGTTCGGTGCGTGGCCCCAGATAGTTCTGATTACGCTTTCCAATTAATACGTGTCCCTATATCTAAGTTATAGAAAATTAATTATGTTTGGCTTTTTTGCTATTAAAACGCTGATATGATTAAAGAATATGTTTCATCCGACTTCATGACCTTTAATGAAAATAAGCCATAATTAGCCCGGACTGTTTTATTGGTTCAAATTCTTACTTTCGAAATGGAATCCTTATGTCAAAAGGAGCGATTGTCGGAATCAGTTGTGAGATAATGACTACGTTTATGCTTGAAAATAGTGCGATAGCTCATTGAGGGTCGGTGAAAAATGTACTCTCTGAATTATTGCCGGACCATATGTGATTTCTGAATGTCCGTGACAAAGGGACGTTGCTTACGCAAATTGACAATTATTTCAGATTGCCCGGCCGAACTCACCGCACTTCAATTTTACTTTTATCCCAACCAAATTTATAGAATTATCGTTCAGATTATATGAATGGATTAGTTGTCGGACTTTTTCTGCCTTTTCTGGGAACGACTCTCGGAGCGGCTTGCGTGTTCCTTATCAGGGATACGATTCCACAGCGTATGCAAAAAATTTTTGTAGGTTTCGCCGCCGGTGTGATGGTGGCGGCCTCGGTCTGGTCGCTGCTCATTCCTTCGATTGAGATGACCGGGAAGGAGGGATTCATGAGTATTTTGCCTGCAATTGTCGGGTTTCTGTTTGGAATCCTGTTCCTGCTCTTCCTTGATGAAGTTATCCCGCATCAGCATATTGAAAGCAATGAGAGCGAGGGACCAAAATCGCATTTATCGAAAACCGCAAGACTGGTTTTCGCCGTTACTCTCCATAATATTCCTGAAGGAATGGCAGTGGGGGTGGCGCTTGCCGCAGCTATGGAACACAGTTCCTTTCTCCCGATGGCCGGGGCGGTAGCCCTATCATTGGGTATTGCAATTCAGAACTTCCCGGAAGGCGCGATTGTATCGATGCCGCTGAAAAGTGCCGGAAATACCAAACGCAAATCTTTTATTATGGGCACTCTCAGCGGTGCCGTCGAACCCGTTGCCGCTATCGTGACCATCCTTCTCGCATCGTTCGTCCTCCCGATTCTTCCATATCTGTTGTCGTTTGCCGCAGGCGCGATGATGTATGTTGTGGTCGAAGAACTCATCCCCGAAACTCAGGAAGGCAAGCACTCGAATTTAGGAACCATCGGGTTCGCCATCGGTTTTCTGTTGATGATGGCTCTCGATGTGCTGCTTGGGTAGATACTTTGCGAGGGTGATTGCTGTCTCTACTCGGTGTGAAAATTGGTCCACTTATCGTGCTCTTGCTCCGGAAGGCCATCCTTTTGCTTCTGAGCCCTTATGGCTTTTATCAGGAACGCCATGTTCCGCCCAAGATTCCGCATGGTCTGCAACCCCTCGAGGTCTGCCTCCACGTCTTCTGCCGTAAAACCGTGAACTTCATTCCAATATGTAGAGGAAACTATCGGCATTGATTTGATAGTGAAGTATTTATTTATCTCGTCAAATGCAGATGTGCTTCCGGCTCGCCGTGAAGATATGACGGCTGCGCCAACTTTTTGATTCAGATTTACTGTCCCGGAAGTGCTGTAGAACAATCTGTCGAGCATGGCGAGAAGTTGACCGTTACAACCCGCGTAATATACCGGAGAGCCAACGATCACTCCATCTGCTTCTGCAAGCTTTGGTGCAGTTTCATTTACGATATCATTGAATACGCACTTCCCGTGGGTCCGGCAATAATTACATGCTATGCACCCCCTTATATCCTTGACTCCTGCCTGTATCCGTTCGGTGTCGATACCATTCTCTTTAAGCGTCTTTTCTATCTCATCGAGGGCGCGTGCGGTGCATCCCTTGATTTTGGGACTCCCGTTTATCAGTAGCACCTTATATGATTCCGCCATGTCCTTTTGTTTTTATTAGTGTGTAAAATTTGAAATTTGATCAACTTCTTTAGACCTAATTAAATCCTATTTCTTAAACATTTTTTCAGAAGTAAAAGTTGTGGAATTTCTATTTCACAAAGAGACCCATTTCAGCCCCATATGACCAAACGATAATTGGAATTGATGTTTTACACCCTTTCGCATTGGATAATTCTCAGAATTATATTACCTTTGTCACATGACCACAGAAGAATTCTTATTAGCTATGGCTTCGGGAAACATAATTCCCGCAGACTCCCCCTTGCATGAAAAAATGCATCAGCTCAGTCAGGAGGCTATCCGCATCACGATGAAAATCAATAACGCCTACCACAATCATGACGAGATTATCGCTCTGATGTCTGAATTGACCGGAAAGAAAATCCATGAGAGTTTCGCGCTTTTCCCACCATTCTATACAGATTGCGGAAAAAACATCAGGTTCGGCAAAAGAGTCTTTGTCAATGCCGGTTGTAAATTTCAGGATCAAGGAGGTATATTCATCGGTGACGACGTGTTAATAGGCCACAATTGTGTTATTGCCACTCTCAATCACGTCATGGACCCCGATAGAAGGGCCGATATGACAGCTGCTCCCGTGCACATTGGGAACAAAGTATGGATAGGTGCGAATGTCACCATCCTTCAAGGTGTTACTATAGGCGATGGCGCAATAGTAGCCGCCGGTGCAGTTGTCAACAAGGATGTTCCCGAACGCACAATTGTGGGTGGCATTCCGGCCCGTTGCCTCAAAAAAATCTGATACAATCCCCCATAACCCCATTACCCATACACTCATAACCTACAGGCCAAAGGCCTGAATCCCCGCCTATGGATTTCATTATAGAAAATGACAGAATTTATGCCCTCGACCCTTCAGGCAAACTGATTGCAGAAGTTACATTCCCGACAGTCCGCGGAATCTCGGAAATAAATCATACATTTGTCGATGAGTCCCTTCGGGGGCAAGGAGTCGCCGGAAAACTGGTGAAACTCGCCGCAGAAAAGATCACCTCGGAAGGCAACAAAATCGGAGCAACCTGCTCCTATGCGGTCGCATGGTTCAAGAGACATCCGGAATACAACCTCGAATGCTCCGGCCCCGTGGCCTGCAGCATCAACCGTAAGAGTAGCTAACCTTTCTAACTATTCATAAAGCAGGAATATGAAACTTAATAAAGTTCATCACGTGGCTGTCATTGCTTCCGACTATGTCCGCAGCCTTGACTTTTACACCCGTGTGCTCGGCTTGACTGTCCTGGCTGAAAATTACCGCCCCGAACGTCAGTCTTATAAAACCGACCTTGCCCTTAACGGCGAATATATAATTGAGCTTTTCTCTTTCCCCGAACCCCCGGCCAGAGTCAGCGGGCCCGAAGCTGCCGGACTTCGCCATCTCGCTTTTGAAGTAGATAGCATTGATTCCGCAGTTGCCGACCTTGAGGCAAAAGGTATTCCCCACGAAGCTATACGCATTGATGGCTTTACGGGCAAACCCTTCGTTTTCTTCAGCGATCCCGATGGCCTGCCCCTCGAATTTTACGAAAAGTAAACGTGACATGCCAATCCTGTTGATATGCGTATGTATAATGGCCCGAAAGTAGCAATCCCTCCCGCTGACGAACAGCCCTCCCAATTCACCGAAAAATTCTCCGGATATGACTGAGCACCCTCACCACCATCACGACCATCATCATCACCATATCGAGACTATCAATAAAATCATGATATGGGCAATTGTAATAAATCTCCTTTATGTAGTTATTGAGGCTGCCGTAGGAATCTATGGTGACTCGCTCGGACTTGTGTCTGATGCCGGTCACAATCTCGGCGATGTGTTCTCCCTCGTGCTCACGCTTATTGGATTCAAGCTCGCACACGTGGCGGCCAACAGTAAGTTTACCTACGGCTATCAGAAAACCACCATCCTCATCGCTCTGCTTAATGCCGTCATCCTGCTTGTGGCAGTAGGCGTCATTATCGTCGAGAGTATCCGTAAAATTCGCCATCCGGAACCTATCGACGGTGCTCTTGTAAGTTGGACCGCCGGTGTCGGTATTGTGGTCAATGGTCTTACCGCCTGGATGCTGATGAAAGATCAGAAGCACGATCTCAATATCCGCGGGGCGTTCCTGCATATGGCCGCCGATACGCTCGTGTCGCTCGGGGTAGTGGTGGCCGGAATTATTATTTCTGTTACCGGATTTGTACTTATTGACCCGATAATTTCGCTCGTTATTGCCGCCGTCATTCTCGTCTCGACATGGCATATGCTTCGCGAAAGCCTTACCCTTTCGATTGATGGAGTGCCCGAAGAGATTGATGTCGACCGACTTAAAACCGACATCGAAGGTCTGCCTTATGTAAAATCTGTTCACCACATCCACGTGTGGGCATTGAGCACTACGCTCAATGCAATGACCATCCACGTCGTCATCGACAGTCGCGATAGTGAAGATAATGCCTTGTCAGCAATTAGGCAGCTTGCTAAAGATGCAGGAATCAATCATCCTACCGTCCAGTTCGAGATTACTCCCTGCCAAAACCATCAGACATATATGTTCTAAGACACTTTTCCCGGTCTAAGACATTAAGGGGTTGAACCAAAATTAATTGGTCCAACCCCCTGAATTGCGAGATCATCGCTTATATCTTGAATAAGGCAGTGAATACTCCTTTCAAAATCACGGTTTGATCTTCACAAGCATAATTTTTGAATCAGTCTTGGCTAATACGCTGTGCGGCACTTCTGCCCCTAAAAGAAGGAAATCTCCACCCTTCAGGTGGTTTACTTTATCAAGGATTGTAAAGTCAACTTCTCCTTCAAGTGCGTATACCATCACCTCTGCCGGTGCCAGATGAGTGTCAAGTTTCTGACCGGCCTTGAACGCTACAAGTACAGCACCTCCATTTTCATTGTTAAAGATATGTTTGAATTGCACTTTATCGTCCGCAGCCTCAATCTGGGAGGCTAATACATGCACTTCTCCGAATTTGTAATCTGTGTTAAGCATAATATTAAATTTTATAATTATTATTTTTCGCTCTTTGACGATTGGTATATTATACTTTTTCAACGAGTGTCAGGGGTGTATTGTTCATTAGTCCCCGGCCTCTTGAACGTATTCATCTTGTCATGTGTTAATCTGATAAGGAAATAAATCCCGACGATTAGTCAGGGTTTGAATATGTTTTGGATATGTCAACTTTGATTCAACTTAAGAGAGCTTACGACCCGGAAGAATCTTCGGATGGTTATCGGGTATATATCGATCGGCTTTGGCCTCGTGGCCTTTCACACGAGACTTTTCATTACGACCTTTGGGAGAAGAATATCGCTCCATCTACAGAACTCAGGGAATTTTTTCACTCTGACCCCGATAAGTTATGGCCTCAATTTGTCGAGAAATACGAGGCGGAACTGCAGACTAATCCTGCTTTTGTGGCGTTCCGACAAAAGCTAATTGGGAAAGAGGTGGTCACGCTCCTGTATTCTTCTCACGATCGTGAGCATAACAATGCTGTTGTCGTAAAGCATATGCTCGAAAATGAATAATGAGCAGTTCGATATATTAGATTTAATTCATAACTAATTATACCTCCATCCACATGAAACCGATGCGAAAAGCTTCACGCCAACTTTCCGCCGACGAAGCCCTTGAGATATTTGACCGTGCCCCTTATGTCACAATGAGTATGTGCCGCCCCTCGGGAATACCTTACGGATTGCCCTTGTCAATAGTTCGGAAGGATTCCATTACCTTCTATTTCCATTGCGCATATGAAGGCGAGAAATTAGATTGCATCCGGCAAAACCCGGTCGTCAGTCTGTCGGCCGTCAGCAAATGCACGCCGGCTTTCGAGTTCGATAAAATGAATTATACCGAACATTATCGGTCGGCTGTCGCATTGGGAAGATGTGAACAGGTCGAGAACCGGGAAGAAAAAATTGATGCACTGCGACTTCTTTGTCAAAGATTCCTCCCCAAATATATGGAATTCTTCGATGATGCGATTTCACGTAGCCTCGATCGCACTGCCGTCTTCAGGATTACCCTTACCGAACCCCCGGTCGGAAAATGCAAACAATAGGGTAGAAATATTCCTATGAAAATGGGAAGGTCTTAGTTCCCATTTTCCGGTGTACGGCGCAGCCAGTAAAGGCGTTCATTTTCAGGTAGCTTCTCAATCGCATAGCGTAGCGCCGTTCTTGCCATTCTCGAATAATTCCGGTCAAGATAATCAGTTAGGGTATCTTTATCCCTTTTGCCCACTTCCCGAAGCATCCAGCCTACCGCTTTATGAATCAAGTCATGCGGATGGTCAAGGAGGCGATCGGCTATGTCAAGTGTCGGCTGAAAAATTCCCTCCCTTATAAGCATCCAATTGGTTACCATGGAAATCCGTTGAAGCCATAAATTTTCATTCCCCGCAAGCTCGTAAAGCAATCCTATCTTGTCACGCGCGTGAATCAGATAATAGCCCAATATCTTCGGACAGCTCATGTCCACCAGATCCCAGTTATTCGCCTGCCGTGCATGACGCAAATAAAACATAGCCACCTCCTCCCTGCGATAGGCCTTGATGTCTGCCTCCTTATCATTATCTTTCTTTTTTGGTAGAGATTTCTTCATCTCCTCCACGAGTAGAAGAAATCCCGCAAGCCTTGACTCATGCCACGGTGAATAGAGAAGTTTCTCGATCTCCTGCAATGAGACTTTCCCTTTAGCCTCCTTCACCACTAATCGCGTCTGAGGAGCGGTCAACCCGATAAATCGGTCTCCCTCACCATAATCCCCTTTTCCCGTCTTGAAGAATCTCATCAGATGGCGCCGTTGAGCGTCATTCTCATCCTCCAGCAAGCATGCCTCAACCTCCGCTGCCGTCACTCCCTCTTTCATATATCTTAATGTCATTTTTTAACTACTAATTATTCACAAAATTCCATGAATAATGATTAATGCATAAATAATTAGATTAATTATACAAAATTAATAAACATTTTTAATACGCGTTATGTCCTATGTATAATTTGTTAAAAATTTTTTATCAATGTATGATAAATTAAAAATAATTATTTAATTTTGCAATCATATAACCCCGCAGAGGCCAAGAGGGTCTAAGGGAGGTTATTAAATATTTTGGAAGCGTTACTAAGCGCATTTCTTGATTGTTTGAAACTTCGCAACTTTCATTGATCCATCAAGAATGCAGCAACAGTAGATGCTTATGTGGGTATGATATAATTTCTGATTTTAATACGAGAGTATTGAATTCAGACTTATATACATATTTGCGTGAGGCCTCTGCGTTGTTGCTCGTTCATCGGATCATGGCAATGCGAAGGCCTCAAACAGAAGAATGAGCAAGCAGTATAGACCTTACGCTTTTTATTTTTCATTTAAGCCAAAGTTAAGGTCCTGAGGCATCTTTAAAGTGTATGAATATTTATAAAAAATCATTTATCTTTAAGGCAGATAGGTTTGAGGAATATCAAGATGGCTATTGCATAAATAGTGGCCAATGTGTGATAGAATTAATTGCAAAGGTTATAAATGACAATTGTATCAGTATGCTACTACGAGGTTCTCTTCCAGTTAGAATTAATAATCAATTCGGTTTGCCCATATTTGGAGTGAATTCAGGTGATGTACTGGCTGACAGGGTTCAATATGGTTGAATACCGGATACTATGAGTTGGCATGACCCAAATGAACCTTTAGTATGTAATATTTTCTATAATAAGAAATCTATTAGATTTGCATTGATGTCTCCATTAAGAATCGTAGATTTTTTTGGACACTTTACTGAAATTATTGATATTTAATTATTAAAATCAAATATACATGGAAGAAGGAATTAATATGGGACGTAAATGTCCTTGGTCAAAAAATTATCTTAAATCATTATACCAAAATTTAAACTCGTATTGTGAGAAAGTAACTTTGCAGACTTTTGTATCTGACGGCCCTAAAGTCGCCTCGAAAATGATGGTTGCATATACTATGTTCAAGTTCCCTGTGGTATATTTGTATATACATTATCATTATGGTACTTTTGAGGACTTAGGAATGCAAGGAGGTGAAATTTCATCTTATATGACGTACTTACCGGCTGTAAAACACTTCACACAGGGTATGAGGGACGGTATGTTAGAGGAAAATGTATTCAGTCTTGATAAGGAGAATGCTCTCTCTTCTGCATTGATAGAGATTTGCAAAGAGGTGATTTACATTGAAGAAAATTATTAATCTATAGAATTCATATTTAAAAGAATTTAATACCCTCATTATTAAATTGTTACAAACTATAAAATTAAAATATATGTCTATAATTAATTTAATCTGCATTGATGATTTGATAAAGTCAGGTAAAACTCTTTCCTCTGGAAGTAAAGTGAAATTGCCTTCAGGAGATGACGCAGAAATATACGGCTTTATTGCTACAGAAGATAATAGCCTGAGCAAATTTATAGATATGCCTCCTTTAGGTGAAAGTTCGGTTTTATCTAACAGGGTAATATATTATTTAGATAATCAATTATTCCGGTTCCCAATATTCAAAAATGTATGTAAAGCGAGAGATGTAAATTATGAATTACAATTTTTATACATTCCAAGATTCCTACAATTAGGTGGATATTTAAGAACTGAGTATGTGAAGTTGTTGGCCGAAGGCATAGTTTCTTGTAAGCTAAATAGTATTGAAGGTGTATCTATAGAAGGAGACCAAGTTTTCTACCATCCCAACGAATACGATCTATATTTTGAATCATACTCTAAGTTGAGAGCCATTGGTAAAGGGTTTGCAATTATAACAAGACGCATATCGAAACTCAATGATAATGTCAAATATGAGATATTTGATTCCTATAGCGTAAAAGTGATAAAAAATGATAATTTGTAATTTTTTTTCTATTGAAGATCAATTTAATTTTGGGAAATATAATGGATTAAGTCTTGCAGATGTGTTGGATATTGATCCATCTTATATTACATGGAGTGTTCTAAATTGTACATATGTAATTATAAAAATCTTCAATTCCGCAATAGTGGAAATTTCAACTGCTTATCCCGAATTCATTATAGATAAGAATTTCGAGACAAAGAGGCTTTGGCATCTTGGACGTGATCTAATTCTTTGTCAGAATAACCCAGCCGTGGAATTTTATGAAGATGAGTATTTTGATGATGAAGAGATAAATAATTACACAAGATGCTATTCAAGAATCTTTGTCCAAGAGGTTATAGTTTAGAAATAGATGTCATTTCAAAAATATTCATGCGAGTAATTCTATTCTAATTTTTAATAAGAACCTCCTAAAGATTAAGGTCTATGGAGTTTATCAAAGACATGTTTTTGATAAACTCCATAGTATGTGTATGTAAATTGATTGATGCAAATACTTAAGGATTTTCTGTAAGGCCATTCATAATCATGGTAGTTAGATTGATATGTGATGCAAACACACATCATGGACCATTATGGCACACCGAAACATTTTTTTATGTGTTTTCCATGAGGCTCTTGTAATTTCTAAAATCTTCCACAAACGCAATGGTTTTCCGCTTCAAATTTGTAATTTTGCATTCAGTATGGCGACGGAATTTATATCAGGTGCCGACCATTATCGGAAAGTTATTGAAAAAGTGGCTTCAGTCAGGAAGTCCCTCTGGATTGGTACGGCCGACATAAAAGATCTATACGTCAAGGCCGGAGATGTGGCGAAGCCATTTCTCGGTGTCCTCGCCGACTTACTTAGGCGCGGAGTCGAGATCAGGCTGATTCATGCCAAAGAGCCCGGTCCGGCCTTCCGAGAAGACTTCGACCGCTTTCCGGTGTTGAAAACCCGACTCGAACGAATGCAATGTCCCAGAGTGCACTTCAAGATGATGATCTTCGACTTCAACGTGGCCTACATCGGTTCGGCAAATCTCACCGGCGCCGGCATTGGAATGAAAAGCGACCATCGCCGCAACTTCGAGGCCGGCATTTTAACCGACGACCCATCACTGATAGAAGCCGCCTCCGAGCAATTTGACAGCGTATGGCGAGGTAATCACTGCGCCCGTTGCGGCCGACGCCAATTCTGCCCCGACCCCATCAAATAACCACTGCTAAATTAAAATGTTCAATCTGCATTTTTACAATCTCACGATTTCGGCAGACGAGCCTTTATATGAAGGCATGGCCATGCCTATGCTGGAGTTGATGTAGGTCGGATCACACACCACAAATTTTTCCCCGTCTATCATGAAATGATCTCCCTCAAGAGGCGTATCAAATTTCACCGCCGTGGCAAGATGTCCCGGATAATGCACCAGTACAACTTTTAGTCCGAGCAAGTCTCTTACAAGATTGGAATATAATATCGCCCGGTCCTCACAGTCGGAGTAGGGATAATAGAAAGTCTCGTCCGGGAAAAAAGCCCGTTCTTCTCCAAACTGTTCCTGATCTGTCTTATAGTCAAAAGCCTTCTGAACGAATCTAAGGAGAATATTGGCTGCATCTTGCTGATCTCTGCCATTTATGGCACTTTTCAGAACAGGATATAACTGCTTTTTCAACTCGTTGCTTAGCGATGCGTTGGCATATAGATCCCACCGGTTGCTCCGAGGATAGTCATTATAAAAATCTATAAGATTTTTATTTATGGTTATGTCAGCCTGTATGCCCGGTCCATATCCCGACTCAAAATTTCGAGACTCCGAGGATTTAATTCCGAATGCAGGTTGCTCCTCGATGGAGAGCGATACTACCTGTTCTTTAGGAAAGGAGCGGTTATACATATACACGGGCCCTAATCCCGCTGAGCGGTCTATCATATAATAGTTCACGCCATCGATGGGTATAAACGTATAGTTATATAGCGTCTCCTTAAACGGCATCAACATGATTATACGGTTATTTATCCGTCCGATTCTTACCTTATATCCCGATTGAGTCAGAAGAAACATCTGCAGTAGGTTAGATTCACTCTTCTTCCCGGGGAATGCTGCGTCGCCTATCTTTTCAATGAGTTGGGCATAGCCCCAGTCTGGAAGCCTGAGCTGATCTCGAAGTTCAACACATTTTCTAACCAGTTCAACCGATTTATTGCCCAATAAGCGGCTCCAGGCATCGGCCACACTGTTCTCATCTATTCCCCGTAGAGAAATCCTCAGTTCATTTGAAAATGGTACTGAATATTCATTCCCATAAAAAGAGAAAGTTATTTCAGGTCCCGGGTTGGGTCTCGGTGTGGGCTTTACAGGTTTCTCCTTAGGTTGAACCGGTTTCTCCTTAGGCTCCGAAGGTTTCTCTTTAGGAAGTTTCGGAGCCTCATCCGGTAGAAGTGGGGTAGGCTTGGGAGCACGCCGATCAAGTGGCTTCAACTTCTTGAAAGGTAGTGCCTCGTCTTTCGGTTTCTGGTCCGGCTTCGCTTCTTCCGGTTTCGGCGGCTCCGGTGATGGTGGTACCGGAGTGCCCGGCTCTGCATTAAATTTCTCCCATGCTTGTCGCATATAGTCGGTAAATTCTGCATTGACCCTCTGGCGGTATGCCTCGAATTCCGCATTGGCTTTATCCCTGTACTGATTGAATTCTTCCTGAGCCTTACGCCTGTATTCTTCAAACGATGTCTGAGCATTTATAAAGCTCACGCATCCGCTTATACAGAGCATTGCCGAAATGCAGCTCAATCGCATGGTTGTTGTTCTCATCTCTCTCGGTCTTTAATATTTCTTATTCCCCCCCTCTATTCCCAAACTTCATGCCTTAAAACCCCTTTACCCCTTTACCCTTTGACCTCATAATATTTACAAATATCGGACCCTTGATCTGAATATCATCTCCAGACCAAAGGTCCGATTTTTGCTTAAAACGTGTATTCCGCATAGATCCCGAGACCCCCGTCGGAGGTGGGTGCAGGAGTGAACGAATACCCTTTACCGCTGGAATTCTTTTTTGTTATTATCCTACGGGCTCCGGGCGCTACTATTGCATCCACGATATTATACACATATAGTGCCGACAATCCTACAATACAGATATTCCGTCCCATAGCTAAATTATCTGCTCGCGTCTTATAGGTGCGGATATTGTCAGTGTTATGCGTCTTGTTAATCTTATTCATGTAGTCCTTACGCATCGTCTCGGTATATATTATACCTCCGACAAACGCAACTGTCCCTCCAAGAATTAAACCACCTTTCAGCGTAGACCCCTTATAAAGCTGACCCCAACCGGGTACAATCGCCGACCTCCAAAGCCCATTTACTCCATACTTAGTGGTTAGCTCCACGTTGTCAAAATGCGGAGTTTTATCTAATTGTGACCGAGAAAAGAGTGTTGTTAAATAGAATTTACCGTCATCATTTCTTTGCCAATACTCATCAATTGTTACTCCTTGTAGGTTTACTTCCTTCCCTTTTACTGTGGTCGATACCCTGAAGTCCTTTTTTCTATCCGTTTTAGTTTGACCATTGTGGGTCTCCTTATGCACATTGCGAGACGAACTGTAGTCAGAAGTTACGCTAAGTCCTTTAGATAAACCGGCATCTTCCAATAGATTATTCAAGCAATCGTGCCGTGCATCCTCTAATGTTAATCCTTCTCCAGTTTTAATAGAATAAATGAATGAATTATTGGATGGTTTTGGCAACGAATGAAGCCATTGAGGTTTAATTTTATCTGATTTCTCCTCGGCCACACCCTTTAAGGGAATGGCGAGGAGACAAATCAAAATAATTACTAAATTTTTCATTTTAATTGCCATGAATAAATTCTGAAGCCTTTTTCCCGTAATCAACAGCATTCTCCATTTCATCTTGAGCTTCTTTTTTAGCTTCTTCCATAGCTTTGTTGATTAGATTAGGATTAATTACGTAGTACTGGCGAACATCATATTTTCCTCCGTTGTTACGGTAAATTACCAAAAATGGTTCATCCATTAAACCCTCGAGTTGCCTTGAAAATCTACGATCTACAGCGGCATCCGTATTTCTTGATGTTTTGCCATTCCTTTTTTGCCTATTGGTGACGGTTCGACCGTCAACTACTGAATTCCCTAATTCTCCAATCTTTTTAAAAGCATCATCGCGTGCATCATCGTTTGCATCATTAAGATCGTCTACGCCATAGGCGGAGCCAATTAGTACTCGAAAGCCCTGTTGTTCCTTCTGGGCAATTTCTATTAGACATTCCTCTAAAGTCTTATTATTTTCACAGAGCCATTTTTCTTTCTTTAATTCCTTTGCTCTATTTTTTTGTGCCTTGATTAAATTGTTATCTGCAAATGCAGTAAAACTTGTCGTGCAGACCAATAGAGAAAGCATTGTCATGATTGAAACTAATTTTTTCATAATTCAATTGGTTTTTAAGTTATTGTTGATTTTTATTTATTGGTTAATATGTGCTGAAGCTATTTGACTCCCCATAATAGTATGTCTTGCCTACTTTCACGAAGGCGCGTACATAATAGGTATTATAGCTGCTCAGATTCGATACGGTCCCGGAGAATTTCCCGGTGCCACTACCAGTTACTGTTACTGTAGTTCCGGTCCCGGCTGTCGGATCATAGCTCGTGCCATATACAAAGCCTCGGCTACCATAACTCGGACTCCCGGCCGACATTACTGTACCGTTAAACGTCGCACTCCAGTACATACCCGTGCTGTCATTGGATTTTACATTAGTTACATTGTCTGTACGTACTGACGGCTCGCTGCCGGTTGTGAAACTTACGGTATTACCATAGACATATTCATCTGCTTGATACGCATATGCCCGAACATAATAGGTTGTTCCGGATGTCAGTCCGCTCACGTTACGACTGAAATTAGCTGTGTTCACCAAATAGTCATCTATATGGTTGTCCGATATTGTCGGATTGCTGGAGTATTCGCTGTAAACGAATCCTCTTCGTGTCGCCTCCGGAAGTCCTAAATCTAAAACTATCCCATTCAACGTGGCTGAAGTTGTTGTGATATCCGTAACTGCAGTGGTCCTTACTGTTGCGGTGCGAAACTGAGTTGAGAATGATACCGTATTACCGTAAATCGTTTCTCCACCCTGCATCACATAGGCTCTCACGTAGTAATTGGATGAATAATCAAGATTATTGACCTGAGTGGAATATGCGCCTGTTCCCGAGCCGGACACTCTTATTTTCATGTTAGCCGTGGTTGGCTCGCCATTCTGTGATAGGCAGAATCCTCTTTCGGTGTAGGGCGGATTTCCTTGATTGATTACTGAAGCGTTCAGCGTTGCCGAGGAGGCAAGGATATTCGATGCTGCGGAAGTGGATACCACCGCTGTCTCTCCTGCTGTGGTGAAACTTATCACGTTTCCATATATCACGCCTCCTCCTTGGATTGCATAAGCACGCACATAGTAGGTAGCCGGATATTCCAGTGTATTGAGCTGCAAGGAGTAGTCCCCGGTAGTCTGTCCTGCTACGGTTTCTTTTCGGTCGGATATGTCGGGCATCCTGTTGGTCTTCGAATAGCAAAAACCTTTCTCCGTAAATGCCGGTACTCCCGCCTTTATTATCGATCCGTTTAGTGTAGCTGAGGTGGCTCCTACATTGGTGGCTGCCGATGTGGAGACTTCTGTCGCTGTCTTTGATGTTGAGAAGGATACAATATTGCCATATATCACCGTTCCGTTTTGCACTACATAGCTTCGCGCATAATATGTCTTCATTGTCTCTAAATTCTCTATCCTGCAGGAGAAGGTGGATTCTTCATTGACCGGACACGAAAGTTTCTGTATGCAATCTCCGGTGGTGGGCGTGGAATTCGTGGAGTAGACAAACCCTCTTTCAGTGTATTTGGGTTCTCCGATATTTTTAACTTCGCCGTTAAGTGTTGCCTTTGTCGAAGTGATATCGGTTGTTTCCAATGTATTGACGGTAGCGGTGGAGTTGCCGTTCACAGCAATTACCTTTACCTCAGCGTTCCCATCTCCATTTAACGATCTTACTACTATGACAGCCTCGTTCATTCCCATGGGAAGCATATCCCGCAGGATATTTACTACTATGGTTTCCGTCTTGCCATATTTAAGTGTGCCCTCTTCAGGCTTCACACTCAGCCAGTCGCATGAGCCTATCTCTACAACATATTGAAGATCCTGATAGCTTCGGTTAACTATCTTGAATGATAAGGTCTCGACCTGATCTCCGAATTCAAGAAGTGATTTGTCCGCAGTCAGCGATGCGGTGATGCGGCTTATCAGCAAGTGGGCCTGAGTGGTTTCTCCCGCCTTTACTGTCAATCTCGAGTTAGTCGGGGTATACCCCTCTTTGCTTATCTCTACAGTATATGTGCCGGGTTCAAGATTCTCGAAAGCGAAACTCCCGTCATTTCCTGTTACAGTTGATTTCCCACCGGGAGCCAGGGTCACATTTACAGTCCCTACCGGTTCCCCGGTCACATCATCCGATACGCTTCCCGCGATTGCCCCGGTCGCAACCCCCTCATCAAGATCTGAAGAGCAGGAAGCAGTAGCAAATACCACTATAAAAAGGGCGAGGATACGCAATATATTCTTCATATTGATTTTGAATATGTTTAATTTGAAATATTTCTAATTTGTATTAGTTATTTTCTGATACTTCTCACCGCGCGTACATAATAAGAATTAGTAGGAGGATTGTAACTTAGTCCCCCGTTACGAAAATCGACAAACCAATGATAATAATCGTCTTTTGACGTACTGCTCCAATAGAAGTCTTTCACAAACCCACCAATTTTATTTCTATTGTTATATAGTACCATTAATTCCTCTTTTGTTGGAAGCCTCCAATCAGTAAAGCCTCCCAAAGTTGAATTGTTGCACATAGCGTCCGCCGTTTCCCAATAGCCGTTGCCTAAATCATTCTTTTGAACAGCAATTCCCGCAGAAGGTATTTCTATCCATTTAGATTCTATTACCTTCTCTTCTCCATAAACTATCCCCGACTTGGCAATGGCATATGCGCGTACATAGTAAGTATTTTTAGGTAAACCTGTCATGTATTTGCTATACGTTCCTGTCTCACCTGCACCGTTCGCCACTACCTTATTGTCATTTACTGTCGGTTCGGGCAGAGTTCCATATACAAATCCTCTCTCTGTGTAAGGCGGAATGCCTGCGAAGGTGATTTCTCCTCTGAATGTGGCAGTTCCCTCTGAAAAATCAGCATTAACCACATCCAATGTCTTTACATCGGGAAGTGGAATGGGAGTGTTGAATTTTATTTCATTAGTACTGTACGCGACCCCTCTGCTGTTTTTGGCATAAGCTCTGACGTAATATGTGGTGCTATGTGTCAGTTCCTTAGCATTGAATGAGAATTCTTTACTTGATGTTAAAGTGCAAGTTAGCCGTGCTATTGTATTTTCTAAGGTCGGCATAGAACTAGTGGAGTACACGAATCCGCGTTCATCATATGGTGGAACTCCATCCGTTATGATTTCACCGTTGAAGGTAGCTGTGGAAAATGTGATGTTTGTTGTGGCCAATGTGTTTAAGGTCGGCATGGTGGTTTCTTCACCTATCGCTATTACGTTCATCTCCGAACTTCCATTCGATGAACGAACCACAACCACTGCCTTATTCTCACCTGAATTTAGTTTGCTTCGATCTATCACTACCACAATTCCTTCTGTCTTACCGTAAGGAAGAACTCCTTTTGCAGGTTTAACTTCGGTAATCCAGTCGCAACGATGTTCTATTTCCCATGCAAGGTCTTCGTAACTCGAATTGACTATATTAAAGGAAAGGGTATTTAAATATTACTGTCCGCTAAAGTTCATTGAGTGGTATTAAAAATTAGGTCTGATTCCATTTGCAGGAATCAGACCTAATT
>JAIDDJ010000015.1 GCA_029055345.1 Muribaculaceae bacterium | reverse complement strand
GGAGCTGTATTGGTAGACCTGGCCCTCAATATCGCAGACAGCGGTATAATCCGAGTAAACAGGCTTCCACGTTTCATCGCAGACGAACAGCTTGCGGCACGCCAGATGATCCACTTCCGTATCACCTTTCACCGTCTTATATGTGTAATAATCCGGCATCTCCGAGGAAGAGGGGTAAAAGTGCCGGTATGACCATGATTTCCCTTCGGTCCAATATTCATTTGAAGTTTCGGCCGGGGCCTGACCGAAAATATTGTCAGTAAGAGTCACTCCGTTGGCCGCCGTCATCGAGACTGTGCGGTAGGTGGAGACGCCGTCCCAATAATCAGGAGAAAGGGAAAACTCCTTCGCTCCGAATCCGAAAACATATTCGCCTGTGCTATCGCCGATATAGCCCGACACCTTTTTGCGCAGTATATCGCCGGGGTAGATATAATTGACGCGTGTAACATTGCACTCCTCATCTCCGAGCGCAACCTTATCTCCGTCAGTGCATGTGAAATCAAGAACCGGAACAAACGCAGACTTCTTTTCTGAGTACAGAAGAATTTTGCCATATATTTCGACTGCGGCGAACTCCCCTGTCTGAACGCCATTTTCCGAGACCACCAACCGCGCACACTGTTCGCTGATCGTGTAGGTGCCGTATTTATCTGTATACTGACCTTCGGCCATAACCGTGCCATCAACCCTGACCTCAAGAATTGAAGCCTGTGACGTATTCTCGGCCGCCACGCGCTCTATCTGCCAACTCTGCCCGTCAGTGAAAAAGTCATTCGACGGCAATGCTCGTCCGGCCCACGATGAAAGACACCCCACCGAAGCAACCACAAAAGTTAAACTAATAAGAGAAAGTCGTTTCATATTTTATGTTTTTACTTTTAATTGATGAACGTTGGTTTTGTATTATAATTTTATTATTTTTCCATTTTATTTGGATGTAAATTTTGCTTGATCAATAATGGCCCCATCAGAGATAAGATTTACTACGTAAAATCCGGGGTTAAGATTATCAATCGTAACCTGTTGGTATCCCTGCTCATCTATGTCGTGACGTGAAACAGTATTGCCAAACAAATCTGAAATAATTAATTTACAATTCTTTTCGGACTCAGCTAAAGTAACGCCAATGGTTGCTGAATGATTTATTGCAGTAATATTGTTTATCGTAGCTTCCCCGAATGGAATTGCTGGTTGTTTTGTAAATAACTGTTTCTGAAATGTCATTGTTTTTTCTTTGTCAACAAGAGGAGAAGTGCTGCTAATTTTCCCTGTATAAATTACAGGTATGTATCCCGGTTTTGTCAAACTGATATAAATATTGCAATTGACGTTATCGAATGAAGCTTCTTTGACAACATTTTTGACAGATTTATAATAAGATTCGCCACCATCAGCCAAACTTGTTACAGTAATATCACAATTTCCATTTCCAGTGTTATATACCGTTACAACGTTATTCGAAAAAAACAATTCCGGATCTTCCGATTCTAAAGGAGTTGAAGTAAATATTTGAAATTCAGGATCACCCACAGCATTAAGCGACATTTGAAGCCATCTTTCAGCTGAATCAATAGAGCAATAAGAAAGTAAGGCCATTTTAGCTGTAGTAACTAATTTAGCAAAATTCTTATATATCACATTATGATTAAAAAGATTCTCATAAAACTTACCTTCATACTTTAAGGAAGGTCCGAGATCCAAGTTGCTATATCCCCAACCATATCTGGAGGATCCAAGATATGCTATTATACCGCTCCTATTATTCCGTAAAAATGCTTCACTGAGACAAGGATCCAAACTACTGTCAAAAGCGTTTGTGTTACAAGCCATTGTTGTAATTATTGTTTTACCTTGATTGCTCAGTTGGGAGGCATAAGAAGATGTGTATGAGGCACCTGTTTCCATACTCCACGAATTGATTGAACCATGGGTCATCATATCCATAAATGAATATCCCTTGGAAAGCTCTTGTTGAATATTTACTGTGTTAACGTTATAACTACTTCCTTCGGGGAAATCGGTAAAACTATCATAGAAACGGACAATGGAGTCATTCCAATAGGGTTGTATATATTGATTGTAAAACTTCTCCCCTTTCCAATATGCATCACTATGGTTATTGAAATTATTCCATAATTTTACACCTGCTAAAAGCATTCCGGATGTATTCGATTTAGAATTCCCTTCTAAATTATAAGCTATAAGTTTGGTTGCATAATTATTCACATGTGCGGGGGTTCTCAGTGGAAGCCGACTTATAAATAAATTTGAAGTAAAATCCACACTATCTGTTACTTCTCCATATATACCATTTCCATTTGCGTCCCAGTTAAAAGCACCTTTAAAACAAGTATAGTAGTTATCAGCAGGTGTCATATCAGTATAATTGCCACATTTTACTTGGCAATTGCGTGTTGGAACCACAGTGTCATCGCCTCCTAAAAGGACGTACTTCAAATTATTATTTTTTGCGAGCTTCTGAATATGTTTTTTAATTTTTTCTTGCAAGTCCGTGCCATTGTAGGTTTTGGAAATTTCTTCCGTAGTATAGATTTGTGCGCGAACCCCTAATAAGTTTTTCCAATTTTTTAATCCCTTAAATGAATTTTTAAGAGCCTCCGAAGTGATGATGGCATAATCTACAGAAGATTCTTTCAACTCAATATTTGTGTGATCGTTTTTCCATATTTCGTAATCCAGTGAAACTGGTGATTCAATATTGATACAGCTTTTAAATGTTTCAATCTCTTCAGGATTGTAGTAATCTTCATTTTTTTCGTCTTCGGTCATAGTGTAATTAATACTCAAAATCATGCCGGTTACTAAAAACAAATCCTTGTTGGTTGAGTTATATTCGAAAGGGCATAAGTTAAGATGAACGATGTTTCCTGCCTTGGATGTTGATGTGCAGGAGTAAGTCAATGAAGAGATTGGTGAAACCACGCCTTCAAAATATCCTTGGGGAGAGTTGTCGGAAGTGTTTGCGCTTATGGGTGTAAGTGTGGGGGTAAATGAAAGATTAGCATTTCCTGAAATCCTCGATTTTTCTACAATTTGTAGTGTGCAACTTTGAAAATTGGTGTTGGCAGGCAGGGGTACATTTAAGGAAATTATGGGGAGTGCCGAAGCATCCGGTTGGGATGAATATGAATAATCGCGATCTTTAAAGCCAACTATGAGACTT
Organism: Muribaculaceae bacterium; assembly: GCA_029055345.1. Lineage (GTDB taxonomy): Bacteria > Bacteroidota > Bacteroidia > Bacteroidales > Muribaculaceae > Lepagella. Next base: position 42,306 of record JAIDDJ010000015.1, on the reverse strand, counting down.
TTATTTATTGTGGTATCTAATAATACTTCATTAGGTTCCAGATAAATAACAGTGCTATTTACTGCCGCCTGAGATTTTGTGAATAATATTACTATGGATAATACTGCCAGAAAGTAATAAATAAGGTTTTTCATGATTTTGATTTTTGGGGTTAGTATATATTGCTTCCGTACTTCCGAAGCATTTTATTATTGGTCTCTATTATAATTTTATTATTCCTATGTAAGTGAATTCAGCAGTGATAAACCTCACTTCATAGTCACCTGAAAATTTTAAGAGGGTAGCTATAAAGTCATCCTCGTCATCGAAATCTGAGATTCTTTCGCCATTAATTTCCCATATTTCGTAAGAAAGGATATTAATTGAAGGTTCCCCCATTAGGTTTAGCCCCATAGTAGAATCAATTGAACATGGAACAGTATATTGGGGAAGCCTCGTTCTAATGTTTTGTTCCTCATGCTCTTCTTCATTCTGACATAAAATGTATTTCATCACAATGAAATCTTTTTTAAAGGCCTGAGTAAATAGAGAAGAAAATAAAGCTACCAAAATAATGATTATAGTTTTTTTCATGGTGTGGTATTTAAGGTTCGCTGCAAAATTATAAAAAAACAGAATGGATAGAAAATAAAGTATTTCAGATTCATTTCAGTATTTGAAACTGAAATGAATCTGAAATACTTTTCCACCGAAATGAGTTAATTAAAATGCTTATAATAAGAATATTGCCTTTTCAAGGTTCCCGGTTTTAATAGCTTTTCCAAAAAGTGCTTTACAAAGTGCGTTTTTTCGATAAGTTACTCCTGATGAAGAAATGTGCATCAAAACTGCGGACTTTTGAGGTGTGATTCCACATTTAATCAGCAACGCCAGTCTGTAGTATTCCGGTTTACTTTTACCCTGCATCAAGATATTATATCTATATCTAAAGGAAGGATAAAAATTAGTTACTGTTTTATCAAGTCTATTCCATAGTGAGCTATTGTCAGGTATGGCCATCTTCATTTCTTCTTTGGCGATTATTTCTTTGTATACATCTGTTGATCTTATCTCTTCCAGTTTTTTATTAAAGTCTGATTGAAGCTCCGTATTTTCGCTAAATATTGGTATCTGCTCTAAAATTACATTAATAAGTAAATTCCTATCAGGAGAAATAGACTCAGTATTATTAAACGACTCAGAAGTCTCCTTCGAATGAGACGGATGCAGAGACATCTTGATAACTTTATTTTCCTTACATAATGACTTAACTTCGCTTTTTAACTTTTTTATTGAAATATAAAAAATAATTATAATGGTGAATGCAATCATTACAATAATCACAAGACTTATAATAATCCATTTCAGTTTCTGATTATTCTGATTAGCTTTATCACGTTCTTTCTCAAGAACCGAATAATTGTAGACTGAATGTTGAAGGAGTGCAGCCTCATCGGCATTCTTTCTAACAAAACCCTCCATCACATCGGTATATTTTTTCACATAGGGAACAATGGAGTCTTGTTCAATACGATCAGTTAAATACTTTAGTAATAATTGAAAACCTAATTTCTGGCTATCACCTTTAATATCTTTAAGCTTTTCAGTGTAGTACAATGCTGTATCCATGATTCCAGCTTGAAGATAGATGTCTGCAGCATAGCCTATAGCAACGTCATAATCATCTCTATTAATACTATTGGGTACATCCCTTATGAGATTTAGAGCTTTAGGGATATTTTTTCTGCCTAGTTCAACTCCTGCGAGATTCATTTGCTGACGAATAATATCCTGTTCTTGAATAAGATTTAAGGCCATCTTGGAAGCTTTGTTAAAGAGTGCCTCTGATTTACCAAAATCTTTTTTTCTAAGATAAGCAATTCCGAGTGCTTCATAATTATTCATTATCCCTATGGAATCATTAAGAAGTTGAAATATTTCATCAACTTTATTAAAATAAGATATTGCCTGTTCATATAATCTCATTCTGCACAAGAGATCTCCGATTTGACTATTTACTACACTTTTCAGACGTAAGTTTTTTTTGGAATCGTCCAACAGTTCGAGACTCTGGTAGAAATATTTGAGAGCCGAAGGATAGTCTCCCAAGTCAAAATGAACTCTACCGGCGTAGTAAAGGGCTTCGGGGTAGCGACCTTCTGATTGATGGTCGCGATAATAGTCTACGAGGCGGAGAATGGTCGTATTCGACCGATGCTTCAGAAAATCCTTGTCGCGGGCCTTGATGCGCAGCAGTTCGTATAGGTTTTGGTTGGGTTCTGACAGACTCCGGGCATCGATGGAGTCGAGAAGTTCGAGTGCGTGGCGGGGCTGTCGGTTGGAAGCGAGGCTGTCGATCCGTTCGAGTTCGATTCGGTCGGCATCGCGACCACCGCAAGACACTAACAGCGGAAGCAGGAAAAGAGCCAGAAGAATATATCGTCCGATTTTCATAATATGCAAAAATACAAAAGAAAATCCACCCTTCCAAAATGTTGCCCGCATAAATACTTTAAATAATCATAGCCGGAAATTAAACCGAACCCCGAAACGCGCACATAAATAATTTCCGCGAGATACCGGCCCGATCAGCGCCAACCGGCGAAGCCGCGGTTCCTCGACCCTCAATTCCCTCCCTTCCAACACCCCGGTTAAGACGTGCGAGCCTCACGTCCCGACAAATTGTGCCAACCTCTTTTAAATAAACTGAAAAGATCTAAAGGTCGCGGAACGCCGCTGTCGCGTCAGGTTTTCGCTGATCTGGCCGGAACTACGCGGAAATTTATTTTATCTTGTCTGATACCGGCGACAAGTACGAGATGCTCTTATTGCTGACGATGCAAGCGAGTCGCTTCGCGACCGCTAAGCCGGCTTCCCGCGGAATTTAGCTATCTAACCTTGATTATAGTGGGGGAGTCTCCAGGCTCGCCCATAAAGCAATAGCCACAGCGATATGGCAAGGGAGTGCTCGACTCATGAATAAAAAGGTTCCGCGTAGTTCCGTCAAGTTCCGTGCCAGCGGCGTAGCCATGTTCCGCGACCCCAACTTCCCTCCAGTTCATTCGTTCGTTCCGAAAGCAATTTAAACATGATGGCCGACAAAGAACCAAAAGGATTTTAAGGGTCGCGGAACGCGCCGGAAAGCCGCCTGTTAGCACGGATTTGGCCGGAACGGCGCGGAACTTTTTTATTTGTGTGTTGGATACCGGGGGCGCGGATGCTTGCTTTGCTCGCACGGGCCGGAATCGCGCGGAACGCGCCGACCACTGACTCCCGCCACAGTTATCATTCAGCGCTCTTCTCCGTTCGCCCTCTCTCCGGACTGAGCGCAAGTCTGGAGTTTCACGCCACAGAAGTGGAGTCTCACGCCACAGAAGTGGATACTACAATCTCTACGTTCGACTTAGTTACCCATTTCATTTTTTTTCGCAAAAAATTAAATAATCCTTGCGTTTTTTCTTATCAAGATACCTAAAGAACTCCCGCCAGCTAATTCTCAAAGCCTTATATCCTGCTGTTAACACTCATATCCCGCTGCAGAAAAGAAAATTACTGCACTTTTCAACAACTCCACCTAATGTATCCAAATAAACAATATACACCCCTCTTATTGCCGTAAATTATTTTCTAATCCAATCACACGACAATATTCAAAAATTTTTTATTACCTTTGTATCTTGCAGATGAAGTGGTAAAATTTTTTGTCCGCCTCTGTTTTTAAATTTTATTTTGGCTTATGATCAGTTTTAATGTCGATGGAGTTGAACTTCCCGACCTTAATTTTTGCAGGGTAGAAACTTGGATAAAAGCCGTGGCCGATAGTCACGATTTCGAAACCGGTAGATTATCCTATCTGTTCTGTGATGACGAGTATATCCTCGGTGCTAACCGGCAGTTTATCGATCATGATTACTATACAGATATCATTACATTCGATTATACCCGGCGTAACCGGATTGCCGGAGACATCATGATTTCTCTTGATACGGTTGCATCTAATGCTGCAATGTTAGATATTCCCTACAAAAGAGAATTGCTGAGGGTGATTATTCATGGCGTGCTTCATCTCTGTGGAATCAACGATAAAGGTCCCGGTGAACGCGAAATAATGGAAGATGCCGAGAACAAGGCGCTCGAAATATGGGATAATATATCTTCAAATTGCTGATATATAGAGATATATGAAATTTGAATTTGATGTAATAGTAATTGGGGCCGGCCATGCCGGATGTGAAGCTGCGGTTGCCGCCGCTCGTCTGGGTGCATCTACTCTTTTGATAACCAAAGACTTGAATCGGGTAGCCCAAATGTCGTGTAACCCGGCCGTCGGTGGTATTGCCAAAGGACAGATCGTCCGTGAAATTGATGCCCTCGGTGGAATGATGGGCATTGTGGCTGATACCACAGCCATCCAATTCAGAATGCTCAACCGCTCCAAAGGCCCTGCGGTATGGTCTCCACGGGTCCAGTCCGACCGTTCAAAATACATCGACAAATGGCGACAGATTCTCGATGATACTCCTGGCCTTTACCTGTTTCAAGACACAGTAGAGCGTCTGATCATCAACCCTTCAAAACCGAAATCCGCCCCCTCATCCCCCTCCGACCAGTCATCCCACTCCGGCCAGTCAGCCCTCTCAGCCATGTCCGACCAGTCTATTCAGATAGACCAATCTGACAGGGCCGGACGCTTTGTGGCCGGCGTTGTCACCCATCTCGGATTTGAGTTCAAGGCTCCTCAGGTTATCCTGACTGCAGGTACTTTCCTTAACGGCCTGATGCATTTCGGATCTACCAAAGTGGAGGGTGGCCGTATAGCCGAAGATTCGTCAAAAGGTCTAACAGAACAACTCATAGATCTCGGATTCCGTGCCGACAGAATGAAGACCGGTACACCGGCCAGAATCGATGGCCGAACAATCGACTTCTCCCTCGCCCAACGGCAAGAAGGAGATTCTTTGCCCTATGAGAAGTTTTCGTTCCTGCCCGAAGTCAAACGCGCACTTAATCCCAGACCTTGCTGGATAGTCCATACCAATCCCGAAGCTCATGCCGTGATGACGGCTCGCCTCGCCGAGTCCCCACTTTATAATGGCGATATTCAAAGCATAGGACCCCGATATTGCCCCAGCATTGAAACCAAACTCGTTACTTTCGCTGATAAGGAGAGCCATCAGCTCTTCCTTGAGCCGGAAGGAGAAACCACACAGGAATACTACATCAACGGGTTCTCAAGTTCGATGCCATGGGATGTGCAGGTCGAAGCACTAAGTAAGATTCCCGCTCTGAAGGATGTGCAGTTTTATCGTCCCGGTTATGCCATAGAGTATGACTTCTTTGACCCGACACAACTCACCCATGATTTGCAGACCAAACTTGTGGCAGGACTATTTTTCGCCGGACAGGTAAACGGCACAACCGGTTACGAGGAGGCGGCCGCCCAGGGACTGGTAGCCGGCATCAATGCAGCGAGAAGAGCGAAGGCATTGCCTCCGGTCACACTTGGTCGCGACCAGGCATATATCGGTGTGCTCATAGATGATCTCGTCACCAAGGGGGTAGATGAACCATACAGAATGTTTACCTCGCGTGCGGAATATAGAATTCTTCTCCGTCAGGATGATGCTGATTTACGACTGACGCCCATTGGCTTCGATATCGGCCTTGCCGATGAAAGACGCTACGAATTGATGAAGTCCAAATACGACGCGCGCGACTCTTTGATAAAATGGGTCGAATCCTACACCGTAAAAATGACTCCTCAATTCAATCTATTCCTCGAAACCAAAGGTACCGCTCCCTTGTCAGCGTCAACAAGACTGGTGGAATTACTAAGACGTCCACAGCTTAATTTCCGAATCCTCGAACAAGAGGTTCCTGCCTTGCGCGAAAGACTTGCCGAAGTGGAGGAGGGGAGAAGAGATGAAATAATTCAGTCTGCTGAGATACTAATAAAATACGAGGGCTATATCAGAAGAGAGCGAGAACTCGCCGACAAGCAAACACGGTTCGAGCACGTTCATATTCCGGATGGCTTCGACTTCATGGCGGTCAACGCCCTCTCAATAGAGGCCCGACAGAAATTGAATGCCATTCGTCCTGCTACACTCGGCCAGGCCGGAAGAATACCCGGTGTATCGCCCGCAGATATCAACGTGCTGCAGTTACTTATAGGTAGATAGAGTTTGTTCCACGTGGAACAAACTCGGGTGTTTGAAGCTCCTGTATTTTAATCGTGCTGCTGCTCGCAATCCTTCGGAGTTAATTCTTAGCCAACACTCAAGGAGATTATCCTCGACCTTAATAAAACCAAATATCATCAACATAAACAAAAGAATTTTTATTAACTTTAATACAAATATTGAAATGGTACTTGAAGATTTAAAATTAAAGATTCGGGACATTCCTGATTTTCCGACAAAGGGAATTATTTTCCGCGACCTTACGACTCTTATCAAGGATGGTGATGCTCTCCATCTGATGGGTGAGGAGCTTGTGAAGCTTTATCGCGACAAGGGTATTACTAAGGTAGTGGGAATCGAATCGCGTGGTTTTATCGGTGGTTCGATACTTGCATATGCCATGGGCTGTGGTTTTGTTCCGGCACGCAAGCCCGGCAAGCTTCCTTCGGTGACTGTCAAGAAATCGTTTGCCAAGGAGTATGGTGTGGATACAATAGAGTTGCACAGCGATGCCATCAATGAGAATGATGTGGTGCTTCTGCATGACGATTTGCTCGCTACCGGAGGCACGATGCGCGCTTGTTATGACCTTGTAAAGTCGATGAATCCTAAAAAAATCTATATCAATTTCGTTGTAGAACTGACCGCTCTTGATGGTCGTTCGGTTCTCCCGGCGGATTGCGATGTGACCTCCTTGCTGAAGTATTAACGAAGCCGATTTCTTAACCATCTTCGATGAATCCTAATGATTTAATCTGAAGAATGTAGAAATTTATATTAGATGAATGCTGACATATACATTTCGATGAATGCTGACATTTAATTTAAATTGATTATCGGCTTTTAATATAAATTTTAATTCCATCTTTCGGATGCTCTTGCGGGCATCCGATTTTGGTATTATATTTGTAGTGGGATAAGGGTGATGATTCAGATAAAGTGATAGGGCGAAAAAACAAGACCGGAAGCTGATAGCACGAGATCTTAATATTGAATTAGGTCTTAAATAGAATTAGGTCATAAATAGAATTAGGTCTTAATAGTAGATGGTTTGATCTTGAATGAGGTTTTAATATTTATGGAAAAGGATTGATTCATGGAAGAGGGTAGAGATACAGTGATAGATTTGCAGAAGGATAGAAAAATGGTAACGGGTGAGGAGGCGTTGCTTGCCGGTTGGGGTCGTCAGATAGATGAGGAGGGTGGTTTCGAACTTGAAATCGCCCCTGACCGCACGCGTGAGGACCTGCTGCACAACCGCCCGGGAGAGCACCTTCGAAACAAGATTCTTAATCTTCCTGATTCTCCGGGGGTATATATGTATCTCGACAAGAAAGGTAGGGTGATTTATGTGGGGAAGGCTAAGAGGCTTAAACGCCGAGTGTCGAGCTATTTCAACCGTCAGCATGATTCGACGCGGACGAATCTTCTTGTGCGGAATATCGTCGATATGCGGTTTATTGTGGTTGCCACTGAGGAGGATGCCCTGCATCTTGAGAATGCCATGATAAAGCGCTATCAGCCGCATTATAACGTCTTGCTTAAGGATGACAAGTCTTATCCGATGATAGTGGTTACCAAGGAACTTTATCCGCGGGTATTCATGACACGCGAAAAGGGGATCAACGGGCGCTATTACGGACCCTACAGCAACGTTCAGTCGGCCAAGACCGTGCTGAATCTTATTCGGGAGACATATCCCATGCGGTCGTGTCGGCACGCTCTTGATGAGAAAAGTATAGCCCGCAATAAGTATTCTTTATGTCTGGATTATCATATCGGGAAGTGTGGCGGGGCCTGCCGCGCGCTGATAAGTCCGGAGGAGTATGACGGTTATATCAGGCGTGTTCGTCAGATTCTCAACGGTGAAACCGTGGAATTAGAGCGAATGCTTCTCGAAGAGATGAATACCCTGAGCGAGTCCTGGAAATTCGAGGAGGCTCAGGCTGTAAAAGAGAAATATGAGGCGGTCAGGAAATACAATGTGAAGAGCATAGTAGGGGAGACTTCCCGTCCCGATGCCGACCTTTTCGGTTATGTGGAGAATGATGGCCGATCGTTTGTCAACTTCATGCATCTTCGTCATGGAGCCGTAACGCAGAGCTTGAATTTGGAATACATCCGCCGCAATAACGAGATAAGTCGCGAGGAGGTATTGTCGATGGCGATCGCGGAGGTGATGCAAAGATTTGACAGAAAGTTTGAGGAGGTACTTGTGCCGTTTATGCCGGATGTGGAGTTTGAAAAGATACGATTTGTTGTGCCGCAGAGGGGGGAGAAGCGCCGAGCGCTCGATGTGGCGATAAAGAATGCCGCTCAGTATATGGCCGACCGGGAGAAAGAACAGGCGGCATTGAATCCGGACCGTGCCACAGACAAGTTGATGGAGAGGATGAAGTCGGATTTCAGGTTGAGCGAAGAACCTCGCCACATAGAATGTTTCGACAATTCCAATATTCAGGGTACGAATCCGGTGGCGAGCTGTGTGGTATTCAGGGATGGTAAACCGGCCAAGCGAGATTACCGGAAATTCAATATAAAGACGGTGGTAGGCGCGGACGATTTCGCCTCGATGAAGGAGGTTCTACACAGGCGTTATACGAGGATGATGGCGGAAGGCCAACGATTGCCCCAGCTTGTCGTGGTGGATGGAGGCAAAGGACAGTTGAGCGCTGCAGTCGAGGCTTTCGATGAGATGGGAATACGCGGAGAGGTTGCACTTGTGGGTATAGCCAAACGACTTGAGGAGATTTATTTTCCCGGTGATACCCTTCCTCTATATCTTGACAAGAAATCGCCCTCACTGCGGGTTATTCAGGCGTTGCGAGATGAGGCGCACCGATTTGGAATCACATTTCATCGCAATTTGCGAAGTAAAGGTCAGACAATCAGTGAGTTAGACGGCATTAAGGGTATCGGTCCCACAACTGCGGCCAAACTGATGAAGCATTTCAAGAGTCTGAAGCGTCTGAAGGCCGCTCTACCGGAGGAAATAGAGCGTGTAGTAGGCAAGTCCAAAGCAGCAATCTTAGCCGAAGCCTTTAAGGAATAACGAGCTATCAGAGCGAATGCAGAACTACGCAGAAGGATATTACACTCCGGTAATGTTTTAATTACTCCTATGGCCATAAGAGGGAAGAGGTGACAATTAAAGTTGTTTTCTCGAACTCCGAAACTGTATCTCTCTGCGATACAATTTTTACAGAGGTTGGCGCAGCGTCAAGTTGCTTTCCTCAGGCGAATATCGTAAAATCCGCGACTGCCGCATCTTTAAAGTCAACGACCTTGAAGTATTCCTTTGATAACTCGCGGATTATTCGTAAATTTGCGCTATGACTAAGGTACAAAAATTAAAAATATGCGACTGGACGTTGGCTATTCTTCTCCCCATTGTCCTCGCTTCAAGCATACAACTGGAAGCGACTTCAAGTAGTGGTATCTTCCCGGTTATTTTACATATAATAGTGGCACTCCCGTTCATGTGCCTTATTGTATGGCACATTTTCCTTCATTTTCAATGGAAAAAATGGCTTATAAAATTTAGCAAACTAAAAGTCCCAACACGCATACTTTGGTGGTTGTATCTTCTGACTTTCATATCCGGCATTGCTACATTTATACATTGGTTCATTGAAAATGAACATAGTCCTTTAGGAGGTATTCATGGAAAAATAGGTTTTTTTATGATTGCATTTGCCATAGGACATACCATAAAGCGAATAAAATTTTTCAAGAAGAAATAAGCGTCTTTCGCAACCGTCATAAGGTCCATAACTTGGCTGAAAATCTCAGCAAGTTATGGACTTATCCTTTTCCGGCCTTAATTTCAACTCGGTTGAAAACCTGCCCGGCTTCGAGGCTCGCGCAGCGTTTACCGTCAACTCCGCGTCAGTATTCCGCGAAGACGTGGATATTGTGCCTACCGTCGTGGACGATAGCCTCTCTTATATTCCATGGGGAGGCGACAATCAACCATTAGTTCATCGACTGAAAGGAGATTGACCGATATTTTTTCAATGGTGCAGCCGGGGCCTACTTTCAGATAGCCGTTGATTGAAAGCGGTTCGGTCTTTGTACAATCAGGCCGCAGGCGGTCTTAATGAAGCCAAAGATTTTACCGAAACCACTTCGGAAAAGAAGCCTGTGTTTATCGCAACCGGCTTATCTCAATATCAACTTTACGTCAATGTGGCTCAGCTTGACTCTGTGAACGCCAATTATATTTTCAAGGAAAACAATGTCAGCCGACAAGAATCAACAGGAACGTGAGAAGTCCGTCCGTGCCTTCAACGCAACGATGGTTAAGATATGGCGCGAGCAGATGGCTCTCTTGGGAGTTATTGACACAGGAGCGTTGTACCGCTCAACGGTCGGCATATCTCGCAAGTATTATGCTTCGGTAATGAACATTCAGGAGTTCTACGCAGACTCCCTCAGCCAGGAGTTCTGCCGTGCCATATCCAACGCCCTCAATCCCGACATTATGCGCCGGGCCGTCACCTTACAATGTCAGGTGCTTGCCAAAACCATTCATCATCGGTCGTAACGATATGCGCATTTGTATAATTGCTTACCACTGGAACAATGGCTATAACCTTACCTTTTTTATGAGTCGCTTCTCCTTCGGGTTCTGCCTGATTGAATGAATTGGCCGACATGATATATAGATTTTTAGCCATATATTCATCAAGATAATACTCTTTATCTTGCTTTGAGCGATTATTCCAGTTTGCATCCTCGTTAAGAAACAACGGCAAATCGTTCTGCAAACGATAACGCACTTCTCCGGGATGAAGCAGCAGACCGCTTTCATCTGTGACATAGGCGGCGAATGTCGGATCAACCCATATCCATTTTCCGAGCGATTCGCTCCATGCCACACATATTACATGGCAATCATTGTCTGTATCCCACTTCTTTGATTCGCAAGTGATATATCTTGCGGGTATACCTTCGGCAAGCAGCGCCTCCGTCAAGCAAATGGCTAATGCGCGGCAATTGTAACCGCAACTGTCACGCTTTAAGCAATCGTATGTGTTTCTCAAATTTCGCGCACCCGGTGCCAAACCATTGCCGCCGTCATGCGGAATATTATTATGAATCCAATAAAGCAGATTCTTTATACGGCTTATATCATCACCATTGCCGGCAATGCTGTCGAGATTGAACCGTTCACGCGACAGTCTCAATAGAGAATCCGAGGGCTGTGCGTAGACAAATTCAGGTTTATGAATAGAATCGCGCCGATATGCAGGTGATTCTTTCAGAATCTCAAGGTCGGTTTTGACTTCGTCACCTAAATTCCATGCATATTCCATCGCTTTTTTCAAGACAACGGTTTTGTTGCTTTCTAACTGTTCAAGAACCGGGAGAAGTTTCTTTGCATTTTGATATTGCCATGCTCGCATCCATCCGGGATTCGTTGCAGTAAGCACCTCAGCCTGCCATTTTGCAACTCTATCCAGATCCGATATGAGCCGGGGTTTATTGCGAATCTGTTCTATTGTAGCTGCGGGAGTAAGACTGTCGTTGTAGACTGATAAAAATGCGCCACGATTTGTATAATTGTCTAATCGAGGGCATAATTGCTCCGGAAATAGACCCAAGCCAAAATTAACTACCGCTCCTTCAAAAATTACGCTGTCAAGTTGTGGGCAATTATAAGCGAAGCCGGGGCCTCCGGTACTGGAAACAGGACCGTGAAACACAATCTTACGGAGATTGGGACAATTGGACACCAACGAGCAATCGAAATGGCCGATAAATCCGTTAAATTCAATTTCTTCTATCGTGCTATTATTGCGGAATAATCCTCCCGGGATATAATCAATATTGCCGAATGATACCTTTTTCAGATTAGTGAATCCATAATCCTCGAAGCGACCAATCATTCCTATATCCGAGATATGAATCGACTCTGCATCACGTGGATATATAAGGCTGTCAGGAACCAACTCATGTCCGTCACGGATAGGCGCTTTGAAATAATCGGGCGATTTTATAACAACATTATCAGCAGGTGCACTGATAATTCCAATAATTCCGCACAGTAAAAGTGTAGCTAATTTTTTCATTTCAGTAGTTTTCTATCGTTATTGCCATTTTCCAACACGCTCATCTGATGTATGGCTATTTGGTTCAGCTTCACAAGTCGCTCGCTCTGCGTCATACCCTGCTCGATGAAAACAGCATTGAGGTTTTCCATATTCGACAGACAGATAAGCTCGTTGATCGATGTATAATCACGTATGTTCCCTTTGAGGTCGGGATTGGCTTCGCGCCATTGCTTTGCCGTTACACCGAACATCGCAACATTCAGCACATCGGCTTCATTGGCGTAGATGATACTCGCTTGAGCCGGAGTAACCTCCGCCGGAAAAAGGTTATGCTTTATCGCATCGGTGTGTATACGGTAATTGATTTTAGACAGTTCGCGCTTCGCCGTCCAACCAAGCTTCTTTTGTTCCTCTGTTTTAAGTCGCTGAAATTCTTTGACGATATATAGCTCAAACTCAACTGAAATCCAGCTTGCAAATTTGAATGCAATGTCTTTGTGTGCATAAGTGCCCCCGTATCGACCTGATTTTGCGATTATTCCGACTGCATTAGTCGCTTCTATCCATTTTTTCGGTGAAAGGGTGAACGCATTCAATCCGGCTTGCATTCTAAACCCCTCGAATTCGGTGGGTTTAAAATCGGGATTATATAACTGCTCCCAAATTCCGAGATACTCAATAGTATTGCGGTTTCGCATCCAGTTCGCAATCACCGCATTAGGCTCGTCACTCTTGTGCCGCGCCAAATCAGTCAAAGAGATATAATCATCTCCATTGACTGAAATTATTGTTATATTCGTATTTTGAACGATGATTTTTGCCATAAGATATTGAAGTCTCTGATAATCTACCGCAAAGGTACAAAGAATCGGAGCATTGTGTCGTTATTGTCATTATTGCTTTAACTTCTCCAAATCCAGGTTCGGCAAATATTCGTGAATTTTATCTGCCGGAATTGATACCGAACAACTCCCCGAAGTTATCTCTGAGTTTACTTGCGGTGCGTTCATAAGCTGACCGTTTACAAACACAGCCAATCTTTTACCTATATTCTCTTGTGTGATTGTTTCCCACTTTTTTGCATCGGCAAACTTAAAGGCTACTTGAATGTCGCCGCCATACGACGGTATAGAATTTGCCTCGGTTACTTTTACCTTTTCATTTAATATTGGCTCATTCTCATAAGCAACCAACCAAATTTTATCGTCAGCACCGGGTATAGTCCAACCTATGGAAATATTTGGATTATGCGGAAGTTCGTTCAATCCCTTATTAACTCGCGCTGTATCGGCTACTGTATATTGACCGTTGCCGTCTAAGATCTGGATAACTTTTTTAACGGTTACATTCCATTCTGTTCCTTCTACCTTTTCAGTTTTGGTGGTAGATGTATTTCCATAGGAAATAGTAGTACCTGCGAGGGCTATGCCAACAAGCAAAGCAGGGAGTTTGAGAAGTCTTTTCATACAATTAATGTTATCTTATTCAAGTGCAAAGATAGCGTAAATATTTGGTGTTGGGAGTCTAAGTTTCAGTTGGTTATTTGGTATTTAACTATCCAATAACCTGCTTTGTTGCTCCCTTTTCGTTCTATCCATCCGGCGGATTTCAATGCAGTGATAATCTTCTTTATACCATTCTCGGTTAAGCCAACTTTTTCTGCAAGCTCAATACGTGTTAGTCGTGGATTATCTGCGAGGAGCCTTAATACGGATATTTCGGATTTATTAGGTACTTTATCGGGTACTTTATTGGGTACTTTATTGGGTACTTCTTCTTCTTTGATGTTCTTTTGAAGTGTCTTCAAAATTTCGTTGAGCATGAAGTCAATAAATGGACCGGATTGTCCCTCGGAGGTAGATTTGGCAATCGCGTTGTAATATTCTTGCTGATTAGTATACACCATATTCTCGACCGGAAGATGCTCAAAGAGAGGGTTAAGATGACCGAGAATAAGCGACTGCCACAGTCGTCCGGTGCGTCCGTTTCCATCGGAAAATGGATGTATAAATTCAAATTCGTAGTGGAATACACATGAACGAATAAGGAGATGGTCTTTAGACTTATTGAGCCAAGCGAAAAGGTTGGCCATAAGCTCCGGAACACGTTGAGGGGGCGGGGCCATATGAACAAGGCCCGATTCGCCGAAAACACCGACACCGCCACTGCGGTATTTTCCGGCATCGTCATTAAGCGCCTCCATCATAATGCTGTGAGCTTTAAGCAAATCCTTTTCCAAGAATGGATTTAACTGATAATAGAGGTCATAAACCCGGATAGCATTTTTAACTTCCTGAATTTGACGCAAAGGGGCAACTACCTGTTTACCATTGATAATATCCTTTACATCCTCCTCGCTGAGAGAATTACCCTCAATAGCGAGAGACGAGTGAATAGTCTTGATACGGTTGGCTTTGCGCAGTTTCAATCCACGTTCGCCCTCCAAAGCGATATTGTGTCGTTCCAACAGAGCGGATATTTCGGCAATTCGATTAATTGCAATTGCTGATATGTTGAAAGGAGGGATTTCCATAAAAGTCTATTCGTTTATTTCGACATTACCCGAAATAAGATATGAAAATGAAAAGTATATTTTTCTATGAGGGGATTCCCATTTAGGGTTCTCGTCATAGGCAAAGTTAGGCATTTTCGATGAAATATCAAAGGAATGCTTTTTATGGAATTTAGAAGATTTTAAGCGTGGGGAAGGTTTTCTTTCAATAAGGTATGTTATTCAATTAGAAATCAGTAATGAAGCCTAATGGAACGGACGCATAAAGGCGCAGAGGGCTGAATGATTACTGAATTAGGTGTTAGCGGGGGATTGCGGAGTAGGTAACGGCCAGGCCGAGCATGAGGACTCCGATTCCGAGACCTATGAGGAATCTGACCGGGACACAGATGCCGACTATTGAGGCAACAATACCGAGGGCCATCAGTATGTAGCCGACTATAAGAAGCGGACGGCAATGACGGCGCTTTTTGTTGTCTTCAGAATTCGATTCGGGATTGGAAGAAGATGACTTGAGATTGAAGTCGGGGTCGCGGACGATGCGAGCATGGACTTCAGTGAAAAGGCGGAATTTAGGCAGGGAGAAATTCCGGCGGAGATCCTCGGAAAGGATGGCGAGGTGCTCTTCCGTAATTTCATGAGCCACGGGGTATGTCTTTCCATCATCCGTGTCGAATATGCCGGGTGTTGAGGCGATTGTTTCGGAGATTTCGAGAATCGTTTTGGTATTTCCGGCGCGTGAAGACATCATTTCAATGAGGAGTTCGCGGGCCTGCGGGATATCGTTGGCTTGAATAGCCTTTGTGATTTTATTCTTCATGGTAATGGAAAAGTTGGAATTGGCCTGATGGCTATATTCAAATAACATATGTTTGCGGGCAAAGGTTTAAGGCTCCATCCACTAAAATTTCTTAATGCCAGGGTCGCAGCTACACCTCGTCTATCGCTTTTTAATTCAGTCACATAGCCCGCTATGCTCCTGAATCTGCAAAGCGATATACAAGGCACATCTGCGACCCTGGCATTAAGAAATTTTAGTGGATGGAGCCTTAGCAATATAGTGAATAGCCAATCACGATAGATAGGGCTGTACAAATCAACAAATCTCATTTTTGACGGGAATTTATCACAATAGTGAATATTCAAAAGACTCGGCAAAAAGCAATGAGCGCAGAAATATTTAGAATTTGGAGGATAGTGAAAGGTAAATTGCAGATTTTTTGTTAAATTTGCTGCTTCTTATGAATCCGATGAAAAAAATACAGGAACGCATCGCCCCCGAGCTTGAGGAGATGAACGGGATAATAGCGGAGAGTCTGCGGACGGACAATGCGATGATGAACGAAATAGTAAAGCGTTATCTCGCCGTCAAGGGTAAGCAGATACGTCCCATTCTTGTGATTCTGAGCGCTCGTATGTTCGGGGCGGTGACGCAAGAGGTATTATATGCCGGGGCGGCCTTGGAGATGCTTCATAACGCATCGTTGATACATGATGATGTGGTAGATGAGACCTCCCTCCGCAGGGGCGTTGAGACGATAAATGCGAGGATGGGGAATCATATAGCGGTTCTTGTAGGGGATTACTTTGTATCAAATGCGTTGGCAGCGGGCATCAGAACTGGGGATGTGCGGGTAGTATCGGCTCTGTCGGCTCTTGGGAAAGAGTTGAGTTTGGGAGAAATCGACCAGATATGCAATGCACGCGACCATACGTTTGAAGAGTCGAGTTATTTTTCGATGATACGCCAGAAAACGGCTTCGTTGTTCATGAATTGCGTAAGGATGGGAGCGGAGTTAGGGGGCGCCACCGAGGAGGAGCAGGATAAGCTGGTTAAATTCGCTGAGTTGTTGGGTCTTTGTTTCCAGATTAAGGATGATATCTTTGATTATTATGATGATTCGGCCATAGGGAAGCCCACGGGCAATGATTTACGGGAGGGAAAGATAACCCTGCCGTTGCTTCATGCATTGGGGGATGCGGGCGAAGCGGCATCGGCGCCGATGAAAGAGGTGATATCCGAGGGTCGGTTCACACCGGAGAATATAGAGATGCTGATAGGATTCGCTAAGGAACATGGCGGAATAGAATACGCATATTCGCGAATGCGGGAGATGCAGGAGAAGGCAATGGAGATTTTGTCGGAACTTCCGGAATGCGCATCGCGGACGGCATTCGAGGAAATCTTCGAATATATAATCAAGCGGCAGAATTGAAGCCCATCGCGTCGCTCGGAGGGCGGTTGGGATTCGGAAGCCCTTCGCGGCGCGTCAGGGCATGGTGAGTTTAAGAGTTTATGGGTGGATTAAAGGAATATATGTATGGGGGAGCGATTGAAGCCGGATGTGACGAGGCCGGGCGGGGCTGTCTTTGCGGTCCGGTTAGTTGTGCGGCGGTGATCTTACCGGAAGGATTTGACTTGCCCGAACTTAACGATTCGAAGCAATTGAGTGCGGTGACGCGGGAGCGCCTGCGCGAGGAGATAGAAAGAATTGCCGAGGCTTGGGCCGTAGTGATGGTGGAGCCCGAGGAAATAGACAGAATAAACATATTGAATGCTTCGATAGCGGGCATGCAAAGAGCTTTGGATGCGCTGACCGTGAGGCCGGAGCATATCCTTGTGGACGGCAACCGTTTCCGTCCCTATCTGGATCCTGTCAGGCAGATGGATATTCCGTATCACACGGTAGTGAAAGGGGATGCCACCTATCGTTCGATAGCAGCAGCTTCAATACTTGCAAAAACACATCGCGATGAATTGATGAGAGGTCTTGCGGAGCGCTATCCGGGATATGGTTGGGAGAGTAATATGGGCTATCCGACAGTAGCTCATTACGCCGCGTTGACTCGTCTTGGTCCGACTCCACATCACCGGATGAGCTTCAAGCTAAAGAAATGACGAAACCCTTCAATAGCGGTAGGATCGGCTTACCGGCCTCCCTTCGGTCGGGTCACAGGCTCCGCGGGGCGAGCCTGGAGGGTTACTGATATTTGGGTAGTGACGGATGGCCGATGGGTAGATGGGGATTAAAATAGGGCGGATTTTTACTTGATTTTGAGGATTGCTGCGGGGCGTAAGAAGATCTAATTTTGCAGTCGAAATTCATAAGTTATGAAATCGACTGCAAAATTTTTATTATGCCTTGTGGCAATCTGCGGGGAAATGGCCCGTGGTGCAGAAGTGGAAGTCATTGCTGTTCCCGATTCAAGACAGACCGAAAGGAGAATAGAAGCCGAGGATAGCCCGGACCCGGAAATAAAGGTTGTGAAAGAGAAGATAAGCCTGTTGGACCGGCTTCATGTGGGAGGCTATGGGGAGGTGGCTCTTTCGCGCAATTTTTATAGTGACAATTACCTAAGGTATACAGATCCGACATCATATTCGGGAAAAAGTCATGGTCGGTTCGACATTCCCCATGTGGTGATATATTTAGGTTATGATTTCGGTAAAGGGTGGTCATTTACATCAGAAATAGAGTTTGAACATGGCGGAACAGAATCAGCGGTAGAAATAGAGACAGAGGAGGCAGGAGAATATGAGACAGAAGTGGAGCGTGGAGGAGAGGTTGCGCTCGAGCAGTTTTATATTCAGAAAGAATTCATTCCGCAGTTGCGGCTTCGAGTAGGGATGCAGGTTGTACCTGTCGGTGGGACGAATGCCCACCATGAGCCGAATCAGTTTTTCGGAGTGTACCGGCCGGAGGGGGAGAATTCGATAATGCCCTGCACATGGCATGATGTAGCAGTGTCCCTGAGCGGACGAGCCGGGGCATGGTCGTACATGGCGATGTTTCTTCCGGGTCTTGATTCGGAGCGTTTCGGGAATCAGAGTTGGATTCATGACGGGTCGGCCTCGCCATTTGAATTCAAGATAGCGAATGTATATGCCTTTGCAGGACGTGTTGACAATTACAGTGTAAAGGGGCTACGTGTCGGATTGAGCGGTTATATCGGCAATTCCTTCCGCAACACCTTATATCCGACATCATCAGAGAAGAACAATGGAATAAAAGGACGGGTAAGCATTCTTTCGGTTGACTTCAAATATGAAGATTACGGACTTTTGGTGCGAGGGTCGGCCGACTGGGGACATCTGAGCGATTCGGGACATATCAGTCGTTTTAATATCTCAATGTCGAAAAACTCGACCTCCAAGCGACAGGAAGTGGCATCGGATGCCGTATCGGCCGGAATAGAGGCCGGCTACAACATCTTCCGGCATATTCCCCGGATGGCACAGGACAAGCAGAAGTTCTATATCTTCGGCAGATATGAGTATTATAACCCAATGGAAAGGATGGAGACCGGCAGTCCGCTCGAATGGTGCAGGCGTCAGGTGGTGAAAGGGGGTATCAACTGGTTTCCCATCCCGCAGGTAGTGGTGAAGGCAGATTATTCGGTCAGCATATTAAAAAAGACGTATAATAATGAGCCGTCTGTTAACCTCGGAATAGCATATGTCGGCTGGTTCAAATAGTCTTACAGAATAAATCAAATCTCGTAATCGGAATACATATAAAAATCAACATAACAACATCTTATGAAATACATTAAATTACTAACACTCAGCGTGGTGGCTCTTATGATGGCTTCATGCAGCGACAGCGAAAAGGGTTCGAACGAGCCGGAAATGTCGGATAAAGAGCAGGCGTTGCAAAATGCCGTGTGTGATTATGTGGAATATACGGTAAGGCCCGTATACGGAGCGATGGCCGATGCGGCAGTCGAGTTGCGGACTCTGTGTCATGATATGCAGTCGAAGCGTGAATCCGGCGCTCTTAGCCGGGCGGATGTGGAGAAAGCCGGGAATGCATGGAAGGCGGCGCGTAAGAACTGGGAGCTTAGCGAGGCATTTCTCTACGGTCCGGCGGCCAACCATAATATTGACCCGCACATAGATTCCTGGCCACTGGATAAGGCTGCGATGGAAAATCTTCTGAGTCAGATAAGGAATGGCAATTCATGGACATTAGAGAATAACGGCGGTTATGGTCTCATCGGTTTTCATGCCATAGAGTATATGCTTTTCGAGCTGACGGCAGACGGCAACGCATCACAGGTGCATTCGCTTAACTATACGCCCGAAGAGATGGAATATCTCGTGGCTGTAGCCGATGATCTATGCCTACAATGCGTATGTCTCGAAGCCTGTTGGGCAGGAATAGAAAATATAAGCGAAGAAAAGAGAACACTACTTAAAGATGAGGGGCTTAATTACGGAGAAAATTATGGTCGGGAGATGATCAACGCCGGTTCGGCCGGATCGCGGTTCAAGACATATCAGGAAGCGGCCGAAGAAATCGTGCAGGGCTGTATAGATATAGCCGATGAAGTAGGCAATACCAAGATCGGGCGACCGCATTTAGGGTCATCGCAGGAAGACAAGAATTATATCGAGTCGCCCTATTCGCTAAATTCAATTGAAGATTTCGCCGACAACATCCGTTCAATCAGGAATTCCTATGAGGGAGCTTCCGGAAGCAGCCATTCAGTCAGCGAATATATAAAAAGTAAGAATCCGGAAATAGATACGAGAGTAAGAGCAGCGATAGATGAAGCAATAAAAGCGATAGAGGCCATCCCTGAACCGTTCGCCAAGCATGCTACGGGGTCTTTGAGTGAAGCAGCGATGCAAGCATCGGGCGCGCGACTTGTATCCGCACTTGAGGAGGCTATGGGAATATTAACCGGAAGATAAAATAGAAAAATGAGAAAAATCAACATAATCAAAGGACTTATAACCGCCGGATTAATATGCATGATGGGGGCTTGCTCGGAGGAGACCATAACCAATGAGGAGCCCGGCAAAGCCAGTGAGTTGCCCGATTGGTATTATGCCGGGGGCGAACTCGGGACTACGCATCTGAGTACGTCGAACGCCTTCGAGCAGCCATCGCCTGCGGTAGAACGGCAGGGTCTGTATCAGTCTTTCAAGAATGGCGAGTCGCTGTTTGAGAAGCCCTTCATGACTAATCAAGAGGGAGTGAGGCACGGATTGGGTCCGGTATATATCCGGACATCGTGTCAGCACTGCCATCCTAACTACGGTCATGGCACACGGATACCCGAGGGACGGTTCAATACGAATGAAATAGGCAACGGTTGTCTGCTTGTGGTGTACGATCCTTCCACGGAGGGCTATGTAAGCTGGCTTGCCGGTATGCCGCAAAGCCATGCCGTAGTTCCATTCAAGGCACCCATAGACGAGACGAAGATTGAAGTTAAATGGCTGACAGCCATAGACGACTGGCAGAACAGATTCCCTGACGGAGAGTGCTATGAATTGCAGTATCCGGAGGTGAATATGCCGGAGGATGCAATCTATGTTGTGAACCGGGGGTATAAACTGCCCGGCTCATACGAAGTAAAGCTTGAGTCGACAATCGGCATGTATGGCACGGGACTTCTTGATGCCATACCGGAGGAGGAGCTTTTAGCGCAATACAGACTTGAAGAGAGTGACGGATACATGCAGAACGGACTGAATCCGGCATATTTTGCGGGAGGGCAATGGACTTCGATGTATTCCAACGTCGTTCAAGGAGACGGGACGAAGTACGCTCGCCGCTTCACCTACGCATTGTCGCGGGGCCCGCTTCAAGATGCGGCGGGCGCGAATGCGATATGGAACATCACCAATGTGACACGCTCGGACCGGCGGTATCATTATCTCGACGCAGCCGGCACATATGCCGAATATTCGGCGAAAGATCCCGATGTTCAGAATGGATTCGAGTCATATATAGCGCGTATAGACCCGGATCACAAGCATTCCGCATATTGGCAAGGCACGATAGAAGATCGAATCAAGTCATATCTTACCGACAAAGAGCTGGATGTGGAGATGTCGGATGAAGAATATACGGAATTCATGGTATGGCACAGAGGACTCGCGGTTCCGGCGGTGCGGGATATAGACAATCCGGAAGTGGCTCGCGGGAAGGAATTATTCAGCGAGATAGGTTGCGATTACTGCCATAGGCCGAGCTGGACAACCGGTGCGGACAACGTGGTTGATCCGGCTTTGTTTTTCAAGGGGGTAGAACTTCCGCGTTATCCTTATCAGAAGATATGGCCCTATACTGATATGGTTCAGCACAAGTTGATGATGGCAAAAGATATCAGGGGAGGATGGTGCCGGACGACACCATTATGGGGTCGAGGACTTCATCAGAAAGTGACCGGAAGTCCGACCGCGGACCGACTGCATGACTGCCGGGCGCGGACCACGCTTGAAGCGATAATGTGGCACGGGTATTCCGAGCGAAGTGACGCGCGGTATTCGATAGAGAAGTTCAGACAGCTACCGAAGAAGGATCGGGATGCAATAATAAGATTTGTGGATGCGATATGAGTAGTCTGAGACTTTTGGTTAGAAATCCATTTACGCTGTTGATACATATTGCCTTCGTCATAATAGTGGCGGGGGCAATTGTCACACATTTTTCAGGTATTCAAGGCAGCGTGACGTTGAAAACCGGGGAGGCTCCCGTAACGGCGTTCAGCCAATCTTCAGGGCCGGGAGAAGGAGAGTTTCCATTTTCAGTTTCATTAGAGGAGGTCGAGACAATAGCATATCCCGGCACGATGACCCCGATGGATTTCAGGAGTATTCTTTCAATCGGAGACGAGCGTATTGAAGTTTCGATGAACCATATCGGAGAATATTCAGGTTGGCGGTTCTATCAGACGGCTATCGGGAGAGATAGTTCAACTTTAAGCGTGAGTCACGATCCGGTCGGAATCGGAGTCACATACACCGGATATATATTATTGGGGATTGGAATAATCGGCTTTTTCTTCCAGCCCCATACACCATGGCGTTCACTATTGAGAAAATTGAACCGAGGATGCGTGGTCTGTTTACTGTTAACGTCAGGGTCAGCTATGGCCCAACCGATGCAGGGAGCGGAAAGGCTACCGGCCATGCAAAGGCCACTTGCCCGCAATCTGGGCAAATCCTATGTTTATTGGAACGACCGGGTGTGCCCGATGCAGACTATGGCGCGCGACATCACCGCCACCTTGTATGGTAAGAGTTCATATGAGGGCTATACGTCCGAACAGGTTCTGTCGGGATGGTTGTTCTATTTTGATGAATGGTGGAGAGATTACCGAGAGAGATATCCGGAGATAAAAGAACTTGCGGGGGGAATCGTCAGTGACCGGCAGAAGAAACTTATGGGCAAGCTTAGTCTGATCCGGATGCTCGGCACCGGAGAGGCGTTCAGAATCTACCCGTATCAGACCTCCGGAGGGACATGGGAATGGCTGTCACTAATCGGGCGGCGACCCTCGGCGATGAGTTTGGAGCAATGGAAGTTCATGCAGAGAACGCTACCGCGAATTAAGCAATACCTGCTAATCGGGAAGAATATAGAGGCAAACGGAGAGATAACGCATTTAATCGAGGGCCAAAAGCGGTATGGAGATGAGAAGAATCTTCCCTCGGACCTCAGAATGGAACTCGAACGGGCGTATAATGATTACGGAAAACCGATGGCAGTCGCCATCATCTGTTTTATATTGACCCCTCTATTTTGGTTCAGCGGTCGGCCGGTAGGAAAGATCCGGAAGAATTTAAGGCTCTTGGGAATCGGTCTTAGCGCCGTGGCACTTGTATTTGTGGCAGGCATAATGGGAGCGGTGTGGTATCTGTCGGGACATGTACCGCTATCTAACGGTCCGGAAACTATGCTTCTCATGGCCTTTCTTGCCTTGTGGGGGACATTATTGACGAAGAATAATGAATACAAGAGCGCACTGACTCTTATAGCCGGGGTTTCGCTGTCGGTAGCATCGATGGGGGGATCCACACCGCAAATCGGATTACTGATGCCCGTATTGGGGAGTCCGCTGCTTTCAGTCCACGTGCTTCTTGTCATGACTTCGTATGTATTGTTTATGCTTATGGCGCTGTTGTCAGCGGCAGCCTTGCTGAGCCATTCCGAAGAAAAGCGACTGCATATTCGAGATGTCAATCTGGTGCTACTGACACCGGCCGTATTTTTATTGGCCGGCGGGATCTTCATCGGGGCGGTTTGGGCTAATCAGTCATGGGGTCGGTACTGGGGCTGGGACCCGAAAGAGACGTGTGCGGTTGTGATGCTGCTGATTTACTCAGTGCCATTACATTGGGGGAGCGGGGGGTTAAGATGTTTCAGGAAACCGCGGATTTTACATATATATCTGCTGGGAGCGGTATTGACGGTCATATTCACCTATTTCGGTGCCAACTATTTGCTGCCGGGTATGCATTCCTATGCCTGATTAGAGGGCTCACCGGCTTCGCTTCGCTCAGGGCACGGGCTCCGCGGGAGATTGGCGGGTTAATTATGAAACGTGGTGAAAGAAATGCTTTTGGAATTGTGGCGGATAATAGTTAATTTTGCATTTGGGGATTCAGGATTTGGGGTGTGGGGATAGATAGGAAAAAGGCACAACTATGAGCGAGGAATATGACATACGGGGGAGCCGGGAGCGAGGCGAGGGCGCGGAACGCGATATCGAGAAAGCTCTACGGCCGTTGACATTCGGGGATTTTACGGGTCAGGACAAGATAATCGACAATCTGAGTGTGTTCGTGAAGGCAGCCCGGATGCGCGGCGAGGCACTTGACCATACGCTTCTGCATGGACCTCCGGGACTTGGTAAGACAACCCTGTCGAACATAATCGCGAATGAACTTGGTGTAGGATTCAAGACCACATCGGGGCCGGTGCTTGACAAGCCCGGAGACCTCGCGGGCATACTGATGTCGCTTGAGCCGCATGATGTTCTCTTCATCGATGAGATCCATCGGTTGCATCCGGTGGTAGAGGAGTATTTGTATTCCGCGATGGAGGATTTCCGGATAGACATATTGCTTGATAAAGGACCGGGAGCCAAATCCGTCCAGCTTACGATATCGCCGTTTACTCTTGTAGGGGCTACGACGAGGAGCGGGAATCTGACGGCCCCATTGCGGGCGCGCTTCGGCATCCAGTGTCATCTGGAATATTATGACCATGAGTTGCTTCGTAAGATAGTGAAGCGTTCGGCGGGCCTGCTGAGGGTTGAGATAGATGAAGAGGCAGCCGGGGAGATAGCGATGCGTAGCCGGGGGACTCCGCGCGTTGCCAATTCGTTGCTTAGGAGAGTTCGGGACTTCGCGATGGTTCGAGGCACCGGAAATATAGACTTAGCCATATCCAAAATGGCACTTGAGGCCCTGAATATCGACAGATATGGTCTTGACCAGATAGACAACAGAATTCTTCTGACGATAATCGACAAATTCAAGGGAGGTCCGGTAGGGCTGAACACGATCGGAACGGCGATCGGCGAGGATGCCGGCACGATAGAGGAGGTTTACGAGCCCTTCCTGATAAAAGAGGGTTTTTTGAAGCGAACGCCACGCGGGCGAGAGGTTACGGAGCTTGCCTACCGGCATTTAGGGCGGCTTGGAGAGAGACGTGACGTGCAGCCGAATCTGTTTGATTAAAGGGGGCGAATCAAAAGGAAAAGTAAAGGTAGATTCGAATGGCAGGAATAAAGTCGCTTGCGAAAGATACGGCCGTATATGGTCTGAGCAGCATCATCGGAAGGTTTTTGAACTGGTGTCTGGTGCCGCTCTACGTCTATTTATTCCCAACGCAGGAATATGGTATCGTCAGCTATCTTTATAGCTTTACGGCTGTAGCGTTGGTGATATTGAACTACGGGATGGAGACCGGATTTTTTCGGTTCGCGAATAAAGAAGAGAATCCGGAGCGGGTTTACACTACCTCGCTGATATCCGTGGGGACAACATCGGTGCTGTTCATGTTGTTGCTGACAGTCTTTATCGGGCCGATATCGGGGGCATTGCTACTTCCGGGGCACAAGACATATGTATGGCTATTGGGCGTAACGGTAGCTATCGATGCATTTACCAATCTTCCGTTCGCATATCTGCGGTATAAGAAAAAGGCATTCCGATTCGCCGGTATCAAGCTTCTAAACGTAGGGTTGAATATCGGGCTTAACCTGTTGTTTTTATTGGGATGTCCGTGGCTTATGCGAGTAGCTCCGTGGACGGTCAGCTGGTTCTATGAGCCAATGGGGGGCGAAGGTTTCGGCATCGGCTGGATTTTTGTGGCTAACATCATATCAACGATACTGATATTATTGAATCTGCTTCCGGAACTTACCGGGCGGAAATATCTGTTTGACGGAGGGTTGTTGCGGAAAATGCTGAGGTACAGCTGGCCGTTGCTTATTCTTGGCGTAGCCGGGGTGTTATCGCAGAACATGGGTCAGATGCTTCTTCCCTATTTATTCAGCGGCCATGAGGAAGAGGCGCGTTCGATGGTCGGAATCTACGGGGCTAACATCAAGATAGCGATAGTAATGGTAATGTTCACCCAGGCCTTCCGCTATGCGTATGAGCCTTTCATCTTCGCCCAGGCTAAGGGAGATGGTGAGACGAAGAAGCAGGCATATTGCGATGCGATGAAATTTTTCGTTATCTTCGGGCTCCTTATCTTCTTGGGGGTGATGTATTTTCTGCCTATACTGAAACATTTCGTGGCACCCGCCTATTGGGCCGGACTTAGGGTTGTGCCGATAATGATGGCAGCGGAGCTATGTTTCGGAATATTCTTCAATCTGTCGTTATGGTATAAGTTAACGGACAGGACTGAGTGGGGCATGTATCTGTCACTGATATGTTTTGCCGTGATGCTTGGTCTGAACGTATGGTTGGTGCCGCTGATAGGGATACCTGACGGATATCTCGGTTCGGCATGGGCAGCACTTGGAGCATATTTTTTAGTGATGCTCATATCATATTTCGTGGGGCGTCATTATTATCCTCTGCCTTATCAGACAGGAAGGCTGCTGGGGTATACGGTGTTTGCCGGGATATTGTATGGAGCCGGAGCCTGGGTCGAGGGGTTTCTGCCAATTTGGGGTGTTTATGCCGTAAGGATATTGCTGCTTGTGGGGTATATAGGGGTTGTGTGCGCTCTTGAGGATGTGCCGGTTGTTTCGGGGTTAATTAGGAAAATATGGGGGCGGTAATCCCCTCCCTTTGGTCGGGGCACAGGCTCCGCGCACTAAGGGCTGGCGCTTTAAGGGCGGGAATAGGAATTTATTAGATGGAGCCAATAATCGCGGAGCTCAGACCATTTAACCGGTTGGGGAGCATCGGGCCATGGAGCTATGTTATGGCCGTTAAGCTGCAAAGAGATGTATATTTCGCCGGAAGGTGATTTGCATGTCAATATCAGCAGATTTGCGCCGAGGGGTGTAATATCTTGCACTCTCCAAGTTTTGTCGAGGTCATCGTAATCGAGAGGGAGAGCGAAGCAGCCGGGGATTCTCAGTAATGAGAACAGAGGCAGGAGGGTTTCAGCGTGTCCGAAATAGCCCTCCAATACAGTGTCAGGACAATTAGTGGCAACAGCAGCATCGATGGCCCGTATCAATTCAAGGGCGAGGGGCGAGGAGGCCTGCCCGGCAAGCGAAGAAAGCGGGGTAATGTTGTTTCGGAGATAATGGTTCAGGTTGTCGGCTTTCCAGCAGAGACGATATTCATCGACCGACATCCATTGAGTAGTCGGGGCTGGGAGTCCGGCGACTCTGTTGGCTTTCAGCACCTGATACATCTCCATAGTGAGGTGACGGAGAGCGTTATCATCAAGGTTCGTATGGGCGAATAGCCGCCGGGCCGGCGCTATGGGGACGTAACGGCGAACGAAGTCATTGTAAACATGCTTCCAATCGCCATCTTTCCTATAATAGGAGTAAGCGGTATCGGCGGAGAAGCAGCGTAACCAGGGGTTGAACTGGCGACCTTCATCAGTGGCTGCCTCCAGACCTTTGCTGCATCGATTCAGTTCGGCATTGAATTCATACATAGTCATCACGCATCGAGGCACGTAAGAAGATACGGAATGAGTTTTTGCTTTTCCGGTCAGAGCAGGGAAAACAGATGCCAGGTGCGCTCCCATAGTCTTCTGCTCGGATATTCCGATAGGAGAGAGTTCGCCCCATTTGCCCTCGTTGGTGGCGATCACTTCCCGGATAAGAGATAGGAAGTCACGTCCGGTATCGGAAAGAGAGCTGATTTTATCAGCGTCAGTGAGAGCAGAATTTAGAATCTCGACTTTCGCAGGGCTCGACAAGTAACGGGCGCCATGTCTGGAAACGTAAGCGGCGAACACCGGGGATAGAGAGTCGGGGATAACCGGCGAATCGCAGAGAGAGAAATCGATAGGCATCATAGAGCCATCAAGATCCGGAGGGAGAGGATGGAAATCAGCCGGGGCTGCAAAGAGCGATGCAACAGCAATGCACGCTACCCACGCAAAGGAGAGAATCTTTTTCATAATTTAAAGAGGTTGGGTTATAATCAGTATCTTCTACAAGTTATAAGTGCAATCGGAGAACGGAGGACGAGGCTTTTGGAGTCGAGGACTTCAATTTTGAGGCGGCAGTATTTAGAGTTGACAGACAATTCCGGGTCAGGAGCGAAGCCGTAGAGATACAGGTCGGCATCAGAAGGATTGTAACGGAAATCGACGCCAATTTCCGAATCGCCTTTATGGTAATCGAGTACTCCGGTGATAGAGTTATTGAAATAGTCGAGCTGGAGGAGTTCGAGCTGAACAGCAATCATCCGGTATTCGGGGTTGACCACCTTCCCGTCATCATATTGAATTTCACGAATCTGCCAGAAGCCATCGATTTTACCGTTGTCGGTGGCTCGACGGCAAGAGAATGATAAAAGGGCGAGCAGAGGGATGCACGCGCAGATTAAAAATTTATTAAAAGGGGAAATTTTCATATTCATAATTTGGGATAAAGAGATTTAAATGGACCTCCTCGGTACGCTCGGGGCACATGCTCCGCGGTGTAGTGTCCGGGCACAGGCACGGTGACGGATGGTGATGGATAAGGGCCTTATTGTTATTTTATCCATCCGGATTTAGAGATTGAGAGCATTACGCCGAAAGATTTTCCGATCAGCGAGCCATGGTCCATAGCGAGCGCAAGGGAGGCGTTCCAACCAGGGAGAGAGGCGGGGTGATAATTGACTTCCGCGAGCCAGCTGAAGTTTTCACGCGGGTCGGGGAAAGGGTTGGTATATGTGCCCCAGCTCTTGGTGTAAGTGAGCAGTAGGCGGTAGTCGATCTGAGGAGAAGGATTTCCTTTGAATGCGAAGTGGTGGGCGTAGAATCGATTTGAAGAGAATCTCATCTGATGGTTGGCATTGTAAATAGGGGAAATGAAAAGCGGATTTCCCATTGCCTGTCCCCAGTTCTGCCAGCCGTTGTATATATAATGATTATAATATGAGTCTTTGGCAGAAATCTGATAATCGATAACCGGCGTGTGGTCCCAATAGACGGATCCGGCCTGATCCTTCATATACAGAAATTCGTAGACGATATCAGAAACGAAAGGATTTTGCGGCAGTTTCCCCTGCACTCCATACATACCGTCGATCCAGGGATAGTCGAAGAAGAGCATTGAATGGTCCTCGAAGAAATGCTGGTAATAAAGTCGCACCATCCAGCCGCGAGGATCCTGCCATTTTAGTGAGAAGCTCCAGTTACCGAGGTAATTTCCTTCGACGTTAGTCTGTTCACCGACATTAGTGTCAGAACCGCCGGCCATCGGAATCATGGCCTTAGCCCAGGCTTTCAGGTAAGTGGGGTGTTTTTCCCAGTGGCCGCCACCATTTTTGTCGGGGATCCAAGTTTTGCCACCGAACTCCGTGTCCATAAGGAGTCCGAGTTCACCTTCGAGGGGGAATTTTTCGACATTACCGCCACGGAAATAAATAGCGCGGGAGCAATAGAGAGTATTTTTCGAATATTCAAATTGGGGGTTGGCCCAACGGTCGAGCCACCAGTTGTCGTCGAACATACCATATGCGATATGGCCCTTGATTGCGAACATCTCCTTACATCCCCACACATCAGCATAATCAAAAATACCGATTCTGAGTTGTGGAATAGGGTGAGCATTCCATCCTTCAGTAAGGGCACCCGAAGACAAACCGTGGGGGAGGAAACCGTCGGAAAATTCCTTAGCGCCAATCATTGCGTCGAGGCATCTGTAACGGACTTCGGCATAAAGTTGCTGGGGTATAAAGACGGATTGCATGCGGTAACCGACACCGAGGTCGATACCGGCGCCCCAAGAGAACCGGGGTTTTTCATCCATATATTTGAAAAGTCCGGCACGCAGCCAAAGGTTGTTACGTTCGAGGCTCGAGAAACCGAATCTGTTAGCGTCAAGCCAGAATGGAGTATGGTCGCCGGCCGAGAGCGTTGTGCCGACTTGCGCACGATACTCAATAGAATCCTTCCATTCGAATGGAAAAGCGAACAAAGAGCAAGCGCAAGCGGCAGCAATTAGAAAGCCACGTAAGGGTCGTAAACTCATAAAAAATCTAAAAAAGGTGAAAAAAGAGTAATAATTGGGTACAAAATTACAAATAAAAGCTCAAAAATCAAGAAAAATACGAAATCATTTGGAGCAGAAGAAAAAAATTACTAATTTTGCAGACGCAAATTGCGTTGGGGATAGCTCGCGCAAGATTAGGAGGCCCATTCGTCTATCGGTTAGGACGCAAGATTTTCATTCTTGAAAGAGCAGTTCGATTCTGCTATGGGCTACCACACAATAAATCGAAAAAAAGAAATTTTTAAAGATGGCAAATCATAAATCGTCATTAAAAAGAATTCGCCAGTCGGAGAAGCGCAGGCTTGAGAACCGTTACTGGGCAAAGACAGCGAGAAATGCAGTGCGTCGTGTACGCAAGATGACAGACAAGGCCGAGGCAGAAGCAGCTTATAATAAAGTAAGTTCGATGCTGCAGCGTCTTGGTCGCAAGAACATCATTTCGAAGAACAAAGCAGCAAATCTGTGCAGCGGTCTTGCGAAGCACATCAATAAGCTTGGCTGATCGGTATAGATAGAGCGGCCCATTCGTCTATCGGTTAGGACGCAAGATTTTCATTCTTGAAAGAGCAGTTCGATTCTGCTATGGGCTACCCCCAATCCATCCTATCCCCGAGGTCGGAATCATCAGAACGATGAATCCGGCCTCAAATTATTTTATCTGGTTGGGAGGATTGGGAGATTTGGGAGGATTGGGGTGTGGTTATTGGAGGAGGGTGGAGAGGTGGCGGGCGGTTGCCTGGGCGAGGCGGGTGGCGTCGAAAGTGGTGGCCCATCGGTTGGTGGCGGCTGTTGCCATAGCTTGGCGTAGAGGGGCGTCGGTAACCATTTGAGTTATTATATCGGCGTATTGAGCGGGGGAAAGCGTCCTGTTTCCGTCAGCGTCATAGGGTGCGGGGAGCAGAATGGCGCAGTCATCACCGACAAGTTCTGCAACATCGCCGACATCAGTAGTGATAACGGGGATGGCGTGTGCCATGGCTTCTCCCATACTGATCGGGAGGCCTTCTGAACGGCTCATCATGATAAACCAGTCGGGGCGAGCGGAGGCGTAAAGCTGCTGTATGCGGTCGTTTGGCAAGGCGCCTTTGAAGTCAACCGAGAAATTTGGGAGATGGATGTTTTCGGACTGCTTTACGAGCTGATCAAGGCAAGGTCCATCTCCGATAAGAGTCCAGATAATATTGCGGTCGGGGGTTCGGCGGGCTACTTCAACAAGCGTATCAAGGATAAGCGGGAGTGACTTTACGGGGTCAAGGCGCGCGGTAGTGACGAAAGAGATCGGGCCATCAGCCGAAGTCTGTGTAGGGGAATCTGGAGGTCCGGAGCGGCGGGCACCGAGCGGGTGGTGGATGATGCGTTCAGCGGCCTCCGGATATCTGGATTTCATGTATCTGGCACCCTTTTCAGAGATGGCGAATACATTGCTCACGAAGCGGAGAAGGCGGGAGCGAAGTTTTTTCGAGCGGAAAAGCATCCTGTCGTCATAGAGGTCGGAGGTATGGGCTCGGGTAGCCATTTTCCAACCATCAGTCATTGCAAGCCGTGCGAGTCCGGAAGCCGGGTCGGCAAACCACATGCTGTAAAGGACCGTATCGGCAGGCGACATATCATGAGCACGCGCCACGCGGCGGACTATTTGCGAGGCGCGCACCATATTGACAGCCTGGAAAAAACCTTTGAGCCATTGTCGCGGTGTGCGGGCTTCGCGGCGCATATCGAATATAGCCCTGATAACAGCGGGATGGAAAATATAAAAAGTCCTCAGGAGTTTAGAAGAATATATTTTATCATCGGCCAGCGACCAGTCGGAAGAAACGCCTTCCGGGAGCATTTTTTCGTAGTCGGCATGGCGGGGAAACGGGTCGGTGGGGAGGAGTACAATCTGATTGAATTCCTGCAGCAGAGCGGGAATTTCCGAGTCAACAAAGACTTTTTCAGAATAAAGGTCAGCGGGATAAGCGAGCGTGACGTAAAGGAGTTTCTTCGGGGTCATTTTCTGAAGCGGTTGACCAGATTCCAGATAAACGGAAATTTCATAATTGCCAAATAGCAGCGGGCTTTCAAGGGGACCGGGAGGGCAGACCTGCGAATGAATCTAAGGAGCCTTCGGGGTCTGACTTTCTGAGGGTCCGGAAGAGCTTGCGGACCGGCTCTGAGGGCCATTGCAGCGAGATGGTCTACCATGCGGCGCTCCATGCGATGCACCATAGGGTCATCGACATCGAAAAACCGGGCGAGCCTGAGCGCCTGACGCAAAGCCCGGAAAGAATAATCGAATTTTCGGGCTGCGTCTTCAGGGTGAGAAACCGAACCATGACCTACCGAATAATGTAGGGATACCTGAGGGAGAATTGCCACCACCCCGGCTCGGGCGAGGGAGAGGAGAATCTGCTGGTCCTCGCAAGAATATAGCGGGTCGGTGAATATATCCGGATTTCGGTCAATGTCGGCGGCGATTATCTCCCTCCGGTAAAGAGCGGAGCAAAGGTGGAGGTGCGATTTGCCGGCAATAATAGCCGGGAGCAGACTTCCGGGGCTGAATCGGAGTTCTTTTTCGATGGGAGGGTTATCGGGAGTGCGGAAAAGCTTCCCGGACTCATTGTCGCGGGAAAGCCAGTCGGTCAGGACGATGCTGCACTCCGGATTTGCATCCAGGAAATCGGCCTGACGGCGAAGTTTCTCCGGGTCGGGCCAATAGTCATCGGCGGCGCAGTCAGCCAGATATTCACCGCGGGCGCGGCGCAAACAGTCAAAATAATTATCCACGACGCCCATGTTGACGGGGCGTCGCAGATATACTATTCTATCGGGGTAGCGGCTCACGAAGCTGCGGCAAATCTGCTCAGTGCGGTCAGTCGAGGCATCATCGCCGATAATGATTTCCACATCATCATCGAAATTCTGGCTGATAATGCTGTCGAGAGTGCGCCCTATCGTGGCCTCCTGATTGAAGGCCACAACAATAACAGAGATTTTGGGAGCCTTAGGAGCCTGCTCCATTCTAAATATCAGGGAATTATTTGAATTTTTTCTTGATATCGGCCGGGATAGCATCATTATGGACGCCTACGCCAAGAGTCTTTTCGAGGAAGAAAGGCATAGAGACATAGAGATAGCCATCATAAAGCTGATTGGTATCCCAGGAGTTTTTCACCTTGTAATATCGGTTACCTTCCTGATCGGTAGCGGTTCCGACAATCACCATACCATGGTCGTCGGTGGTCTCATAATTATCGAAAGTTTTCTGGCGCGACTCCTGAGAGACTTCCTTTTCCTTGATCGGGCCCTTAATGTCGAACTTTGATTTTTCGCGGTCCTTATCGGAAAGTTTGACCCAGCGGCTGAGTTCGGTGTCGGTCATATCCTTTAGGTCCTTGTCATCAGGGAGAAGGGCGTATCCCTTGTTCCATTTGAACCCGCCTTCCGAGACATCGGCAGCCCACATTACAGTCCAGCCCTTATCGAGAGCGTTGTCCACGATGCGCTGCATTTCCTCCATAGGGACATTCCGGCTTTCGGTCCATTCCCAGTTATCGGGGATTTCGAGAGCGAAATTCTCGTAGAAAGGATGGTGAGTATAACTTGTGATATTGACGAAATTTTCGGGTTCGAGGCCCATTTCCTTAGCCCATTGCAGCGGGGTGTAGGTCTTTCCGTTGAATTGGAAAGATTCGGGGACTTTACCGAGATATGCATCCAGGATACCGATGTAACCCGGGAGCCAAGCGTCGGAAAGTTTTTTATTTTTCTGACCGCGAGCCATGACGGCGCGGAGATAAGCTTCGAGAGCTTCGGCCATTTCATAGTGAGAGTGTTTTTCCTCGCCATAATTAAGACCCGGGTAAGCTTCTTCGGGCATAGCGCCATAAAGAGAAATCATATTAAGGACGTCACCCCAGGAGCCACCCTGAGCGAAATTGATGGTGCCGTTCATTCGCATGAACTTACGAGCCTTGTCGATATAAGCATTACGGACGATGAACATTTCCGAGATATCGAGCTCCGGACCACCTTTTCGGAGGACATTGTCCTCGAGCGTAGAAACGCCTGAGAAGGCCCAGCAAGTTCCGGACTTGTTCTGGTCTTTTACCGAGCCGGTCTTATTGATTTTAACATCAGTGAACTTGAATCCCGTAGAGTCGGGGACGATAATTTCAGGGTCGGCAGCCGGGGCCTGATAATAAGTGGCGCCGGCAATCGACGGGCATGCGATTAGGGCCAAAGCCAGTAATTTCTTCATGATATTTAGAATTGAACTGAAAATAAAATAAAATCAAAGCGATATGCTTCGGATAGCAAAGGTAACAAAAAATGCTTAAAAAAGCAAAATGGGGAATAGTGAGGTGGTCGGAGAAGGGGGGATTTCAGAGAGAGATTTTGACAAGGGAGCCGAGATGGAGGAGAAAATCGGGTTTAAAATAGTCGATGCGTGCGGCAGCGGGAGTGAAGGTCATTTCTCCGAAATAGACTTTTCCGTCGATATCGTAAAGGTCGACTCTGACGAAAGGGAATCCTTTCGAGAGGACGGAGGCGCAAGAAATCATTTCGCCTAAAGCCTTCGGGGCCGGAATATTCTCAGGTTCGGCATCCCGCGGGATGATAGCATCAATTTTTTTCCAATCGGGGAGAGAATATACAGAGAGCAGGGGATGGAAAGTCACGGGGTCGCGACGTGAGCAAATAAGGCAATATAGAGGCTTGCCGTCGAAGCAGAGGAATTTGTAATCGACGAGCATCTCCGCAGGGGCATGCGCATTGAGGGAGTCCGGTCGGGAAGTGGGGGATAGCAGTTCTTCAGCGATTAAGCGGGGACAGATACGGGCGTAATGGGGTTCGGCGCCCGCTTTACCAAAAGATTTGCGGGCCCATTTAGCGGCCCGGCGCCGTATGGCCTCTAAATTTTCATCGTGCTTGTTACGGACGAGGATAACCTGGGCGTA
Source organism: Muribaculaceae bacterium (assembly GCA_029055345.1). Classification (GTDB taxonomy): domain Bacteria; phylum Bacteroidota; class Bacteroidia; order Bacteroidales; family Muribaculaceae; genus Lepagella. Next base: position 7,199 of record JAIDDJ010000015.1, on the reverse strand, counting down.
GCCATTGGTAGCTTTCAGGGCGAATTGGCCTGGGAGGGAATTGAAATCAATTTGATCGGCCTTGTCCCAGAGGCCGAATAAGGGGACAAGTATATGGCCGAGACCGCGACTCTCTACGAACTTTCTGACTTCGAACTTATCGGCGAGTAGAGTCCAATCGGAGGTATCGGTAAAGAATTCGAGCCGCATAATTTTTTCGTTAAGGTCAGCGGGGTTCATTAAATCGGGCCATCGGCCGATTTGAATACGATGTAGCAACCGGGCAGCCGAGAGAGGAGAAATCAGGCCGGACGCAGCGAGACTGCGGGTCAGTCTTCGGGCAATACTGAGGAATGGATTCATAAGGGAACCGGAGTTACCGGATTGTTGCGGCACGGAATTCGGCAAGCGCCTTCTGATATTCAAATTCAGCTTCGAATGCACGGCGCTGCAACTGGAGCAGCGGTTGGAGCTGCGACAGATAATCGTGGGAAGAAAGTTGTCCTTCAGAATATAGACGGTAAAGGGCGAGATGAATGTCGCTCTCTTTGAAAAGCCTGCGGGCGGTGTCATCGAGTTTACGGAGGCTTATAGCCTTATCGTAAAGGGCCCTTTGGGAAAGAGAGAAATCGAGGATAGCGTTGTCGATAGACAGTTGGGCAGCGCTGCGGGCGGCGCGTGCGGCCTTCACTCTGCCGGCATTAGCCCAGAGGGGGAGTTCGACACCGAGAGTGGCTCCGTAATAGTTGGCATCCGTGACGAGCTCGGAAGTATAGCCTAAGGAGAAAGAGGGGAGGTTTTCCGATTTACGAAGCGAAATCTCCCGGTCGGCAAGAGAGAGTTCGGCCCTGGCGGCCGCTACTTCAGGAGAAGAATTAGCAGCCTGGCGACACCAGTCAGCGAAATCGAGAGGGAGTTCATAGCTGAAATATTGGTCAGGACGCCAATCGAGAGTGGTTCCTCCGGCGAGGCTTGAGAGGCGCGCTTTGAGAGAAGCCAGATCAATATTGTTAATAGTGGCTTCCGCTTCGAGAGCGCTGAGTTCCATCTTGACCGAGTTGACATCGATGATGGTCATTTCCTGTTTTTCGAAAGCGAGTTCGGCAGCATCGAGAGTGCGGTGCAGCAGATTGAGGGCCGAGTCATAATGCAGTGCAATCCGGGACCTGAAAACGATTTCCGTCATAATCATATCCGCTTCGGCAGCCACATCACGCCTGGCAGCATCGAGAGCGGATTTTGCGACTGCATCTTTGGCTTCGGCGACGCGACGCTTGCCACCGGAAAGAGTGGCAAAATCAAAAGACTGGGAGAGGTCGATAGTTTTCTTATCCGGGACCTCGGCGGGAGAGCCCCACTGGTAAGAGAGTTCGAGTTCGGGATTGGCGAGATTCAGCCCCGTGTGATTTTCCTGAATGTCGGCTTCAGTGCGTGCGGCGAGGGTTTTGACCGAAGGATTCGAATTGACGATACGGGATATGGTGGTGGAGTAATCCTCTGCAGCCGCGAGCATTGCGGGACCGATGAGGAAACATAAAATGCCGAGGAATCTCATTGTGTGATGTCAGGTTTAAACTTAATAAAAGAGACTTAGACTCCATCCAATAAAAAATGTTAAATGCAGGGCGGGCTCTTTTTGAGCTAAAATCTTGAATCTCTGAGGGAGCAGCCTTCGAGCTGTGACCGAAGAGATTCGAGATTTAAGCCAAAAAGAGGCCGGACGCAGGTAACTTTATTTTATTAGTACGAGCCATTATATTTAAATTGATTAAAATTAAAGTTTTTAAATTACTCCATTCATCGCATCCCAGGGGCATATATCGCCTTTTGCCTCAGTCACATAGCACGCTATGCTCCTTCGTCTGCAAGGCGATATCTGCTCCCTGAGATGCGACCCTGCATTAATATTTTTTATTGGATGGAGTCTAAGACTTGTGTCGTGTTGTCACTTTGTATACAATCGGAATAATGAAAATGTTTAAAAGGGTAGAAGATAAAAGCCCTCCGAGAATCACTTTAGCCATGGGGCTCTGGATTTCGTTTCCGGGCGTTGCGCCACCGGCCGCGAGAGGAATAAGCGCGAGGGCAGAAGTCAGGGCCGTCATAATAATCGGATTCAGTCTGTCGGCTGAACCGATACGTATGGCATCATCGACAGAGAGTCCTTTAGAGATAAGGGAATTGTATCGGTCGACGAGGAGCATACCATTGCGCGTGGCGATACCGAAGAGGGAAATGAAACCGATAATAGCCGGAATGCTGACCACGCGGGAGCCGAGACCGATAGCGGCGACACCTCCAATCAGGGCGAGCGGGAGATTAATCATCACGATAAGCGACTGACGGGCATTGCGGAATTGATTGAAAAGAAGGGCAAAAATCGCGATTAAAGATAGCAGCGAAGTCAGGAGCAAGGTTCTGGAAGCTTGCTGCTCGCTTTCGAACTGGCCGCCATATTCAATCCTGTATCCATCGGGGAGGTTGACCTTGTCGTTGACCGCGTTCCGGATATTATCGACCGCTCCGGCGAGGTCGGAGCCGGCGACATTGACACCGACGACAGCGAGCCGTTCGAGGTTTTCCCGGCCTATTTCGATAGGTCCGTCGGCCACCCTTATGTCGGCAAGGGTGGAGAGCGGGAGTTGAGTGCCATCGGAGAGCGTGACCGGCAATTCGCGGATACCATCGATAGAGGCGGCGCGAGCCGGATCCATCTTCACGACGATATCATAGACCATATTTCCCTCGTAAACCTGCGAAACCTTAACACCTTCAGAGAGCGAAGATACAATGGCGGCAAATTCGGGGATCGTAAGCCCATATAGAGCGAGAATCTCGCGTCGAGGAGAAATGCGGAGCTGCGGGCGGACCGACTGCTGGCTGACGCTTATGTCCTCAAGGCCTTCAATATCGGCGATAGCGTTCTTTACATCAGATGCAATGGCATAGATATGTGAGAGGTCGGGGCCGAACACCTTGATGGCGACATTAGCCTGCGTGCCCGAAAGCATTGCATCGATACGGTGGGATATCGGCTGTCCGATTTCAATATTTGCCCCCGGGATGGCTTTAAGTTTTTCGCGTAGCTCGGCGAGAAGTTCATCCTTCGACCTATCTGACAATTTGAACGGGGCTTCGATTTCCGAGACGTTAAGTCCGAGTGCATGTTCATCGAGTTCCGCGCGCCCCGTCTTGCGGGCCACGTGGTCGATTTCCTTGACCGAGAGAAGAATTTCCTCGGCCTGCCGGCCGATACGGTCAGACTCTTCGAGAGATATACCCGGATAAGCGCTGACATTTATGGTGAACGAACCTTCATTGAAAGGGGGCAAGAAAGAGGAACCGAAAGAAAGGAACCACAGGAGCGCACCGATAAAAACGACAATAGCGCAAATGATAATCGGTTTGGCGGCATGGAGAGCCTTTTGGAGAGTTCGGCTGTAGAATCCCTTCATCAGGATTACAAATTTCGGCTCGGAATTCTTAAGGCCGTCTTCCGGGAGAAGCCAGGAGCAAAGGACCGGAGTGAGAGTGAGGGCGACAATGGTGGAAGCGACAAGAGAAACGATGAACGCGATACCGAGGGGCACGAGCATCCGGCCTTCCATTCCGTGAAGGAAGAAAAGGGGAAGGAAGCTGACAATGATAATGAGAGTAGAATTAAGGATAGGCATCCGGACCTCGCGGGATGCTTCGAAAACGACTTTGATTTTAGGGAGGCGTTGCGCATCCGGGAGTTGGGAATTCGAGCGCAGGCGTTTGAAGACGTTCTCAACATCCACGATCGCGTCATCCACAAGCGAGCCGATTGCGATAGCTATTCCGCCGATGCTCATGGTGTTGATAGTGAGTCCCATAAGATTAAGCACGATTAGCGTGATAATCATCGAAAGAGGGATGGTGACGACAGAAATGAGAGTTGTGCGAGGGTTTAGAAGGAAAATGAAAAGCACGATTACCACGAAAATGGCACCCTCGATAAGGCTCTCCTTAATATTTCCGATGGAGGCATCGATGAAATTCTGCTGACGGTAAAGGTCGGTATGCAGGACAACCCCCTTAGGGAGAGAGGGGGCGAGAGCCACAATAGCCTCGTCAATCTCTTCGGTAAGAGAGATGGTGCCGGTATCGGGCTGCTTAGTAACGGTAAGTAGGACTCCGGGGCGGGTAGAAATCGAGGCAGTTCCGGTGACTGGAAATTGGGGAGCTATTCTGACATCGGCGACATTTTCGAGGAGCAGAGCCGGGCCGCTGCCAATCTTTTTGATAATGGTTTTAGCGAGTTGGTCAGGGTCGCGGGTAGATATTGTGCCTCGGATGAGATATTCGTTACCATAGTCGTAAACGGCACCACCGGGGGCATTGTCGTTGACGTCAGCGAGTGCTGCGGTGACATCGGAGAGAGCGACCCCGAAGCGTTGCATCCGGACCGGGTCGAGAATGATCTGATACTCCTTTAGGTCGCCGCCGATGACCGACACCTGAGCGACTCCCTTAATGGCAGCGAGCCGCGGGGCAATGCGGGAATCGGCAACCGAGCGGAGTTCCAGAGGCGAAATTGAGTCGGAAGATAGCCCGACGAAAAAGACTTCACCGAGGACAGAAGTCGGAGGCCCCATTACGGGTCGTCCTGCAGCTGAGGGGAGGTCGATTCCGGCAAGGCGTTCGGCGACATTCTGCCGAGCGCGATAAGTGTCGGTATCCCAATCGAACTCAACCCATACAACCGAGAAACCATTGGAAGAGTTGCTTCGGATGCGGCGCATACCGGCCACGCCGTTCAGGGCAGTCTCAATAGGGAAAGTGATCTGCTGCTCGACTTCTTCGGCGGCCATACCGGGCGCTTCAGTCATGACAGTGACCGTAGGAGCGTTCAGGTCGGGGAACACATCGACTTCCATCCGGGAGGCAACGAAGCAGCCGGCAATCACCAGAATTGCGGCGACAACGGCAATCAGAATTCTGTGTCGGAGAGAAAAAGAAATTATCTTATCGAGCATGGGATTGAGCAGAAAGTTAATGATGATGAGAATGGCCCTGTATTGAAGATCCCATACCGGCCATCCGGATTCTCGGGGCTCCTGAGATTACGACTTCCTCACCGGAGGCTAATCCGGCGGTAATCTCGACCTTTTCGCCATCGGAGGCTCCGATACGGACCTCTCTCTTTTCGAAAAGGAAGTGGTCATCGTGGCGGCCGGCGTCGTGGTCGGTATGGTCATCGTGGTCGTCATGGTCTGCGTGGGCATCATGGTCGTCATGCCCGTCGGGGTCATGGTCGGCATCGTGGTTATCTTCTTTCCTGACGTAGACATAGAAATAACCGCCATCCTCGACGAGGGCGGATTTGGGGACAGCGATTACATCAGGACGGGCGGGTCCGAGAAGCCAAGCTTCAACCACGGAACCGTTGCCAAGGCCACCGGGGTTGTCAAATTCGATATATACGGGGATAAAGTGAGAATTTCCGGAGAGGGCAGAGCCGGCGGTTAGCACCTTCGGGTTGAGGGCCGCGAGAGAAAGAGTCTTGTCGGATTCCGGGAGAAGAATATTGGCGCCGGCGACGAGCGGGACGAAATTGCGGTGACGTTCCGAGAGGTCGGCTCGCAGGAGCAGGCGTCGGTCGATAGCGACCGTGGCGAGAGTCTGCCCCATTTCCACGAATTGTCCGGGGCTCACAGCGACATCGACCAGATATCCCGACATGGGAGAAGAGATGGCGATAGAACGGGCAGTGCGGTTTGCAATTGTGGCAGAAGCGGCCAAAGCGCGTTCATAATCGGCGCGAAGCGATTCATATTCGGTGCGTGTGATAAGGTTATCCTTAATGAGGGATTCAGCGCGGTCGAGAGCTTTTTTAGCGGCCGATACATTAACCTGGAGGGTAGCAGTGGGGTCAGCCTGTTCGAGTCCTTTGGAAGAGACCGAGAACAGACTCTGGCCGGCAGCGACAGCTTTTCCGGCCACAATATCGCCGTTGAAAGAGACAATTCCGGCAGCCGGAGCAGCTATTACACGTTCGGCGCCGCGGCTGTTTTCGATTATACCGGCGGTTTTGACCGCCTCCCGGAATTCGCCGGGGGATACCGGCTGCCAGACAATGCCGGCCTTTTCGGTGGCCTGGACAGGCATTTGAACGAGGTCTCCCTTCAGGTGTTGACCGGTTTCCGAAGCGTGGCCGTGATCATCGGCTTCATGATCGCGGGGGGAATTGGAGCAGGCGGTCGCAAAGGCGATAAACGCAGCTGCGATAGCATATTTACAGTTCATGACGATAATTTTGAGCAAAAGTAGCAAAAAATACTTGCACATGAAGTGCAAGTATATAGGGGGAGGGGTGAAGCCAAAAGCCGGTTGTGAGAAAGGAGATCAGATGTCGAGCTGGGAAGAGAGGGTTATCTTTTTAGTGAGGTTTACATCGGCAATCTGAGCGAGCAGGGGGAGGAGGTCGGCGTAAGCGTGGGCAAGGATTACGAAATTGAGGTCGGTGACGCGATGTTCGTAATCGTATTCTATGAAGAAGGTGGATAGGTGGACATCGTGGTCGACAAATACCTTGCGATATTTTTCAATGTCGGGGACAATACCGTCGACAGAAAGGTTAATGACCTTGGAAACCTGACCGACGCCACGGCTTTTCTCGTAGTGCTCGAAAGCCACGAGAGTAAGAAGGATAAGGATAGTGGCGCCGATGGAAATCAGATACATACCGATGCCTACGGCCATACCGATGATAGCAGTCATCCAGATGCCGGCGGCGGTGGTCAGACCGCGGACCGCACCTTTCATATGTATCATAGCGCCGCCGCCGATGAAACCGATACCGGTGATAACCTGCGCCGCGATACGACCGGGGTCGCCGTTTTTAAGACCGAGGTAAACCTGAGGCACGTAGATGGAGAGAAGCATCGCGAGGCAAGCCCCCATAGAAATGAGGGTGAACGTGCGGATACCGGCAATCTGTCCTTTCCGCTTGCGTTCGGCACCGACGGCCATGCCGAGAATCATGCTCAGGAAGAGGCGGAAAAGGCTGTTGGTGAGATTGACTTCGAGGGAATTGATCGAATCCCAAAAGTAAATGATAAAATCAAACATAAGGCAAATATAATTTAAAAAATCGATGATAAGGATAAAAGGGAGTGAAAAAATTATTAATTTTGCACATAATTCGGCTTTTGCGAAAGGAAAGGCATGGATAAGAGGGGGGACCCCTCGCGGCG
>JAIDDJ010000014.1 GCA_029055345.1 Muribaculaceae bacterium | reverse complement strand
GTGGATATACGACAAGCATGAGCGTTTTGATGACTGCTCTCTCCTTCTATGTTTTGAAAATTGGCGATTTCCTTGAAAAGGATAAAGCAAAAAACGCTTCTTAAAATATGTCTACACCTCGCCGCTTGATCTCAAATCGGGCCTTTGCGGGAGACTGCATTGCAAATTTAATAAAAAAATTCACAATATCATTAAGAAAGGGAAAAATATGTAAGTTAATTCTACATTGACCCCAAAGAATGTGTTTTACATTGACCCCTAATCTCTCCAATTAAGTATATATAAAAAACGCTGAAAATCTTAATTTATGACTTTCAGCGTTTTTTCTGGTGGCGAGAGCAGGACTCGAACCTGCGACCTTTGGGTTATGAGCCCAACGAGCTACCACTGCTCCATCTCGCGGTGTGATTTCGGGTGCAAAATTACTGCTTTTTTTCGATTCTGCAAAATTTGTGCCCTCTATTTCTGGAATTTTAACTTTATTTAACGACATAGTGTATGGGTCAAAATTAATATTAATTCGTGCTTGCCTGCTTGAAGTTTTACTCACTTTTTGCTAATTTTGCACTTTACCCTGTGGAGCGGTGGCTTTGTCTGCTCCGAAATTTTTATGATTATGGAAGAAACGAAGAAAGATTTAATGACTTTTGACGAGCGTAGGGAGGCTGTCGAGCTCTTATCAAAATTGCGGAATTATTTAGCTCCGCAACTTACTGATAAAGAATCTGAGCAACTTTACAGGCAATGCAGTTCGGCAATAAGGATGGATGCTGATGCGCACGATGACAAAGGTCTGTCAACTACGCTGATGACGCTTCGTACGGCTGTCTGCTTCGCGGAAATGGTCGATGCCGACAAAAATATATTGCTTGCTATAATCCTGCATCCGTTGATAGGGCAGGGATTGATAAGCGAAGCTGAGGTTAGCGCCGCCTGGGGCCCCGATGTGGTTGGACTTCATATGGGTATTGAGGAGGTCGCCAAGTTCAGCAATCTTAATTCGGCCACAAATCAGGATAATTTCAGAGGATTGGTTATTTCTCTTGCTCATGATATCCGGGTAATTATCATAATGATAGTCCAATCATTGGTGCTGATGCGAAGTATTAATCTTCATCCCGATGATGAATGGGTGCGCAACGTGGCTTTCGAGGCAAACTGCCTTTATGCTCAGCTCGCCCATCGTCTCGGACTTTATAAGATAAAGGGAGAACTTGAAGATCTTTCGCTGAAGTATACTAACAGAGAGATATATACTCAGATAGCTCACAAACTCAATGCGACAAAACGTTCGCGCGATGCTTATATAAAAGCATTTATTGAGCCTGTAAAGTCAGCTTTGGAAAAAGCGGGACTTAAGTTCGATATAAAGGGAAGAACAAAATCGATATCTTCTATCTGGAACAAGATGCGGAAGCAGAAGGTAGACCTCCCCGGCATATATGATCTTTTCGCCATTCGCGTCATTCTCGACTCCGAACCGGCAAAGGAGAAAAGCGACTGTTGGATGGCTTATTCCATCTTGACCGATATGTATACCCCTAATCCGGCTCGAATGCGAGATTGGATTTCCATCCCTAAGAGCAATGGATATGAGTCGCTCCACGCCACCGTGATGGGACCTGAGAGCAAGTGGGTTGAAGTGCAGTTCCGTACGCGCCGTATGGATTTGGTTGCAGAGAAGGGTCTTGCAGCTCATTGGAGATATAAAGGGGGCAAAGGAGACAGCGCGGATCAATGGATGAATAATATTCGCGACATTCTCGAAACTGCGGATGCAGGTCCAATGCAGTTAATGAAGAATATCCAGATGGATCCTTTCGGGAAAGAGGTTTTCGCCTTTACTCCCAAAGGAGACCTGTTCAGACTATCCGGGGGTGCTACAGTGCTTGATTTCGCATTCCATATCCATTCGAATGTAGGCGCAAGGTGTACGGGCGCCATTGTCAACGGGCAACACAAAAAACTCAATTACAAGATACAGAATGGAGATACGGTTGAGATCATCACGGCGGCGAATCAGTCGCCCAAACAGGAATGGCTCAATATCGTAACATCCTCCAAGGCAAGGAATAAAATCAAGCAGAGCCTTAACGAGGAGAAGCAAAGACTTGCCGACCTCGGAAAAGAGGCTTTGTTGAGGCGTGCAAAGAATAGAAAGATAGAGATTGATGAATCGATTCTTATGCGTCTCATCAAAAAGAACGGTTATAAATTCACTCTTGATTTTTATGCTGACTTAGGAAGTGAAAAATTAGATGTAGGTAAGATACTGAACTCCTACGTAGAAGCCTCCACTCCGACAGAGGAAGCAGACCATGTATCGGCGGAGGAATTCGAAATTAAAAGACGCGCTGAGGATTCTTCTGATACTGACGTGCTTGTGATAGGCGAAAAGTCTATAAACGGACTCAGCTACAGATTCGCACGGTGCTGCAATCCGATTTATGGCGATGACGTTTTCGGGTTCATATCAAGTGACGGAACTGTTAAAATTCATAAGAACAGTTGTCCGAATGCGGCCAACATAAAGACTCGGTATCCTTACCGGGTGATTCGTGCTGACTGGAGCGGAAAAACAGGCACGATGCTTCCGGCTACATTGAGGGTTGTTGGAAATGACGATATCGGGATTGTCACCAACATCACATCGATTATTTCACACGAAGCGGGAGTAGCTTTAAGAAATATCTCGATTGATTCTCACGATGGTATCTTCCATGGATACCTCGTGATCGGAGTTTCCGACCAGCGACAATTAACAACTCTTGTGAAGAAAATCAAGACTGTAAAAGGAGTAAAAGACGTAATAAGAGTATAAAAACGCAGTGCGTTTTTTATGAGATGGGGTCTAAAAGGAGGTAAATCTGTATATAAAGTTAGGTAATAAAATAAAAAGAGGCTTAAAGCCTCTTTTTATTTTATAGGAAATTGTCTCCTATGCCATCTGGAATTTTAATTTAAGATTTGCGAGCATATCTTTTGTCATGGCGTCGAGGTCGTATTCAGGTTTCCATCCCCATTCCTCACGAGCGCAAGTATCATCGAGGGAGTCAGGCCAGGAATCTGCAATTTTCTGTCGCAGAGGATCGAGTTCATATTCCATTTCGAAACCGGGCACATACTCCTTAATCTTATTATAAATAATCTCGGGATCGAAGCTCATTGATGCGATGTTGAAGGAATTCCTGTGAACCAGACGTGAAGGGTCGGCCTCCATTATTTCAACGGCAGCCCGGAGCGCATCGGGCATATACATCATATCCATGAACGTGCCGGGTTTCAGGGGGCATTTGAATTTTTTACCTTGAACTGCGGAATAATAGATATCCACCGCGTAATCGGTGGTCCCTCCACCCGGAGGGGTTGTGTAGGAAATAAGACCGGGGAATCTTACAGACCGCGTGTCAACGCCAAACCGCTTTGCATAATAATCACTGAGCAATTCTCCGCTTACCTTGGTTACGCCATAAATTGTATCAGGGCGCTGGATGGTATCCTGTGGTGTCTTGATATGGGGAGTGGAGTGTCCGAAAGAGCCTATCGAACTTGGAGTAAAGACAGCGCATCCGTGCTCGCGGGCCACTTCAAGGGTATTGAAAAGGCCGCCGACTCCTATTGCCCATGCCAATTGCGGACGCGCCTCGGCAACTGCCGACAGAAGGGCTGCCAGATTGTATATGGTATCGATTCCATATTTCTTGACCACTGACGCTATCTGCTCAGGCTTGGTAATATCCACAATTTCTGCAGGACCGCTTTCGAGGAGCACGCCTTTCGGTTCTGCTCCCGGAATATATCCACACACCACGTTATCTCCGCCATAAATGCCGCGGAGTTTCATTATCAGCTCCGAACCGATCTGTCCGGTTCCGCCAATTACAAGTATTTTCTTCATTCCTAAGGTATAAATTTAAGGATAGTTGGCAGTCGATCAATACCTTTCAGGCAGTTATCGACAGTCGTCTCATGTTTTCGATGCAAAAATAAAAAAATTCATCCGAAAATTATAATTTTTAAGTGTCTTTTTATTAACTTTGCCTATGGACTAAGGCAAATTCGTCCGGTCCGCCCAAATCTGCTAAATACTAATATCATGTACAAGAATTTCAAGACTCATCTCGAGAAAGAACTGCAGGACATCAAAGATGCCGGCCTTTACAAAAACGAACGTGTCATAGTGACTCCCCAAAGCAGTGATATAGAAGTGGAAGGAACAAAAGGGGAAGTTCTGAACTTCTGTGCAAACAATTATCTGGGACTCGCTGACAACACGCGTCTGATTGAAGCTGCTAAGAAAGCTATGGACCGTCGCGGTTACGGAATGTCGTCAGTCCGGTTCATATGCGGCACCCAGGATTTGCATAAGGAACTCGAAAAAGCTATAAGTGATTATTTCAAAACAGAGGATACTATTCTTTATGCCGCATGCTTCGATGCCAACGGAGGTCTGTTCGAACCGCTCTTCACGGAGGAGGATGCCATTATCAGCGACTCCCTCAACCATGCCTCAATAATCGATGGTGTGCGTCTTTGCAAGGCCAAACGTTTCCGTTATAAGAACGCGGATATGGAAGATCTCGAGAGGTGTCTGCAAGAGGCCAAGGATTGCCGTTTCCGTATAATTGCCACTGACGGTGTATTTTCAATGGATGGCAACGTTGCGCCTATGGATAAGATATGTGAGCTGGCAGAGAAATACGATGCCCTTGTGATGGTTGATGAAAGCCATTCCGCTGGAGTTGTCGGGAAGAGAGGTCGCGGAGTGGCCGAGAAGTTTGATTGCTATGGCAAAATAGATATCTTCACCGGAACTCTTGGAAAATCTTTCGGTGGCGCCATGGGTGGTTTCACCACAGGACGTAAGGAAATCATAGATATGCTCCGTCAGCGTTCGCGCCCATACCTGTTCTCCAACTCAGTGGCACCCTCAATTGTAGGTGCAAGCATCGAGATGTTCAAAATGCTTGATGAGAGCGACGAGCTTCACGATAAATTGATGGATAATGTGGAATATTTCCGCACCAAGATGCTCGAGGCCGGATTTGACATCAAGCCGACCCAAAGTGCAATTTGCGCAGTTATGCTATATGACGCTAAGCTCTCGCAGGAATTTGCTGCTGAAATGCAGAAGGAGGGTATATATGTGACAGGGTTCTATTATCCAGTTGTGCCTAAAGGTCAGGCCCGTATCCGGGTTCAGCTTTCAGCTGCGCATTCACGCGAGCAACTCGATAAAGCTATCGCAGCATTCATTAAAGTAGGCAAGAAACTTAACGTAATAAAATAAAACTGGCCAGAATCCTGACAAATCGTCCGAACTATCAGACATAATAAAGAAGAGAGGGTTGAGTCAATGTTCAGCCCTCTCTTTATTTATTTCAACTTTTGAATCAGTTGGCGAAGTCAATTGATAATCCAAGGCGGAATTGTCTCGGATCAAGAGGGTAGTGGGGTAGAGAGAAAAAGTCTTTTGAAAACCAGCCCTCGTTAAGATGACTGCACATCAGGAAGAACCTTACCTTGTAAAGCTTTACGGTAAGATAAACATCAGAGAATATGAACCCTCCGACATCAATAGGATTCTCCCCCTGAGTGTGGAACGTCATGGTGGCCGGTTGATAGCCAAGGCCACGGTATTTTGTATACCAGTTGCAATCCACACCTATCTGAACGGTCAGCGCCCTGAAGACATGGAAATACAGATACATATTACTGTAAAGAGCGAATGCCGGCAGAGGAAGAATGTCAGAATTAGAAGTGGCCTGATAGGTAAATGTGTTATCCCAGTTCCAGATTCCGAACTTTAGTTTCTGGTCGAGAGTAGCGGAGAAAACCTGCACATTGCCTGAATGCTGTCTTGGAGTGCAAGTGCTGTCGAAATAGATGTAATTACCGATATTCTCAAGATTTACGCTCAATTCAGTGCGCGTCCAGGGAATATGAAGTTTCCCACCGACCCTATATTTCTGAATTTTTGAAAAATCATTGTTCCATATGAAATGGTTGCCTACATAATGATTGAGCATGTAGTTCGGTTCGAGGTTGCTGAATCCTCCTTCGGCATTGATTCTTACAGTGTCGTGGGCGAGACGGAATTGTGTTGTGATTCCTCCTGAAATATCAATATCACCAATTACATCGCCGATTAGACCGAATTTTGCGTCGGCCGCGTACCTGATTATGGAGCCTCTGGTTTTCTCAATTCGTCCTCCGACCCAAAGACGATTACGTTTGCCGCTTCTGCTCCCTTGCCATCCGGCAGGAAGGGGCGGTAATCCTTCAATCTGCTCCGGAGTCATTTCGGCTCTTTCAGTCATCCCTACAACATCGTAATTGTATTTGTCAATCCTATATGTAGCATATGCGGATAATCCGAATTTGGCCCATTTCTGAAACCCCTCCATCAGCTCGATGCCTATCGTATTGTCAACTGACCAATAGTAATCATCTTCTTCTGTCCCTGCGGTGTCGAAATAGGTGTTCTCCCAAAATTTCTGCCCCTCGGTTGAATTGGTATTGATAAAGTTGCGACTCATACGCTTCCAATCGAGAGAATATACGAATTTAGTTACCGGAACGAATTCCTCTTTCTCAATGGTATCTCCCGGTTGGGTAATATCTTTCCAGAAACCGAGTTTATAGGCGTGATTCATATAGAACTCCATGCCGATTAGCCTGTTCTGCGCACCTGTCAGATTTACTGGAATACTCTTGGGCTCTATTGTGTTGACACCTCCCTGAAGTTCGGCCGGGTCGGTGATGTAGAGATCATTCTGTATGCCACCGCTCTCTTTGTTGACATGATTCGAATGGTTGAAAAAGGCTTGCATCTCATAGCGGTCTCCGGCATAATATCCCGAAAAACCATATCCGAGCCCTTTGGTGGCTTGCTGCGAATAGCTCCCTTTGGTGTAAGGGTATTCTATCCATGCTCCAATTCCTATCTTCCGGTTGACATTGCCGGCGAATGTAGCACTTAAATGATCCGTCCGGTTATCTGTGCCATATCCCCACCCGTAAGAAAGCTGAGTGAAAGGGATATACATATTGTAAAACTTTTGTTTTGAAAAAGAGGGAAGCCAGTATGAAATGGAGTTATCGAAATAGAATTCCCTTTCCTGCGGTCGCTTGAAATAAATCATATTGATAGCAGGTCCGGTAAACTGACCGGTCGTTGCCCAAGCATCGGAACCGAGTGCAGAAACAAAACTCCTTTGGTAATTATAGAGCAACGTGTCAAGTGTAGATTCGATATGTGTGCCCAATGGCCATGATAACGTCCATGCTGAGCCGGGAGGATAAGTCCTTTTCTCCTCTATCTGCTCATCTGAATTTTGCTGGGCAAAGAGAGCAAAAGATGATAGTAATGTCATTATAAGCACTACTGCGATGCAGCGCTTTTTAAATGTCATCTTAATATATTGACGATAATCTAATTTCAAAGTGGTTTATTTTATACCACAAAATTACAAAAAAAAATTGACTCTCCTACTTTTTATCTTCAATGTTTATCCCGCAAGTGCGATAAACCTGTAGCTTGGGTTTATCATACTTGCGGGATATGTTCTTCGTTGTATATGGTTGACTTTATTCCGGCTTGATTGCTGGCATTGGCTGGTGAGCCGGACGGAGAAGGTCATTTACTGTCTTTACCGGATTAAAGGTCTGAGCGGGAACTTCGATAAAAATACTGTTCCAGTCGCTCATCGCACCATTCCAAAGTCCCGGAAGTTCGAGCGCATTTATCTCTACACCTTCACGGCTTTTCTGCGATATGAATCCTGTGGCTTTATCCACATATTCGGGAAGATGAAATTTTTTACCTTGCCAGTCGCGAACGCTGACGGCAAGATCTACCGGGTTGAAATGAGTTGCCTCCTTCATCATCTTCATGGCTTCCTTGTCGTCCGGATTTATCTGTGACGATTCCAGTATCTGTGGGCTTACTGTTCCATCCGCATTATATACGAGGAACGGGCCGCCACCCGGTTCGCCTTCATTGCGTACCATGCCGCATACGCGTAGCGGACGATTGAGCTTTGCAAATGCATATGCTTTCTTCTCCTCAAGCGTCATTTCCTGAGTCTTGTCATGAGTTATGCACAGCACATTATGCATAAAATCTAAAATCTCCTTGATTTTCTCTTCATTGACCTTATTTTCGGAAATAGCTTTGCAATATTCGTTGATGCGTTGTTTTACAGCTACGAGAGTTCCTCCCAATACTTTTTTATATTGAATGGTTGCTCCTCGGTGAGTATCAGGTACGACATTATCGATATTCTTTATGAAAATAACATCGGCATCGAGGTCATTAAGGTTCTCAATGAGAGCTCCATGCCCTCCTGGCCTGAAGAATAATTTACCGTTCTCACGGTATGGGGTGCCATCAAGAGCGGCCGCCACTGTGTCAGTAGAAGGCTTCTGCACGCTATATGTGATGTCGAATTTAACGCCATATTGATGCCCGAGATAACCGGCTTCTTCCTCCACTTTCATCTTTACAAGCGGTAGATGGTCTTCAGAAACAGTAAAATGAATTTTTACTATTCCATCCTTGCCGCAGGCATACTGGGCTCCCTCGGCCATATGTTCTTCAAGGGCAGTGCGCGAACCTCCCATTGTCTTATGGAATTGCAAGAGAGCTTTAGGCAGCTTGCCATAATTCATACCAACTTTCTCGATCAATGCGCGCACCACATCTTTATATCTATTTTCCTTGATCAGGGTGTCGATGCTCTTGCCATACTCGCCGAGGCATACGAAATTCAGACGTTCGAACACTGCAAAGTCCTCAATGTGATCAAAGAATTTCTTGATGAAGTCGTTGTCGGGCTTCTCAGATTTACCATTCAGGAAAGAGAAGAGATCTTTGAACATTCGGGATGCTGCGCCACTTGCCGGAACCATCTTCATCACCACTCCTCCCTTACTGAGAAATTCCTCCCAACATCTTATGGCACCCATTTCCATCTCTGGTGTGAGAACTGATATGCCATGACCCGGTGTGGCCGCTCCTTCAAGACGCAGATAGGGAAAGCCCGTCCGCAGCATTTCAATTTGCTCGTTGAATTTTTCTTCGCTGATTCCTTTCTCCTTCAGGAAATCAAGATCTGCTTTTTCTAATTTCATATGGCTTGCTGTTATGAGTTATTCATTCTACGGTATATGGTCGTATAGATTGATTCTGCAATATTTATGTCAAAAATGCATTATAATTCCAGAATCTTAATGATATCCATTATAATTATATATTCTTTTAATTGTAAACGCATATAGAATAACTTTGTTCTGAAAGAGGTCACTATTCAATGCGGTAACGGTAAACCGGGTCGGAGCTTCGTTCGATTAGAAACAATCGGCTTCTTTTAATCCCTTTTATCCAAATGATTTCTCCCGATGACTTCTCAACCGCGATAACAGTCTTTTCCTTTTGAGCAGTTGAGAGTTTATTGTCTTTCATTACCTTACTGACTAATGTGGACCCCGGCATTCCGAGAGGACTGATTCTATCTCCCTCACGTGGAAAACGAAATTCAATATCTTCAGTTCCTAACGGAGTCCATAATTCATCTAAAGGGGAATTTTTCACTTCTTCAATTGAATATTCTCCGGGTTTAAAAGAATCGTTAATTACTTTTATTTCGGGGCCTCCCTCGGCCGGAACGAATTGAAGCCTGTCGCGCTCCATAATGATCTTTCCTCCCTTTACAATCCATATTTTCCCTGACTGGATCGTTTCGCGATTGAGGCCTCGGTCCATTTCCATAACCTGACTGTCAGTTGCGCCAAATCTTTTAGCGAAGCGTCTTACTATCCATGACATATTCGGTACTGTCTTGATTTGCGAAAAAGCAAGAGATTGGGCTGTAGCGGGCAAAAAGGAGCATTCAACAAAGTCAAGTATGTTTTCTTCGGTGGCCATTATGTCGGCAGTGTGACAAAGAGATTTCTTCGCTTCCGGCCATCGCGATTCAAGTAGCGGAATCACTTCATTGCGCAAGAAGTTACGCCGGTAATCTGATGAGAGGTTGGAAGAGTCGCAGATATTTTTAACTCCATTCAGATGCAGATAATGTTCAATTTCAGCACGGGAAAATCCGAGCAGTGGACGCAGGATCGTTCCAGTATCGATTCTCATTCCCCTCAGACCTGCCACACCGGAACCACGCATAAGATTGAGAAGAACAGTTTCAGCCTGATCATCAGAATTATGCGCTATGGCGATTCTGTCTGCCTCGAAGCGACTTTTTAATTTCTCAAATTCTTTATATCGAAGTTCCCGACAAGCCATTTCGACAGATCCTCCGGACTCCGACCGATAGGATTCAACATCGAAATGGATAATTTCACAGGGAATCCCGGAATTTTTACAATATTCAAGTACGTGATTCATGTCCCGGTCGCTCTCGCCGCCACGGAGATGGAAATTGCAGTGAACCGCCAGCAGTTCTGCTCCGGTCTTTTGAAGTGCATGCAATAGGGCCATGCTGTCAGCTCCTCCGCTTACTCCTACTATCAGCCTTCTGATTGAAGCGGACTGCAAAAGGTCTTGTACGGATTGCTCGATAATATTGATGTCCGACCGATTTTTTCTCATCATTCGAGGGATTGTATTGTTTGACGCAGTCACAAAAATAATCATTCTTGACGAAATTAAAAAAACTTTTTGCTAATCCAATATGTTTTAGTAAATGAATAATTGTGAATTGAAATAATTAATAAAAAATTAAAGAATAAATAAGCAATATGGCAAAGAAATGGATTTGCACCGTTTGCGGTTACATAGCCGAAGGTGAAGAGGCTCCTGAAAAGTGTCCGATGTGTAAGGCTCCCAGAGATAAATTCAAGGAACTCGATCAGGCGGAGCTGCTGAAGTTCGTCACTGAGCATGAAGTAGGAGTGGCAAAAGGAACCGGAGACGAGATGATTAAGGATCTGAACGCTCATTTTAACGGAGAATGCACGGAAGTCGGGATGTATCTTGCCATGTCTCGTCAGGCTGACAGAGAAGGTTATCCTGAAATTGCAGATGCATTCAAGCGTTACGCTTTTGAGGAGGCAGAGCATGCAGCTAAATTTGCTGAACTTCTCGGTGATGTAGTTTGGGACACTAAGACTAATCTTGAGAAACGTATGCATGCAGAAGCCGGTGCCAACGAGGATAAGATGCGTATAGCCCGTAATGCAAAGGAAGCCGGTCTGGATGCTATCCATGACACTGTTCATGAAATGGCAAAAGATGAGGCTCGCCATGGACAGGGTTTCTATGGTCTCTATCAGCGTTTCTTCGGTGACAAGAAGTAATGAAGTGCATCATTGATAACAAAGGGGGTTCGGTTGCTTTGTCAATCGAATCCTCTTTCGTTATCATTGCATTAAAAATCAATTTATTAATTTGGATTTGAAGCCGGTGGGCAGAATACTTGCGATAGATTATGGGAGACGTCGTTGTGGCGTTGCTGTCACTGATCCCTTGAAAATAGCTGCAAATTCATTGCCCGTGGTGCGGACATGCGATTTGCTGTCTTTCTTGTCGGATTATTGCAGCAGGGAATGTGTGGAGCGAATTCTTGTTGGAGAACCTCGTCAATTGAACGGATTGCCGTCCGAGTCAATGAGATATATCCGTCCGTTTCTGGGCCAACTAAAAAAATTGTTGCCTGATATTCCGGTAGAGATGGTGGATGAGAGATTCACTTCAGTTATCGCCCATAGGGAAATGATAGCGGCCGGATTTAAGAAATCCGACCGCCAACGTAAGGGGCTTGCAGACGAGATGTCAGCAGTGATAATTTTAACCGACTGGCTCACATCTCGTTGATGCAGCAATACCTTTAGATCTTTGGATTATAATTCCGCGAGAGCGGCATCATAATTGGGTTCGTCAGTAATTTCACGAACCACTTCGCTATATTTTATCTTTCCGCTTTCATTTACGATAATGACACAACGTGCGAGCAATCCACGGAGCGGACCATCCTCAATTTTCAATCCGTAATCAATGCCGAATTCGGGGTCACGGAAAGCAGATGCAACCGTTACGTTGTTCAGACCCTCCGCCGTGCAGAAACGACCCATTGCGAAGGGTAAATCCTCGCTGATACATAATACGACCGTATTATCTTTCTCCGAAGCCTCTTTATTGAAACGACGCACGGAAGCGGCGCAAACCGGTGTGTCAAGACTTGGGAAGATGTTTAATATCACTCTTTTGCCTCGATAATCATCAAGCTTTATTTCTTCAAGTCCTTTCCCTGTAAGTGTGAATGCCGGCGCTTCGGCTCCTACTTTCGGCACATCGCCGTTCGTGTGGCAGGGATTACCACTGAATGTCAATTTTTCCATAGTAATTTAAAGTTTATTTCTATATATTCTTAATCTTTCAGAACCTTTCTGTTTTTAAAGTAAAACGTCGGCAGCCTCGGATTGGTTTATCAGCCTCTGGAGATATGCAACAACTGATTAATATTTGCCTGTTTGAGCGATTTTTATTATTTTTGCGCTTATATTTCCATTAACTCAATTCGTTACGGAGGAGGGCTGCCGATTGTTGTCACTTCGGTTTGTCCATGAATGAATAGGTCTAATCCTTATAATATATTCAGGCACTTTGTCGCAACCTCTCTTTCAGTAATTGAATTACTCAAACATCCGGTTGGGTGGTATAATTCGGATTATGATTTTACCTATCTATATGTATGGAACCCCTGTTCTTCGGCAGGAGGTGGAGGATATCGAAAAGGATTATCCTGAACTTGACAAGTTGGTCAAGGATATGTTCGAGACAATGTATAATTCTGAGGGAATCGGTCTTGCTGCTCCTCAGATAGGGAGGTCTATTGCGGTTATAGTAATAGATGCTTCGCCTCTCGCAGAAGATTTCCCGGAATGTGCCAATTCCAAAATGGTGCTCATAAACCCGACACTTGAAGTTGTGGAGGATATGGAGCCGGTTTCACGTGCGGAGGGTTGTCTTTCGCTCCCGGGGCTTTCCGAGAATGTGAAAAGGCATGAGCACGTTATTCTCAATTGGCTGGATGAAAATTTCGTGGAGCATGAGCAGGAATTCAGAGGTTTCATGGCCCGAGTGATTCAGCATGAATTCGATCATCTGGAAGGGACTGTTTTTACCGACCGTATTGCACCAATCAGAAAACAGATGATTAAGGGAAAGCTACATAACATGGAGCGTGGAAAAGTGAAATGTTCATATCGGGTGGTAAGTGCCAAATAAAAAAATAGTGTAATGGCTGACGATAAAAAAATAATTTTTTCAATGGTTGGGGTCAGCAAAATCATTCCTCCCCAGCGTCAAATCCTAAAAAATATTTACCTGTCTTTCTTCTATGGGGCCAAGATTGGAATAATTGGCCTAAACGGAAGTGGAAAGTCAACGCTGTTGAAAATTATAGCTGGTATTGACAAAAGCTATCAGGGCAACGTGGTGTTCAATCATGATTATTCCATAGGTTATCTTGAACAGGAGCCAAAACTGGATCCGGAAAAGACGGTTCGCCAGACGGTCGAAGAAGGAGTGGCCCCTATCATGGCCTTATTGAAGGAATATGATGAAGTGAACAATGCGTTCGCTGACCCTGAAGTTCTGGAAGATCCCGATAAGATGGATAAATTGATTCAAAGGCAGGCAGACCTTCAAGACAAACTTGATGCTGCTGATGCATGGAATATCGATAACAAATTGGATAGGGCAATGGACGCGCTGCGGTGTCCGCCGGATGATAAAAAAGTCGGTGTGCTCTCAGGCGGAGAAAAACGTCGCGTGGCATTATGTCGACTTCTTTTGAGCCAACCGGATATTCTTCTGCTTGACGAGCCAACCAACCATCTTGATGCCGAATCAATCGACTGGCTCGAGCAGCATCTCCAGCAATATCCCGGCACTGTAATCGCCGTAACCCACGACAGATATTTCCTTGATCATGTGGCCGGCTGGATTCTTGAGCTCGACCGTGGCGAAGGAATTCCCTGGAAGGGTAACTATTCTTCATGGCTTGAGCAGAAGACCAAGCGTATGGAGCAGGAAGAGAAGCAGGCAAGCAAGAGACGTAAGACTCTTGAAAGGGAACTGGAATGGGTTCGAATGGCTCCCAAAGCCCGGCAGGCTAAAGGAAAGGCCCGCCTGTCAAGTTACGACAGACTTCTTAATGAAGATCAAAAGGAAAGGGAAGAAAAGCTGGAAATCTTTATCCCGAATGGTCCTCGCCTCGGAAACAAGGTGATTGAAGCCTTGAATCTTGCCAAGGCTTATGATGACAAGGCGCTATTTACCGATCTTAACTTCATGCTTCCGCCTAATGGAATAGTGGGAGTCATAGGTCCGAACGGTGCAGGAAAGACCACTCTTTTCCGTCTGATTATGGGCCTTGAGTCTGCCGACCGAGGAAATTTTGAGGTCGGAGAAACTGTTAAAATTGCATATGTTGACCAGAATCACAAAGACCTGTTGCCCGACAAGACGGTTTACGAAGTAATATCTCAAGGCGTTGAATCGTTCAGAATGGGTGGCCGCGATATGAACGCAAGGGCTTACTTATCGCGGTTCAACTTTACCGGAGCCGACCAGGAGAAGAAAATCGGAGTGCTTTCAGGAGGAGAGCGCAACCGACTGCATCTCGCAATGGCCCTCAAAGAAGAGGGTAATGTCTTGCTTCTCGATGAGCCTACCAACGATATAGATGTTAATACGCTTCGTGCGCTTGAGGAGGGTCTTGAAAATTTCGCCGGTTGTGCTGTCGTGGTTAGCCATGACCGATGGTTCCTTGATCGGATAGCTACACATATATTGGCATTTGAAGGCGACAGCCAGGTTACATTCTTTGAGGGAAGTTACTCTGAATATGAGGAATTTAAAAAGAAAAGAGATGGTGGCACCGACACTCCTCATAGGATAAAATATCGTAAATTGGTGTGAAATTTGCGTATTTGCAGAAAAATTAGTAATTTTGCACGCCAATTCAGCGGGATCGCGACCTGCTGAGCCAACAAACCAATAATATTTAACTGCAGTAAAAAATGAAACAAGACATTCATCCCAAAAATTACCGCGAAGTTGTCTTCAAGGATATGTCGAACGATGAGACTTTCATCACCCGTTCAACAGTTGCTTCGCGCGAGACGATTGAGATAGATGGAAAGGAGTATCCTCTCGTAAAGCTTGAAATTACCAGCTCGTCTCACCCCTTCTTCACCGGCAAGCAGAAGCTCGTCGATACCGCAGGACGCGTAGACAAGTTCCGCAGCCGTTACGGTAACCGTTCGAAGAAGTAATCAGGAATCGTATTCAATCAGGATATACAAATTCCAAAGGGGCTGAATCAAAATTTTTTGATTCAGCCCCTTAAAGTTGCTATATAATCTCGGATGCTGGGCTCTGAATTATGTGTAGGTGGACCCATTGAGGACCCATTGATAATACCGGAATGAAAAATTTTTTGAAAAAAATTCTTTAATTGACAAATAATGTGTATATTTGAACTTTAAATAATAGTCGCTTCTTTGTGAGCTTTTAAATCTAATACTTTTCTGACCAAGAAGACACGACTGAAATTTTTATTAGAATCATCATTTCAACTAACACGACAGCAAAGTGACAAAGAAATTACAAATCCGAGACCTTACGCTGCGCGATGGCCAGCAGTCTCTCTTCGCTACCCGCCTCAAGCAGGAGAATGTAGACAAACTTCTTCCGCTTTACCGCGATGCCAAGTTCTATATCATGGAAGTCTGGGGTGGGGCAGTGCCTGACTCCGTGATGCGTTACCTCGGGGAAAGCCCATGGAATCGTCTGCGTGAATGCAGCAAGGCAATGAAGGGAATCTCCCTTCTCTCAGCTCTCTCGCGTGGTCGCAATCTTTTCGGATATGTGCCTTATCCGGATTCTGTGCTCGAAGGTTTCTACAAGAAAGCTATCGAGAATGGCCTCAACGTGATGCGTATTTTCGATGCCCTTAATGATATCAACAATATCAAGGGCTCCATCCGTATGATTAATGACCTGGGCGGTATTTCGGATACTGCGGTGTGCTATACCGTTGACCCCAAGGGGACTCCCGAGGATGAAAAAATATTTACCGACGAATATTTCGTTGAAAAGGCAAAGGAAATGGAGGCCCTCGGTGCAAAGATGGTCACCGTAAAGGATATGGCAGGTCTTGTAAGCCCTTCCCGTATCTATACTCTTATGCCCAAACTTAAGAAAGCCCTTAAAGTGCCCGTAGACTTCCATACTCATTGCACTCCGGGCTATGGTCTTGCAGCTGTTCTTACTTCCATTATTCAGGGTGTGGATATCGTTGATACCAATATCTGGTGGTTTGGTGGTGGCTCTGCAGCTCCGTCAATCGAGCTCGTTGATATTTTCTGCCGCAAACTTGGAATAGAGGTAGAGGTTAACATGGAAGCAGTAGCTAAGATTCGTCATGAACTCAAGAATGCTCGGAAAGCTCTTGCTGACTTTGACCTTAACAAGGATAAATGGCCAAAAGACTTCGATGAGGCTTATGCAGCAATGCCGGCTGAAATTGATGCGGAATTTGACCGCGCCATCGAAGCAGCCAAAGCCAATAAAGAAGAAGAACTCCTTGATGCCTGTCATAAAATTGAGGCTTACTTCGGCCTGCCCAAGCCAAATGAGCTTGTTAAGAATGCTGAGGTTCCCGGTGGAATGTATTCCAATATGGTTGCCAACCTTCGCTCTCTCGGTGCCGAGGACGTTCTTGAGGAGGCGATGGCACTCATCCCCAAAGTTCGCCGTGATGCCGGTCTCGTGCCGTTGGTTACTCCTACAAGTCAGATTGTCGGTTCACAGGCGGTAAATCTCGCAATGGACCGCCGTAACGGGAAACCCGATTACACTAATAAGAACAATCAGTTCATAGCTCTTGTAAAGGGTGAATACGGACAGACTCCTGTTCCGGTCGACCCTAAATTCCGTGAGCAGATCACCGGCAGCCCGGAAGAGAGACCCTATGACGTTAATTCCTACAAGACTCCGGCAAATCCGGCTCTTGATAAATTCGGTGGTGTAAAGTTAGCCGTAAATGAAGAGGAGGAACTTCTGCTCGCTCTTCTTCCCGCAGTTGCCAAGACTTTCCTTACAAATCAGCGCAAGGCAGAGTATGAGACCAACAAGGCAGCTGCACCGAAAGTTGAGGCCACCGCAGCCGCTCCTCAAGGAGCCGTGACAGGACCTGTATTCTGTGCCCCGATGGGTGGAACAGTTATGGAAATCCGTGTCAAGGAAGGCGATTCCGTCAAGTCGGGTGATGTCGTTCTGGTTTATGAGGCTATGAAAATGGAAAATGACCTCGCCTGCGATATGAGTGGTGTAGTGAAACGCATCCTTATCTCTGAGGGTGATGTTATGGCCACGGCGCAGCCTCTAATTGAATTTATGGGAGAAGGTGAATCAGTAGCTACTGCCGAGTCTGAAGGTGTAGTTGGCTCCGGAGAAACAATGAAGGCTCCCATGGGTGGCACGGTTCTCGAATTCAAAGTAAAGGTCGGTGATTCCGTTCAGCCGGGTGACGTGCTGCTCGTCTACGAAGCCATGAAGATGGAAAATAATCTGATGTCGGACCGTGCAGGTGTGATAGCACGCCTTCTTATTGATGAAGGAGAGGTTATGGCAACTGATCAACCAATTATTGAATTCGGTGTGCCGGGCAAAGTATCTAAAGCTACCGCTCCCAAGCCCACACCGAAACCTGCCGCTCCCGCTCCTAAACCCTCAGCTCCGGTTGAAGCTCCTAAAACCGAAGTGAAACCCGTGAGTCCGGTGGATATCAATCGTGCGCTTTCTCCTGTTGAGGGCGGCACATCCGGCCATTATGTTCTTCCCAATAGCCGTAAGGAAAAGGGAGGTCCGGCAATCCATCTCGCCGAAGGAACTACACTCGAAATCAACGTTGCGCCTGACGGCGGAATCCAAATCCGAATCACAACCGGTAAATAATAAATAAATAGCAAAATAGGAAGGGTGTCCTGAGTCATTCGGGACACCCTTTTTATTGATCGATATAGAAAGAATGATAATTCTTCTCCTCAGTCTTCCTGCATGAATCTACTTATTCTAAAAAGCAGAGTATTATAATCTGTGCCGCGATTACACGCATGAACATCGTAAGGGGATATACCGTGGAATACGCCACAGAAGGAGCATCGTTGCCGGCGATTTTATTACCGTAAGCAAGAGCCGGTGGGTCAGTATAATTACCCGACAGCATTCCGCAAATTATAAAATAATTTAGCTTATATTTTGCACGCGCAATTATCCCTACTGTAAGCAGAGGAATAACCGTAATTAAGAATCCGTATGCAACCCAGGTGAGACCTCTGGAGTTGAATACAGTAGCCGCGAAATCCTTGCCGGCAGCTATACCTACCGAAGCGAGGAAAAGGCATATACCAATTTCCCGAAGTAGAAGATTTGCTGATGAATTCGTATAGGTGACGAGATGAATCTTATGGCCGTAAGCAGAAATAAGGATAGCCACCACAAGCGGTCCGCCGGCCAGACCCAATTTCATAGGCACCGACATTCCCGGGAATTGAAGTGGTATGCTGCCGACTAATATTCCAAGGAAAATACCGATAAACATTGTGATGAGGTTTGGTTCATTAAGACGCTTCATAGAGTTACCCAGCTTCTGAGCCAGATTCTGGATATCATCAAGCTTACCGACTACCGTGAGGCGGTCGCCCATCTGGAGCCTCAGGTTAGGCGAGGCCACGAGATCCACACC
>JAIDDJ010000013.1 GCA_029055345.1 Muribaculaceae bacterium | reverse complement strand
CCGTACTTTAAAAGCTGATTAATCCGGTAAGAAAATTACCTTTTGCGCCCTGGCATTAAGAAATTTTAGTGGATGGAGCCTTAGGCTTCATTCACCATGAACTGCACCCCAAAAGTTGGACAGAAAACTTGTCGGGCCGAGCTCATTTATTTGGGGTGGGCATAGCGAACAAAGAGGAGCGCGGGGATGTTACACATATGTAGCGACGATGGGACCGAATTTTTCCGATTGTCGTGAAAGTGATTTTAAAAACAAATTAAACATATACCTTAGTTATGGAAACACAGAAGAGCCTCGTGGGCACCAAAACTCAAATCAACCTTGCAAATGCTTATGTAGCTGAGTCATGCGCTTATACGCGCTATACTTTCTTTGCACAGGCCGCTCAGAAAGAGATGTATTATCAATATGCCAATCTTTTCAATGAGACAGCGGCTAACGAACTTCACCATGCCAAGATTTATCTGAAATACCTGAACGAAGGAGGCTGCAATACCGAACCGATCATGGTTGACGCCGGCGTGATTGGAACGACACTTGAGAATGCCAAGGTTGCCGCTGAGGAGGAAAAGACAGAAGGCGCCGAGATGTATAAGAAGGCTGCAGAAGTTGCTCAGGAAGAAGGTTTCCCTGAAATCGCCGCGAGATTCAATGCAATCGCTACTATAGAAATGCATCACCGCGAGCGCTTCCTGAAGATGGCCGAGCGCATCGAGAACGGCACCGTCTGGAAGAGCGAAGATGGCAAACCAATCAAATGGCAGTGCCTTGTATGCGGATACATATTCGAGGGTGTAACTCCTCCCGAAAAATGTCCAGCCTGCTATCACCCCTACCAGCACTTCGAAAGAGAGGAAACAAATTTCTAATGTGACCCTTACGATAAATTATAACCCGAAGCACCTTTTGGCGCTTCGGGATTTTTTATGTAAATTCGCATTGCGATGGCATTAGAGAGAATCACAGGAATTGTAATCGATTTTACCAAGCATTCCGACAGGCATAACGTAGTGACCCTGTTCACACGAGAGCGGGGCCGGGTAAGTCTTCTTTCGCAGGCGGGCAACGGCAAGACCGCACGAATCAGAAATGCCTCGCTGATGCCTCTGTCAGTGATTTCAGCCGATATAAATTTCAGCGCCACGCGAGAACTGCAATTTCTTGGACAATTCTCACGTCCCCTTCTTTGGAAAGATATTTATTTCAATCCGGTCAAAAGCGCCATAGCCCTCTTCATCTCCGAATTCCTTAATATTTATCTCCGCCAGTCTCCTCCGGACGCAAGGCTATTTGATTATTTAACGAGAACTATCGGCCGTCTTGACAGAGCTGTTGAAGGTATACCCAATTTCCATCTCGCTTTCCTAATTGAATTTCTGAATTATGCCGGAATATATCCTGACCTGACTGAGTGGCGTCCGGATGCTTGGTTTGATCTTCAGGGAGGAGTCATGACCATATTCCCACCGGCCCACAGAAATTATATAGAACCCTCAAACGTCGGCATCCTTCCTCTACTCGCAAGAATGAATCTCCGGACTTCAAGGGTGTTCCGATTCAACGGAACCCAACGCCGGCAACTTCTCAACACCCTGCTCCGCTATTACTCCCTTCATTTTCCGGGTATGGGCTCGATGAAATCGCCCGAAGTTCTTGGGGAGGTTTTCTCTTAGGCTCGATCCCAAAATTTTCTATGCTGCAGATTGGGTCATAAGAAATTTGCATAATTACACATTTTTGTAGAAAAATGGCGTCTCACTGCACGTCCAACCCGTTATGCAGGGACACTCTGCTTACAATATGACAATTTCAACCTGCAATTAGAAAGTAAAGATGTGTAAAAATGCAGCATTCGTAAGCAATTTAAATGTTAATTTGTCAAAAAGCTACGAAATTTTTTTAAAAAATATTTTTTTGTTATAGAGAAATATATTAACTTTGCAACGTGTTTTTCATGGTATTAGATTTAAGGTTAGAGGATTAGTTGTCGTGAGACAATTAATCTTTTTTATTTTACACTGATTTATAATAATTTACCTTATTTTGGCACTTAATTACGCAAGCAGAAGCAGTCTCTCTCAATTGACTTCATAACGCCATCAATAATATAACTCCCCAATTTATAAAAAAGCATATGTACGGGCGGCCGACGGGTGGTAGCCTAAGACCCCTTTATGTTTTTCTTTTTTGTTAAAAACACAGTTTTCCGGAAATTTAACGTTAAATTTGTAAACGGGACAAAGACCTTATGAAAAAACTTTCGGAAAGGGAGTCCGTTCAAATCCTTTAAAAGAATACCGAATTTTGTCTTCACCCGGATTGCAATATGGCTAAACATACTTCGGACCACGACAGCAACAGCTACAAGAGCATCTTGAAAGGCACCTCCATATTCGGGGGAGTTCAGGTGTTTCAGATTCTCATCAATATAGTCCGTGGGAAGTTTGTCGCCATGTTCCTCGGCCCGGAAGGTATGGGTATCGCCTCGCTTTTCACAGCGTCGTCCAATTCGATAGTAAGATTTTCTTCTCTGGGGCTCAACCTATCCTTCGTAAAGGAGATCGCATCAAGCAAGGATAATGAAGACCGGCTGGTAAAAGTAGCGAAAGTAGCAGGACGACTCATCCAACTAACCGGGATTCTGGGTGCCCTCGTGTGCGCATTGGCAGCTCCCTGGCTAAGTGAAATATCTTTCGGCAGCGACAATTACGCTTGGCAGTTTGTGATTCTGGCAGTCGCGGTCTATCTTATTATTGCCGGCAATGGCAAACTTGCCATCCTTCAGGGCTTACATAAAGTGAAACTGCTCTCGCTCGCATCGCTGTCGGGAGCGATTTCAGGTCTGCTTTTCGGAGTGCCGCTTTATTATTTCTTCGGCGACAAAGGAATTGTGCCGGCAATAGTTGTCCTCGCCCTCACCACCTATATTTTTTATTGGTATGGCCTGCGGCGCACACTTCCCAAAAGTAATGTTCACGTATCACGACGATTCTCCTCCATTGTAACACGCCGCATGATATCGGCCGGCATGGTGCTTTTGGCTTCTACACTTATTAACACGCTATGCACATATGCCATTAACATTTACATCCGCATATACGGAGATTTGAGCGATGTCGGTCTTTTTAACGCCGCCAACAGCCTGACGGGCCAATACACTGCGGTGGTTTTCACCGCGATGGCTCTGGATTATTTTCCGCGATTGTCAGCTGTGGCCGGAGACAGGCTAAAGATGCGCACCGTGGTCGACCGTCAGATGGAGATTGTGGCCATCATAGCCGCTCCCCTATCGTTGCTCCTCATCATAACTGCTCCTATCGTAATCCGGCTTCTTCTTACATCTCAGTTTCTCGGTGTCACGGAACTTATGCGTTGGCTCGGACTTGCAATTCTTCTGAAGGCGATAGCATATCCACTCGGATATATAGCTTTCGCAAAGGACAACCGCCGACTGTTCTTCTGGCTTGAGGCTGTGGGGTGTAACATTCTCTATCTTGTCTGCTCGCTCGCTTTCTATTTTAAGTATGGCCTGATGGGGCTTGGATACGGCGCTGTCGCGGAGCAAGCGGCATGCGTGGTGCTTTATGCCATTGTGAATTTTAAGGTCTACGGATATCTGCCTTCGCGCAGAGCCTGGAGGGAAATTGTCGCGGGGATTCTTATCACGGGGCTTGGGTTTCTTGCTTCCTTGTGGTTTCAGGCTCCGGCGGGACTGATAGTTGCTTCAGTTATATTAGTGATCGGAGGTATAAGGGCTTTCAAAGTCCTGAAAAGGCTACTAAATATCGAGAATTAAACGCTGGCATACGGTAGCCGTCGCGCCATAGGAATATTTCTGGCGCAGAAGGCCCGAATTTAGAATGCGGCCATGATCCTCGGTGGAAATTCCGAAATCAAAATAGCGCCTGTCGGCATATTTTTCTGTAATCAGATAATTGAACAAGGGGGTCAGAAGATTAAGCTTCCGTCCTTCTTGAGTCGTGGCAATATATTGAGCGTGAGCCACAAGGCCCGTGTCATAGACACATACACCCGCCTCCATTTTTCCATCAAGCATCGTGGCAAAGAAGCGAATATTGCTCGGGAAAAGCCGGGTGAGATACTGCATTTCCTCAAGAGAATGGACCGGAGCGACATCATGACGCTCACGAAGGCAATCCGAGAGCATCCGCATGAAGGATGGTATATCCTCAGTTTCCGCCACTTCTATCGGCAACCGGGCAACAGAAGCGAGGTTCCGGCGCCGCAGCTTGTTGAAAACGGGGGAAACGCGCAAATCGATTGTAGCGCTCATGCTCACTTCTGAAGTTCGGGCACCGAGACGGAAAAGAGCGTAAAGATCTTCCTGAGAAGGGCGTTGGGCATATATTGCCGGAAGTGGCTTATAGTCGAGACGGTATATCCCCTCTTCGCGCCAACGATGACACGCGGCAGTAAAAATATCCAGCAAGTCGGAGCCATCAAGATGAGCCTGCGGAAGAACCCAGCCCCCATAAGAAAGTCCGCCATGTGAGCGGAGAGTGCCGTCGGAAGTAATGTCGGCCGGCAAAACAGCCCGCAATGAATCTCCTTTCAAGGCCAGCCAACTGCAATCTGCAAACCGACCGCGATGGTAGTCCATATAATCACGGAAGAAAAGAAACGTCGCATTGCGCGATGTGGCGATGAATTCGTTCCACCGCTTCAAATCCGTCTCTTCATATCGCTTTATTATCCAATCGGAGGCCATCTTTGCAAGCGGTCTTAACGAATCCACGCGGCGGGATCCTGCTTATCGCGGTTTTTCCAAACTTCAAAGTGAAGCATACCAAATCCGGGATTATCCACGTCCTCAAGAACGTTACCGAGTATGGAGCCTTGCTTCACCTTATCTCCTACAGCAACCCTTGTCTGACCGAGATTACCATAAACGGAATAATATCCGTCATGATTGACGATTACGACAGTGCCATAACCGGGCACCATATAGACACCGGAAACAGTTCCGGAATAAACAGAAGAAGCGGCAGCTCCCTTAGCGGTCTCGATGTCGATTCCCGGATTATCGTATGTTACATTAGGCATTTCAGGCAGGGAATTGGCACCGAAGCGGCTTGTAATTCGGAAATGCCCTCCCACAGGTCGCGGAAGTGAGCCCTTGGATGCGGCGAAAGATGCTCCGGAAGCTGCCGATGATGACTTCGCGGGGCTGCTGGCTTTGGCCGGCGCTTTGGCCGGGGCAGAACCTTTTGCCGAAGTGTTGGCATCTCTTCTCGGCTTACGGCCGCGAGCCTCGGCATAGCTCACTTCCGACTCCTTTTTAGATTCTCGCTGCGGTTCTTTTTTCTGCTCTTTCTTCGTATCTTTTTTCGTATCTTTCTTTGGGGGCTTCTTAGCTTCTTTCTTAGGCTCTTTCTCTACCTTCTTGGTTTCTTTTTTGGCTTTCTCAGCTTCTGCAGCCGCTTTTTTCTCTGCCTCGGCTTTCTCTTTTGCGAGTCTTTCAGCCTCGGCCTGCTGAGCGAGTAGTTTTTCCTGTTGCAACCGCTTCTCCTCGGCCGCTTTTCTCTCTGCCTCGGCCTTACGTTGCTCCTCGGCTATGAGGGCTGCCACGCGGTTTTTCAGAGCGTTCGCCTCGCTCTGCTTCTTGGCGAGATGCGAGCGGAGAGCTTCGCCGTTTTTCCTCAGCTCAACCACAATTGCATCCTGAGCGACATATTGTTTCTGAAGAGAATTCTGAGCGGCCACATTCTCCGCAAGGGCTTTATCGTGCTTGATTTTGGCAGCCGCAAGAACTTCGGTCCTGCTTTTAAGATCGGCCACGTGCTTCTCTATTTCCGCCGACTTATCGTCACGCCATTTGCTGAACTGCTTCAGATAGCGCATCCGACGCATCGCCTCATTGAAATTATTCGAAGAAAATATGAACGCAAGGGTCGATGTCTGTTTGCATTTCCGGCGCATCTGCTTTACCGTCTTGAGGTACTCAGCACGTAACTTTTCAAGCTGGCGTGTTTCAGCATCAATTGAGCTCTGCAGTTTCTCTATCTCTGCTTTCAGGGATTCCACTTCCTTGGCTGACTGAGCGACCTTTACTTTCCCGGCTGCTATATTATCACCGATCTTCGACAATTCGGACAGCTTTTTCTTCACCTCCTGCTCATTGAGCTGAATCTTTTCGCGGGTGCGTTTTATTTCTTGCTGGGTCGCCTCCTGCTGACGCTTCACGTCGGCAGAAGTCTCAGTCTTTGGCTTCTGCTGCTTTTTCTTCTTCGGCGCACTCCATGCCGGAACAAGATTTGCCGCAAGAGCTATCAGCAATATATAACCGGTATATTTAAATCTTCTATTCATGATTGCAGCTGGCTTACATGCAAGCAATGATTCACTTCAGTGAGCTGATAAATTCTTTAATACCGACTTTCCGGTAATTGACAAGTTTCAATGGTTGGAAAGCTGTTCCGCCCCATTTGACGGAATTAAAATCTATATCGGCGATTGTGTGCTTCCCTTTTACGTCAGCATCCACAGCAATCTGCATACCCCCGTTGAGATACGAGTATTCAAGTTCGAGCGAGAATTTACCCGGCAGGTTTGCAATTAAAGCTCGCATGCGGCCTCCACTACCGATGAGATAGCCATAGGAATAGTTGAGAAGCGCATCCTCAGTTGAAGGCAGCAGCATCCAGCCACCTTCCCTGTCATCCTCGACTTCGATAATCCCGGCATACTCCGGGCGAAGCTCTCCCTGGCCGAGGACTACGACCCTCGCAAGCAAAAGGCTCTGAATATCGCCAAAAATTCCGGGATATATTTCGAGTAATTTCTGAGTAGGTTCCTGGGCATAGATTCGTTTCAGTTTGTTGACAGCGGTGATTTGACGCGTATTTATGTCAATCCGACCTACCTCTCCGAGCAAGGGAACGCGCACAGAAATCTGAATCAAAGAATCCCGCTCCATGAAAATCTTCACATTGGGAGAGACCGGAAGCTTTTCAGTTTTAACTTTTCCCGAGAATGTAACTGACTGCCAGGGCATATAGCTTCTGACTATGTTATCAATTACAGGTTCATATGTATTTTGCGCCTGCATTGATACCGAGCAAAACAACACGAGCATCAACAGGGCCATTATCTTTTTCATCCTCATTCGTTATTTTGAATTTTGCGGAGAGTTTCCTGATATTCCGGAGCCTCGGTCTGCATGAATTTTTCGCGCAATTCCACCGCATGCCGCCACGCAGTCAACGCACCTTCGGTATCTCCGAGAGCGGCCTTTATGTCGCCCAGGTGCTCATAAAGTTCGGCATTTTCCACCGGATTATCTTCATCACCCAAAGCCTCTTCCTGATATTCGAGAGCCTCGGCATAATTCCCTTTTAGGAAACAGATCCAGGCATAAGTGTCGAGATAAGTCGGATTGAGTGCATCAAAACCGGAGAGGGAAGATTTGCTGAGGGCGAGCGCCTTGTCGAGATCTCCGCCGCCGGTTGCCAGGAAATAGGCATAATTATTCTTGGCCATTGCGTTGGAATCGTCAAGGATCAGAGCGTTTTCGTATGTGCGGTAAGCTCCGAGTGAATCCCCGCTAAGATGGTAAACATCACCGAGCGTCACGAGCAATTCGCTCAATCTGTCGAGCTGATCGGCCGTAATATCCTTTCGAAGATTGGAGAGGGAAACAACCGAATCAACCGGGAGTCCTGGCTGGATCTCATCTATCATGCTGCGGATCATATTGGCAGCACTATCGTATCGCTCGGCCATCTGCGCGACCGAAACATAATACATCCTCAATTGCTCATCCGGAATGATATGCTCCTTGGCGCGCTCGTAAGTTTCAAGAGCCATATCCGCATGATCATCGGCCGCCTCGTAGGTCATCAATTGACCCCAGTAGGTAATATTAGTCGGATCGCGGTCTATGGCATATGAAATTTGGTCGCGGGCGGAGGCGAAATCTCCTTTTGCTGCATTGTAGCGGGCTGACAGGTCAAGCAGACGGGGTTCATGGGGATATTGCGACTGGAGCACCGAGAAGAGGTAATCTCCCCGCTTATGATCTTTATTATCCCGAAGTAAGGTCTGCAGATAGTTTGCTACCAGATCGGTCTTTTGCTCAAGATCAAGGTCTTCTGTCAGAAGCGCCTCATACATCTTCTTGTCGTATTCGATGGAATCTCCATTTTCCTCATAGTAAGCCACCAATGCGAGTTTGGCAGGGCCTGATTCAGGGTCAAGTTCCTCCGCTTTCAGATACCATACAAGGGCCGAGTCGGGCATTGCCACGGCATCGTAAAGATTACCGCGAAGAATAGTAAGCGCCACATCCGAGGGATCTCTCTCGGTCATAAGACGCGCTTCGCGCAATGCGCCGACCGTATCCTTGTCTACAAGCATGAGCGACAATTTTCGAGTAGTAATCTGTGGCGATCTGCCGGCCTGATGCTCGTAGCGGTCAAGAGCGTCTATAGCCTGACGCCAAGACCCGGTATTGGAGTAGGTTTCCGCCAGACTCAAAAGTATGTTCGCGGATTCAGGATGAAGGGCATATGTCCGTTCGAGCACGCGGATGCTCTCTTCCGGTTTATGAAGCTGACCGGCAACATATCCATAGAAAAGATTCTCGTAAAGATCACCGGGATACGCATCGATATATTGCTTCATCATGTCAAGCGAACGGTTCAGTTCGGTTCCTGACTGCATCGTATCAATAGCAACATAAAGACGCCGACTACCATATGCGGATGCGGCCTCCGCATAAGTCGGATCGGCCAGATATGCTTTCTTAAAATACTCGTAAGCTGCACCTTCCTGACCGACTGCCTGCCGGTCAGCACCGGCTGTATAGTAGTAACGGGCTTTCTTTCGAGCGGCCGTTTCTGCATGTGTGTAAGCAATTCCCATCGCCATAAAGACCACGAGAATCAGCAACAACACTTTTTTACTATCCTTTATTTTCAATTCCTTACCTGCTCAATATAATTTCGGGGTGGGCATATTCCGGCTTTATTATGACAGACCGGTATGACCGAAGCTGCCATCCTCGCGTTTCGTACGGTCAAGTTCTTTGACCGGTTCCCATGTGACGTGAGTGTATTGCTTGATGACCATCTGACATATTCTTTCGCCATCGTTGACGGTGAAATCATTCTCTCCAAGATTTATAAGAATGATTCCTATTTCTCCGCGATAGTCAGCATCCACAGTTCCCGGAGCATTTGCCACGGTGATACCATAATTTAGTGCAAGGCCGCTTCTCGGACGAATCTGGCATTCATAACCGGGTTCAAGCTGCATATACAACCCTGTCGGAATCAGCGCACGCTGAAGAGGTTTAAGCGTGACCGGACCTTCCGGCAGATAGGCCCTAACATCCATTCCGGCTGCCTCCGGCGTCCCATACGCGGGTAGCGGATGGTGGCTGCGGTTGATTATCTTTACTTTCAATTTATCCATATAATATACGGAGATTTAATAGACTCCGTCAATAATTATAACAACTCTACAAAAAGAAAATTTTGCATCAGTCAAAAAAAGATGGATATTCCGTCCCATTCCGTCCCATTCCGGAAGAATTCAGGGTGAGATACTAACAATGGAAATAATTTCATCCGGCGAACCGGACTAAGACCTCATTCAATAAAATCTGTTAATGCCAGAGTCGCAGATGTGCCTCGGATATCGCTTTGCAGATTCAGGAG
>JAIDDJ010000012.1 GCA_029055345.1 Muribaculaceae bacterium | reverse complement strand
ATATATACGATTATGGAATTTTTGTATATATAAAAATTTTTGATTATTTTTGCGCTATAAAATTAGAAATAAGGGGAGTAAGGGGAATATCGAGAAAAGAAAAAAGAATTATGGGACTTATGGGCGACAGTATCTATAAGTTTTATAAATCAAAGGATATTAAAGTTCAGGGTTGTCAAGGGATAAAGTCAATAGTTCAACAGAAATAAATCATATAACTCAAAATAGTTAAAGTAAAAAAATTAAATATTCAATTACATATACATTAAAGGAAACTTTAAAGGAGAAATAAAAGCGTAAACAATCATTAAATATAAGCGAAGCCGGATGCGAGGATACCCCCGGATTCGCACCCGCAGAGATGCAGGGATTATTATAAAACACAACATGGAAGAATCAAAAAAGCCGAAGAGGCCACGTATCGGAGTCCAGGGATTCGGAATGCCCGCCGATGGATCAGCAGAACATGAGACTCGTCACGAAAAAGTAAGTTTTTCACAGGGAGGAGAAATCTCTGAAGGGAACGAATCACCAGCACAGGGTTACCAACAAAGGAATTACGGGTATAACAATCAGCGCCAGCAGAATGGTTACCAGCAGCGTCCGTACCAACAGCGTCAGCAGGGATACCAGCCGCGGCCCTATCAGCCCCGTACCCAGCAAGGCACATACCAGCCGCGCCAGCAAGGTTATAACCAGAATCAGGGGAACTATCAGTCCCGTCAGCAAGGCTACGGCCAGCAGGGATATAACCACCCGGGAGGTTATCAGCCACGTCAGCAGGGAGGCTATCAGCCGCGTCAGCAGGGCAATTATCAGCCTCGCCAGCAGCAGGGAGGTTTCCAACCGCAGCATCAGGGGGGCTATCAGCCACGCACGCAACAGGGGGGCTACCAGCCGCGTCAGCAGCAGGGAGGTTTCCAACCGCGTCAGCAAGGCAACTATCATAACCGTCAGCAAGGAGGCTACCAGCCACGTCAGCAGCAAGGAGGTTATCAGCAACGCCAGCAGGGAGGTTACGAACAGCGTCCCAGCCAGAATCGTCAGGGATTTGTCCAGAACGGTAACTGGAAAAACAATAAGCCCAACAAGTTCATGGGTAAGCCCAAACAGGTTGACTATGTGCTGGAGGATGTAGACCCGAATGCAGAAATGCGTCTGAACAAATATATGGCAAACGCCGGCATCTGCTCACGTCGCGAGGCGGACGAATTCATTACAGCAGGTAAGGTAAAGGTAAATGGTGAGACCGTCACTGAGCTTGGCACCAAGATTTCCCGCAACGATGTGGTGGAATTCAACGATAAGGTCGTTACGCCCGAACGCAAATGTTATGTCTTGCTCAACAAACCTAAAGATTGCGTGACCACAAGCGATGATCCGAACGGTCGTACCACAGTGTTGGATATCGTGAAGAATGCCTGCGAGGAGCGAATATATCCGGTGGGCCGTCTTGACCGCAATACAACCGGCGTGCTACTACTCACGAATGACGGAGACCTGGCATCCAAACTGACACATCCCAAATTCGTAAAGAAAAAGATTTATCATGTCTGGACAGACAAAGACATAGCCGAGGAAGATATGCAGCGCATAGCCGACGGCATAGAATTGGAAGACGGAGAAATTCATGCCGATGCTATTTCCTACGTAAGCGATGAGCGCAACCAGGCCGGCATCGAAATTCATTCGGGGCGCAACCGAATAGTGCGCCGGATTTTCGAGCACTTAGGCTACCGCGTAATTAAGCTTGACCGAGTATACTTCGCAGGTCTGACTAAAAAGAATCTACCACGGGGACGCTGGCGCTATCTCACACAGGATGAAGTGAATTATCTCCGCATGGGCGCTTTCGAATAAACAGAAACGACAGAGACAAATGGAAAAAATTAAGAGAACCACGATAAAGGAACTTCTGGTCAATCCGGAGAAATACGAGGGAAGCAAAGTAGACGTAAAGGGTTGGGTGCGCACACGGCGTGGCAATAAGCACGTTCAGTTCGTAGCCCTCAACGACGGAAGCACCATCAAAAATCTCCAGATCGTTCTTGACGCGTCAAAATTTGATGAAGAATCGATGAAGCCGGTGACCACGGGCTCAAGTATTCATGTTCAAGGGCTGTTGGTGCCATCGCAGGGCAAGGGTCAGAGCGTAGAGGTTCAGGCCGATGAAATG
This sequence comes from Muribaculaceae bacterium, assembly GCA_029055345.1. Taxonomy (GTDB): domain Bacteria; phylum Bacteroidota; class Bacteroidia; order Bacteroidales; family Muribaculaceae; genus Lepagella. Next base: position 9,130 of record JAIDDJ010000012.1, on the reverse strand, counting down.
GAAATTTATGGCACGGCCGATGCCGCCACTTATCCATTGCAGAAGAAGGGCCATACCCTTGAATTCCTTCGCGAGAAAGCGCACCTGCGTCCGCGCACCAACACATTCGGAGCGGTTCTTAGAATCCGGCACGCATTAGCTTATGCCATCCATAAATTCTTCAACGACAAAGGCTTCTACTATTTCCACACACCGCTCATCACAGCATCGGATGCCGAAGGCGCGGGCGCACAGTTCCAGGTAACTACATTACCTCTGGAGGCGCTACCGGTCGATGAAAACGGGAAACCTGATTACACACAGGACTTTTTCGGCAAGATGGCCTGTCTGACGGTTTCCGGACAGTTAGAGGGCGAACTTGGGGCAACGGCACTTGGGTGCATATACACTTTCGGGCCGACTTTCCGTGCGGAAAATTCAAATACCCCCCGCCATCTGTCGGAATTCTGGATGATAGAGCCTGAGATGGCATTTTATGAAATCGAAGACAACATGGACCTTGCCGAGGAATTCATAAAATACTGTATCAATTACGCGTTGGAACATTGCAAGGATGATATAGAGTTCCTGGCCGAGCATTTCGACAAAGATCTGATTGACCGCCTCAAGTTCGTAGTTGACAATGATTTCGTACGTTTACCATATACCGAGGGCATCAAGATCCTTGAAGAGTCGGGCAAAAAATTCGAATTCCCCGTATATTGGGGGGTCGATCTTGCCTCCGAACATGAGAGATATCTCGTAGAAGAGCATTTCAAACGGCCGGTGATTCTCACCGATTATCCTAAAGAAATCAAGGCCTTCTATATGAAGCTGAATGACGATGACAAGACTGTCCGCGCAATGGACGTATTGTTCCCAAAAATCGGGGAAATCATCGGAGGATCACAACGGGAGGAGAATCTTGAAAAGCTCACCAAGCGTATCGAAGAGCTTGGCCTGACGGGAATGGACTGGTATGTTGATACCCGCCGTTATGGCACGGTGCCTCACTCGGGATTTGGACTGGGATTTGAGCGGCTTGTGCTGTTTGTGACCGGTATGCAGAACATTCGTGATGTCATCCCGTTCCCCCGCTACCCTAACAACTGCGAATATTAAGACCTCATTCAATTAAATATTGCTATCCTGAAAATTGAATAAAGGGAGAGAAATATTAATACTATTGTTCCTGCTGCTTACGCCGTGCATATCCCGCGGTGAGCGGCAGGATTCGGTAATAGTCAGTCTTGTGACCTGCTGGCCCGGCGCGGAGGTCTATGAACTCTGCGGTCATGAAGCAGTGCGTGTTCGCGGCATCGCTCCAGAAGGGCATGAAATAGATTCTGTATGGAACTATGGGACTTTTGATTTCAATCAGCCGAATTTCATCTACCGGTTTGTAAAAGGAGAGACGGATTATCAGCTGTCATCCTATCCGTTTGCCTGGTTTCTGCCCGAATACATAAACCACGGGCGCCGAGTGGAGGAGCAGGACCTATCCCTTACAAGAGAAGAGGCAATAAAATTGCTTGGACTTCTACGGCAGGAAGCCCTTCCGGAGAACAGGGTATATCGCTACAACTATGTCAAGGACAATTGCGCGACCCGCATACTTGATCGTCTTGACCAGACCGCGGGTAAGCCGGTAATCTATCCGGACAGCATATCTTACGGCAGTTTCCGCCGTGAAATGCGCAGCTATCACAGAGACTATCCGTGGTATCAGTTCGGGATTGATCTTGCGTTAGGATCGGGAATTGACTATCCGTTGCGCGGGCGAGAAGAGATGTTCGTGCCGGTGGAAATGCACCGGAAAGCAGCAGAGGCACGCTTTGCCGACGGACGTCCACTTGTGGCATCGAGCCGGACTCTCAATGAAGGTGTTGAAGATGCCACATCAGGTCCTACTCCTTTTTTCCTGACTCCAATATTTCTCAGCTGGTTATGGTTTGCGCTGGTTGTCGTATTCATATTGTTGATGTACCGAAGGAGAAGGATATGGAAATGGCTATATTCCTTATGGTTCCTCCTGACAGGTCTCACCGGATGCGTATTGGCCTTCCTCATATTCGTAAGCGAGCATGAGGCCACATCGCCCAATCTCCTGTTCTTATGGCTGAATCCGTTGCAACTCGTGATCGGAGCAGGCGTATGGTTTCGCGCCTGGCGCCCTGCAGTAATAGCGATGGCGATATGCAACATAGTTTTACTTCTTATCATGTTCATAGTATGGCCATGGCAGCCACAGTCGGCTAATCCGGCATTTTTCCCATTGATGGGGAGCTCATTGCTGCTATCGGCATATTATGCAATAAATGTCCGAAAAATAAGTTAATTAAAAGTATGAGAAGACTCGTCACTACGGTATTGATGGGACTTGCGACGTTTGGGCAGGCAGCTCAGGCCGAAACATCGCGTCCCCGACTGGTTGTAGGGATTGTAGTGGATCAACTTCGGACTGACTACATAGAGCTTCTACAGAATTATTTTGGCGACCGGGGCTTCAAGACCCTTCTGACGGATGGGGTCTATATCCGGGATGTGGATTTCCGCGTTCCGCGGCTTGACGCCACGGCCTCTACGGCGATGCTCCTGACCGGAAGTTATCCAGCGCAAAACGGAGTGCCGTCGGCTGCCTATTACGACACCTCCGTTCCCGGAGGCGCTCTGAAACTCCCCTTGGTATCTTCAAACTCAACGAGCATTACCAATGATTCATTCACTCCGGAGGCGTTGCGTCTTTCTACACTGGGAGATGAATATATTATTGATTCCGGAGGCTATTCATCAGTTTATTCGATAGCACCCGAACCCCAACAAGCAATGATACTTGCCGGGCATTCCGGCAAAGGAGCATATTGGGTGAACAATACATCGGGGAACTGGGTGACGAGCAGTTACTATGGAGGGTTGCCGGCAGCACTGAGTGCGCGCAACATGCGCAACTCATTGTCTCACAGAATAGACACTATGGTCTGGCGTCCGTCGGCAAAGCTAAGTCGGGTTGCCGGACTTCCGGAATATAAGCGCAACAGTCCGTTCAAATACATCTTCTCGCGCAACGACCGCGACGTATTCAAGAAATTCGCCCTGACCCCGATGGCAAATACGGAAATAACCGATGTAGCCATTGAAATCATCAATAATTTACCTTCCGGCTCCACTAACGGTGGAGGCGATATGGTAAATATCGCTTATACACTTGCACCCTACAGATATGCCTCCGAAGGTAACGCCCGCACTGAACTCACGGACGCCTATCTCAGGCTTGACGCAGATATCGGAAGGCTGATAGAGGCGATTGATCGAAAAGTTGGCCGCGGGAACGCGCTTATCTGGTTAAGTTCAACAGGATATTTCGATGACGCACTTCCGGCAGATCCACGCTATCGTCTCCCCGGAGGAGAATTCTCGACGCGGAAGGCGCGTTCACTTCTCAATTCATATCTATCTGCACGCTACGGCAGCGCAGGATATATCTCCGCAATTCGCGACGGACAGATATTTTTTGACCGTCAGGCCATTGAGCAAATGCGTCTCGACAGCGATAAGGTCATTTCCGATGCGCGGCAGTTCCTGATAAAGATGAGCGGGGTCAGCGATGCCCGAACCTTGAGCGAAGTGCTTTCACCTCGGACGAAGGAAGAAGAGAACCTTCGTCTGGGCCTTGATCCGCGTGTATGCGGTGATATAATAGTCGACTTCACGCCGGGCTGGACCGTAAGTTACGATGACACTCTTCCTGCGCAACAGAAAGTGGCGAGGGAAAATGTGGTAATGACTCCTGCGATGATTATGGCTCCCGGCTTATCTCCGGCAAAGATAGAGACTCCTGTCGCTGCAACGGCCCTTGCGCCTACGGTAGCAGGATTACTGCATATCCGGTCACCGAACGGAGCCCGCTCCCGCGCTGCCTCCCTTACACGATGACAGCCGACCACGGCTCAGGAGGTTTAAAACATAAAATATTCATATAAGACAATATAATTACCCCCATATAATGATTGGAAATTTTTTAAAGAAAATATTCGGCGACCAGAGCGAGCGTGCCGTACGCCCGATGTGGAACCGCCTCAATAATGAAATTAATCCGATATCCGAGGAGCTTGTAAACATCTCCAATGATGAACTTCGCGGACGCATTGACAAAGTGCGCGATAAAATTCGCGGCAATGCAGCCGATTACAAGAAACAGATGGATGAAATCCGCGCGGAGATCGAGACCCTTGACTACGAAAAGCGCGAGCCATTGTGGAAGAAAATCGATGAACTTCGTGAGGAAATGTTCTCACAATATGCAAAAGATCTTGATGCGGCCCTACCGGAGGTATTTGCCGTAATCAAGGAAACGGCCCGCAGATTTAAGGAGAACGATACGATAGAGGTGACTGCTACAGAGTTTGACCGCGATTTGGCCGGCCAAGGCAAAGATTTCGTGACCATTGATGGCGACAAAGCTATCTACAAGAACGAATGGAAAGCCGGCGGCAATATGATAAAGTGGGACATGATGCATTATGATGTCCAGCTCATCGGAGGTATGGTCCTTCACGGCATGATGAACGGCAATAAGGTTACCAACAATATCGCCGAGATGGCCACCGGAGAAGGAAAGACCCTCGTAGCTACGTTGCCGGTTTTCCTGAACGCACTCACGGGTGAAGGAGTTCATGTCGTGACAGTGAATGACTATCTGGCCAAGCGAGACTCCGAATGGATGGGCCCTCTCTACCAGTTCCACGGGCTTTCAGTGGCCTGTATCGACAAGACCGAGCCCAATTCAGAAGAACGCCGCAAAGCCTATGCAAGCGACATCACATTCGGTACGAACAATGAATTCGGTTTTGACTATCTGCGCGACAATATGGCTACGCAGACACAGGATCTCGTGCAACGGGAGCAGCACTATTACGCCATAGTCGACGAGGTTGACTCAGTGCTCATCGATGATGCCCGGACTCCACTTATCATATCGGGCCCGGTGCCGAAAGGGGATGTCCAGATGTTCGAGGAATTTAAGCCGAATGTAGAAAAAGTGGTCAACGCCCAGCGTAAGCTTGCCCAGCAGCTACTACTTGAAGCAAAGGAAAAAATATCCAAAGGCAATACTGAAGAAGGAGGTCTGGCACTTTTCCGTGTATACAAGGCTTTACCCAAACATGGGCCACTCATCCGCTATCTAAGCGAAGATGGTATCAAACAGCTGATGCTTAAGGTGGAAGCCAAATATATGGCCGATAATAACCGCGAAATGCCGAAAGCAGTTGAGCCCCTTTTCTTTGTAATTGATGAAAAGAATCACTCTATCGAGCTCACCGACAAAGGTATCGAGGTGCTCACCGGCACAACGTCCGACCCGGAATTCTTCATTCTGCCCGATATAGCGGCCCAGCTGAGTGCAGTTGAGAACGAAGATCTTGACGCTGACAATAAGCGCGAGAAAAAAGATGCACTACTTCAGAATTATTCCATCAAGGCAGAGCGCGTCCATACCGTCAACCAGCTCCTGAAAGCGTATACACTCTTTGATAAAGATGTGGAATATGTGATAGATGACAACAAAATCAAGATTGTCGACGAGCAGACAGGCCGTATCATGGAAGGACGCCGCTACTCTGACGGTCTGCATCAAGCCATCGAAGCAAAAGAAGGAGTAAAAGTAGAAGCAGCCACGCAGACCTACGCGACCATCACTCTTCAGAATTACTTCCGAATGTATAGAAAGCTGGCCGGTATGACAGGTACGGCTATGACGGAGGTCGGTGAGTTCTATGATATCTACAAACTGGACGTTATCGAGATTCCGACCAATAAGCCGGTGATTAGAGACGACATGAACGATCGCGTATACCGGACAAAGAAAGAGAAATATGCGGCCGTCATTCAGGAAGTAGAGGACATGGTTAAAGCGGGACGTCCCGTTCTTGTAGGTACCACTTCGGTTGAAATTTCCGAATTATTGTCGAAGATGCTTAAACTTCGCAAGATCCCCCATCAGGTACTGAATGCGAAATTACACCAGCAGGAGGCCGATATTGTGGCGAAAGCAGGCCAGACGGGCACGGTGACAATCGCGACCAATATGGCAGGACGCGGAACCGACATCAAGCTGTCGCCGGAAGTAAAAGAGGCAGGAGGGTTGGCCATCATCGGAACCGAGCGACATGAGTCACGGCGAGTTGACCGCCAGCTACGAGGTCGTGCCGGCCGACAGGGAGACCCGGGAAGTTCGGTATTCTTCGTATCGTTCGAAGACACGGTGATGCGTCTTTTCGCCAACGACCGTGTAATCAAGATGCTCGACAGACTCGGCTTCCAGGAAGGCGAGATGCTTGAGAATAAAATGGTTACGAAGAGTATCGAGAACGCCCAGAAACGTGTCGAGGAGAATAACTTTGGAATCCGCAAGCGCCTTGTGGAATATGATGACGTAATGAACGCCCAGAGAAACGGGGTCTATTCGCGCCGTCAGAACGCACTTAAGGGAGAACGAATCGGAATGGACATCGCCAATATGGTCTATGAAGTTAGCACCGAGCTTGCCAATGGAGCATATGAGAACTTCCAAGATTTTTCAGAGGAAGTGAACCGAGTTTTGGCAATGGAGGTGCCATTCAAGGAAGAAGAATTCACCAAGCTTGACAGCGAAGAGATTGCTTCTCGACTTGGGGAGGCAGCCATGCATCGTCTGCAGGAAAAGAAAAAGAAAATATCAGAAGGAGCGATGCCATATGTGAAAGACTTCGTGGAGAATCAGAATGCCACCGGGCCGCTCGGAGTTCCGATGACCGATGGTCGCCGGATGTTCAATATCCGGGCGGATATCACCGAGTGCTACAACAACGAGTGCAAACCCCTTGGAAAAGCATGGGAGAAAGCCGTGCTTCTGAGTTCGATAGATTCAAGCTGGCAGGAGCAACTACGCGAGATGGATGAGTTGCGCAAGTCGGTTCAGAATGCGACATATGAGCAGAAAGACCCGCTTGTGATTTATAAGATCGAAGCCTTCGAGCTGTGGAAGAAGATGCTGTCAGAGATGAATAACAAGGTAGTTTCCACACTTATGCGTGGGCGCTTGGCAGTTCCATCCTATGAGGAAGCGAAGGCAGCCGAGGAGGCCCGCCGCCAGCAGGAGGCCCAGAAAGCGGCTATGCAGCAGGCCGCGGCGCGATACGTGCAGCCGGGTAACTCCACAATGACTCAAGGTCCGGGGCGTCCGATGCCGAATCCATATGCAGGCTACAGCACCACCCACGAGACCTACGAGGGAGAGCGAGCCCAACGGGAAGCCGCCCGCAATGTAAACAGACCATCCGGGTCTGCTAAGACCCAACCGATCAAGGCTCAGCCGAAAGTGGGCAGAAATGATCCTTGTCCATGCGGCTCGGGAAAGAAATACAAAAACTGCCACGGACGCGGTCTTTAATATAATAATGAGCCCCTCAATGGAGAGGCTCATTATTGATATTACACATATTAAATTTTATTGAATGAGCTCTAAACCTAATCCATATGGAAATCACGAACAATATATCGGCCGACATGATGGCCAACGAAGCTTATGCGAATATCGTTACGCGCACGAGCGTTAGACAATACAGCGATGACCCGGTGAGCGAAGAACAGATAAGTGCTATTCTTCATGCAGCAATGTCGGCTCCGAGCGGTGTCAACCGTCAGCCTTGGGAATTCATAGTAGTAGATGAGCGGGATTTGCTGAGCGCACTTTCCGAGGCCCTTCCATATGCTAAAATGACTGCTAATGCCCGCTTCGCCATAATAGTTTGCGGCAATAAGGAAAGATTTCTGGAAGGCGTGGATGAGAACCTGTGGGAGCAGGATTGCTCAGCGGCCTCGGAAAACATATTGTTAGCTGCCCACGCCTTGGAACTTGGTGCAGTCTGGACATGCTTGTATCCACATGCAGACCGTATGGAATCAGTTAGCCGAATTCTGAATATTCCGGAAAATATAGTTCCTTTCAATCTGATTCCAATTGGTCATCCATTGCATAATCATCCGGCTATGAACAAATGGCATGGAGACCGGATTCACATAAATGGATTTTCCTGAATAACGAGAATGCTGATAATAAAATGAATACGCCTCACGCCAAAGAAAAAGGAGAACCCCGTAAACAGGACTTCAGTCTATCCCATAAGAGAATTACCATTCTTATTCCGGCATATAATGAAGCTGAAAACATACCACTCCTTATCGACCAACTCGACAATCTGATTGATAACAACAACGACCGGGTAGATCTTAAGAAATATTCGTGGGAGTATCTGTTTGTCAACGATGGCTCGAAGGACAATACGCTTGACGTGCTTAATGCATGCAGAAAAAACAACCTGCGGGTCAACATACTGGATTTGTCGCGAAATTTCGGTAAAGAGAACGCCATGCTTGCCGGAATGGATTTTATCTGCAGCGATGCTACCATCATCATGGACGCTGACCTGCAAGATCCGGTAGAAGTGATACCGGAGATGGTTTACCAGTGGGAACACGGTTATGACGATGTATATGGCAGGAGGAAGAGCCGCGGTAAAGAATCCTGGTTACGTAAGCGCCTTTCGCTTATGTTTTACTCGCTTCTTCAGAATTCCACTCAGATAGAGATATTGCAGAACGTAGGTGATTTCCGACTTCTCGACCAAAGGGTAGTGAAATCCATAAGGTCAATGCGAGAAACCCAACGATATACAAAAGGACTTTTCTCGTGGGTGGGTTATAACAAAAAGGAGATAGCGTTTGACAGAGAGGATAGAGCTGAAGGGAAGTCATCGTTCAATTTCAAGAGACTATTCAATCTCGCAGTGGAGGGAATCACGAGCTTTACCACTTCTCCGCTTCGAATATCGAGCATAATCGGCTTTATTCTCTCATTCTTCTCTCTGATTTATATTATTAAGGTTCTCATAAAGACTTTGATATGGGGCGAACCGGTCAGCGGCTTCCCTACGCTGATATGCGTAATTCTACTATTGGGAGGTTTTCAACTGATAGCACTCGGAATAATAGGAGAATATATAGCCAGGATATTCAACGAGACCAAACAAAGACCACCCTACATAGCATCAAGCTACAATGGGGAGAAAGTATAGGAATTAGGAATTGTAGGGAGAGGGTACAGAAGGAGGTA
>JAIDDJ010000011.1:1888-30625 GCA_029055345.1 Muribaculaceae bacterium | reverse complement strand
AAAAAAATTGATTGTCATCCCGACAACCAATCTTGCGTTAACCTTAAAATCTAATACCATGAAAAACTCAATGCAAAATTACAAAACTATTTTCAAAACCTGCTATAAAACATAAAAAATCTTCAATATTTTAACTGAATTTAACATTAATACATTCACATCCTATTAATTTAAAATATTTAAACAATTAAATATCTATGAATGGCATTTCAGTCTGTCGGGAAAACAGAAATGTAATCATAATTAAAGCTGCAATATATATCTTGGTAGCGGCATACGCGATTGCCTTCTCGCTTATGACAGAATGGAACGGTGATGCACTTGCATATTCTTTCTTTATCCCGGCTGCGGGGGGCGATGAGTGTCATATACCGATGCGCAATTTGAAGGATATTCTGATATCCCAGATCAACCACTATTATATCTGGAACGGCCGGTTTATTGTGCATTTCATTGTGCAGCTTTTCTGCGGAATATTGGGAAAAATACTATTTTCCTTGTGCAATGCCGTGATGTGGGTGCTTCTCATCAGGGAAATGGCCAAGCTTATATCAAAAGGGAGAATAAGTGTGAAATCTCTTGCCATAAGCACTCTCATGTGCATTCTTATATTCGGTGGTCTCACGTTCACACCTCCATTCGCGATAAATTATGTGTGGGTCGCATATGTCGACCTCTTATGGCTTCGATATTTTTTCACTTGGAGGAGAAGACACGCAGGAAGGATATTTTTATTGGCGATACTAAGCTTGATCGCGGGCCAATTACATGAGGGATTTTCAATCCCCATTTGCGGAGGAGTACTTATATGGTTGATATCAAAAAAATTCAAAATCAGCAAAACACAATGGCTGATGGGGATTCTATACGGCATCGGAGCTATTATCCTGATTGCAGCTCCGGGGAACTTCTCCCGTCTTAATGAAACAGAAGCCGGGGGGACATCTATGGTTCACATTGCCCAACAATCATACAATTGCTTCATCTTCCCCATAGTCTACCTTATTATCAGGGCATTTACATATCCTTCATTCAGAACGGACAAATCATCACACCCCAAAGGTAAAAACGAAACATTACCCTCTATTTTTTTGAAAAGTATCATTGTCATTTCGTTGTGTTTTTGTCTGGTAATAGGGAATCTCGGACGCGGTCTTATCGTCTATAATCTTGGGTTTGCCTTTCTCTGCTTGCAATATATGAATCGCCATAGATTTTACAATGATTTATATATCATCTTAACGGTCTTCTCGCTTGCAACAATCGGGTGGAACATCTTTTCAACATATATGCAGAATACCAAGACTAGAGCGATAATTTCAGAATATGAAAAGTCAGCATCCGGTCAGGTTTATTTATCCGACTCACTCTTTATTTATAATCTGTTGGAGACATGCGGGCGAAGGAACACATACACCAATCTCGTAAGAAGCAGACAGAATCCGGATAAACCGTTTCTGAGGATATATCCGGAGAGCGCAAAGGGAATCGATATCGAGAAAGATACCAATGCAGTGATTCCAATAGGAGACCACAGCTGGTTATGTATACGATCTGCCACTCATCCGGCAGAATTCAAGGTCAAAAAGACTTTAAAGATAGGCCCTTATACAAGAGAGCTTTCACCTCGCAAGCTTGAGTTTGATTCATCATCAGAGATATTCATAGATTCTACGGTCCATAACAGTATCGTAATATACAGCAACCGACACCCTCAGATAAGGGCATCGGTCGTGATAGAATAAAATTCTTGAACACCCCCGGAAAAGGGGTCTAAACAGCAGATCAGAATACAGGCATTTGCCAGATGAAACCGACCTGAAGAGCATTTGTACTATAATCGGATGCGCCGAAAGCCTTGGCTCTGTCGGTATAGTTATATGTGCGGCCAATATAAGTGGCAAAGAAATGGAGATTACGATCCTTGAAGGGATAATATTCTATACCACCAATATATCCGAGAGCCGTGCGATATTTGCCTTTCTCAAGTTCTACCGGAGTTTCCACGCCCTGTGCGTCAGGAATGTCCATCGTGTTAGTTTTGTAAACACCCTCATTCTCGAACATACCTTTTGCAAAAATATTCCAGGCAGGATGGAAGCGATAGTTGACATGGAGGATGAACGACATTATGTCGGTGTCGCCAGCTTTCTTTGTCCAACCATTCGGAGCGACGATATCTGTGATAATTCCTTTACGATCGACAGCCTCGCGTGAATACATCCAGTCAAAATACATCTGCACTTTCTCGGAAATGTTGAAATCGTTACCGAGAGCGAAATACCACATCTGTTTCTCCTTGACCTCATTCATTACGGATACTGACCAACGGGTCTTATATACATCGTTGAAGTTACCGTTCCAGTTCAGCGTGTAGACCATAGGCAATTTGGCGGGAGTATAATCTCCGTACATTGATTGGGAAGAGCCGACCAGCCCGTCAAGCACCTGAAACTGAAGCTGCTGATTGGGTGTAAAGTTATAACCGATGGTAACACCCGTCATAAAGTTGGTCATATAATCCACCATATCGGAATACTGGTAAATTTCAATCGGATTCAGGTCAAATTCGATACCACCATAAGCAGCGCACTGCTTACCGAGGAAAGCCGACCATTTCTTATAGTTAAGGCCGATACCTGCGATATCGATGCTCTGAAGAACATTATCGAAATATCCACTCGGGTTGTCGCCTTTATTAAGGCGCTGACGATATCTGTAAGAAAGCCATGAGTTAATCTGACCTTTTGCCTCAACACGGAGCTGCTGGAAACGGAATTTACCCCCATCGAAGTGAGAGTCGGTCCAAGTGGTTTCGAAATCACCGTGCATATTGAGGAAAAGGTTGAATTTGTCAGTCTTTTTCTCCAGTTTGAATACTTCTTCCGCGAGGCTTTTCTCATCAGCAGTGCGGAAATCATTTATTTTTTCCTGCTGGGCGAACGCGGGAAGGCCTAAAAGCAGAACAGCAGAAGACAAGAATAATTTTTTCATGATAATCGGGTTTAAGGCGCGAGAATTAATCGGGATGGCGCCGGGTTAGAGAAAAGTATATGAAGCCCCCGGAGGCTAAATGTTCTTAGCAGCCGGGGGCATAAATGATAAATCAATATTCCTCGAAATATTTCTGGATAGTCTTCCAGTCATGAGTTTTAGTAAGGGCGAGCATCAGGAGCACGCGGGCCTTCTGAGGATTAAGTTCCCAAGAAGCTACGAGTTCATATTTTTCGTCGTCCACCTCGTCATAGAGCGTTGTCGGTCCGGTCGGGAGTCGGCTTGAGCGGACAACAAGGATTCCGTTCTTGCGAGCTTCGAGAAGAGAGGGGAAAATATTCTTATGGAAGTTTCCATTACCGACACCTGCATGAACAATACCGTCATAACCATTGGCCTTGTCAAGGAACGGAGTCATGACATCAGCATCAATATTTGAATAAGAATAGACGATTCCGACTTTAGGAAGCTTGTCGAGGCCTCTAACATCAAATACGGATTCCGTGGTGTGCTTCTTGAGTGTAGAAAGATTCCAATAGGGTTTTGAATTATAGACGTAACCGAGGGGACCACCATCGGGATCCTGGAAAGTCTGCACTGAAAGGGTGTTCATCTTTTGCGTGCCATGAGCGCCGAGGATAAGGCCATTCATTACAATCATGACACCACGATGCTTCGAAGAAGGATCAGCAGCCGTTGCGACAGCGTTATAAAGATTCAGAGGGCCATCGGCACTGAGGGCAGTTGATGGGCGCATTGAGCCTGTAAGTACGACAGGTTTATGACTCTTTACGGTAAGGTTAAGGAAATAAGCCGTCTCCTCCATTGTATCGGTTCCGTGAGTGATCACTATACCGTCAACATCATCGGATTCGAGAAGCTCGTTGATTCTCTTGGCAAGAATGAGCCAGACTTCATTATTCATATCCTGCGAGCCGATATTCACCACTTGCTCACCGGTGATATTTGCGAGGTCGCTCATCTGGGGCACAGCATCAATAAGGGTCTGAATAGCCACCTGGCCGGCCGTATAGCCGGAAGATGTGGCAGATGCGCCTGTACCGGCGATAGTGCCTCCGGTAGCAAGAATATACACATTGGATTTGTGTTCGGCGAAAGCGGACATGACAGTGGTCAGCACGATGACTGCCAACAGTCCTAAGGATTTCAGTCTCTTCATAAATACAAATTTTATGTTGGTTTCAAATATAATTACTGATAGAACTGGATAAGGAGAAGGCCTGTACAGATAGCGACGATAGTAGCCACCATTCCGGGCATCATGAAAGAGTGGTTAAGGATATACTTTCCGATTTTGGTCGTACCGGTTCTGTCGAAATTAATAGCAGCGACAAGAGTCGGATAGTTAGGTATGAAGAAGTATCCGTTAACAGCCGGGAAGAGGGCGATAAGCATCCAGGGGCTAATACCGAGGGCTACTCCGAGCGGGACAATTGCGCGCACGGTTGCCGCCTGGCTATACAGAAGGATTGACATCACGAAGAGCGCGAGAGCGAAAAGCCAGGGCATTTCAGTGACGAGTCCCTTGATTGAATCTGTCAGTACGCTCAGATTACCGTTTATGAACGTGTCGCCCATCCATGCGATACCAAAGATAGCGATTACGGCCTGCATACCTGCAATGAAGACACTACCCTGCGTTGGGGCAATACCATTCGTCTTTGATACGATGAGAATAATCGCACATGCAGTGAGCATGAGGATTTCAATAAGTTTCGGCATATCCATCGCAACACCGTTAAAATGGGGTCTCAAAGCCGGGACCGAACCGAATATCACGATAAAAGCAGTCGCAACGAGGAAAATAACAACTGACGAAATGGCAGTCTTGGGGTTTTTCACCTTATTAATCTGCAGTGAATTCTCGGCCATCATTCCTGCTTCCACGCGACGGAGATACTCCGGATCCTCCATAAGTTCCTTACCCACACGTTTTGAAAGGAAAGCCCCGACGAGCACTCCGATAAGAGTAGCGGGGATTGTAACTTTCAGGATATCGAAGAGAGTTATGTCGAATCCGGTCAACAAACCGAGCAAGGCCACCGTGGCGGCGGATATAGGGCTTGCGGTAATAGCCTGCTGAGAAGCTATCACAGCGATTCCGAGAGGCCTTTCGGGGCGTATTTTGGTTTCTCGGGCCACTTCGGCGATGACCGGAAGAACGGAATAAGCCACATGCCCTGTACCGGCAACGAAAGTAAAGAAATAAGTAACAAGGGGACTAACGATAGTGACGTGCGAAGGATTTTTCCTAAGGAGCTTCTCAGCGACTTTCACGAGCCAGTCAAGGCCGCCTGCGGCCTGCATAGCGGCTGCAGCCGAAATCACGGCGGCAATCATAAGCATCACATCGATGGGAGGATCGGTCGGCTGGAGTCCGAACACAAAGACAAGGATGGCAAGCCCGACACCGCCCATCACACCGAGGCCAATACCTCCCAGACGGGCACCGACAATTATGGCTGCCAGCACAAACAATAGTTGAATCAACATAAACTTTGATTTTCAGGTTTAGCTGTTAAGGCAGAAGATTAGTATCGTAGATGGCCGGAGGGAGGGAGGGAAGCTTCCGGCCCTTTATTAATTAAGCGAAGCCGGGTGGTTTTTGTTCAAGATATGAGTATGTTATGCAACATATTTTCGACAATTAGTAAATTTTCAATTGTTATAATTTATAAATTAAAATAAAAAGATTAAATTTGCAAACGACCGAAGTGTTGTTCGGTCTCAAGGCTTAATTCCTATCATAGAAAACAAACACCTTAAATAAATAAAGACATGAAAGACGAAAAATCAACGGGCATACGCGTTGAATCTGATCTGTTAGGATCAATCGAAGTGCCCGAAAGCGCTTTGTATGGAGTGCAGACCCTCCGTGGAGTAGAGAATTTCGAAATAAGCAAATTCAAGCTTTATGATTATCCTGAATTCATCAAGGGTCTTGCCATCACCAAGCTTGGGGCAGCCATGGCAAACCATGAAATGGGTCTACTTCCGGATGACATGTACGAAGCCATTGCACAGGCGTGTCGTGAAATTATGGGAGGCGAACACCATGACCAGTTCCCGGTAGACATGATTCAGGGTGGCGCAGGAACATCCACAAATATGAATGCCAACGAGGTCATCGCTAACCGCGCACTTGAAATCCTGGGCCACAAGCGTGGCGAATACCAGTATTGCTCACCCAATGACCACGTGAACCGCTCGCAGTCGACCAATGATGCATACCCGACCGCAATCCATATCGGTATGTATCTTGCGAACATCCGCCTTAAGAAGCACCTTGAGAAGCTGATAGAGGCATTCCGCGCAAAGGCAGAGGCATTCAAGAACATCATAAAGATGGGCCGGACACAGCTTGAGGATGCAGTGCCAATGACTCTGGGCCAGACTTTCAACGGATTCGCATCCATACTTCAGGATGAAATCAAACATCTTGACGAAGCGGCAGCCGATTTCCTGACGGTCAATATGGGAGCGACCGCAATCGGTACCGGAATCTGCGCTGAGCCGGGCTACGCAGAAAAGTGTGTGGAAGCTTTGTCGGAAATAACCGGTTGGAACATGAGTCTTTCAGAGGATCTTGTGGGTGCCACTTCCGATACTTCATCAATGGTGGGCTACTCTTCGGCACTGAAGCGGCTGGCTACTAAAGTAAGCAAGATAAGTAATGACCTCCGTCTTCTTGCCAGCGGACCTCGCTGCGGACTGGGAGAAATCAACCTACCGGCTCGTCAGCCCGGCAGTTCCATTATGCCCGGTAAGGTGAATCCTGTTATTCCCGAGGTTATGACTCAGATCTGTTACAAGGTAATCGGTAACGATGTCTGCGTGACAATGGCATCTGAAGCAGCCCAGATGGAGCTCAATGCCATGGAGCCTGTAACCGCTCAATGCAACTTTGAATCAGTTGATATACTGATCAATGGATTCGATACTCTCCGCATCCGCTGCGTGGAGGGCATCACGGCTAATGAAGAGAAGTGCCGTGCATATGTTCACAACAGCATCGGTGTCGTAACGGCTCTCAATCCTGTAATAGGATATAAGAACTCCACCAAAATAGCAAAAGAAGCCATGGAGACCGGCCGCAGCGTCTATGACCTCGTTCTTGAACATGGCATTCTGTCCAAAGAAGATCTCGACACAATTCTTGCACCGGAGAATATGATCAAGCCCGTCAAGCTCGACATCAAGCCTTTGAAGTAAATTCGAATATAAGAAAAATAACAAAAAAGAATAAAGGTTCGCCCTTAAGCCGGCGAACCTTTATTCTTTTGATATTTTATCTATTAGAATTTGGAGGTGGAGGGTTGGAAGAGTTGGTCGATTGCTTTTTGGAGCTGGGCTTCGGCATCCGAGTCATCAACTTTTACGTCTACTCCTTCGAGAACCCAGGTGTGAGGAAGATAGTCGCGGACTTCGAGACGCACTTTCTTGGCATCTTCATTTGTTGAAATTACCGGCACTACCCTCTTGCCTGTGAAATCATAATCATCAAACCAAGTCAGAACGGCTGTCGGGAGAGATTCCCACCAGTTGGGGGCGATCAGCAATATTCTCTCCACATGTTTCATGCCGCTATACTTGCCGACAACCTCCGGGCGCGCCTTGACGCGATTTTCTTCCTTAGTGATGGCCTCGAATTCAGCCTCATCTTCAGGATAGGTTTCTACCGGGGTTATTGCGAATGAATTCACATCTACGCCTTTTGCCTTCAATAATTCCTCCGCCTTCTTTGCGAGACGAACGCTATTGGCTGTATTTTCTTTCCCTTTTCTTACAAAATAAGCGATAAGTGTTTTTTCAGTATTCATAGTATTCATAAATTATTTGACTCCAGCAAGCTAAAGTCAGTGGTTTATATTATTCAGTTCGAGCTTTCAACCCGAATTAATTAATTTTATATTGGTCTTTCTCTCCAGAAAGCCGATGTTAAAGCAACCGCAGTTTCCTTTGGAGATTCTATTATTAGAATGATATGACGGGGCTGATTGTTCATGTGGACTTTGCAAATTGGGGGATTTTATCTAATTTTGTCATAATAAACCATCGTTGACATCGGAAGATGAGCGAATTGAAAGAAAAGACAGCAAAAGGGCTCCTTTGGGGAGGCTTCGGCTATGGGATGATGCAGGTGCTCAACCTTGTGTTCGGGATTTTTCTATCGCGTTTGCTGAACCCATCGGACTATGGTATTGTAGGAGCGTTGACAATATTCTCAGCTCTCGCGGTGATCTTTTCCGAAAGCGGATTCCTACTCGCAATAGTGAACAAGAAGAGTATCTCCCGCATTGATTATGATTCGGTTTTCTGGTTCAACGTGGCGATGAGCCTGACATTATATTCCGTTTTATGGGTTTGCGCACCGCTGATAGCCCGGTTTTATTCC
The DNA here is from genome assembly GCA_029055345.1 of Muribaculaceae bacterium. GTDB lineage: Bacteria > Bacteroidota > Bacteroidia > Bacteroidales > Muribaculaceae > Lepagella. The sequence goes on along the minus strand of JAIDDJ010000011.1, from coordinate 22,215 downwards.
CAGCCTGAAATGGTGCCATTGTCGAGATTCATCTTCATCGGATTTGTGGCGTCAGCCTTATCATCAACACCTTCGGCATATTTCTTCAGGAATCTGAATGTAAAAACCCGTACAAAATCTCAGTTAATTGCTCTCGGACTATCCGGAGTGGCAGGGGTAACAACCGCTTTCGCCGGCATGGGATACTGGGCGATAGCCATCCAGACGGTCACCTATACAGGATTCAATTCTTTGCTTCTTTGGGTTCAATGTCCGTGGCGTCCGAGATTTTCATTCAGTTTTCCTGCACTGAAAGAGATGCTTCCGTTCAGTCTCAAACAATTGGCAGTGTCTGTTTTCACGCAATTCAACAATAACATTTTCTCAGTTTTGTTGGGAAGATTTTATGGCATGAAGATTACGGGCTACTATACACAAGGAAACAAATGGACTTCGATGGGGACAGTCACGATATCAGGGATGCTGTTAGGCGTGGGGCAACCGGTGCTTCGTCAGACCATAGATGACCGGGAAAGGTTGCATCGCGTCTTCAGGCGACTGCTTCGCTTCACTTGCCTGGTTTCATTTCCGGCAATGTTCGGGCTCGACATAGTTTCGAGAGAATTTATCGTAATCCTAATCACCGACAAATGGCTCGACAGCGTTTCTGTGATGCAGATTCTATGCATCGGAGGAGCATTTCTCCCTCTATCCACATTATACGGAAATCTTTTCAACAGCATAGGCCGCCCCGGAATATATATGTGGAACACCATAATACTTGGAGGGCTGCAGACATTGAGCCTGTGCCTAACCTATCGGTTAGGACTGACAACAATGCTGATAGTCTATACCATAATCAACATCTTATGGGTAGGAGTTTGGCAAATAATGGCACGCAGGGAAACGGGACTTAAGACGCGCCTTGTGATTGCTGACATAGTTCCTTATCTTCTTATGGCCGGAATAGTGATGGGCGGAGTGGCGATAATCACAGCGCCTATCGAATCATTATGGCTGAAATTAGCCACAAAAGTAATATTGGGAGGCGGACTATATATAGTTGCCGTGCGCCTCTTCCGGCCTGATGATTTCAAGGAAGCCATTGACTTCATCCGACATAAGACCCTTACTCATAAAAGTTAATGAAGACAGGGTAACCGATTTCGAAACGTCACCATACATCGTAGTCGATTGATGTGACTTGGAACTCAGTCCGGCGATTAATTTGATCGGCAGCCTCACGGTCTTCCTCGCTGAGAGTTTCGATAAAATCTGCCGACAAAACCGTTCCAATTTCAAATTGGGGATACTCGCGGTTGATTCTCGGAGTAACCGTCTTGGGAACAGACTTACCGTATCCGTGCCATGTGAGACGATCAGGGGCAATACCGACTTCGACGAGATAGTCGACAACGCTTTTTGCCCGACGGTCGGAAAGACCAACGTTATATTCTTCCGAACCGACACGGTCGGTATGGGAGCCCATTTCAATAGTGACATTGGGATTATCACGGAGCATCTGAGCCATCTCATCGAGCGCCTCCTTAGATTCAGGTCGAAGGATTGCCTTATCGAAATCATAAAAGATGTTTTCGACAACCTGTGGCTTATTGATGGCCGCCAGAATGAAATCTATGCCATAATCTGCATCTTCCTCTTCCATGTCCGATTCAAATTCCTGCTTTACATTCAGGTAACCCTTGGCACCGGCGAGCATTACATATTTCACTCCTCTCTGGAGATTGAACTTGAAGGAGCCGTCATCGCGGGCCACTTCCTTTTGATTGGACCCATCATCCCCCACGATACGGATAATTGCATTCGGCACCGGCTCCTCATCTTTATCGAGAACCATCCCGGAGATAGTGACCTTTATATCCGGCTTTACGAAACTGAAAATATGGTCATATCCGCGGGCATCGCCACGGTTGGAGCTGAAAAAGCCGGATTCACCTTCACCGAAGGTTATGCCGAAATCATCAGCCTGACTGTTCATTGGAATACCGAGGTTCTCTATGCTCCAACGGTCGCCGGTAGAATTCAGACGGGCTGTAAACATATCGAGTCCACCGAAGCCGGGGTGACCATCGCTTGCGAAATAAAGCAAAGAATCGGTCCTGACATAGGGGAACATCTCATCGCCCGCGGTATTAATCTGTTCGCCGAGGTTTTCGAGAGATCCTACCCTGTCATTGATGTTGATCCGCCAGATATCCTTACCGCCAAAACCGCCCGGCATATCGGAGGAAAAGTAAAGATATCGGCCATCCGGAGAGGCGGCAGGATGCCCAAAGGCTGAGATAGTATCGGCGGAAATCTCGAGTTTCTGAGGTGCGCTCCATGTGGCATCGCTACGGCGGGATGTGAATATCTCCACGGAGGTATTGGCTTCGGTGGAACGACGAGCCACGGTTAGATACATTGTCTGGCCGTCGGGAGAAAAGCTTACGACACCTTCATCGAAAGCAGTGTTAAGTTCGCCTTGCGCGGGTTCGGGGCGATTCCAATTTCCCTTTTCATCCTTTGTCGAGAAGAAAATATCACAGCGTTTCATACCGGTAACTTCGGAAGGATCCGTACCTGTAGCCTTCTCGTTGCTTGATGTGAAATAGATTGTATTCAACGATTTGTCAAGATACATCGGAGCGAAGTCAGCGCGGCGTGAATTGAAAATCTTTGCCGGAGCTACTTTATATCTTGATTTGGGTTCAGACTTGGCTTTTATAGCCAGACGACAGCCACGGATACCTTCTGTGGCTATAGTGTTACCGGGCGAATACTCAAGAAAAGTATTGTATGCATCGATAGCCGGCTGATATTTACCATCCATCTGCAGCGAGCGTGCAAGCCATAAATAAGCGATGGAATCATGATAATCATAGCGTATGGCGTTCTGGTAAGCAGCAACGGCTCTGGCTGACATATTGAGCTTCCGATAACACGTGGCGAGTTGATATGCCACTTGCCCGCGCAATTCGCGGTCTTCCTTCGGATTCAGTTTATTGTAAACGGCGCGATACGTTTTCGAGGCATTGAAATATTCGCCACGATCAAACTGGGCATTCGCTTCCGAAAGCTTCGGAGTTTTACAGGAGCAAAGTCCGGCCAATAATAAAATAAAAAGCCCGAAGGCACCAAATTTCTTTCCTGTCATAAGGATTTAACGCCATCGGGTCTTTATTTATTATTTTTTGCCCCAGCCCTAAATGTTCAGGGAGAGTTATTTAGTCAGAGTTGTCTTTTTATCAATACCATCTGTAATATTGTCGAAAATCTCATCGACAATTCCTGAACCGTTTATACCGAGATACTTGCCGTTTTTCGAATAATAGTCTTTCAAGGGAAGAGTCTGATTACGGTACACTTCAAGACGGTTCTTGATTGTATCGATATTGTCGTCAGCCCTACCGGTCTCTTTCCCTCTTGCAATCATACGATCGATGAGTTCCTCTTCGGGCACTTCAAGACCGACAACTGCATGGAGTTCGGTGCCACGTTTTTCCAAGAGTTTTTCAAGCGCCTCGGCCTGTGGGATTGTGCGGGGGAAACCATCGAACACCACGCCGTTTTTCACAGAGGCCTCCTTGTTCAAGACTTCGTCAAGAATGCGGATCATAAGATCATCCGGAATGAGGTGGCCTTTTGAAATATATGAGTCGGCAATCTTGCCGAGTTCAGTGCCCTTACTTATGTGGTCGCGAAGGAGTTCTCCGGTAGAAATATGATAAAGACCATACCGGTCAATGAGCTTTGCGCTCTGCGTGCCCTTGCCCGAGCCGGGCGCGCCGAATAATACGATATTGAGCATTGCAGATTTTTCTAAAATAATGACTAACTACATTTCTTCCTCAATCACATATATATCTTTCAAATTCCGGACTTTCCCATCGAGATCAAGACCATAACCAATAATGAATTTGGGTGGAATCGAGAAAGCGACATAGTCAGGTTTAAACCCTGTTTTAGAGCTTTCAGGCTTATGCAGCAGCGTAACAAAACGGATGGAGTTGGGATTACGCTTCTTGAGGTCGGCTACCATCATCGAGGCCGTGAGACCGGTGTCTACAATATCTTCAATGATGACGAGGTCAACTCCTTCGATATCTTCGGTGAGGCCCATCACCTCTTTCACTTTGCCGGTGGAATTAGTGCCTTCATAACTGGAATATCTGATAAAATTTATTCTCGCGTCATTGATACCAACCTCACGAATCAGGTCGGCGGCAAACATGAATGCGCCGTTAAGGACGCATAAGAATAGAGGATTTTTTCCTTTGAGGTCATCGCGGAGCTCATCAGCCACACGTTTCACCTGCTCTTTGATTTTATCGCGTGTAATATATGGCACAAATGTAAGGCCATCCACAGTCACTTTGGGTTCCATCGGCAGTCGGATTCTAATGGTATTAACTTTTCACGGGAATCGAAGGAAACGAAATTCCTTCTATTCATCCCTGCAAATTTACAAAAAATAATTCAAACATAAAGCCGAAGATAAGCAAATATTTTTCTCAATATTATTAAGTATGGCAATACTTATCGAATGAGTAAGGGCAATTCATAGAGTGCGTTCCTTAAAATTTCAAACGCAGGGAAAGCAAATTTAATGAAACATTCACTAAGACCTCATTCAATAAAATATGTGAATGCCAGAGCGGCTATCTTCGGGCTAAAATATTCTTTTTCAGAAGGAGCAACCTTTGAGTTGCGACTGAGGAAAAAGGATATTTGAGCCGAAGAGAGCCGGACGGATGGTAACTTAAAAACATTTGATTAAGGGATTTATTAAAATATTAAAATTTAATGATAATTAGAAATACCTTATTCTCGCAGCTGCACCTCGTCTATCGCTTTTTGATTCAGTCACATAGCCCGCTATGCTCCTGAATCTGCAAAGCGATATCCGAGGCACATCTGCGACCCTGGCATTAAGAAATTTTAGTGGATGGAGCCTAATTAAGGGAGTAAAATAGGGCTGTTGAAAGGTTCGGTTACGATATTTTTTTGTAATTTTGCAATTTCGGACAAAAAAAGAATAAAATTCTTCGATTGTCAAAAGATTATAAACCCTACATCAGGTATGGAAGAAATAAAAGAAACAACAGAAGGTAAGGAATCATTAAATGAATCCGGATTGAATTTTGTAGAACAGGAGATAGCTAACGATCTTGCCGCCGGTAAGAACGGGGGTAGGCTTAATACGCGGTTTCCGCCCGAGCCGAACGGTTATCTCCATATAGGTCATGCGAAAGCATTCATCATGGACTTCGGAGCGGCGGAGAAATTCGGAGGCACATGCAATCTTCGTTTTGATGACACCAATCCTCAGAAAGAGGATATGGAGTATGTGAACGCCATCAAGGAGGACATCCATTGGCTTGGCTATGACTGGGGCGATCGTCTCTACTACGCGAGCGATTACTTTCCGCAGCTTTACGACCTTGCCGTAAGGATGATAAAAGAGGGAAAAGCTTATGTAGACGAACAGAGCAGTGAAGAGATAGCCCGTCAGAAAGGAACCCCGACCCAACCCGGAGAAGCAAGCCCTTATCGCGATCGTCCGGTTGAGGAAAATCTTGACTTGTTCGAACGCATGAACAAAGGAGAATTCGAAGAGGGATCGATGGTTCTACGTGCCAAAATAGATATGGCGAGCGACAACATGCACTTCCGCGACCCTATCATGTACCGCATCATAAAGACGCCCCATTGGCGTACGGGTGACACCTGGAAAGTCTACCCCATGTATGATTTCGCCCATGGTCAGAGCGATTATTTCGAAGGGGTGACCCATTCGATATGTACTTTGGAATTCGTTCCTCACCGTCCGCTATATGAATATTTCGTAAAGGAACTCGCAGATGAGAGTTATTGCCCACGTCAGATAGAATTCAATCGCTTGAATCTCACCTACACTGTTATGAGCAAGCGGAAGCTCCTGCAACTTGTCAAGGAGGGCCTCGTAAACGGTTGGGACGATCCGCGCATGCCCACGCTCAAAGGTCTTCGCCGTCGCGGCTATACCCCGAGTTCGATTAAGGACTTCGTGAACCGCATCGGATATACCCGCTACGAAGCTTTGAATCATATCGAACTTCTTGAGCATTCCGTCCGTGAAGATCTCAATAAGACGGCTACCCGCGTAAGCGTGGTTCAAAATCCGGTAAAACTCATTCTTGAGAATTATCCGGAAGGGAAGACTGAAATAATGACTATGGAAAACAATCCCGAAAACCCGGCGGAAGGGAGTCATGAGATGCCTTTCACACGTGAACTTTGGATTGAGCGTGATGACTTTATGGAGAATCCGCCTAAGAAGTTTTTCCGTCTTTCACCCGATAAAGAAGTTAGACTCAAAGGGGCATACATTATCAAATGCACCGGAGTGGAGAAAGACTCAGATGGGAACATCACCGCGATCCGCGCCACATACGACCCGGACAGTCGAAGCGGACTTCCCGGAGCTGACCGCAAGGTAAAAGGCACACTTCACTGGGTATCCGTCCCGACAGCAGTAGACGCTGAAATACGCGACTACGATCGGCTTTTCAGCGTAGAGAATCCGGGTGCATATGAAGGAGATTTCCGCGACCTCATCAATCCGGAATCCCTCAAAATCCGTGAACACGCCAAAATAGAACCCTGGCTCGCTGAAAGACTAAAGACAGGCGACAACTATCAGTTCCAGCGTCTTGGCTACTATGTAGTGGATAAAGATAGCACAGCGGAGCATCCTGTATTCAACAAAACAGTCGGCCTGAAAGACAGTTGGGCTAAGGCGATGAAAAAATGAAATAAAAGGGTATATAATAACCGGCCATCGGAAGTATAGCTATAGAAGCACCTGAGGCAAAAGATTATTCCGCGGTCTGATTTTTCTTAAGTCGGGCCGCGGCTTTATTATGTCTTAGCTGGAGTGGCGCCGAGGGTGACATTTTAAATTGCGGTGGAGTCTGCTTCACACCATCTTCCGGGTTATTCTTTAGTTCGGCATCGTTTTCCGCAGACCGTGACATTTTCAAAGTATCTCCTTCAACGGAGTCCGTCAACTCCGGCTTCTGTATTACCCTACGACTTGGCGGAGATACCTTTCTTTGAGAACTTCTGTGGTAATATTGCGTAGAATCAAACGGGATCACAGTAATCCGGATACTATCGGCCCACATGGTCCTCTTCAGTCCATCGATAGAGAGACTGCCGAAGACTCTTTCCACCTGCCGGGAGGTATCCGTGCGCAAAGTAAGTTCAAGTCTGTGAGCATTTGATATACTTTTAGAGATAAATTCGGCGAGCCCATCCACATATTGGACACCGAACAACGTCTCACCATCGGCAGGAGTGGAAAATCTCATTTTAAACCGTAGCTGGTCGCCTTTAGCGGTCTGAGCAACCGGGACGGAGAAAATCATTCCGTCAGACTCCTGCAGGGGAGAAAACATAGCCATATCCGAATAGGGCCAAATATCTGAAGACTCCAAATCAGCTACAGACCTACCTTCGATTTTACGACGTTTTTTTACAAGTTCCTTCTCCGAAAGCTCGCATAGGTCATAATACACATCCGGATTTCTCGCATACCAGACCATCGTGGAATCGAATTCGGCACGGGTCATTCCATGCTTGGAAATTATGTATTCCTCAAGGGCACGACGTTTCGAATCCGAAAAAGAAGAGCCGGAAGTCTGCAACCAGGCTTCGGCCAGTTCTATATCAGCCAGCACAGAGGCCATCTTGCTATCGGATGCAATGCCCTCCGGACGCTGCACACAAGAGGCCGAGAGCAATGCAATTCCGAATATAACAGGAAGGAATCTCTTTTTCATGTCTGATTGAAAATTTCCACTTAATCCCGGCGGTCGCTTTTCGCAGCCTTTTTCCTTTCGGAATTAAGGGCAAGAGAGAAATCTTTAGAATAAAAAATAATCAAGAGCGCAACACCTACACAGATCGAAGCATCCGCGAGATTGAATATATAAGCGAAGAATTCGAAATAATCACCACCTAAGAATGGCACCCAATCCGGCCAATAAAAGTCAAACAGGGGGAAATAGAACATATCCACTACCCTTCCCTCGAACCAATCGGCGTAACCACCACCGACAGGGAGAAGGGTCGCAATCTGAGGGGGCGCAGGATTATTGAATATCTCGCCATAAAATACACAGTCGAAGATATTACCGGCAGCTCCGGCTGTAATCATGGCCACGGCCACAATAAAGCCGGTGCGCAGTTCGAACCGATGCACGATCTTGACGAGGCACCAGCATAAGATTCCCACTGCGATGATTCTACCGAAAGTGAGAAGGAGTTTATTCCAAAGCTGCAGTCCGAAGGCCATGCCGTTGTTCTCGATAAACTTAAGATGGAACCAAGGGAAAATCTCATAATCTTCCCCCAAATAGAAATGAGTCTTGACCCAAATCTTGATAGCTTGATCAGCGATGAGAACAATAGCGATGACCGCGACAGCTATCCAGCCTGCACGTCGACGAACCGCCGAGGGAACAATTCCCCCGGCAGATTCAAGACGGTCAGTTTCCATAGAATTCGACATATGAAACGATAATAAAAATCAACGGGTCACTCGAGCGAGTGTGGTTTCACCATCGATATCCAACGGCACAACATCATCTCCTTCAAGAGAATCCACGAGCTCGATAGAATCGGCAAGCACTTGGCCGGCCACATAATCACCGAAAGCAGCGAGTGCCTGCTCGACAGCGTCAGACTTGGTCAGTTGTATCTTCACACGGTCGGTTATATCGAAATCCGATGACTTGCGGATATTCTGGATACGATTGATGAGTTCGCGGGCCATCCCTTCGTTCTTCAGTTCGGGCGTTACAGTGACATCGAGAGCAACAGTTACGTTACCATCATTGGCAACCAGCCATCCGGGAATATCCTCGGGAATCACTTCCACATCATCAAGCGTGACAACGGGTTCGCCGGGAAGATTTGAGAAAGTGAAAGAGCCTTCCTTTTCGAGGATGGCGATATCCTTCTGCTCCATGTTGGTGATAGCCTTTCCAAGGTCCTTCATGATTTTTCCGTATTTAGGACCGAGTTTCTTGAAATCGGCCTTTACTCTTTTCACCAGACCGGATTCCTCGTTATCTACAATTTTGAGTTCCTTCACATTTACTTCATCGAGCACTATATCCTTCACAGCCTCCACCGCAACCCGCTGGGCGTTATCAACCACCGGTATGAGAAGAGTCTGAAGCGGCTGGCGCACTTTGAGATTAACCTTGCGGCGCAGAGCCAGAGTATTGGAAGTGACAGACTGGGCGAGGTTCATACGGTTTTCGAGGTCAGCATCAATTGCGGACTCATCGGCAACCGGGAAGTCGGCCAGATGAACTGAAATATATTCGCCTTCATTCGCAGCCGGGGCCATAAGGTCAGAATAGAGGCGGTCAGCGTAGAAAGGAGCGAAGGGAGCCATAAGCAGTGCCACTGTCTTCAGGCACTCGAAAAGCGTCTGATACGCCGCGAGCTTATCCTTATCCATTTCTCCGGCCCAGAAGCGACGACGGTTAAGACGCACATACCAGTTGGACAAGTTATCGCCAACAAATTCCTCGATAGCGCGGGCAGCCTTTGTCGGTTCGTAATCATCGAGGTCGGCGGTCACTTCCTTCACGAGCGAATTAAGAAGTGAAAGAATCCAGCGGTCGATTTCAGGGCGTTCAGCCAAAGGAATCTGAGGCTCTGTGCCGGTAAAACCATCTACATTAGCGTAGAGGGCAAGGAACTTATAAGTGTTGTAAAGTGTCGCGAAGAGCTTACGGCCAACTTCAGCCACACCCTCCTCGTCATATTTCAGATTATCCCAAGGTGAGGAATTGGAGATCATATACCAACGGACCGGATCAATACCGAATTTCTCAATATTATTAAACGGATCGATGGCATTTCCGAGGCGCTTAGACATTTTCTGACCATGCTTGTCAAGGACAAGGCCATTGGAAATAACAGCCTTGTAGGCAACCGAATCGAAAATCATGCCTCCGATGGCATGGAGAGTAAAGAACCAGCCACGAGTCTGATCTACACCCTCGGCAATGAAGTCGGCAGGATAAACCTCGCCGGAATCCAGGAGCTCCTTATTCTCGAAAGGATAATGAATCTGAGCGTAAGGCATAGCTCCAGAATCGAACCAGACATCAATCAGGTCAGTCTCGCGGTGCATTGGTTTGCCTGATTCCGAAACGAGCACGATATCATCCACATATGGACGGTGCATATCAATGCGGTCATAGTTTTCTGCCGAGAAATCTCCCGGAACAAATCCCTTATCCTTGAGAGGATTCGTCTTCATAACGCCTTTGGCCACAGCCTCTTCAATCTTATCATATAGCTGCTCGTAACTATCGATAATTATTTCCTCGCGGGCATCGTCAGTGCGCCAAATAGGCAGAGGCGTACCCCAGTAGCGCGAACGCGAAAGGTTCCAGTCCTGAACGTTTTCAAGCCATTTTCCGAATCGGCCCGTGCCGGTTGAGGCCGGTTTCCATTGGATGGTCTCATTAAGGGCGATAAGGCGGTCACGGGCTTCGGGGGTACGTATGAACCAGCTGTCAAGCGGATAATAAAGGATAGGCTTGTCGGTGCGCCAGCAATGAGGATAATTGTGGACATGCTTTTCAGTACGGAACGCCTTGCCTTCCTTCTTAAGCTCCATGCAAAGTTCTACGTTGAGATCTTCATCGGAATTGGCACGTTTCTCATCGTAGCGTCCGTCAACAGTATATTGGGGATCATAGGCATTTTTCACCCACTGACCTGCATGACGTGAATAAAGTTCAACATCGACACATCTGTCAACGAACTCAGGCGCGAGTTCGTCAATCGGGTAGAACTTACCGGTAAGGTCAACCATCGGACGGGTCTCACCTTTTCGGGTAATCATAAATAATGCGGGAATATCGGCAGCCTTGGCCACTTTGGCGTCGTCCGCGCCGAAAGTGGGAGCTATATGGACAATACCTGTACCATCATCTGTTGTAACGTAATCTCCCGGAATCACACGGAAAGCCGAAGCAGCCATCTCAACGAAATGGTCATTATCAACGGCAAACACGTTATCGGGATTTGCAGAAGCAAAAGCCTTGACGAATTCAGGTGAGAAGTCATCGAGTTTCTCGGTCGGTCTTACCCATGGCATAAGCTGGGCATAACGGATACCAACAAGATCGGCGCCCTTCCATCGGCCCACGATTTGGTAAGGAATAACCTTATCTCCGGGAGTATAGTCTTCGAGGGCTTTATCTTTCCCTTCCTTTTTGAAATAATTGTTGACAAGCACCTCGGCCATCACGACAGTAATCTTCTCACCTGTATAAGGATTATAAGACCGGACAGCTACATAGTCAAATTTAGGACCGACACAAAGGGCTGTATTCGAAGGAAGAGTCCATGGAGTTGTGGTCCACGCCATAAAGCAGGGCCTACCCCAGCCTGTCATTTCCTCTTTCGGCTCAATAATATCGAAAAGGACTGTGGCCGTAAGATCTTTTACATCGCGATAGCAACCGGGCTGGTTGAGCTCGTGGGAGCTAAGACCCGTTCCGGCAGCCGGAGAATAAGGCTGGATTGTATATCCCTTGTAAAGATACCCTTTCTTATAAAGTTGGGCGAGGAGCCACCAAACGGACTCAATATAACGGTTATCGTAGGTGATATAAGGATTTTCGAGATCAACCCAGTAACCCATCTTATGAGTAAGGTCAGTCCATTCCTTAGTATATTTCATCACCTCCTTGCGGCAGGCAGCATTATATTCATCTACGGAAATCTTCTTACCGATATCCTCCTTGGTGATACCGAGCGATTTTTCCACGCCAAGTTCAACGGGAAGGCCATGGGTATCCCATCCGGCCTTGCGCTTTACGTGGAAACCCTTCATTGTTTTATATCGGCACACGATATCCTTGATTGTACGGGCCATCACATGATGGATACCCGGCATTCCGTTGGCCGACGGGGGACCTTCATAGAAGACAAACGAGGGACATCCCTCACGTTGCTTCATCGAGGTCTCGAAGAGACAGTGGTCATCCCATATCTTAAGAACCTCCTTGTTGACATCGGAGAGATTCAACTGCTTGCTATATTCCTTGAATTTCATATTAAGAAGATTGATATTTATATGTTAGCGTTTGGCTCCTTTGGCACCTTTTGTCCCCTTGGTTCCGCCTCCGAGAGCAAAAATATTCTGATCGTAAGTGAAGGTCTTACGATCGGTCTCGCGCTTGCGCTTGAGGGCGAGGGCCACGAGGCGGTCCATAAGCTGCGTGAACGAAATTCCGGTAGCCTCCCAGAGATAGAAAGACAAGGAGCCCGGGATTGTATTAATTTCATTAACGTAGACGGAATTGTCTTTCTCATCAACCATTACATCGATTCGGCTGACACCGTGACATGAGAGCACCCGGAAAGTTTCACCGGCCATATGGCGTATTTTCTCACTCATTTCTTCAGGGAGATCAGCCGGAATACGTTTCTCGCTCGCCTGCATACCCTGATTGGTTTTCGTGCCGCCCATATATTTATCCTCATACGAGAGGAATTTACCAGACTTGATCGGTTCCTCGCAGACAGAGCTCTGATGATCGTCGGCATCTCCAAGCACCGAACAGTTGATTTCCTTTAACTTCTCGATCATGTGCTCCACGATGATTCGCTGAGAGAATTTCTCGGCGTTGTTTATCCGCGCTATCAGTTCATCACGATCGGCGGCAGTTCCGATACCCACGGAAGAACCGAGGTTGGCAGGCTTAACGATTACCGGATAGCCGAGTTTCTCTTCTATCTTCGCTACAATCGCATCCTTGCCGCTGTTCCATTGATGGTCAGTAAACCAGATGTAATCGACCACCGGAATCCCCTCTTCACGAAGAATCATCTTCATGGTGATTTTGTCCATACCGTTGGCCGAGGCGAGTGTATTGCAACCTGCGAAAGGAATACCGATAGTTTCAAGCAATCCTTCGAAAATACCATCCTCTCCATTTGTTCCATGAAGCACGGGAATAGCGACGTGAAGCTGCGCCACTACAGGATTCTTCTTGGAGAAGAGGCCCGTATTGACCTTATAGAGATTATAATCGCCATATTCGGGGCGCATGAACACTTCCTCTGCGTTAGCCACGAGGGTATCCAGATTACGGTAATTCTTGAGGTCAAGGAGGTTGGGACCGGTGTACCATCTACCCTGCTTAGAAATGTAGACAGGGATAATGTTGTATTTGTTTTGGTCGAACGCGTTGATGGCCTGAAGGGCTGAGATTACTGAAATCTCATGCTCGACTGACCGGCCACCAAAAAAGACAGCTACTTTGGTTTTCATATATTTATGATGAATATGCACGCAATTGTGCGCTGATAATTTAATGAAAGCGCCGGAGAGTTGGGCGCAATTAATAAATCAATAGCGATTTAAGTTGCAAAATTACTCAATTTCCGCGACAAAAAAAAGCAAAATCAACTACTTTGCACAACTTTCAGGGACATAAAGCGCGCTAAGCCGATGAAAGCAAGGCAAGGAGTCGATTTTACTTATTTTATTGTACTTTAAATAGAATTAATAAGGGGCAATTCAGAATATTGTTGCATTAACTATTTCAGGGTGAGGGAGTCGGCAACCACGTTGGCAACGGCGATAGCTTCTTCACGCGCCTCGGCGTCCATGTTCTGACGCATCATCATCGTGGCAACGACAGGCATTTTCATTCTGTCGGCATATTCCTGAAGTTTGTTTACAACCGCACCTTTAGCCCATGTGTAACCACCGAATGTAGCGAAGACTTTATTGCAAATCTCGCGTGTCTCCATGGCGTTCATGAACGTTTCCACAGGTGGAAGCAGACGCATGGAGTAAGTGGCACTTCCGACTATTAATCCTTCGTAACGGAAAGCATCGGAAATCATATCAGACATCTCTGAATGGGAAGCATTATGAATCTTTATGTTGCGGACTCCGCGGGAAGCAAGTTGACTGGCCATCACCTCTGCAACCTCGGCAGTGTTGCCATACATTGAGCCATAAATTATAGTAACACCGGGTTCGGGAGTATAAGATGAGAGACGATCGAAAATCGAAACAATTTCCTGGATTCTGTCATGCCATACGGGACCATGAGTGGAGCAAATATAGTCCAGTTCGACACCTTTGAATTTCGCAAGCGCACGCTGCACGAACTTACCGTATTTTCCAACGATATTCGAATAGTAGCGATACATTTCCGGAATGTACCAGTCAGTATCCATATCGGTATCGACCACTCCCCCGTTCAACGCGCCGAAAGTTCCGAATGCATCGCCGGAGAAAAGGACCTTTGCATCCGGCACATAACACATCATGGTTTCGGGCCAATGGACCATAGGTGTAAGATGGAAACGCAGTTGCCTGCCCCCGAGATCGATAATGTCGTTTTCTTTCACTTCGAGAAAAACATTGTCATCATCTATATGATAGAAGCCCTTCACCATGCCTATGGTCTGAGAGTTACCTACAATCTTCATTTCGGGATATTCCTTGAGCACCAGCGGAATAGAGCCGCTGTGGTCGGGCTCCATATGGTTGATTACAAGATAATCGATCGAACGCCCGTCGGCAATGCTTCTGACATTTTCCATAAATTCATGGAATTCATCAATACGGACAGTATCGATTAGGGCAAGTTTTTCACTGCCCTTCACGATATATGAGTTATAGCTGACTCCCAGAGGGAGAGGCCAAAGACTTTCAAATTTCTCAGTGACACGGTCGTTAACACCGCAATAGTAGATGCCGGAGGTGATTTCTTTTATATTCATTAAGGTAATATTGAAAATTTATATGTAATTTTGCGAACTGAAAGACAAATACCTTTCAGATTAATAACAATCCATAAACTAATATTGCACGAACATAGGATGAAAAGTGCATTAATTACCGTCTTGTTGCTTGTCATATCCAATGTCTTCATGACATTCGCATGGTATGGGCATTTGAAACTGCAGCAAGGAGGCCATATCAAATCTTGGCCTCTAATAGCCGTAATCCTCCTTTCATGGGGATTGGCATTTATAGAATACTGTTTCATGATTCCGGCCAACAAAATGGGATTTCGCGACAACGGGGGCCCGTTCTCGCTATTTCAATTGAAAATCATTCAGGAAGTAATTTCACTGACTGTCTTCACCGTGATAGCGGTGTGGATGTTTCAGGGTGAAAAGCTCCATTGGAATCATGTGGCGGCCTTTGTGTGTCTGATGGCGGCAGTGGGGTTCACCTTTTTGCCAGCAAAGTAATAATAGGCAGACTTAACATGGAAAAGAGAATCTATATTGCGCCCGTTCAGGGTCATACCGATGCAGCATGGCGTCATTACCATCATGCAAGCTACGGGGGTGAGAATCCATATTTCACACCGTTCATCAGGTGTGAGCGTTCAGAACTGAGGAAACAGGATCTCCGCGACTATACTTCCGAACTCAATGGCGGAATTGATCTTGAACCGCAGGTGATATTCCGAGACATGGCCGAGCTCGAAATCCTTCTTGATTCGCTATCCAAGCATGGAGCGGAGCGGGTTAACCTAAATATGGGTTGTCCTTTCCCGTTACAAACCGGAAAGGGACGCGGGGCCGGTTTTTTAGCAAAGAAGGAGGAGATCGAACGGTTACCGGACACCCTCGCAAAATTCCCGGGGATTTCATATTCAGTCAAGATGAGACTTGGCTATGAGAATCCTGAAGAATGGAGGAACGTTCTACCGACTCTGAATTGTCTTGATCTTCGGCACATAGATGTCCATCCGCGCGTAGCGAAGCAGCAATATGGCGGAGAACTGAATCTGGAGCAATTCGGCAGATTATTGGCTGAAAGTCGTAATCCAGTAGTGTTCAATGGTGACATCAAGACTCCGGAAGACATAGGAGGAGTAATTGAGCGGTTCCCGGAGATAGTCGGGATAATGACAGCCCGCGGAGTGTTAGGGAGGCCATCGCTTGCAAGAGAAGCGGAAGAGTGTCGGACATGGAGTCGAGAAGAACGAATAGAGAAAATGCTCTCCTTCCACCGATCTTTGTTGCACCATTACAGCGAAACATTATGCGGCGAAGCCCAGATACTTTCCAAGATCAGGCCCTTCTGGGAATATGCTGAGGAAGAAATAGGCCGGAAAGCATGGAAGGCCATAAAAAAAGCGGGTAACATAGCCAAGTATCATTCTGCCGTGGCGATGATAGAATGAAAAATGCTTCCTCACATAGCAGGCTTGCAATTTGCGCCTACATAATTGGGACGATATGGCTATTATTGCAGATAGTAATAGTTGTAGTATACAAGGATATACCGCAAGGATATGATGCAGTGAGATACCAGCGTCTTGCAGAATCAATGACATCAACCGGGGAATGGTATCCTACTGCTGAGCAGATAGAAGATAGCTCGATTGTAGCGCCTTATATCATATATCCCGGTCTTATCAATTATCTTATCCTGCTGATCAAAATATTCGGAAGCATCAGGCCAGCATTCTGGATAAATGTGGCTTTTAATATAATATACGCAGCTTCCGGTATCTTCATCGCCAATAAATTAGCAGGGAAAGGGATAGGATATCTTTACTTCATTCTTTTCTGCCTTAGCCATCAAAATGTGCTTGATGTCGGCTTCACGCTATCGGAACTTCCGTCGTTGGCTCTTGCCTATGCAGGAGCCGCGCTCTGCATAAGCTCAAGAAGAACGCTCACAGCAACCGGAGGATTACTTTTCGGACTTTCATATTATTTCCGTCCGTCAGCCATTCTTGTTCTATTGACAGTCATGGTGCTTATCATCACGCTCAAGAAGTCAAGAATTAAACTAATAACACTCCTTACCGGGACAGCGGTTTCCCTGTGTGGAATTATGATAATGAACCATGTAATATCAGAAAAATACTGGTTTATTTCCTCAAATACGCTTGGCATAAATATGTATCTGGGGGCTAATGATGAAAGCACGGGGCTTACCGGAGGCACAACCGACAGAGAACTTGATGAGGAGATTTCAGGACATAACAGTTTTGAATCCGATGCAATATACCGACATAAAGCCGAAGAATGGATTGCAGATCATCCGACGGCATGGTTAGGCTTAGCTATAAAGAAGTTGGATCACCAGACCACTACCGACCATCTTTTCCATATGTATCGCCTTGAAGAGAATCCGGTAATCGCTCATGATGATATATTCCTATTAAAATGCATCAAGATATGCTGGCTTTGGTATCCGAGAATTTACGACTGGGTACTTGTTCTGCTTTTCGTGTATGGTCTATGGATGTGGCGATCGAAATTAAAAGATGGTTACTGGCCTATGCTTATTCCAGTTGCAGGAACACTATTACTATGCATATTGACAATAGCCGACTATCGATATAACGCCACCATGATGCCGGTGCTATATTTTTTCGGTGCCATCGGAATATCACGCTTGAAAGGATTAATCAGATAAATTGGTTAGCATTTCCTTAAATAAGTTCTGAAATAGGATGCAGAGGTGCTAATAAGACAGATACGAAGATGGTTATAAATATAGCTTGACAGATCTCACTCCAATTGCAATCTGAATGTATAGAACCGAGACGACAATACAAATATGAAATAAGTTTATATGAAACATTTGATATTATTGTTTATACTAATCATTTCTTCAATGATGGCACAAGCTCAGGATAAAATTAATATTACAGTGAATGGAGTTACCCGAAGCATTACACTATCTGACAGCGCTGCTGCCAAAGAATAAAAAAACAGGGTGGCGACTGGGAATGTCACAATTAAAATGAATGATTACGGCGGCTTTGAAAAAGTCGGGGAATTACCATGGTCTCTTCCGACCTCAAATAGCCAAATTTCCACCGTTCCGGGAGATGTAATGCTCTATTTAGGTAACAATATCGTGATCTTATATGGAACGAACTCATGGTGGTACACACGGCTTGGGAAGATTGAAGGAATGACAGCCGATGAAATAAGGGATATATCCAAGTTCGAAATTTGATTAATTAAGGTTTAATAATTAACTTTGTGAATAGAAAAGATGTTACGACTGATTTTGAGTAATAACCGGTGTCACAGTCTGCTATCGAAGACTAATTGATAATCTGAATATTTTTAAGTATGCATTTGATAACTGATAACCTTCAAAAAATCATTGCCTTATGTAAAAAATATAAGGTTAAAACTCTTTATGTGTTTGGCTCAATCCTAACACCTCGCTTCAACGAAAATAGCGATGTGGATTTCTCCGCCACTTTTAATCATGATCCTGATCCTTTGGTTGCGGGAAATAATTTGATAGAATTTTACATGGCTCTTGAAGAGTTAATGGGAAGAAAAATAGATCTTGTAGATGAGGATTGTCTAAAGAATCCTTACTTTATAGAGGAACTCAACGAAACCAAACAATTGATTTATGGATAGAATTATTAAGAAATACTTAAAGGATATTTTGTTCGCTATTGAGGAAGTTGAAGTATACTTACGCAGCGACCAAAACAATATCAAGTGTTTCTTGAAGATAGTATGTTTCGTAACGCAATTGAACGCCAAATCGGGATCATTGGAGAGGCAATGACAAAGATTCTGCAAATTATGCCCGATATCCCAATATCAGATGCACGAAAAATTAAGGGAACACGCAACTATTTAATTCATGCATACGATTCTCTACAACCGTTTACGATATGGGGAATAGTGATAAATTCCTTGCCAATTCTTAAAAATGAAGTCATAGGTCTTTTAAATCAAGAATTATATGACTGAAGCAGAACTGAATTCATACAGCCTCCATTCCGGCAAAGAGCCAAAAGATGAGATGCTAGCACAGATAATGCACGAAGTAGCCCAGGATGCGAAGAAAAGTAATGAGGAAGCTGCAAACAGGTATCTTGATGATATATTAATTTTGTAGATTATTTGTAGATGTAAGCAGCATTGCGTAGTGAAAATTTCGATATAACTTTGCAACCAAATAAGTTATCTATGAAATTCTATATTTTCCGTTCTACGCTGACTGCGGCAGTTTGTGTGTTCATTTTCTGCATACTTCCGGGGGCTTGTACCGAGAAGAAGTCTCGGCTATTACCATTCGGATGGTCTTCCACGGGTTTCCCTTCGGACTCAATGCTTATTCAGGCCGATAGGGCTTTAATGTCGTATGTAACACCGCATGTCCTTGACAGCCTTGTCAATGAATTCTGCGAACTTTCAGAAAAAGAAGATTCCACGAATCAATACCGACACCGTAGATTATACTGGAAAGGGAATGCCCTTTTTATGCAGGGAGATTATGAAGCCGGTGACTCACTCCGCCGTCTTGCAATGGAGGAATGTGACTCCTCGCTCTTCCCCAGAGATTTCAGACTATATAGAATGACAGTCGAACAACCATCTGACTTTCCTGATAATTCAGCCCGATACAGTAGATATAAAGATGATCTGGATTTGTTCCTTTCCACCAGTGATCTGGTGAGCGGTTTCACACGGGCCGTTCAGTTATCAAGTCTTATGTCAGAAGCCGGAATGACCCACGAAGCGTTAGATTACGCCATTCTATCCGATTCACTCTTGGCAAATACCGGTCTATCGACATTGAGAACCAATAATCGTGTGAATCTGGCATCAGCTTATTGTGCAGTCGGAGATACGGCGAAGGCAGTCAAGGAACTCTTGACAGTCAGGAATTCAATTGAATCATATTCCATTCCCTCCATTGCGGCAATAGTTGATTATAATCTTTTTCAGATCTCTGCCGACACTGTTTCATTACACCGCGCATGGGAAACTGTTTCTCAATTTGAGGAATTGTCAAAGATGCGTCCACTTATAGCCGCTTCAATGATCAATTCAAAATACCACGGCAATGCAAGTATAGCGAAGTTAAATGAATCGTTGAACCTATACTCCGATTATGATTATCTACCGGGAGAGATTCTGGAAATAAAAAGAGCAATTCTACAGAAAGCCATGAATGAAAATAATATAGAGAGAATCCGCATGGCTGCATGTGAATATATGGAGGGAGTAAATGACTACATCAAGGCACAACATAAGGGAGAGATCATCGCAGCTCAGACATCCGATGAAATACGGGAACTGGAGGAAAAGGAGCAATCTCTAAAGGATACAATCCGTATACGGATATGGATTGGAATCGGTATTGTCTTATTATGCTTGGGAATTGCTGCGATGATTATCTACAATTATTTAGAACGACAAAAGAGGAAAGCTATGCATAATCAGCTTGAAAGCGAACGACTGGGAAGAGAATTAATTGCATACGAACTTATGGTTGTAGAGAAGCA
>JAIDDJ010000011.1:0-1788 GCA_029055345.1 Muribaculaceae bacterium | reverse complement strand
TTTCCCGGAGATCACTCGAATCAACATACCCTCAACCATAACGGAAATAGGCCACATGGAGTTCCTTGGTTGTACGGGTATCAACGAATTTCATGTGAATGCCAATAACGAGAACTTCAAGGATGAGGATGGCGTTCTCTTCTATCGGTATAACGAGGCGAGCAATTGGCAACTCTTCCGTATGCCTCCTGCACGACCCAAGACAAAGTACACCTTGCCCGACGATGTAACGAGAATCGAGCAATGCGCATTTGCGGATAATAAAACCATTCGGCAGATAATATTGCCCACTGATTTCATTTTTGACGACCCCTTATGGGCTTGGGGAAATAAGAGCATAAGGGAAATAGACGTTACAAAGACCACTTATTATACTTCACAAGGTGGTATAATATTCGAAAAATGGGGTGAGGGAAGGGAATTGGTTGCGTGTCCTCCCGGGTTGAAAGCCGACAGTTACTCCGTTCCCAATGATTGTCATACTATTGCAGCCGGAGCCTTCTGCTTTTCTTCCATATCCCATATCAAGCTGAACAATTCATTAAAGGATTTGAAGGCGTATGCCTTCGCAGGTTCAGATATAGAGGAGTTGGAGGTGAATGCAGATCTGCTGAATAGTTTCAGGTTTATCTACGGTCTTTGTGTGAATGCCAAAAAACTCCAGAAGATTCATGTGGTTGGGGAGAATACGGCATGTTTTGATCGTTTCTCCTTTGCAATGTGTACCGGTCTAAAAGAAGTCATCGTGGATAATTCCGTGGAACTTAAGACAGGAGCATTGTATGGGTGCTCGGCTCTTAAGGAATTCCCTTTTCACTTGATATATTCTATGGAAGGAGCTCAGGAATTGATTACATATTCCGGTGAAGGAAGGCAATTTCAAGGAAGTGGGCTTGAATCTGTGGAATTTCCGTCTCATCTCTACATGGTGCCTGAATATTGCTTCAGCGACTGTCCTGACTTAAAGGACGTGAGCTTTAATCAAAATGGAGGATCTACTGAAGTGATAGATTATGGTGGCTTTAAAAACTGCGCTTCTTTGGAATCCATTACTCTTGACGGTATAAAGGAAGTGAGAGGCGGGGCATTCGCAGGAACCCCTATAAAGAAAATAATAGTGCCCTCACGGGATGAGAATGAGGAAAATTTAAAAGTTGGTCTCAGCTTTGACTTCCTTCCGGAAACTAAATGGTATATTGATTCTCCTTGTGTGAAATATGTAAGTGCCGATGGCTCAAACAACATGACAAGCGCCACCTTCATTGTCTCCGCCTTTCAAAAGATAAGGACGGTGCCTAACCATTGGAAGCAACTCTACTGTCCGGCAGGTATGAAAGGTTATTATGAGAATCTGTACGAGTCAAGCACATGGGGAGGACCGGTCACCGAACTTTTTACAATGTATAAAGTAGACTCTTCTAAATCCATTGTAATTCATCCTAATCCGGAAGTGCATGATATACACTTTGAAATAACCTCTGTATTTTTTAATGGTAAGCAAGGGCGATCAGATGGTAACGGAATCTGGACCTATCCCAAAATGGATAGTCTGGCAGGTGTAAAGATAAAGGTTGATTACTTAGTTGATGATGTTCCAATGTCAACGACTTATCCTGCTGATTACACTACAGGTATTATCGAGTCATCCCTAGCGGTAAGGGCTATAACCGGAATATATGATATTAGTGGAAAGTATTCCGGCCAGACTCCTTACAATCTTATACCCGGCATTTATATCGTGATGTTCTCTGACGGTTCATCCCAAAAGATTGTCAAGAAATAATTATC
>JAIDDJ010000010.1 GCA_029055345.1 Muribaculaceae bacterium | reverse complement strand
GAATACAGCTCTTTCTGCCGGAATAAAACATAATTCAAAAACAATAAAAAATATACCCAGAATTAAATATGGTTTAATAAGCGTATCATAATTCCGTTGAACAAGAGCAAACATTATAAATTCCAACAAACCGCTATAACCACCATATATTGTTAAAAACCGGGAGTTTGATAGCATAAATATAAAAAATACTCGTAAAAAATTGTCTATAAAATTTTTATATATCAATTTTTCTTTGTATATTTGTGCTAATATATGCTATTATAAACCCAAGCCATGTATATCAGTACCTCAAAATCAAAGAATGTGACCATCTATTATGTATGCAAGTCCTTCCGAAAGGATGGCGCCACGACGTCAAAACGCATTGAGACTCTTGGCACTATCGACGATATCCGAAAGCGTTGCGGCGAGGCAGACCCCATAGAGTGGGCGCGTAACTACGCCAAAGAGCTAACAGCCAAGGATAAGGCTGAGCAGCGTGCGGTGACCCTCAGTCTACGTCCCGGGTTGCAGATGAGTATGAACGAGCAAAAGATGTTCAACGGAGGTTATCTTGCACTGTCAAAGGTATATCATCAGCTTGGACTTGACAGGATATGTGACGGTATATCAACCAAATATGGTTTTGAATATGACCTTGACAATATTCTTTCAAATCTGATCTACACGCGTGTGCTGTATCCGGGGTCCAAGTTCTCGTCCTTCGCGGAGTCTCACAGATTTATCGAACAGCCCCGGTTTAAACTCGAAGAGATATACCGCTCACTGTCGGTTCTGGCCAAAGAGAGCGACTACATCCAGTCGCAGGTGTTCCGCAACTCACTGTCAACAGTCGGTCGAGACACAAGTGTGATATATTATGACTGCTCTAACTTCTTTTTTGAAATAGAACAGGCTGATACCTTGCAAAAAAATACAAAAGGAGACCTTGAACCGGGTCTGCGTCAGTATGGCCACTCCAAGGAACACCGACCAAATCCGATTGTACAGATGGGACTGTTCATGGATCGCAACGGCCTTCCGCTGGCCTTCTGCATCGATCCCGGCAACACGGCCGAGACCAGGACTCTTATTCCTCTGGAAAAGAAATTGGATACGGACTTCGGAATGTCGGATTGCGTAGTCTGTACCGATGCCGGCCTGTCGTCGCTGTCTAACCGCCGCTTCAACAACCGTCAGGGACGGCACTTCATAACAGTACAGTCCCTGAAAGATAAGAAGATAGCGCCACATCTGCAGCGATGGGCACTCAGTCCCGAAGGATGGCATGTCAGCGGGCAGGACAATACCGTGACTCTTTTCACCGAAGAGTTCGAAAAGGTATCTGACAAGGTTCTGTACAAGGAGCGATGGATAAACGAAAACAATCTTGAACAGCGCCTTATAGTGACATACTCTCAGAAATACGCCCTCTATCAGCGCACGCTGCGTCAGCAGCAGATTGAACGGGCGCTCAAATCAATCAAGAACGGCACAGCCCGGCGCAAAAAGAAATCCGCCAACGATGCATCGCGTTTTATCGCCGAGACTCACTATACCGACAGTGCCGAAATCGCTGAGAATACATCTTACACCCTTGACCTCGAGGCAATAGAGAACGAGGCACGCTTTGACGGCTTCTACGCTATATGCTCCAATCTTGAAGAAGAATCCGCCGTCGGGATAATACGCGCCAACTCACAGCGGTGGGAAATTGAGGATATGTTCCGTACCCTCAAGACCGAGTTCGAGAGCCGTCCGGTATATCTTCGCCGTAATGACCGCATTATCGCACACTTCATAACCTGCTTCCTTGCACTGCTCATCTTCAAGACACTCAAACTCAGACTTGGACAGCCCGACCTGACCACAACGGCATTACGAAAAGCTCTCATCGGCATGGACTACCTAAAGATATGGGGAGAAGGATATATGCCTGTGTTCAAAGGAGATGACACAACAACCGCCATCGCTTCATTTGTCGATCCCGCTCTGCAAAATCAGGTCATAACTATGAAAAATATGAAAGTGATAGTAAAATCTTGTGTTAAAGTAGGTTAACGCCGAAATCATAAAAATATTAGCACAATTTGATATGACGTAAACCGCTATGGGAGAGCCATATACCTCACATAGATGTCAAACTTGGGAAGTTAGTTATTTAAGTTTGAAATCGCAAGTTTTCCTAATCTAAAAAGAAAGGTCCGCCGAAGCGAACCTTTCATATATCAGAGTGTTTGGAAAAATCAGCGGACAACAACCTTGGCTACCTGATTCGACTGCTGGAGACGAACGAGATAGATACCTTTCTGAAGATAGATTGTGGTGGCTGCGGAAGCTTCTTTGGATGCTACGACACGACCGTCGGCGGCATATACGTTGATGGTCTGGCCGATGGCACCAGTAACGGTGACTGTGCCTTCGCCGGCAGTGATGATGGCAGCACCGGTTTCGATTACGCCTACGCCGGAGAGGTCAACCATGATTTCGGCAGGATTTGAGAGGCGGGACTCACCTTCGTTATAAACTGCTGAAACATGGTAAGTAACTGTTTTGCCTTCAGGAGCTGTTGCGTCAGCGAATGTGGGAAGTGTAACGAATTCATCGGTGAGACGGTCGCCGTCACGGTAAACATGATAGCCGTTGGGGAATACGGTGGTCTTGTCGCCGTTCTTGGCAATATATGTGATG
>JAIDDJ010000001.1 GCA_029055345.1 Muribaculaceae bacterium | reverse complement strand
ATTCCGTCTAACTTATTGTTCTTCGGGGTCAGAGACTCTGCCTGATTTATTCTAAAATTAACGAAATATTGATATAATAGAACTGAATTATTTATTCACAACAAAACTATAATTATGGATTATTCTGTCTTTCTTAGACCTTTTCTTATATCAGATACAGAAACTATTAACCAATGGAGAAATAATGAGGCAATCCAACAATGGACGGCAGGAAGATTTCGAAAGGTAAGTATCGAGATTGAACGGAATTGGGTACAGAGTAAAATGACAAATAACGAAAAGGAAGAATATTTCGCAATCTGTTTAAATGATTCCTCTAAGGAAATGATAGGGTATTTTAGCATTAGAGAGATAGACATATACAACCGAAAGTGCTTCTTTGGAGGGATTGTAATAGATCCAGAATACCAAGAAGGCGTATATATGATAGATACTCATTTGATTGCATTCGATTATGCATTCATACATTTGGGAATGAATAGAATAGCAGGAACATGTCTTGAAGAACATCCAGTCTCCAGAATAATGATGGAAATGTTAGGCTTTAAATTGGAAGGGATTGAACAAAATAGCGTTTATAAAAATCATAAATATCACAATTTATGTAATTATGCTTTATTATATGAGGATTATAAGCATTATATGAAAGATAATTATTATTCTAAAAAGAATATACTTAAAAGATTAATGCAACTTAAAAAAGTATATAAGACATTAAGTACAATCAGCAAATAAATGGCTATACAGATCTCATATATTAATCAAGAAGTATGGAAATATATAGATAAGATTGAAGCTAGCTCGAAGACTAATCCTCCGATTTTAGTAGTACGTTGTGCTACATTCAATCAAGAGAAGTATATAGGTACTACATTAGAAGGTTTCGTTACTCAGAAAACGAAATTTCCTTTTATAGTAATTGTACATGATGATGCTTCTACAGATAATACCCCAAATATAATTAAGGAGTACTCAGAGAAATATCCCCACTTAATTTTTCCAATATTTGAAGTAGAAAATCTATATTCAAAAGGGCAAGGAGATGTATCTAAAATATTAACGGAAGCATGTAATCGGACTGGGGCCAAATATATCGCGTTATGCGAAGGTGATGATTATTGGATTGATCCATTGAAACTTCAAAAACAGGTTGATTTTCTTGAAAAACACGTAGATTATTCTCTTGTAGCTACCAATACAGACAACCTCAATGGAACTAGTATAATACCTTCAAAATGGAATGTAACAAAAGATGGTGAGAGATCCATTAAAGAAGTTATCCTTAATGGTGGTCTCTTTTTATCTACCGCATCACTTGTATTTAGGGCTGATATTTATAGACAAATGCCTGAAACAGCTAAAACACTTCATGTGGGGGATTATCCTTTACAGATTTTTATGGCATCAAAGGGACGAGTATGGCAATTAGCAGATACTACCTGCGTGTATCGGGTTCAATCTGATGGCTCATGGACACAAAACAACAAAACCAATATGTACAATTACGACTTCATAAGGCATCGGATTACGAAAGAAACATATTTGTTGGAAACAATGGATAAAGTTACGGAAGGTAAGTATACCTCGCTCTTTCGACAACGTAAGAATCTGTATATCTATAATTCCTTATTCCTTTTTAATGGATGGAAGTGCTTCAATGCCTTTTTTAAAAATCCATATCTTATTTTACAGCATAACTCCCTTAAGCATATATTACTTAGCTTCTTACCTCAAAGAATCAAACGGAAATATTTAGGTAGGTAATTTTTAGTTTCTATCTATGATATACCTAATAGTTATACTAGTACTACTCTGTTTGAGTTTCCATTACGATTATCAGGGTCATAATAAAGGCCGATTCGAGTGGTATGTACTTTGCTGCATTGTTTTTATCTTAATATCAGGATTACGTTACCGGTTGGGAGTAGATTCCACAAGATATGATTATCAGTTTATCAATACCCCTTCCTTGACAGAATTGTGGTCCTTTAATTACGATGAGACCAGATTTGCACCCGGATACCTCCTTTTTAATTCAATTGCACGAAGTTTATCCGATAGTTTCGTGATGATGCAGATTTTACATGCCATTTTTATTAATATATTAATATTTAGATTCTTTTTTAAAAATACCCCGCATATATTCGTATCGGTATTACTATATTTTTTATTGTTATATTTTAATTACAACTTTGAGATATTAAGAGAATCATGCGCGATCGTAATATTTTTGTATGCGTGGAAGTATTTTAAAACGAATGAATGGGTTAAATACTATATATGTTGTATTTTCGCAATATTATTCCATCCATCGGCTCTATTCCTTCTGATTTTACCACTATTTTATCTACCGATATTTCGCGTTTTTTTTAAAATGGGCCTGACATTCTGGATCACAGCAGGGGGTGTGTTTGTGCTATCATCAATAATAGCAGTGAAATTCTTTGATGTAATACAGATGGCTAATATAGCTTCTTTAGAGGATTATGCAATCTCTTACGAGAATTCGGATCTTGCAGAATCGAAAAATCTAAACATGCTGGGTATGATAACTTTCTTTTTAAGAGTTCTCTTATACCCAATAATAGCAATAGCTTTATTAAAGGGATCAAAGTATATCGGAGTACGTCTTAATTTAGGTAATGCTACTAAAGAAAAATTAGAGTATCTGCTATGCTGGTTTGTATACATATCCATTATTAGTCTCTATATTAAGTTGTTTTATCGATTTAATAATTACCTATATCCTTTTTGGATTTTAATTTTGTCCGATATATTATTTAGTAAAATAAGGTATATACAATCAATTAAAAGGTTTTCTTTCGGAATATGGATGGTGTGTCTTTTACCATACCTGTCCCTTAGTCTTTATGGCTATTTTTCTGATGATATGGGGAGCGGTATCAAACTTATTAAACGATATTATCCTTATTCTTCGGTCTTGAATCCTACAAAGGATGAAAAAAGAGAACAATTATTTAGGTACTTAGGGGGGAATTAGTCTAAAATCTTTATTATGAAATACGATTATCTGATAGTCGGTGCCGGCCTGTTCGGCTCCACATTCGCCTACCTCGCCAAGAAAGCCGGGAAGCGATGCCTCGTCATTGATAAACGCTCGCATACCGGTGGAAATATCTACTGCGAGGATATTGACAATATCAATGTCCATAAATACGGTGCACATATCTTCCATACCTCCGATAAAAAGGTGTGGGATTTCGTTAACTCAATAGTGCCATTTAACCGTTATACCAATTGTCCGGTAGCGCAGGCGCCCGATGGGAAACTGTATAATCTCCCGTTCAACATGAACACGTTCTATCAGATGTGGGGTGTCAAGACTCCTGAAGAGGCGGAGGTAAAACTGGCTGAACAGCGTAGGGAGGCTGTGGAGAAAATGAGGCGCGATGGGGTAGATGAACCGCGTAATCTTGAAGAACAGGCGCTCACCCTTATCGGGAAAGATATTTATGAGCAACTGATCAAGGGCTATACGGAGAAACAGTGGGGAAGGAAATGCACTGACCTTCCTGCGTTTATCATACGCCGACTGCCGGTGCGTCTGACATTCGACAACAATTATTTCAACGACAGTTATCAGGGTATACCTATCGGCGGCTATAACAAGCTCATCGAGGGATTGCTCAAAGGGGTCGAGGTGAAGTTAGATGCTGATTTTTTCAGTGACCGTAAACATTGGGAATCCATTACTGATAAAATCGTATTTACCGGTAAGATCGACGAGTTCTACGATTATCGGTTCGGGAAACTTGAATATCGCACGGTACGTTTCGAGACAGAGGTTCTTGATACTCCCAACTGGCAGGGAAATGCTGTTGTGAATTATACAGATGCCAAAGTCCCCTTTACCCGCATAATTGAGCACAAGCATTTCGAAATGTTCGGAAATGCCGTTTACGAGAATCCGAAGACGGTCATTTCCCGTGAGTACTCAACTGAATGGCAGGATGGTATGGAGCCGTTCTATCCTGTCAACGATGCCCGGAATCAAGAAATATATGCAAAATATAAGGAACTTGTAGATAAGGAAAGCACGGTCTTGTTCGGGGGGCGGTTGGCAGAATATAGGTATTATGATATGGCTCCGATAATACGTCAAGTTATGAATTTAACCTTTTAATCTATGAAATCAGACTATAAACACCAAGCGCTAATATTGGTATGCTGTCATAAGAAAGATTATTTTTGTAAGGAAAATGGATATTTCCCTATACAAGTGGGAGCCGCAATATCAAAAATTGATCTGGGAATAGCAAAAGATAATTCTGGAGATAATATATCGGAAAAAAATCCCAATTTCTGTGAACTGACCGCACATTATTGGCTTTGGAAAAATGGACCCGACAGTAAGTACTATGGATTGAATCATTATCGCCGATATTTTAATTTTCATCCTTCCATGATACTTCCTCTCTCGATTACAAACCGCAGAGAAGAAGAAATGATTCAACACCCGCCTGTTATTCCTGATCTGGATTCTATATTTAAAAGATATGATATTGTGGTAGCAAAACCACTGCAGTATCCTTATCCCCTATATATGCATTATTGTGCAGCCCATTCTAAGGAGGATTTGTTAATACTTGAGCATACCCTAAATGAGCTTTATCCAGAATATGCGAGCAGCTTTGACGAAATATTGAAACATTCGACTCATTTTAGTGCATATAATATGTTTATTATGCCCAAAGACCGTTTTGTGCATTACAGTGAATGGCTCTTTTCAATTCTTTTTGAGGTTGAAAAAAGAGTGAAAATTTCAAATGATCCGGTTCAGGCCCGAGTGTTCGGGTATATGGCAGAGAGGCTTTTGAATGTATATGTGCATCATCATCATCTGAAAACAAAATTCTTACCAATTATAAAAGTGTCCGAGGAACCCAAATCCTCTAAATTTAAGGTGAAAATGGCATCCTTGAAGAATTCATTAGCCGAGGTACTCATAAAACATACAAAACTTATCCCTCTTAAATAAATATTGAGTTTTAAAGATATTGTTTCATGAGTGTTTAAATAATATAATAATCTAGTATCTTAGATTAAATATTGAGCATAGCTATGTATATACTGATGATTTCACGAGGTTTCCCGACAGCTGAATATCCACAATGGGGATGTTTTGAGAAAGATCAAGCGGAAGCTTTAGCAGCACTTGGCCATAAGGTTGTTGTAATGAGTGTTGATGCTCGTTTACAGAAGAATCGAGGAAAGTTGGGATTGAAGAATTTTACAATCAATGGAGTAGAGTATTATAATTATATCACTCTACCTGGTAGTTTATTTCTGAAAACGATTGGCCCTGACAAATATATTAAATGGATTAAATATCCATTATATTATAAAAAACTATTTAACAAAATTGTAAAGGATCATGGGTTACCTAATCTAATATATTCCCAGTTTTTTTGGAATACTGTAATGGGTGTAAAGATAAAAGAAGATACAGGTATTCCTGTTATAGGAATTGAACATTTAGCCCGTTTCAATAATCAAAAACTTTCAGCTAATGATTATAAATGGGCATTATACGCATTTGAAAATTCAGATGCCTCCATAGCAGTTTCTCAAAGTTTGGCAAATAATCTTCAAAAACATTTTAATTTGAGTTTTGAAGTTGTTCATAATATGTATGGACGAGAATTTCAACCTACGGAGCCATTACTTAAATGGGATTCTTCTAAAGTATTAAAATTTATATCGGCTGCAAGCCTAATTAAGCGTAAAGGTTTTGATATCCTTATTAAGGCTTTTGCAGAAGCTAATATTCCAATTGATAAGTGGGAGCTTGATATAATTGGAGATGGGGAAGAAAAAGAGAATTTATTAGAGTTGATAAAAGAAAAAAAGCTTGAAAAGAATATTCATTTATTGGGGAAAAAGAGTAAAAATCAGATTGTAGAACAATTGGAGCAGAGTCAAGTATACATATTACCATCAAAAAATGAAAATTTTTCGGTGGCGGTGCTTGAGGGATTAGCTATGGGATTGCCAGTAATCGCTACTGACTGCGGTGGTATTAGAGAGTGTCTAAATGATAAAAATGGTATGATAGTGCCAGTAGATAATATTACAGCTCTATCAGATGCTATTAAAAATATGTTTGCAACATATACGCAATATGACCGAAATTGGATTGTAAGTGATTGTCGGAGGAGATTTTCGTCAGAGGCAATAGCAATGAAGTTAGAAGATATTTTTGAGAAATTTGTATAAGGGTATGAAAATTAAAAAGTTAATCGCGCGATACAACGAAGTTTCTAATAATTTCGTGGGAAAAATTTCAAGTCTCTCTAAAATTAAATATTTTTTAGATTTTATAGGGGCTTATATAGTACATGGGATTTCTTTCAATGACTATTTTATTTATAGGTTTTATACTTTAAATCGTAGAGGGAGGAAAGAATACATTACCTTAAGAAGGACAAGAAAAATACAGCACTTTTGTAATGACAACAATGCCCTTCAAGTCTTTAGAGATAAAATAAAATTTAACCATGAATATTCTGAGCTTTTAGGACGTAAATGGCTTGATGTATCAGCGTCGAATCAAGTTGATTTTGATCGATTTGTTTCTGAAAATGTGGGAGATAGAATATTTATCAAGGATGTCAACGGTTTGTGTGGAATAGGTGTTGAATGCATAGAGACAGCTAAGGTTGATCCTTTACAGTTATATAAAAAACTTACTTCTGATAATAATGCCAGATACTTATTAGAGGAACCATTAAAACAATCTGGTCCAATTTCTGAATTTCATCCGTGGTCTGTTAATACGATACGTATTACAACTGTTCTGGATGGAGATGGGGAGAACGTAAACATAATGGGTGCGGTATTGAGAATGGGTACAAATCAAGATTATCGTGATAATTTGAGTGCCAAAGGAATATGCGCGCATATAGATATTAAAACTGGAATAATATTCATGCCGGCATTTGATAAATATAATAATTCTTACATTGTTCATCCTGATACAGGTAAACAGATTGTTGGATTTAAAATACCTGATTGGGAAGAATGTAAAAATTTTATTTGTCGGGTTGCTAAAAGAAGTCCGAAAGTAAGATATGTAGGTTGGGATATTGTAGCAAAAGGTGATGGAACCTTTTTACTGATTGAGGGAAATGATGATGGCGGCTACTCACTTCAGCAAAGGAACTACAAGGGTCAGTGGGATAAATATAGAAAAGTGTTGAATATATAAACAATATATGAAGTGCCTCATAATTATAGGAGCCGGTGGAATGGGGCGGACCCTCTATGATATCGCGAGAGAATCCATCGGGTATAATACAGAATTTATCATCAAAGGATTTATTGATGATAATGTGAATGCTTTGGATGGTTTTGTTGGATACCCGCCAGTACTATCTACGATTAAAGATTATATACCGGGGGAGGATGATGTTTTTACTTTTTCAATAGGAGGGGACTCAAGGAGGAGGTGCATAGAAAGTATAATAGACCGTGGGGCCAAGTTTATCAACCTCATTCATACAACTGCCAGAGTAGGCTCTAATGTGAAATTGGGTGAAGGTAATATTATCGCTGCATTTACAACATTAGGCTCGGATTGTAGAATAGGCAATTACAATATGATACAATCCTATACTGTCATAGGGCATGATGCTGAAATAGGGGATTTTAACAGGATTGATACTCATGTGACGTGCGTAGGTGGGATTAAAATCAAAAATGAAACTACTGTTCATACGGGTGCTGTGATCAATCATAAAGTGACAGTGAATGATCACGCCAAAGTGGGAGCACTGAGTTTTGTAATAAGGAGTGTGAAGGAGGGTACAACGGTTTTGGGAAATCCTGCTAAACGAATCTAATTCAAATTTACTATGAAAGAGTTTATAGAGAAATTCGCTGAAATTTTTGATGACCTTGATCCGGCAATAATTTCAAGTGATACCGTAATCCGTGACCTTGAAGACTGGGATTCCATCGCCGGTCTTTCCGTTATCGGAATGATTGATGAGGAATATGGTGTCACTTTTAACGCAGAGGATATGAAAGCCTGCGTGACGGTGGGTGACCTCTACAACCGTATGCAGTCTAAGAAATGATGTCTTCCCCTTTCCGGCTTGATGGTAAACGTATCCTGATCACCGGGGCCTCCTCTGGAATTGGCCGCGCCACAGCGATAGAATGTGGTAAGGCCGGATCAGCGGAGTGTATCCTCTTAGGGCGGAACCGGGAGGAACTGGAACGGACATGCGCGATGCTACCGGATGGATGTACCGGGACCATCGCTGTCTGTGACCTCTCAGATAACTCCGCTTTGGAGGAAGTCGTGAAAATTATCGGGCTGCTCGACGGGGTAGTCTGTAATGCGGGTATCAATAAGATGCGTACACTGCAGTTTTATACCGAGAAGGATCTGGATGACATTTTCACCGTCAATTGCTTCGCGCCTATATTGCTTGTGAAGCATTTGGTTAAGAAAAAGAAACTGGCCGGGGCTGCCTCAATTGTCTTTACGGCATCGATTTCGGGATATTCGAATGTCTCGGTCGGTAACGGTGTCTACGGTGCATCCAAATCGGCATTGAGCGCATTTATGAAATATGCAGCTCTCGAGCTCGCTCCGAAAGGTATACGGTGCAATGCCGTGCATCCCGGCCGGATAGATACCCCTCTTATCCACAATGGTGTTACGAATGAAGAGGATATGCGCCGTGACATGGAGCGGTATCCTCTCAGACGATACGGAAAGCCTGAGGAGGTGGCTTATTCTATCATTTATCTTCTGTCGGACGCTGCCGGCTGGATTACCGGGACCGACCTCCTGATAGACGGAGGGAGGAGTCTGGTGTAAATACTGAAAATAATGATTCTGAAAGATAAGATCTGCATTGTCACGGGTGCGGCCCAGGGTATCGGTAAGGCGACAGCCGGACGTTTGCTTGCTGAGGGTGCGACAGTTTACGGCTGTGACCGTACCGAGGGGTCGATGGCCGGGATGGAAGCGGAGAACCCCTGGTTCCATGCGTTATATTTCGATGTCACCGATCAGCAGGCTGCCAAGTCAGCCATGATGGCGGTGAAGAAGGCGGAAGGACGGATTGACGTGCTGGTAAACAACGCCGGTGTGGTCTTCAACAAGAAGATCGGCATGATCGTGCGCGAGGAGACGGAGCTGATGTTCCGCGTCAACGTCATAGCTGTCATCGAGCTTACCCAACTCGTGTCGCGCATCATGGCGCGTACGGGTGGCGGCTCAATCGTCAATATAGCATCTGTCACCGCTGTGCTCGGTTCCGCCGGCCAGTCGGCCTATTCGGCCACGAAGGGGGCTATCATCTCCTTTACAAAATCCTCGGCCAAGGAACTCGCCCCGCAGGGAATACGCGTCAATGCCGTGGCTCCCGGTATAGTGAAGACGGAACGGTTCGAGGAGCTATATGAGGCCTCCGGCGACAAGATCGACGCCCGCATAGGACGTATCGCCCTCGGTCGACTCGGCGAACCTGACGACGTGGCGAAGGCCGTGGCGTTCCTCGCCTCCGACAACGCCTCATACATCTCCGGTCAGATACTCGGTGTTGACGGTTGCGCCTCAATCTAAATAATCCCCATGCTTCTTGATATTGATAAATTTTCTCCGGATCAGTTGGTCGCGATTGATTCGGATGGTGGCCGTCTCACGGTGGGTGAAGTGAGAGGGTTGGCGGAGCTGATGACGTCCACACTGCCGCCGCGCTCGTTGCTCTTCATTATGACCGAGAACAATGTCGGTGGTATAGCATGGGTGCTGGCTTCGTTACTGTCTGGCAACGTTCCGCTCATACTTAACGCGCACACCGAGCCGGCGCTCCTTTCCACCCTCACCGACACCTATCAGCCGCAATACATTTGTGCTCCGGCCCATATGGCGGAGGATAATGACGGGGTTGTGACAGCCGGGGAGTTCGGGTACAGGCTTTGCAATACCGGCGCTCCCGCCGCGGATATGCACCCTGATCTGAGTCATCTGTTGCCGACTTCCGGTTCTACGGGTAGTCCGAAGCTGGTGCGCCATATGTATTCCAACATCGAGGCGGCTGCGCTGAATATCTCCACATTCTTCGGTATCACGCCGCAGGATTGTCCGCTGATGGTGCTTCCGCTCCATTATACGATGGGACTTTCGATGGTGTTCAGTCACCTGAAGGCCGGAGCTGCTATCCTGATAACGGGAGCGAAAATGACCGATCCTTTGTTCTGGCGATTCCTGAAGGAGCAGGAGGCCACGAGTTTCACCGGGGTGCCGTTTAGTTTCGATGTGCTTGACAAGATGCGCTTCTACCGCATGAAGCTTCCTCATCTGACATTGCTCACGCAGGGTGGAGGAAAGATGCCGGAGGCGTTGAACCGCAAGTTCGCGGAGTATTGCCGTGACAACGGGAAGCGGTGGATCGCCACTTACGGGCAGTCGGAAGGAACAGCGCGTATGGCGTGGTTGCCGCCCGAGTTTGCCTTGTCAAAAATGGGAAGCATCGGTATAGCGGTGCCTAACGGAAGGCTATCACTGCGTGATACTGATGGGAATGAGATACAGGAGTCTCCGGCCACCGGAGAAATGTGCTATGAGGGAAAGAACGTGACGATGGGTTATGCCCGTTGCCGCGCCGATCTCGCGTTGGGTGATGAGCGCCACGGATTTCTACCTACCGGTGATATCGCATACCGCGATGCCGACGGATTTTATTTCATACGGGGTCGCATGGGGCGTTTCCTGAAACTTTACGGTAACCGAGTGGGGCTCGATGAGTGTGAGCAGATTCTCCGTGGGGTGCTCAGCTGCGAGTGCGCCTGCACGGGCAACGATGAGAAACTGCTGATCCATCTGACGGATGCGGCCCAGGCTGACACGGCACGCGATACGCTGATGAACGCCATCCATGTGCCGGCCAACGCCATCGGTGTGCGCGTCATGGACGAACTTCCGAAGAACGAGGCCGGCAAGATCCTTTACGCTAAACTTGACAACGCGTGATATGTCCTCACGCAGAGCCACAGAGGGCACACAGAGTAATTAAATGTCCTCACGCAGAGTCACGGAGGGCACACAGAGTAATTAAATGTCCTCACGCAGAGTCACAGAGGGCACACAGAGTTGAGGTATGGAGTGTAGCAAAGAGATTTTCTCTGTGTGCCCTCTGAGGCTCTGTGTGAGGAAACGACGTAGACACGAAAATTATCTCCGCGAGCCCTCCGCGTGAGGAAACAAACCCTCCCTCCAATCCTCTTTCCACCTCAAAAATCATTTCCAACCTCCGTGAGCCCTCTGCGTGAGATAACCCAAAGAACTCTTTTCGTGAGGAATCAGAGGTCCGCTCAGCGTGAGGTAAAACAAGATACAGTAACATACAAATTAAGAAAACTGATATGGATAATCTGAAGAAATACAACGATATCTTTGTGGAGGTATTCGGGGTAGCCCCGGCATCTCTTTTAGGTGATTTCAGTAAAGATAGTGTCGATGCCTGGGATTCAGTGCATCAGCTCAACCTGGTTACCCTCGCCGAGGAAACCTTTGACGTGATGCTCGATCCGGAGGATATCCTCGGCTTCATCTCCTATAATGCCGGCAAGGAAATACTACGCCGACAGGGTGTGGAGTTCTGAATCGGAAATCTGATCATTACCGAACATTCAACGTGAAGCAATGGCAAAATGGAGAATAAATAACGTACGCATGGCCGGTGTGTCGGCCTGCGTGCCCGAGAATGTGGTGGCTACGGAGGATATACCTCTGTTTACCCCGGAAGAGGCCGAGGTTTTCAATAATACCGTAGGGATTAAGCGACGCCATATCGCCCCGGATGATGTCTGCGCTTCGGATATGTGCCAAAAGGCTGCGGATGCCCTTCTTGAAGGTCTGGGCTGGGAACGTGACAGTATCGACGTGCTGATTTTCGAGTCGGTGACGGGTGATTACCGTACCCCTCCCACGTCCTGCATCCTTCAGGACCGTATGGGACTTCCCGACACCACCTTCTGCCTCGATATGCCGATGGGTTGCTGCGGATGCCTGTACGCCATAACCGTGGGGGCGAATCTGCTGACCACCGGCAACGTGCGTCGCGCCCTCCTTCTGATCGGTGACACGGCGTTGCGAATGGGTTCGATGAAGGATAAGAGCCGTGTGCCACTTTTCGGTGATTGCGGAGCCGCCATAGCGCTCGAATACGACGAATCCGCGCCCGAGATAGTGGTGGATTTCCATACTCTCGGGAAAGGATACAAGGCACTCATGACCCCTCACGGAGGCTTCCGGCATCCCGCCACACCGGAGTCATTTATCGAGGAGGATTTCGGCAACGGCATCGTGCGTGCCCCTTACCATACGCTCATCAACGGCATGGACGTGTTCTCGTTCGCCATCTCACGTCCTCCGAAGTCGGTGGCGCAGTTCATGGCTGATGAAGGAATTGACAAGGATAGCGACGTCGATCATTTCCTTATCCATCAGGCCAACAAGATGATAGTTGACAGGGTAGTGAAGAAACTCAAACTGCCCCTCGACAAAGTACCGTACAATCTTGAGGAATATGGCAACCTCGGCGGCGCCTCCATCCCGTCATTGATGGTGACGCGCCTGCGTGATGAACTTACACATCATCCTGAACGCCTGCTGATGTCGAGTTTCGGGCTTGGTCTGAGTTGGGCGACAATGAGCGGTACGTTCGGACCGATGGTGATACCTGAAATACAAAGTATCTAAGAGAATTAGTTGTAAATAAGTAGTTATAATGGATAATATGGGTTAATTAAATGAAAATTCAGGATAAATCTTTGATTCGCATACTAAAGACAGACGAAATTACCAATGACCTTTGGGAAAAAATATGTGATGGATATAAGATTTGCTTTAATGTCGATCATACACCAGCACGTCTTAAGGAAACTTTCAGTAAAACGATAACAGGCTATACTCTTCATGCAGTAAAGATGACAGCTGATGGAAAACTGATGGGTCACAATTACTTTCAGCCTCGGCCATACAAATATAAGGGTAAAGATGTTGTCATTGCTGTTAGCGGAGGAACTTTTGTAATACCTGAATATCGTAAGGATATCTTTATTTTTAAAGATCTTTTCAAGGCTCTTTGCAATGAAGCAGAGAAACGAGGGTGGATCGCTCAAATTGGAGTTCCTAATGAGAATTCATTTAAGTATAGCGTAAAAATAATCAAGGATAAATATATCGGAGATTTAGGGTATTATATCTTACCTATTCACGCCGGTAAGGCCTTGAAAAGAAATAACCGGATACTTGATAAATTATCCGCGGTATATTCAAATATTGCCAATAAATTGAATTTGGGAATAGTCTCCTTGTTCAATTTCAAGGAGAAAGACGTGCCATTACATATAAATGAAAATGATCACTTCTTATCGCTTAGACTTTCCGATCCATCTTATGTGCATATTAGAAAGGGAAACTACAGGGGTACATATCGTATGTACAATGAAGAGGGTATTCTGACTGCATATATACTTCGGTTTGATGAGAACGGGAAACGATCGGCAAAAGCATTGGCCTACATAGTAGATACCATCCTAAAACAGGAATCACCGGATGCAATCCTTTATATCGGCACCCTGAACATAAAACAGGCTATCCTCACTAAAGTTCCTAAGAAATTTGTGCCACATGCGCTCACTGTGACCGTATCGCTTCTTGACAAGGAGGATAAGGAGTTAGCTGAAATCCTTTCATCTCTTTCAAATTTCGATTATGGTTTGTTAAATTTTGATGTTCGTTAAATTTAAATAAAATCTTAAATACTAAAAACTGATAATATGACTATCAAAGATTTCATCGAGAAATTCGCCGAGGCTGCCGAGATTGAAGATGCCGCAGCCCTGACTGGCGCGACCGAGTTCCGCGAGCTTGACGAATGGAATTCGCTCGCCGCCCTTTCCGTAATCTCCATGTTCGAGGAAGAGCTTGACAAGGAACTCCCCGTAACGGAGTTCAAGAAAGCCCGGACAATTGACGATCTTTTCGCGCTCGCTCAGTAAACGGGCATAACGTCACGGAAAAACGGATAGGAGTCCCGTCAACCTGATTCAGGCTGTCACGGATTCCTATCCGTTAATGTTACATTTCTGATCATGGCTTACATACAGATAAATAACGTCGCCATCAGGGGTATCGCGGGATGCGTGCCCGAGCGTGTGGTGAGCAATGAGGATTATCCGTATCTCACTCCGGAGGAGATTGGGAAGTATATCGCCACAATAGGGGTTCGGGAACGACACTGCGCCATTCCTGACGGAAGCATATGTACATCGGATCTCTGTTACAAATCCGCAGAAAAACTGATTGAGGATTTAGGTTGGAAAAACGATGACATACAGCTGCTCGTGTTTGTTTCTCATACCGCCGATTACAAGCTTCCCTCCACCGCCTGCATACTTCAGGAAAGGCTCGGTCTGCCGACTTCCACCATGGCGTTTGATTCTCCGCTTGGGTGCTCGGGCTTCGTTTACGGACTCGGAATGACAGCGAGCATCATGCAGACGGGATATATCACCAGAGGCCTGCTGCTCGTAGGCAACACCCAGTCTTTCTACGCCGCCCCGAAGGATCAAGGCACCGCCCTGCTGTTTGCTGACGCCGGCTGTGCGATAGCATTGGAATTCTCTCGGGAGGCCGATCCCATGCAATTCGATTTCTTTACCAACGGTGCGGGCAAGGATGCCCTGATAGTTCCCGACGGTGGTTGCAGGAATCCTTTCACGGAAGGGTCGCTGCTGGAATACACCGATGAGGACGGGACAGTGCGTACACGTCTGCATGAGAAGATGGACGGCCTGGAGGTGTTCCAGTTCGCCTCGCGGAATGTCCCGAGGTCAGTGGCCGGACTCATGGATAAATTCGGCATCGATCATGAGGGCGTGGACTATCTGCTGCTTCATCAGGCCAACAAGTTCCTGTGCGAGAAGATACGCAAACGGCTCAGATTTTCCGAAGATCAGACACCATACAACATCGACCGCTTCGGCAATACCAGCGGCGCGACTATTCCGCTGCTGATGGTGACCGAACTCGGTGACAGGCTGCGTGAGGAAAAACTGAGTTTCCTTGCATCCGGTTTCGGGGTCGGTCTCTCCTTGGGCAGTGTGCATTTCTCAACGGACAGCATCGTATGTCCACCACTCATGTACCTATGAATACCGTATCACACAATCCGTTTTCCCTTGAAGGCAAGACCATTCTCGTGACGGGTGCCTCATCAGGCATCGGTCAGCAATGTGCCATCGACTGCAGCAGGATGGGGGCCAAGGTAGCCATTCTCGGCCGCAACCATGAGCGGCTGCGGGAGACCCTGAGCCGGCTTGAAGGCGAAGGTAACCATGCCTATGCGGTGGAGCTGACCGATGATGCAGCGGTAAAGGATACCGTCAGTGAGGTGGTGGCCGACATGGGCCGTCTGGACGGCGTGGTGAATTGCGCCGGTATTTCGGGGGTTTTCCCGCTGAAGCTCATGTCGGAGGAAAAGATAATGGAATTCCTCAGGAATAATGTTGTCTCGGCACTCTCGCTGACCCGTGAATGTCTTAGGAAGAAGAATTTCAGCACAACGGGGGGTAGCGTGATTTTTTTCTCATCCGTCATGGGTGTTGTCGGAGAGAAGGCCAAATCCCTTTACGGCCTTACGAAAGGAGCTCTCATAGCCGCGTCACGCGGGCTGGCCTGTGAGTTCGCCGACCGAAAGGTGAGGGTGAACTCCATAAGCCCGGGGGCGATCGTGACACCAATCAATTCCAAACTCCCATATATGGCGGATCCCGAGGCGCGTGCCATATTGGAATCCAGGCATCCTCTTGGCTTGGGTGAGACCTCCGATATCTCAAACGGGGTGATATACCTTCTGAGCGATGCCTCCCGCTGGGTGACGGGACAGAATCTGATAATTGATGGCGGATATACCGCGCAATAAACCTGATAACCTATGAATATTCTCAGCTTTGACGTAGAGGAATGGTATATTGTTAAGCATTTTCTGAGTGCTGATCCTAAAAAATATCAGGCCTATGATATTATGCTTGAGCGAATCCTTGATCTTTTGGATGAACATCAGGAAAAAGCCACATTCTTCTGTCTGGGAGCATTAGTTAAGGAGTTTCCGCATGTAGTGAAAGCAATTGCAAACAGAGGCCATGAGGTCGGGTGCCATTCCCATATTCATGGATGGATAAACAAGATGAAGCCGGAGGAATTCCGAAAAGATCTCATGTTGGCAATTAATGATTTGGAAGATGCTACCGGGAAAAAAGTAGAAAGTTTTCGGGCGCCTGCGTTCTCGATAGGGGAGTCAAATAAATGGGCATTTGAAATATTGGCTGAATGTGGAATAAAGAATGATGCCTCCATTTTTCCGGCAATGAGAGATTTCGGTGGATTCCCTGCATTTGAGGGCGGAAGTAAACCCTGTCGGATCAGTTATAAGGGTATTGAAATAAATGAATTCCCTATAACGCTGACTAAACTCCCTATTGTTGGTAAGGAGATAGCCTATTCCGGTGGGGGATATTTCCGACTATTACCTTTATCTTTCGTTAAATCCAGAATGAAAGATGCCGATTACGGGATGTGTTATTTCCATATAGTGGATCTTTTGGATTTCAAGTCAAAGATGATGACTAAAGAGGAATATGAGTCCTATTTCAAGGAAGCCGGAACTTTAAAGAACCGTATGATACGTTACATGAAGTCGAATCTTGGGCGAAAGCGGGCCTTTGCCGGTCTCTCAGCCCTTTTGGATACATTCGATTTCTGCACCGTTGAAGAAGCTGCCTCCATTATGGATCTCACGATTGTGAAGATTTGAAGCGTTTAATCGAGTGAAATGGTGGCTTGTAAGGTGGCACCTGTTTCAGCGCTTTGTATTGTAATCTTATCGGATAGGTGAGGGGAAAATGATGTGATAATATCTTTGATAAACTGGTTGCGCATACGACTATCCTCCCGTCAGCTGTAACTCCTGTGGTAATGGCTAAACAATAACCCGTTGCCAACTCGCAGACCTGAGGACCGGTCTCCTGTCGTTTTGCTGTACGGGAGTGAAGACGCGCTAGGAAATTCGTGGTTATGAAACTGAAGATCTTGTTTGTCTTTGTCTGTGCAGTGTTCAATGCTCTGGCACAGTCAAGCACCTATACCAATCCTGTGTTGGAGAAGACTGTTCCTGATCCTACCGTTGTGGCTGATGAGGATGGTAATTTTTATATGTATGGAACGAATATGGCTAAGAAAGTTCCGATCTATACCAGCAGAAACTTGGTTGACTGGTCATATTGTGCCGATTCTTTCACCGAGGATCAGATGCCCACAGGATTGGAGGGAGGGGGCATCTGGGCTCCTGACGTGATACGGCATAACGGAAAGTATTTGATGGCGTATTCCTACTCGAAAGGTGGTGAATACCATGATAACGGAATAGGGTTGGCCATAGCCGATAAACCGCAAGGACCTTTCACTAACTTGGGTCTGCTCTTCACGAGTGATTCCTCGGGCGTGCGTAATTCTATCGATCCATCTTTAGTAGATGATAAAGGGAAATTGTACCTCCTTTGGGGAAGTTTCAACGGACTATATATAGTAGAATTGAAATGGGATAAAGATGGTAAGTACTATATCCCGGACATCAACTCGAAAAGAGAGATAGCCGGTAAGGCTTTTGAAGGTTCCCATATATTTAAACGTGGGAAATATTACTATCTTTTTGCTTCCGTGGGTAGGTGCTGTAGCGAGGATAAGAGTACTTACAGGGTAGGTGTGGGACGCTCGAAAAATCTGTTTGGTCCGTACGTGGATTCTGACGGTGTGCCGATGCTTGATAACGGCTATAACCTCGTGGTAAGCAGCAACGAAAAGTTTGTAGGTCCTGGGCACGGGTCACGAATAATCACAGACAAGGATGGCAAGACCTGGTATATCTACCACAGCTATATCCGAGGCAAGGGGGGCAAGGGGCGAATGCCGATGTTGGATGAAATCAAATGGTCGGCTGAGGGTTGGCCCTATATATATCATGGTACACCCTCCACTAAGCCTACGAATTCGCCAAATCTATAAATAATTTTATGATTTAGATTTCTGTGAAAGCAATTTTCTGTCCTTACGAGATAAGTTGACATCGGATGAATATGACACACTCTTATAATCGCAATATTTCCTTAGATCTCATTAAGGTAATAGCAATGACATATGTTATGCTGTTACATAGTGTTCACGCAGTTACTTCAAATATTTTATGCTTTGTCTTAGCGACAATGTCAGGAATTGCCATACCGTTATTTTTTATGGTTTCCGGTTTCTTATTGATTGGAAAACAGAAAGATTGGCGATACTCAAGTAATAAGGTAGTAGCAATATTGAAATTGGGATTTCTCTTGGCTTTCCCAATAGCAGTTGTACGTAGAATAATTGCGCCGGAACTATGGCTTAATGCGGAAATCTGGGTAAAGGAACTTGTGGGGCCTTATTTGCAACGTCATTCAGTATTATGGACTCTGTGGTATCTAGGAGCGATGATTTTCATTTATTTTGCTCTTCCACTAATTACTAAGCTATATTCGAAATACGGGAAACTATTTTTGATAAGCGGAACTATGATATTCGGTGTAATATGTAATATATTCTATACGCTTGACGTAACAGAGAATTTCGAAAGAGGCGTCTATCAAACATTCAGGGTGTATAATTGGTTCCTATATTTCTTTTTAGGTGGTTTGCTCAGAGCCTTTATGCCGGAGATTAAAAAAAGACTAAATAAAATTACACATAGTAATTTCCTCATTCTTCTGCCTGCTATTCTTTGCGCGTGTTTTTATTGTCTGTATTTGAGGTATATCTCGTTCCCTTATAATCCCGGAGTTGAATATCAGTTTGGAAGTGGAATTTGTATCCTCTATTCGATTGTAACGTTTATATCCCTTTATCTTTATAAGCCGGGGCGAGGACTGTCGAGATGTATCAAGAATGTATCAGAACTTTTCCTGCCTGCTTTCATTTTACATGTCTTTGTACTACATTGGCTCTATTCACTCGTTCCTCTCACATTATTAGGTTCCTATACTTATATATTGCGATTTGTTATTGTCTATCCGGTGACTCTTGGAATATCGTATATTATCATGCGAACTCGGATTGGCAGATGGATTTTTCACTTATAGACACGGAAATTTTACTTTTAGATAGACAATAGCCAGTTTACAAACATCGAAGGGAGTTCCGGTTCTGTGGGGCGACCTACAGGTTGGCCGAAATATCTGTACCCTTACACTATATCCGAGGATAAATATCGACTGAACATCCACTGTACAACCAATATTAGAACCACACAGGCAAGAATAACTTATGTTTGATCAGACCGTAATAACAAAAGACATTACTCATTATTGCAGACACGTATTCAGCGATGAGAATTTAGGATACTCTGACGCAGATATCGAACGCGGAATCAAAATATTTTTCCATATCGTCCGCACGCGTATTGGTCTACCTAAACTTGACGGGTTCCGAGATGCAATGGAAAAGGATCTAACGCTGACATGTGTCACGGAGCCGGGTCAATTTAACCCACTTGAGAGTCTCTTGTCAAGACTCGATACCTACATGAAACGCATCCTATGGTTTGAAGGGAGATTGGATTACGGAAGTTATGAAAACAAGGCGTTCAAAGATCTGGTGAGGCTATTGAACGTTTTCCCTTCAATAGACAATTATACATCTTCAGGAGAATCGTGGAAGAATGACTCTTCAGGCCGCTATATCCTTTATCGCGCCGTGACACCACGAAATCTGGCCACACATAACACTCCGGATTGGGACAAGGCTGAAGTGATGACGCACCTCAAATATATCTTGG
This sequence comes from Muribaculaceae bacterium, assembly GCA_029055345.1. Taxonomy (GTDB): domain Bacteria; phylum Bacteroidota; class Bacteroidia; order Bacteroidales; family Muribaculaceae; genus Lepagella. The sequence goes on along the minus strand of JAIDDJ010000001.1, from coordinate 2,992 downwards.
CCGCATATATCCTCATCACCCTGAAACTTGAAGGTGCTTTGGCGACATCTCATCCGGAAATCTACGATGAACCGGAAAAAATCATCGAGCCCTCCGACGAGGATCTTCAGGCCTACGATTTCCTCGATTACAGCAAGGTGTCACGCGATCTGAAAAAGCAGGTGATCGAATGTTTCATCATGCGCACTTTATATAATGAGGGTGAAATGAGTGAAGAGGATATGAAGGCCAAGGTGCAGGAATTCATCAACAAGGAGACCAAGGACGTGACCCATTCCTGCCTGACAAAACTTGTCAAGACCGGATTCCTGATACCGGCAGGGGATAACAAATTCTCGCTGACTCCTAAGGCTGTCGACAAACTCACCTCAGCCAAAACAAATTGTACGGTCAACAAGCAGAATTTCCTTGATGACCTCGGTGCCATACTGGAGAATACTCCGCTGCAGGAGAAGATTGAGGAGGTGTACACGATATTTTCCGGATTCCTGGAGAAACGTTACCGTGACACGGCGCGGGCTTCATTCGATGAAGATGAGAGCGAGATCGACGATGCGGAGGGCAACCCGTTCTATTCATTTCTAAGAAGCAATCTGGACAGCGATGAAAGCGCAAAGGATATATACCGCAAAATCGTAAATCTCTGCAATGAGAATGACATCGTTTATCGGCTGAGCATTGGAAAGGTCATAAGCAGAATCACTGATTCAAGTCCGGAAAGCCTGATGATGCAGAGGAAGAACCGGTCAGTATATCTCGACACACAGGTTGTGCTGCCGATGCTGTGCATGCCATATTCCGATCTCCTGCCGGGTGAGAAACCCATCTTCCGGAATGCCCGGAATCTGATGAAGATAGGGAGTCAGCCGAACGTAACTTTCAAGATATGCAAGACTTATATATCTGAAGTTAAATCGCATATCAGAAAAGCCATTGAGATGGTATGGCTTGAAGAAAATCCGGTGTTCCTGTCAGGTCAGTTCTCCCAAAACGTGTTCTATCATTATTACATCAATGCTTGCAAAGAGGGTACTCTTCCGGAGGATATAACCTCATTCGAGGATTATCTTTGCTCCATCTTTGATATTGACCCTGATGATATAGGAACACAAGAAATCAAGCGGTATTATCAATATTCCCTTGACTCCGTGATTGAGAAGCACCTTAAGGATCCGTTGGCAATAACAATCGACAAGGATATACCTTTCTACAGTGATGAGGATCTGAAAATGAGTGAGACCGTATTCTCGGATGTAATAAAGAAACTCAACACCAACAAATCTCCGGGTACCCTGAGACGGGATTCTATAGTAGGCAAATACCTCTTCGATCTTAAGGAATCTCCCAAACCTATCTTTATTACCCGCGACAACAGTTTCACCGAGTACCGTAAGACATACGCCAAGTATTCCAAGGATAACAACGGCTATTTCTGGCATCTCTTCTCACCCGTCAAATTCGTGACCAACCACGACCTGATGGGAATGAAGATCAACCCTGACCTCCTTTCCGAGGATCTTCTTCTCATGATCGAGGATGAGGATACTGTCAGAAGCGCAGGCGTTTTTATAGAGGTGAATGCGCGTCTCACCGATATTGAAGGAATATCCGAAGCTGAAAAGCGTAAAAGACAAAAGGAGAATTTCAAACTGTTCTCCGGTAAGGAGTTCGCTGACTTGGGAGAAAATGATCTTGAATCCATCAACGAGTTGGCCACATCCATCAATCGTACCTGGGATGAGGTGATGGATCACTTTCTTGAGATCCAACTTAAGGATACATTCATGACGGCGTTGAAAAACGATCTTTCCTACGAAAAAGTTATGCAAGTCATAAAGGATTACATAGATTCTGATTTGGGTTCCATGAAAGATCTTTTTCTGAAGATTGAGGATACCTTTACCATCACTCCAAATGATGCCCCATCCGGCGTCCTTCGGGCGAATGAGTAATAAAAATTCACCTCCGTCTGCGGCACGTCATTATTAAGTAAGCGTGTAAAAATGACGTCTCGATAGGCACGCACTAATTTACGAACCTCGCGCTGTAATCAAAACCCACAGCGATATATAAGTGTGATCCGTCATCTCGGCAGCCAATCTTGCATATAACTCAGCATGATATCAAGTTTTACTTTCAATAAGATAATAGTAATCCAATCATTAGAATCGACGGAAAGAGAGACGGGTAAGATGTTACATAACGATTGCATTCTCCCTGCATCTAAGAAATATCCGTATCTATCCCATGAATTAGCTCTTGTAAATTCAAAAGCTGATTTGGAGAATCTTTTCCGTCAAATAGAGAATGACAGAAAACTCTGTCAAGCCGGGATCATCCTTCATCTTGAGATGCACGGGGATAAGGAGGCAGGAATTCAATTGGCATCCGGGGAAAACATGGATTGGATTTCTTTAGGAAATTACTTGCGCAGGATCAATATCGCCACCCGTAATAATCTTATGGTAACCATGGCTACATGTTTCGGGGGATATGTGATGCAGACGTTATCGGCTATGTGCGAGGCATCTATGTATTTCCTGTTAGGATCTTTTAGAAAAGAATACGACATTGACCTGCTAAGATCTTATACTGAATTTTATAATGAGTTGTTCGAGAGTCTGGATATCGCCTCCGCGTTCCGTAAGATGCGTGAGAAAAGACCCAGAGAATCGGAAGCGTTCTGGCCAATAAGTGAGGTAGAGATGTTCTATAAGGTTTATGGTGGCTATCTGGTGAATAAGTGTAGCTATGACGCTGTGAAAGAACGTGCCAAGAGTAGCATTCGTGAAGCGGAAGAACGGCAGGGAAAAATATTAAGCCGGAGCGAACGTAAGCTTATGGAGAAAAGGTTTATGGAGGTGGAGAAATCAAATAGGGAAAAGAATTACAGGATAGCGGCGGAAAGATTTTTTATGAAATATTTTCCTGAAAACAAGACCCGTTTTGATATTCCCGACAGCTTAGAGCTTTTTGATAAAAAGGCAAGTGC